>CP133958.1:1462603-2193904 GCA_036251205.1 Orbaceae bacterium BiB | reverse complement strand
ACCGAATGCCAAACAGCTCATACCAAAAATAGTAACAACACCACGGTAAGCTGCAGCTGGTCCATATTTGATACATAGAGGCATCATCCCTAGGACTGCAATAAATTGAGTAATTGACATGATACCGATTAGCATAGAGGCCACTGTTGCTTCTTTAAGTAAAACGAAAACAACATAATAAGTAAAGGTGGCATTAAATATGTCTTGCGCAATATATCCACCAAGATACATACCAAGATGCTGTCTAAAGATTTTAATTTTAAATGTAGATAAGAGTTCAATAATTAAACGTTTAAAGTTTTCTTTAAAAGATAATGATGTTTTCTCTTGCTCTGCTTTAAGTTCTGCTTCTGATTTTAATTCTTTTGGACGTTCCCAAGTGAAAAGATAAACCAAAGTCAGTGCAATAGCACAAAGAATAGAGAAAACTAAACTCGCATAAAAAAATGAGATTGCGTTATCTTTACCTAAATAACTCAGTAAAATTCCTGGTAAGAAACCGGCTAAAATAGCAGAAAGTTGAGCTGTCGAAATTCTTGCGCCAGAGAATTTCGCTTTTTGTTTAAAATCATCAGTCATTTCAGGAACTAATGTTTCATATGGGACTAAAATCATTGTATAAACCATATCAAAGAACAGATAGGTTAATAAATAATAAATATAGCTCATTCCAGGTGCCCACATCACACTATAGCTAAAAATAAGTGGGATCCCGATTAGAATAAAAAATTTTCTTCGACCAAAACGTTGACCCAAATAGGTTTTACCAAAGTTATCGGTTAAATATCCCATCAGTGGGCTAATGACCGCATCTAAGACTCTGGCAGCAGCAAATATAAATGTTGCCTCAATCGGTGTTAATCCACAAAAATTTGTATAAAAGTATAATAACCAAACTGCGGTTAAAGCAGTCGTTCCAGCACCTAAAAAATCACCTACTCCATAGGCAAGATAATTTTTCATGCTTATTGTTCTTTTTTTAATCATAATCCCCATGTTTTTAATATCCTCAAAATAGTAGATATGTAATTGTTCTAAGCTAGAATAGTGACTTAACACTATTTATACTTTTAAATTTTAGACATTTTATCCATAAACATGGCAGAATTTTAAAGTCGATATTGATCCGCTTCACACTTATGAAATTGACTTAGAGTGGTACTGTCAAGTTAACTTCTGATAACAAATTTTAATTTGGCAGTTAGTCTCTAATTTTTAAATTCAGAGGGAACTTGGGTAATGAAGTTCCATTCTTTAAATCGACGTTCAGCTAAAATTCGAAAGGTTTTAGCTGAGCATAAATGCCTAGTGTAAATATCCCCTAAAATAATACAGCATACTCGTAGAATTTCTTTTAAAATAAACCAAAGGAGTTTTACAATGAGCAAACGCATGACAGAGAGCCAAATAGTCGCTATTTTGAAAAAAGCCGAAGCAGGCATACCGGTTAAAGATATTTGCCGTGAATATGGAATAGGGAATTCAACATTTTATAAATGGCGAGAAAAATACGGAGGAATGGAAGCGTCCGATATCTATCGCTTAAAAGTGCTTGAAGATGAAAATCGCCAGCTTAAACAGATGTATGCTGAGTTGAGTCTCAAATCCTTGATGCAAGAAGATATTATAAAAAAGCTTTAGTACCTGTAACAGAAAGAAAGGCACTGTCAAATTAACTTTTAACAATAAATCTTAATTTGACATTTAATCCCTAATTTTGAATTTTAGGCGCAACTTGGGTAATCGCGCCCCACTCTTTAAATCGACGTTCAGTTAAAATTCGAAAGGTTTTAGCTGAACATAAGTGCCTTGCACAATTAAAATGATCATAGATATTCCCAAAACACGATAAGAATAATTGTGATTGTTTTAACGATTTAAATTTACGCATTTTCCTCTTTCTAAGCCTTGTCGGTTGATGTGAGTTTTCTGCTCGATTATTGACATATTGCTGAGTAATATGAGGTGTAGATAAAAGTAACGTTTTGATAGGCTTAATATAACTTTTTAGCTTATCAGTAACCACTTTTAAAGCAGGCTGTTTAATACTTTTCCTTATCTTTTTAATAAATCGTTTAGCTGCTTTACTGTCTCTTTTTTCTTGAACTAACACATCAATGGTTTGACTATCTTGATCAACGGCTCGCCACAAATAGACACCTTTACCGTTAATTTTACAAAAGACCTCATCCATATAAACATAATCACCATAGCGCTTAACTTTTTTAATTCGTTTTGCATAAAGTTTACCGAATTTAATACACCAATAACGAATGGATTCATACGTAACAGCTACCCCTTTTTTCATCATGATGAGTTCAATATCACGATAACTTAACGTAAACCGATAATATAGCCACACGCAGTGGCTAATAATCGAAGAATGGTAACGGTGTCGTTGATAGATTTTATTAGTATTCATCTGTATGATTATACAAAAGATAGGTTAACTTGACAGTACCTTTGTATATGTAACGGGATAATCTCCTTAGTTGATGGTTTATCATACCGCTAAGTATGTCTCCAAGAAAAATATACCGTTACAGTATTCATCTGTATGATTATACTAAAGATAAGTTAATTTGACAGTACCTCTACTAGTTATACGCCTCTAACCGCTTCGGTAGTAAAATAATCATTAATAATGAGATCATATATAATCCGGCTAAAAATGACATTGCAACAAGCATTGAATGATACTCTAAAAAGTAACCGATAATAAATGGTGAAAAACCACCAATAGCACGACCAGTGTTAAATATCACATTATTAGCAGTACTTCGAATTTCAGTTGGATAATGGTTACTGATTAACGCGCCGTAACCTGCGCTCATACCATTTACAAAAAAGCCAACTACAGTGCCACCAATTAACAACGCAACACTATTCGAAATATAAACATATACAAAAATTGAGATAGCAGCTGCAATTAAAAAGAGAGGATAGGCTTTTTTAGCACCTAAACGATCCATAAATTGACCAAACGTAAACATTCCCAAGCACATTCCTAAAATGGTACTAATCATCCATAAAGAAGAGCCAGTGACCGATAATCCTAATTGTTTTTGTAAAATAGATGGTAACCAGTTCATTAAACCATAATATCCCGCAACTTGGACTGCTGCCATAATGGTTAATGCAATAGTTGTAAATGCAATTTTAGGTGTTAAAAATAAATCCGCGATTCTAATTTTATCTGTGACTTGTTTTTTCTTTTGTTGTAACCATGATGGAGTTTCTTCTAAATGTTTGCGAACAAAATAGACCCAAAAAACAGGTAAAATACCAATGACAAATAGTGCGCGCCAGCCTAACCATGGAATGATAATAGCGGCTAATAGTGCCGCAGTGACCGCGCCAGCTTGGCCACCTAGTGAAATCATTGCAGATGCTCTTCCTCGCTGCTTAGCATTATAGACATCAGCAACCATTGCCATACCGATACCAAACTCACCACCGCCACCGACACCGGCAAGAAAGCGTAGAATGTAGACCCAATAAATATTTGTTGCACATGCTGTTAATGCGGTTGCAATTGCAAATAAGAAAATAGTGTAAGTAAATATTCTAACTCGGCCATATTTATCAGCTAATAAGCCAAAAATAACGCCTCCCACTAACATACCAATGTTAGTCACTGTTGCAATTAATCCAGCCTCAGCAGACGATATACCAAATGTTTGAATAATTGATGATAAGGCAAAGGAAAGGAACATTATATCCATCCCTTCTAACCCTAACCCCATCATTGCACTTCGTAATACTCGCTTTTGATATCGAGGGGAGATATTATTACTTGAATCTAAATTACCCATACGTTCCTCTTATAATTGTGTTGGTATAATCGACTCAATGACTAATTGAGCAGTGTTTAGATGGGTGGATTGATAATCAAGATTACCAACCCATTGATTATTTTTTCGTGAAACATGAGCAACTAAGCAGTTTGCAACGGGAATTTGATAGAGTGCACCTAATAAATAAATGACCGCGGTTTCCATCTCTGCATTAAGGATTTTACGCTGTTGCCAATAACTCATCACTTGCTCTGCATGTGATTGTCCAAATAGGTTTAAATCACGGCCTTGAGACAGATAAAATCCTTCAGCTGTTAGGCCTATTCCTGTATGGATACATTTATTATGTTTAGATAGGTATTGATAAATTTGATTAAATAGTAAAGGATCAGCAACTGCAGGGTAATTGTCTGGCACATAAGCGCTAAGCATGCCAGTGCCTCTAGCCATGGCATGATTCATGATAATATCACCAGGATTAACCTGATCTTGCCAAGCCCCACAACCTCCAACTCTAACTAGACGTTTAGCTCCGGATGCAATTAACTCAATAACAGCAATTTCTGTTGAACCAACACCGATTCCAGTTGATATAATCGAAATACGTTGTTTATTAAACAGACCTGATACAGCAATAAATTCTCGATTGTTTACTACAACAGTTGAGTCTGTTAATAACTCAGAGAATAAGTGTACGCGAGCGGGATCGCCTACTAATATTGTTAATTCACCAGCATGCTCTTTAGTGAATCCGGATAAATGGTGATTACTCATCTTTAAGAAGCCTTAGGTATAAATGGAGAAAGTTTGATTCTATCATATTAGTTATAAAAAACAGTATCCAAACTATGGGTACTGTCAAGTTAACTATTTTTTTGGTACTGTCAAGTTAAATTTTAATGGCGAATTTTAATTTGACATTTAATCCCTAATTTTGAAATTCAGGCGCAACTTGGGTAATAGCGCCCCACTCCTAAAATCGACGTACAGCTAAAATTCGAAAGGTTTTAGCTGAGTATAAGTGCCTTGCACAATTATCCCTTTTTTCATCATGATGAGTTCAATATCACGATAACTTAATGTAAAGCGATAATATAACCAGACACAATGGCTAATAATAGATGCGGGATAACGATGGCGTTGATAGATTTTATTAGTATTCATCTGTATGATTATACTTAATATAGGTTAACTTGACAGTGCCCCCAAATTGACAGCTTCTTATTTAAATTGGGGATCGTATTTTTTATTCATATGAGACTCCTTTTTTGTTGTTAAAAAGTCTCCACTAAACTAGGAGCAGATCAATCGCAGTGAACAGTTCCAGCAAGTATTAAAACGTCATCAAATTACCTTTAGCATGAGTCGAGCTGGGCATAAGAGTTTTTTTGTTGTTGAGAATTCACTTATAACAAGCTTTTATGCTCATTTTCATTTTTTATGAAATATCAACAACCCTCATTAATTTACCGATTATTTTTGAAATATGTGTCCTAAATCACATTCATTTCAAAAATACTGCCACTTTGTTAAATAAGATGACGGCCATCTTAAAGTAAATGATTTATATCAAACATAAACTATTCCTAACTTACTGAGCACAGGGATTATTTTATGACAGTCAGACACATTGCAGCCATTGATATTGGTGCATCAAGTGGCCGTGTAATGCTAGCAACCTACCACAACGGTGAGCAGAGTTTGGGTTTGCAAGAAATTCATCGTTTTACCAATCAGCTAAAACACATTGATCACCATTGTTATTGGGATCTCGAACGGATAGAAACTGAAATTCGAATTGGCCTGAATAAAATTACTGATCAAAATATTCAATTAGATAGCATTGGTATTGATACTTGGGGTGTCGATTATGTATTACTCGATAAAAACGGCCACGTTATTGCCCCCACTTATTCCTATCGGGATCACCGCACCGATTCAGTGATGACAAAAGTGCAACAAGATTTATCGGCACAATTAATTTATCAAAAAACAGGCATTCAGTTTTTAACCTTTAATACCCTTTATCAATTAAAAGCAATGGTTGATGAAAAACCTAGCTACCTTAAAGATGTTGCCCATTTTTTAATGATCCCGGACTATCTCATTTATCGATTAACGGGGCAATTTAATTGTGAATATACCAATGCAACAACAACTCAATTAGTTAATGTTGAAACCAAAAGCTGGGATGATGGGCTGCTAAGTTATTTAGGGATCCCTACATCATGGTTTGGCGAAATAAAACACCCAGGCAATCAAGTTGGGTATTGGCTAAGTGATAATGGCAAAAAAGTGCCTGTGATTTCGGTGGCTAGCCATGATACAGCAAGTGCTGTTATTGCATCACCATTACAAAATAAACACAGTGCTTACCTATGCTCAGGCACTTGGTCATTGATGGGAATAGAAACAACATCAGCATTAACCGACGCTATATCACGCTCAGCCAATATCACCAATGAAGGCGGCGTTTTTGAACATTATCGTGTGTTAAAAAATATTATGGGTCTTTGGTTATTCCAACGAATTTGCCATGAAAATAATGTTAGTGATATCTGCCAGCTCATTGAACAAGCAGAAAAAGAGCCTGCTTACCAATGCCTCGTTGATCCAAATGACGACCGCTTTTTAAACCCTGAATCAATGACCGAAATGATAAAAACCATTTGCGGCGAAAACAAACAATTTATTCCACAGACAAACGCAGCGCTAGCTCGCTGTATCTTCGATAGTTTGGCGATGTTTTACGGCGCAGTGATTAGCGAATTAGCAACCTTAATCAAAAAACCAATAACCCAACTTAATATTGTCGGGGGAGGAAGTCAAAACGATTTTCTTAACCAGCTGTGTGCTGATATTTGTCAAATACCCATCATCGCAGGCCCAATCGAAGCGTCAACTTTAGGTAATGTAGGGATGCAACTGATTACGCTAGGTGACATTGATGGTGTTGATGATTTAAGAAAAGTGATTACTAAAAATTTCAGTATTAAAAAATTTATACCCAATAAACGTTAATGTGACAAAACACGCAATAAATTTAACATTTCAAATTTTATTAAAATAAGGATGGTCAAGATGACAACAACGCAGAAAGCTTATGAAATAGCGAAACAACGGTTTATAGAAATCGGTGTCGATACCGAAAAAGCAATGTCAGGATTGGATAAATTGCCTATTTCTATTCATTGCTGGCAAGGTGATGATGTGACGGGTTTTGAAAAACAAGAAGGCGAACTTACTGGCGGAATTCAAGCAACGGGCAATTATCCAGGTAAAGCGCGTAATGCAACAGAGCTTCGGTCTGACTTAGATAAAGCATTTAGCCTAATCCCGGGTGCAAAACGTTTAAACTTGCATGCATCTTACCTAGAAGCAGATAAAAAAATTGACCGTAATGAAGTCAAACCAGAACATTTTGCTAATTGGGTCAATTGGGCTAAGCAACATAAAATGGGACTTGATTTTAACCCCACCTATTTTTCTCATCCTTTAAGTAGCGAAGGAACCTTAACTCATTCAAATCAGGAAATTCGTCAATTTTGGATTGATCATGGTAAAGCCTGCCGCAAAGTTTCAGAATACTTTGGTCGAGAACTAGGCAGCGCATCGGTGATGAATATATGGCTTCCCGATGGGATGAAAGATATTCCGGTTGATCGCTTCGGCCCAAGGCAGCGTTTAGTTGAATCATTAGATGAAATGATTAGTGAAAAAATTGACACGAAATATCACATAGACGCTGTAGAAAGTAAATTATTTGGTATTGGCTTAGAGTCTTATACCGCCGGCTCTAACGAATTTTATGTTGCTTATGCCTCTTCACGTAAAACCGCATTATGCTTAGATGCTGGGCATTTTCACCCGACTGAAGTTATTTCAGACAAAATATCAGCAGTGATGCCTTTTGTTGAGCATCTTTTATTGCATGTTAGCCGGCCGGTTAGATGGGATAGTGATCACGTGGTTTTATTTGACGATGAAACACAAGCGATTGCCAGTGAAATTATTCGTAATAATTTATTTGATCGCGTGCATATTGGCTTAGATTTCTTTGATGCTTCAATCAATCGCATTGCGGCTTGGGTTATTGGCACTCGCAATATGAAAAAAGCATTATTAAAAGCGTTATTAGAACCTACTGCACAACTCAGAAAGTTAGAACTAAATGGTGATTTTACTGCTCGCCTTGCACTTCTCGAAGAGCAAAAATCATTACCTTGGCAAGCGGTTTGGGATTACTACTGTGAAAAGAATAATACACCAGTCGGTAGCCTGTGGCTTGACAATGTTCGCCAATATGAAAAAGACGTTTTAAATAATCGTAAATAAGGAAAATAGCATGCAACAGATTCTTTCTTCATGGTTTGTTAAGGGAATGATTAAGGCGACTTATGATATGTGGCTAAAAGGCTGGGATGAGCGCAATGGTGGCAATATTACAATGCGATTGTTAGAAGATGACATTACTTCATTTAAAAGTGATTTCTATCAAAATCCACGCCACGTCTCATTAACTCAGGATATTGCGGCGTTAGCAAACCAATATTTTATTGTCACGGGCTCAGGTAAGTTTTTTAGAAATGTCATTTTAGATCCAACAGATACGTTAGCGATAGTGAAAGTCGATGAGCAAGGTAAAGGCTATTACATTATGTGGGGACTGGTTAATGGCGGTGTGCCAACATCTGAATTAGCCGCACACTTACAATCACATATTGTCCGTATGAAGATAACCAATAACACCGATCGCGTTATTATGCATTGCCACGCCACCAACCTTATTGCGTTGACTTACGTTATTGAGCTTAATAATGCAGAACTAACCCGATTATTATGGGAAATGAGTACCGAGTGTTTAGTAGTTTTCCCTGAAGGAGTCGGCATTGTGCCTTGGATGGTGCCAGGAAAAGATGAAATAGGTTATGAAACAGCAAAACAAATGAATAAGCATGCGCTTGTTTTATGGGCTTTTCACGGTATTTTTGGTTCAGGACCGTCATTAGATGATGCTTTTGGCTTAATTGATACTGCTGAAAAATCGGCAGAAATTGCCGTTAAAGTATTATCAATGGGCGGGAAAAAGCAAACGATAAGTACCGAACAATTTATTTTATTAGCCGAGCGTTTTGGGGTAACACCAACACAAGGTATTTTAGATTAATTCACATGTAATTCTTATTGGTTGATACCCAAGTGAAATCAAGATGCTTTATTTTTGAGTTTTGACTTTAGCGTTGTGACAAGCGGAGTAATTAGAGGATTTTCTTCTCGCTCTGGTTTTAATAGGGTTCAGGGCGAATCCCTGAGAGATCTCCGCTTCTGATTTTAAACACTATTTTCGAACATCTTCATTGGTCAAGAGTATAAGACTAAATGTCATGATTGACTAATTTATGCTGGTGGGATAACAAAGCGAATAGAATTAAAAAAATAAAATAATAAAAGGAACAACAAATATGGGTAGTTCAATTATTTTAGGTATTTTTTGGCACTTTGTGGGTGCGGCGTCAGCAGCATGTTTTTATGCACCAATGAAAAAAGTAAAAAATTGGTCTTGGGAAACCATGTGGTCAATTGCGGGGATATTTTCATGGATCATTTTACCATGGGCCATCAGTTATTGTTTATTGCCTGATTTTTGGAGCTATTATGCTTCATTCAGCTCAAGCATACTTATTCCCGTTTTTCTTTTTGGTGCAATGTGGGGGATTGGTAATATTGGTTATGGTTTAACGATGCGTTACCTCGGTATGTCAATGGGGATTGGTATTGCCATTGGTATTACCCTAATTATTGGGACATTAATGACACCAATTATTCAAGGTCGATTTGGCGAGTTAATTTCGACAACGGGCGGAAAAATGACGATTGTCGGGGTTTTAGTCGCCGTGATGGGGGTTGCCGTCGTGACTTATGCGGGTTTACTTAAAGAACGTGCCATTGGGGTTAAAGTCGAAGATTTCAATCTTAAAAAAGGCCTATTACTTGCCGTAATGTGTGGTGTTTTTTCTGCTGGAATGTCATTTGCAATGAGCTTTGCGGTCCCTATGCATGTTGAAGCCGCGAACATTGGCGTCGATTCGCTTTATGTCGCCCTACCTAGCTACGTTGTTATTATGGGCGGTGGCGCTGTTATCAACTTAGGTTTTTGTATTTCAAGACTTTGTGTCAAAAAAGATCTCTCATTCAAAAAAGATATGTCAGTTGGCAAAACGCTACTCATTAGCAATGCGCTATTTGCGATTCTTGGTGGTGCGATGTGGTACTTCCAATTCTTTTTCTATGCTTGGGGACATGCCAACATTCCGTCTGAATATGACTTTATGAGCTGGATGTTACACATGAGTTTCTACGTATTATGTGGTGGTA
The DNA here is from genome assembly GCA_036251205.1 of Orbaceae bacterium BiB. NCBI lineage: Bacteria > Pseudomonadati > Pseudomonadota > Gammaproteobacteria > Orbales > Orbaceae > Orbus > Orbus mooreae. The sequence goes on along the minus strand of CP133958.1, from coordinate 2,183,732 downwards.
TCGTCGGCTTAGTGTTAAAAGAGTGGACAGGCACTGGCCGCAAACCAGTAAGAGTACTTTGTATTGGTTGTTTAATTATTATTGTTGCTGCCAATATTGTTGGTTTAGGTATGGCAAACTAATTAAAAGGAAAACATGATGTCTTATCGAATGATATTAAATGAAACATCTTACTTTGGTGTAGGTTCAATTAGCAACATCGTTGATGAAGTCAAAAATCGCGGTTTTAAAAAAGCATTAATCGTAACCGATAAAGATTTAATTAAATTCAACGTTGCAACTAAAGTCACTAACCTGCTTGATAAAGCGGGCTTAAGTTACCAAATTTTTGATGAAGTTATACCGAATCCCACCATTGCCATTGTGCAAAAAGGAGTTAGTGTATTTAAGCAATCTGGCGCAGATTACTTAATCGCAATTGGTGGCGGCTCGCCGCAAGATACCGCTAAAGCGATTGGCATTATCATCAATAATCCTGAATTTGCCGATGTGCGTAGCCTAGAAGGCGTTGCACCAACTAAAAACCCTGCGGTTCCAACTATCGCGATTCCCACAACCGCCGGTACCGCAGCGGAAGTAACAATTAACTACGTCATCACCGATGAAGAAAAGAAACGTAAATTTGTCTGCGTTGATCCTCACGATATCCCTGCCGTTGCGATTATTGACTCAGATATGATGGCAAGCATGCCAGCAAGTTTAAAAGCGGCGACAGGCGTTGACGCATTAACCCATGCAATTGAAGGCTACATCACTAAAGGCGCTTGGGAATTATCAGATATGCTTCATCTTAAAGCGATCGAGATTATTTCACGCTCACTACGTGATTCAGTCAAAGGCGTTGGTAAAGGCGGCGAAGACATGGCATTAGGCCAGTATATTGCCGGCATGGGCTTTTCGAATGTCGGTTTAGGTTTGGTACATGGTATGGCGCACCCACTTGGCGCATTTTATGGTACGCCGCACGGCGTGGCTAATGCGGTATTGTTACCACATCTGATGGCGTTTAATGCTGATTTTACTGAAGATAAATACCGAGACATTGCGAAAGCAATGGGTATTCAAGGTACGGAAGCGATGAGTATTGAAGCGGCTCGTAAGGCTGCCGTTGATGCGGTGAAACAATTAAATAAGGATGTCGGCATTCCAGCAACCTTAAAAGAAATTGGCGTTAAACAAGACGATATCCCTGCGCTTGCTCAGGCGGCTTTTAATGATGTTTGTGCTGGTGGTAATCCACGCGATGCAAGCATGGCTGAAATTGACGCGCTTTATCGCGCGATTTATTAATATGACTTATTTTACTCAATATAATTGAGGAGGGACCATGATAAGAAAAGCCACTGTTATGCAAGTTAATCCGAATAAACATGCCGAATATAAAAAAAGGCATGATGAAATTTTTCCCGAATTAGTTGCAGAACTAAAAACGCATGGTGCTCATCATTACTCTATTTTTTTAGATACAAAACGTAATCTTTTATTTGCCTATGTAGAAATAGAATCAGAGGATCGATGGAATGCAGTTTCTCAAACCGCAGCATGTCAAAAATGGTGGGCTTTTATGCATGATATTATGCCAAGTAACCCGGATCATAGCCCAATAAGCGAAACACTTTTACCTGTTTTTTACTTAGAATAATGCTCTAATTTTCTATTGGTTATTTAAATAGGAAAAATTAATAATATTTTTTACCTGGGGGTTACTAAACCCCTATTTTTTTTATGGTGAAATTTTGCGCGATACTGGGAGGGTGTCTGATTAGCTATTTTTCTAAATACCGCTGAAAAATAGTTACTATCTTCATAGCCACATTCATTAGCAATAATACTAATAGAATACTGGGTATTACGTAATAAATTCATTGCTTTTGCCGCTTTAAGCTGTTGTAAATATTCTGTAATAGTCATTCCCGTTTGATTTTTAAAAATCCTTATTAGTGAACGTGATGGGATTTTTTGCTGTTGGCAAAAATGCTCAAGATTAAATGACCGAGCAATACTATTGTGCAATACAGTAAATAAAATATCTAATTGATGTGTTGGTGCGGGGAAATTGGTATTCGGCTGATACCTAAAGCGGTGTAGTAAGATAACTAATTGTAAAAGTAACGACTCGGATAAATGAATGGAGGACATATTGTTCTTTTTTGATTCGACTTGTAATTGTTCAGTTAAAAGTGATATCTGCTTTAAAAAAGAGGGATGAATACGCCAAAACCGTTCAGCCTGCGGTAATGATTTATGAGGAAGATACTGTTCTATAACCGCTGATATTGATAATAGTTCTCTTTGATAGAGAATATTATTGAGTTGTAATTGATTAACCGACTGGTAGCTATGTATATCATCTGAGTTAATATATAAAACATCACCACAGGTGATAGGGTGAGTCTCATCATTCCAAGAATGCATACCATTACCAGCAGAAACGATAACGAGCTCATAAAATTCATGATAATGCCTAGGGAAAGCAACTTGATTTTCTCTTTTTTCTACGGTGACAGTATTAAGTGGCGAAATAAAATAATCTTGATTACATAAATATAAAGGTTTTATCATTCCGTGCCCTTTTATTCTTTATAATATATTAACTAGGGTTATCCCTTAACTCTTTTGGGGTAATATGAAATTCATTTTTAAAGCAAGTCGAAAAATAAGAACTATCATTAAAACCACAATTTTGAGCAATCGTTGTAATATTTGACTCCGTATAATGAAGCTGAAAATAGGCTTCTGCAAGTCTTAATTTAGTTAAATAACGCTGCGGCGTAATATTCATTTCACTTTTCATTTTTCTATGTAATGTTCTTGATGACAAAGCGAATTTTTCCGCAATCAACGCCCAATCGATTTGTTCTTTAAAATGAATTTGTAGCCAGCGAAGTAGTTGATTTACACGTTGATCACTGGAACCACTCCCATCCTCTACATATTGATTTTCTTTAAGTAAAATAAGCAATTGTAGGAACAAGCTTTCTTTATAAGCCGGCGCATTTAAGGTGCTATCGTTAAGTTCGAATACTAATTTTTTAATTTTATCGTTACATTTTTTATCTAAAAAATAGTGCGAGTTTTCATTTTTATGATTAGGAATCAACGTATTAATGTTATTAATAAACGTAAATTTATCCGGCATTTTAAATAGAATATTGGTCAGGTGTAAATTTTTAACATGTTCATATAAATGGGAATCTGTAGCATGTACATAAAACATCATGCCCGGATATAAGTGATAAAGGTGACCATTAATAATATGTTTTCCAAATCCATCTGTGACGATCACAATCTCATTAAAATCATGTGTATGTTCTGGGTAAACAGGTTGAGGTGTGCGAGGCTCTATTACAATCGCCTGATTTTTTGACAAAAAATAATCTTTTTCAAATAACTTTTGAATCATCTTATCCCCCTCTTTTTTATTATTGTAAATCTTAAAAAAAAAGTTAACCTTTAAAAAAAGGCTATAATAAATATCAGGATGGCCAAATTTTATAGATTTGATTGATTTTTTTTAGTATTGTGAGGGGGCTCACATTTATCATGTCAAATATTGTTGAAAAGTGCACCATGGCACTGTCAAATTAACTTTTAACAATAAATCTTAATTTGATATTTAATCCCTAATTTTGAAATTCAGGCGCAACTTGGGTAATAGTGCCCCACTCCTTAAATCGACGCTCAGCTAAAATTCGAAAGGTTTTATAAGCAATAATGTTTGTCGAGTTGAAGTAACAAAACAACTGATTTATGCAGCATCAACAATTGGTATTTCGTTGGAAGTCTCTGATATAGATCTTGATAAACTTCAAGCTATTATTGATAAAGTTGGTAATCAAGTTGATTTAGCTTCAGGTGTATCAGGAATAGCATCAAGTGTTATTCAAAATGCGATCAATGATGTTTTCTTGTCACCGATCATGCAAAACTGATCCACAAACGATCATTGAAAATTGATCCATCTGGTATTATTCCGTACATTTTTGTACGGGGAATTTATGATAACCAAGGAGATATTTGTGAATATTCATGTTCGCTTTGCACAAGGGCAAAGCATTAGAAAAATCGCCCGTGAGCTAGGCATTTAACGTAACACGTTACTGTCAAATTAAAATTCGTGTGAAAAAGTTAATTTGACAGTACCAGATAGAATAATAAACTAGAAATCGTATTTAACGATAACTGCCGCGCTCGCACCTTCACGTTTACCAGCGTAACCACGGAAATTTAAGTTAAGAGAAAAGTCCTTATTACCTTCAATTGGAGTAGCAACAACCCCCATCTCCATTATACCCGTTGAACCTTTTACACTTGGTGCATCAATTCCCATACCATACGTACTGGCATTAGCATCGCCATCCATTTCATACTCATAGATACCCGCTAAGGTGAATTTGATATTATCAGAGTGTTGGTAGCCATATTGTTCTTTTAACTGAATACGTGATGATGATGAATTATCAAAGTCAACAGCATCCCCATCGAGATTAATGCTATCATGACCTAAACGAGTCCATAAGTAATGAATTGAGGTATCAAAACTTGAGATATCGTTTAAATGATAAATATAACCAGCACCTAAGATAGCCCCCCAATAATTGACTTTACTCTTATAATGTGCACTTTCACCACTTCCCATCACAATATCACCTGATTGGAATTCAGTATCGGTACGACCAAAACGAATGGCCCCATTCATATACATTTCACTACCTGAGTTCAATGTAGTTTGTAATTTACCAAACAAAGATACACCGTAGTTATAAGAGTGACCACTACCATCGACATTACCTGATGTAAACTCATTATGGGTATCAAAGTTACTGCGGCCATATTCTGCAGTTAATCCCATTAAGAAATCATCCGATAATTGATACTGAGAGCCTACAATAAATCGGTAGTCACGGGTATCGACGCTCGAACCACTTTTATATTTATTAATGCCTCCATCAATAACGGCAATTGGGGTAAAGGTGCCCACGGGTTTTTTCTCACCTTCGATTACCCTCATTAATAAATCAGCGCCACGAGTTACATTTTGTACTGCTGCTAAGCGACCTTCGGCAAGCGGTTTAACATTTTTATCAATAGATTCTTTATTTTTTGTGATATTATCAATTGTTGCAACTATTGTTGTATCGTTGACTTGATAAGATATGTCTGCAGTACCAATTAGTCCAACTTTAACTCGATTTTATATGGGTAAATTAAACATCGTATTTAACTTTACTTCATTTGAATAAGAATCTTGTGTTAAATCCGCCCCAGTGACATCTAGTAATATCAATGATTGACCTTTATTAATAATATTCTCACCTGAAATACCGGACAACTGAATATTAGACACATTAGCTATTTTGCCATTAGGCCCAGCAGTATCAGTATTGACTAATTCAGTCGTCACTTTAATTAGTGCAGTATGGGAATTCGTATCATCATGGTTATAAACTATCGATTGATTATGACTATTAAGATAAAAGTTATAATTTTCAAAATTACCTAATCTAGATAATTCTAATGGTTTAGCTCCCATAGATAATGTATTACCGCTAAAAAGCTGGTAATGTCCCGAAGGAGTTTCTATAACATTAACACCAAATAACTCACCACTAAACGTTACATCATTAAATATTGATACACTGCCTGTAAAGTTTGCTTCACCATCTGGACCACCTATTATAGTAAAACCATATATATTTCCACCAATCTGCCCACCACTTACTTCTATGTATCCTGTCCCACTCATATTAGCGTTATTTTTGAAAGGTGTTAATGCCGTAATAAAAGCACCATGAATATCACCATTTACCTGTCCATCAGTCATAAATACTGAACCATTACCCTTAGAAATAGTTTTATCATTATTATCATCGGAGTAAGATGCAACAGTCATATCGACCGCTACAATATCTTCGTTTACTTTTCCTCCATTCATATAAACTTTACCCGATGCCTCGCCAAACACATCAAACCCTCGAAGGCCATTATTAGCCGTAACGGAAGCTCCAACACCAACAATAGAATCTGAAACAGTTCCACCATTAAAATACACATTAGCTGATGCCGACAACTTTACTACTTTGTTATTCAAACTAGAGTCTATTAAACCGACGTTAGTTCCATAAACACGGCCATGAAAGTCTCCACTATCAATAATAACTGAATTTCCACTCACAGATGCCTCGTTAACATTAACCATTTTGATAAAGCCTATATACACATTATTAACTAAAATCCCATTTGTTTCTTTAATATAAAGAACATTATCATTTAAATTTAGGGAGATTAAATTATTCTCAGATGGAGATAGTCAAGTTAAGTGTTCTTTTGTATAATCATACAGATAAATACTTATAAAATCTATCAACGATACCGTTACCATTCTTCGATTATTAGCCACTGCGTGTGGCTCTATTATTGGTTTACTTTAAGTTATCGAGATATTGAACTCATCATGAGAAAAAAGGGATATTTGTTACGTATGAATCCATTCGTTATTGGTGTATTAAATTCGGTAAACTTTATGCAAAACGAATTAAAAAAGTTAAGCGCTATGATGATTATGTTTATATGGATGAGGTCTTTTGTAAAATTAACGGTAAACGTGTCTATTTGTGGCGAGCCGTTGATCAAGATGGTCAAACCATTGATGTGTTAGTTCAAGAAAAAAGAGACAGTAAAGCCGCTAATCGGTTTATTCAAAAGGTAAGAAAAAGCATTCAACAATCTGTTTTAAAAGTGGTTACTGATAAGCTTAAAAGCTATATCAAACCAGTGAAAAACCTACTTTCAAGTACACCTCATATTACTCAGCAATATGCCAATAATAGAGCAGAAAACTCACATCAACCGACACGGCTTAGAGAAAAGAAAATGCGTAGATTTAAATCATTAAAACAAGCACAATTATTCTTATCGTGCTTTGGTAATATCTATGATCATTTTAATTGTGCTAGGCATTTATGCTCAGCTAAAACCTTTCGAATTTTAGCTGAACGTCGATTTAAAGAGTGGGGCGCTATTACCCAAGTTGCGTCTGAATTTCAAAATTAGGGATTAAATATCAAATTAAAATTCGTGTGAAAAAATTAATTTGATAAAGTGTTTGACTTTTTTATTTATAGGAATATTATTTCGGAGCGCACTAGATTAATGTAAGGGATTGAAATCTATAATTAATATACTGTTAATTTGGTTAATATCACTTATTTTTTTATTTGTATAAAACACAACGAATAACGAATAATGAGGTGAGGTAAATATGAAATTAAAAAATATCACGCTAGCAATCGCTAGTTCAACCATGTTACTAACTACAAATGCATTTGCATCTGATGGCACAGTTAATTTTACGGGGGAAATCGTAACATCAACTTGTGTCGTTTCTAACGGTTCTCAAGGTGTTCAAACTGTTAATCTTGGTCAAGTTTCAGCAAGATCATTAGCAACTGCTGGTAGCACAGCCGCAGCAACACAATTTTCAATTGGATTATCAGGCTGTTCAGCAAATACTAAAGCTTCAATAAAATTTGATGGCACTCCAGATTTAGCTAATAGTTCAATACTAGCGGTTACTGGCGGAGCTACTAATGTTGGTATTGGTCTTTATGAATCGGATAGTGCAACAGCTCTTCCTTTACTTTCAGCATCAAAACAAATAACTACAAATGAACAAGGCGCTGGGACATTTAATTTTGTTGCTAAATATGTATCAACAGGCCAAGTTACCTCAGGTAAAGCTAATGCATCTGCAACATTTTCTATTATATATAACTAAGCAATAATTTAAATCTTTTGATTTAAATTATTCAATAATAGCACTATAACTAATAGTGCTATTAAGTTTTTCTGGGATTTTTTATGGCAAAGAATATTTTATTGTTGATTTTAATTTTTACTTCTAATATTGTTTATGCAAATCCTGGTATTTCACTTGGACAGACAAGGCTAATATATAAAAGTAATGAAAAGCAAGGTTCAGTAGATATAAATAATTCTGATAATAAAGCCTTTTTAATTCAATCTTGGATTACGAAAACACCTGAAAGCAAAGAAAAAGAAGATGGTATTTTTATTATAACTCCTCCATTATATAGACTAGAAGCTGACTCATCAAATAGCATCAGGATTGTTTATATTGGAAATAGTTTACCTAATGATAGAGAGAGTTTATTTTGGTTAAATGTTAAAGCTATTCCATCCACGAAAAAAACAGATCAAAATACTTTGATTATAGCAATAAAATCACAAATAAAATTGTTTTATCGTCCGAGTAATCTATCTGGTGATCCCGTTGATGCATATAAAAATACAAAATTTTTCATCAAAAATAATAAGCTCATTATTGATAATCCAACACCATACTACATCAACTTTAATTCAATTAAAATTGACGGAGTTGAGCTGAACGAAACTATTACCTTAGCACCTTTTTCTAATAAACAAATCAACAAAAATGTTTCTGTAGGTCAAATAGCGACATGGAATGTAATAAATGATTATGGCGCGATTACTCCTGTAACTAAAGTTAGCATAAAATAATATATGAAAATAATTCACTACAAATATATAATGTTCTGTGTCACTATATGTTCGGCACCGTACTCCCAATATTGCGTTGCTGATGATTATTTTGATCCTAGCTTAATTGAAGGTGATTTAGATCTTTCACCTATTGATTTGTCTGTTTTTAATAAAAAAGAAGGGCAGTTACCAGGTACCTATTTTACTGGGATTTATTTGAATCAAAATTTAATTCTTAATAGAGATTTAAATTTTGATTTTCTTAACAATGATAAAAAAATTTTAGCTCCCTTACTTACTAAAAAAGAGTATATTGAGTATGGTGTAGCTGAAAATGCGACACCTGAATTTATTAAGTTAGCTGATTATGATATCATTAAGGATATTTCTGCGGTCATTCCTGACGCATTTTATAAGTATAATTTTGACAAAAAAAAGCTAGAGTTGTCGGTTCCTCAGATCTATATTAATCGAAATAATTTAGCAGCTATATCTGAGACGCTCTGGGATGATGGTGTTGATGCATTATATACTAACTATTATTATTCCGGTTCGACAACAAAATATAATAATTCAGTTCGGTCAGGAAGTGATAATAATTCTTATTTAAATTTACGGAGTGGTATAAATTTTGGAGCATGGAGGTTTCGAAATTATAGTACCTATAGCCATACTAATAAAATAGATACATTTAAGAATATTAGTTCTTATTTAGAAAGAAATATAGCTTCAATTAAAAGCCAATTAACTATTGGTGATGCTTATACTGATGGGACTATGTTTGATAGTTTTTCATTTAGAGGTGTAAAAGTGGCTTCAGATGAAGCAATGATCCCTTCTAATCAGCGAGGATTTGCTCCAACGATTCAAGGGGTTGCACAAAGTAATGCGGAAATAACTATCCGTCAAAGTGGTATCATTATTAAACAAATATATGTTTCACCTGGACCTTTCGTTATCAATGATCTTTATCCAACTTCATCAAATGGTTCACTTGAAGTTACCATAAAAGAAGCAAATGGTAGTTCTCGTACATTTATTCAACCATTTGCATCTGTACCTATTATGTTGCGTAAAGGTGGCTTTAAATATTCTTTTACTATCGGAAAATATCAAAGTAATTATAGAGCTAATAGTCAAGAACCAAATTTCATTCAAGCAACTGGAATATATGGGCTACCTTATAATTTTACGGTTTATAGTGGAACAATTTTGTCCAAAGATTATAAATCGGTATTGCTAGGTATAGCAAAGAATTTAGGTGATTTAGGCTCTATTTCATTTGATAGTAGTTTTGCTGACTCTACTTTTCAAAACGATAGTAATAAAGGTCACTCTTTTCGTTTTCAGTACTCTAAAGATATATTATTTACAGGAACCACTTTCTCTTTAAGTAGTTATCGTTATTCTACCCAAAATTACCGAGAATTTACTGATATTAATGATTATTCTTATTCTGAATGGAAGTTCAATCAAAATAAAAAAGATAAATTTCAATTTAATATTAATCAAAATTTAAGTGAAAATTGGGGATACCTCCATTTAGTTGGTTATCAAGAGCGTTATTGGAATAGAAAAGATAAATTACAAAATATCGAATTCGGGTATAATAATAATTATAACGACATTAGCTATTCAGTTAATTACTCCTACACTAATGATTATTCTAACAATAAATCACATTTATTTTCATTATCTGTATCTATTCCCATGAGCAAGCTATTACCTTCATCAAGAATTAACATTACAAGTAGTATTAATGATAAAAGTAAAAGTAATTCAAGTATTGGTCTTTCAGGCACAGCATTTGATGACGATGCTTTAAATTATAATATACAAACTTCCTATGCTAATAAAATAGACCATCATGCTTCTGGTAGTGCTCAACTAGGTTATAAAGCCTCATTTGGGGAATATACTTTTGGGTACAATTATAGTGATAATACAAGTCAGTACAATTATTCAACAAATGGAAGTGTTGTCGTCCATCCTTATGGCATTACATTTGGACAATCATTAGGAGAGACTTCGATATTAGTTAGAGCAAAAGATGCAAAGAATGTACATATAAGTAACTATTCTGGTATTTATACTGATAGTTTCGGTAATGCAATTGTTCCGTATGCAACTCCTTATGAAAAGAATAGTCTGTTTTTAAATGTATCATCATTTAACGATTCAACAGATATAGTCGATAATGTTAAGTCTGTTGTTCCAACAAGAGGCGCTATTGTATTAGCCGATTTCCAAACGCAAATTGGTCGTAAATTATATGTGACATTAACTAGTACAAAAATTCCTTTTGGTGCTACAGCTACAATTACTAATGAAAATCATGATTCCATCGGTATTATTAATGATGGGCAAGCGGTATACTTAAGTGGGGCGCCAGCGGAAGGAATAATTGATGTTAAATGGTCTGATGGTCAATGTAAAGCACCTTATAATGCAAGTCATTTAACAACAGATATTGCATTATTATCTGTCGAATGTAATTAATAGAGACTAACATGTATAGATTTATTTTAATAACATTTTCATTACTTATAATATCGTTTAATTCAAATGCTGAAAGCTGTACCTCACCTGGTAATTCATTTGTTTTTGATTTAGGTGTTATAAAAGTTGATCCCTCCTTATCTAGTGGAGCTAAAATTGGGTCAGAGATTACATTGCCGACCCAACCAATTCTTAACTGTACAGATATTGCTAACAATACATCTCAACTTGCTTACATTGGGTCAACAAGTAGTGCAAATATTGCAACTTATGATGGTCGTTTTGTTTATAAAACAACAATACCAGGAATAGGCTTTGCTATTGGTGCATCGATACCAAATTGTAGTGGTGATGCATGGGTAGATAGCGGTTCAGCTATCCAAAATGTATTAGCTTGTCGTAGTCATAGTAAACCAATAGGTTCAACTGTATATGGAATTCCTAAAATTCAACTTTATAGACTTGATGAAAAACTTAATACATCGAGCAGTGTAGCTAAAAAACTTGCTGGTAAGCTATTTGTGGAAACCCTTGATTCAAAGGGAAATAGCATAACTTATCCAGACAATTATATCTACTTAACAATAGCAGGCGCTATAAATTCGTGTGCGGTTAAAACAAAAAATGTTAATGTATCTTTAGGAACGGTTAAATCTTCTGTTTTTAACGGAGCATTAACTTATAGTGATGCTGTAGGCTTTAAGATTCAGTTAGATTGTATCAATTCAGTAAAGGCATCTATACAATTAGATCCAACAACCTCATCAGTAAATGAGAGGCTGGGCGTACTTAATATTACACCTTTGACGGATAAGGCTACAGGAATTGGTATACAGATTCTTGATAGTAACCAACAGCCATTTCCTCTAGAAAGAGCAGTCTCATTAGGATCTCTGTCTAAAGATACAAATTATATCCAATTTTATGCAAGATATATGCAAATAGGTAACACTATTACTGGGGGAGTAGCTAATGGAGCATTAACTTTCACGGTTACTTATCAGTAACAAGGAAATCTTGCTCGGAGGTACTGTCAAGTTAACTTATCTTTTGTATAATCATACAGATGAATGCTAATAAAATCTATCAACGACACCGTTACCATTCTTCGATTATTAGCCACTGCGTGTGGCTATATTATCGCTTTACATTAAGTTATCGTGATATTGAACTCATCATGATGAAAAAGGGTATTTCTGTTACCTATGAATCGATTCGTTATTGGTGTATTAAATTCGGTAAACTTTATGCAAAACGAATTAAAAAAGTTAAGCGCTATGGTGATTATGTTTATATGGATGAAGTCTTTTGTAAAATAAATGGAAAACGTGTTTATCTGTGGCGAGCCGTTGATCAAGATGGTCAAACCATTGATGTGTTAGTTCAAGAAAAAAGAGACAGTAAAGCAGCTAAACGATTTATTAAAAAGATAAGGAAAAGTATTAAACAGCCTGCTTTAAAAGTGGTTGCTGATAAGCTAAAAAGTTATATTAAGCCTATCAAAACGTTACTTTTATCTACACCTCATATTACTCAGCAATATGTCAATAATCGAGCAGAAAACTCACATCAACCGACAAGGCTTAGAGAGAGGAAAATACGTAAATTTAAATCGTTAAAACAAGCACAATTATTCTTATCGTGTTTTGGCAATATCTATGATCATTTTAATTGTGCTAGACATATGTGTTCAGCTAAAACCTTTCGTATTTTAGCTGAACGTCGATTTAAAGAGTGGGGCGCTATTACTCAAGTTGCGCCTAAAATTCAAAAATAGGAATTAAATGTCAAATTAAAATTCGTGTGAAAAAGTTAATTTGACAGTACCGGTTTAAGCACTAGAAACTATATTTTGCACCAAGCATTATGCTGGCATTTTCATAATCATGTTCTCCAGCTTGAAAGGCAACGTTAAACCATAAGTTAGTATTTTTGGCTATATCACCCTCAACACCAAGTTTAACCTCTCCAATATTTCTTGCGCCAGCTTGATTTACGCTGGTATCATTCATTTTTACCTCAAATATATTGAAGTTATGTAACCAGTTTGCCTCCATAAAAATTTGGCCTCTTTGATTCATTTTTGCAAAAACGCTATCGTTATTACTCCAAGTCATTTTAAGTCCTAAACGGCTTTGTATCATGTCTTTATCACTAGTCACAACAGTACCATTTGATTCAACGTGTCGAGCAGAGGTAACATCAGACCATGTTAATTGACCTTTAGGTTGTAACCATAAGTTATAATTTTCCCATTCTTTAGCAAGTAAACTATAACCTGATTCAACAGAAACTGAGAATCCTTTTAGTTTATACTTTTCACTGCTAGCACCCTCAATATCGACAGTCGCGTCAAATCGACTCCACTGTAACCAACTATCAACATATAGACCGACTTTATCTTCATCGTTACTATACCAAGTGCCATAAATGCCAGCACTGTATCCGTCTATGTTACTTTTCCCTGTTCTATCACTGACATTCGAAGTGGTTTTATTCGAACTATGACCATAACCTCCCATTAATCCTAAATGAAAGCGGTCTAAGTTATCACTACTCCACTCGGCGACATCGCCTCCAAGCTGTACAAAGTTCCAATTATTTTTAATTGATAATTGTCCTGATCCATCTTTATACTTATCATAGCCATAACGTGCTCGAAGCCACATGCTGGTTACTTTATCTTCACCCGTAATTAAATCGGTATATTGGGTTTCACCAAGGCGGTCATGTAGTCTTAAGTTAAAAATGTTATTGGCAGCGACTAGATTAGCTAGGTAAGATCCACCTGCAGGACGAACTATCGGACCACTTCTTGATAAACTTGTTAAGTACCAACTTTGTGTATCGGCACTTGATGGTCGAGCATTACCTTGTTGTAAAGTATACTCATAAGCACCCGCAACAATATTATCCGCTGTAAATGCGTTTGCTGCTGAATTACCTGTGATATCGATAATTTTTATACCTTCAATTGTTTGAGCTCCTAAACCGCCAAGATTATTGATGGTTACATTTGTTGTACCAGTAGCATTACCGTTAATTACTAATTGTTCCGTTGGTGATGAATCATTACCAAGAACACTATTTAGGATTAGCGTCCCATTATTACCAACATAATCACCATTAATCATCAAACCTGGTGTACCTGAAATAGTTGTGGTTGCTGAATTGTTGATATAAATTGTACCGTTATTGGTTACCTTACTATTAATTATTCCATAGTTACCGACGAGGTTACCATTTTGACCAATACTAAATGTAGAGCCATTAGTATTATCTAACGTAATAGTGCTGTTGCTATCAGTTAACTCTAAAACACCTTGATTAATCGCAATATTTGTTTTGCCAGCAAATACGCTATTTTTACCCAATACCCAAGTGCCATCGCCAAATTTATTGATATCCACATTAGCTACACTGCTTGATCCTATTGAGCTTAGCATCTCAATTTTACTATTCGCGTCAGTTTGTATCGTTACTGTATGAGAACCACCGGTTGCTGCGCCATCCCAGTAAATATCATTATCAGCTTTGAATCCATTAGTCATGGTGTAGTTATCTTTGAAAGTAATCGTTTCGCCACTATTCGTAACAAAATCCATCGTCACATCAATATTATCTGCAACTTTCCCTCCGTTAATAGTTTCAATCGCACTTGTTGAATAAACTGCGCCACCGTAAGCAGATACATATTTAGAATTGGTGACACTATTCGCTGCAGTGGTTGAATTACCCGAAAATAATGAATTACCAGATATAGTAACATCAGCACCATAGGCATAAATTGCACCTCCGTAAGCCTTATTTATATAAGAATCCGAGCCTTGATGATTGGATACGACTGAATTATTTGTCATCGTCGTATTAGTTAATTCTAACTTTGCTTTATAACCGGCTTGTCTCAGTTGTGCGAAGGTTATCATTGAAATAGCACCACCAAATGCTCTGTCAGCACTAACTTTATTATTATCAAACACATAATTGCTCGTTGTATTATTTAGATAAAGCTCTCCACCAACATTAATTGCACCACCATACCCACTATTAAGCCCCGGATTATGTATTACGGTACTTTCAGCGCTATTATTTGTAAAAGAGTAACGAGAGTTATCTCCATTTAAATAAATTTTCATGGGAGAACTTCCTCCCTCTGCTGTGGCAATAGCCCCTCCTTTAGCAGAGGAACCGTTTAAACTTTCAACAGTGTTACCATCAAATTTATAAATAGAGTTACTTGCGTCTAGTCTAGCTGAGTTATTACCTGCTGAGATATAAATAGCTCCAGCCAGCGCACCTGATTTATTTGATTGGGCTAAATTGTTGGTAAAAGAATAAGTAACTGACTCTCCAGATAAATTTAATGATGACGAAACGTAGATTGCGCCACCATAAGTAGTATTTCCGTGAATTTCATTACCTTCAAATTTGATTTTAGTCCCTTTCTCACCAATAATATTTAATGAAGAAGCACGAATAGCCCCGCCATAAGCATTTACTTGATAGGCTGTTGCTGAACTAGAATTTGGTGTAATAATTTTATTATTTTGGAATAAAAGAGAACCATTAATTCCTGTTTTTAACTTTACATTCTGACCATGTAAAACCCCACCTTGAACATCATTGGTGCCAGATCCTGATAATGCAGAATCAGTGTTTTCTGAAATATTATTTTGAAAAGTATAGTTTCCGATTAAAGAAACATCGCCTTTGGATGATATTACTGATCCGTTAGTTCCCTTACCATTAAGCACGGGATGGTAGTTTTCTATGGTAACGAGATAATCGTTGCTATTTATTTCTAAACTTTTTTTAGTCTGATTATTATCATACATTTTTAACCATTGGCTAGGGGAAGCTGAAGAACCATCAGATGTATAATCTCTGTTTGCTTCAAGTTGAATATCTTGACTTATTTTTAAAAAGTTGTTAATACTGCTAATTGTTGTATCATTTAAAGGATCCGCTGCAAATGCAACAGGGACAAAAAAAGAACTAATAAACAAATAATTTCGAAACATATTTAACCTTATTCCAATTTGTTGTTAAAATTAATTTTGCAGCATTTTTAGATAAATTCATGCAAACGAAAGTACTCTCAAATACTAAGTTGCTTAATTTCATTAAGCCAGTATTTAATAGCGTAATTAGGTAGATGTATAACAAGTGACTAAATATAAGATAGGAATGGAATTGATAAGAAATGTTATCAATAAATAAAGACAATAAATGAGTGCTACAAGCAAACAATATTTTATTGATTAATTTATGGTGCCGACAATGATGCCTTAGCATTCTGCTGTTGTTTTGTGTTTTATTTCGCATTATTTTATTTTAAATGGTAATTATGTCAAGTGTTCAGTTGTTTTTTTGTTTATAAGTGCGAAGGCATTGTCAAATTAACTTTTTCACACAAATCTTAATTTGACATTTGATCCCTAATTTTGAAATTCAGGCGCAACTTGGGTAATAGCGCCCCACTCTTTAAATCGACGTTCAGCTAAAATTCGAAAGGTTTTAGCTGAGCATAAATGCCTAGCACAATTAAAATGATCATAGATATTACCAAAGCACGATAAGAATAATTGTGCTTGTTTTAATGATTTAAATCTACGCATTTTATTTTCTCTAAGCCTTGTTGCTTGGTGTGAGTTTTCTGCTCTGTTATTAGCATATTGTTGAGTAATATGAGGTGTAGATAAAAGTAACGTTTTGATAGGCTTAATATAACTTTTTAGCTTATCAGTAACCACTTTTAAAGCAGGCTGTTTAATACTTTTCCTTATCTTTTTAATAAATCGTTTAGCTGCTTTACTGTCTCTTTTTTCTTGAATTAATACATCAATCGTTTGACTATCTTGATCAACGGCACGCCATAAATAAACACGTTTTCCATTTATTTTACAAAAGACTTCATCCATATAAACATGATCACCATAGCATTTAGTCTTTTTAATTCGTTTAGCATAAAGTTTACCAAACTTAATACACCAATAACGAATGGATTCATAGGTAACAGATATCCCTTTTTTCATCATGATGAGTTCAATATCTCGATAACTTAATGTAAAGCGATAATATAACCAGACACAATGGCTAATAATAGATGCGGGATAACGATGGCGTTGATAGATTTTATTAGTATTCATCTGTATGATTATACAAAAAATAGTTAACTTGACAGTACCTCACCATAGCGCTTAACTTTTTTAATTCGTTTTGCATAAAGTTTACCGAATTTAATACACCAATAACGAATGGATTCATACGTAACAGCTATCCCTTTTTTCATCATGATGAGTTCAATATCACGATAACTTAACGTAAACCGATAATATAGCCACACGCAATGGCTAATAATCAAAGAATGGTAACGGTGTCGTTGATAGATTTTATTAGTATTCATCTGTATGATTATACAAAAGATAGGTTAACTTGACAGTACCATTGATAATATTGAACCAATTTTCCATATTAACTTACCATTTTTTATAATGAGAATTCTGTTGATCGGTATTTTAAATCAGGATTCTTAATCCATTCTTGTGATTCAATTATTGCTAATTCTCGAGTATTTTTTTGTTTTGTAATAGCCAATACATGATTAGCTGCATTTGCTGCTAATTCAAACGCCATCAACATTGATTTACCATTAACTAAATGAGCGGTAAATAGACCACAAATAAGATCTCCTACGCCTAGCGGTCGATAAGGGAAATCATATAATGGTCGAGCTAAATGATAGCTATTCTGCTGAGTTGACAAAACCATTTCAAACTTATCCACTGTTTTACCTGCATGAACAAGATTTTTAACTAATATAGTTTGAATTGGAGATTGTTTTAGTACTTTTATCGCTTTCATCACATCATCAAAATTCGTTATCTCAATATTAGATAATATCTGTAATTCTAATAAGTTTGGTGTGATATAGTCAGCATGATGAATCGCTTTATGGCTAAAGAACTCAATAATATTAGATGGTAGTGAACTTCCTTTATAGATATCCCCACCCATCACAGGATCACAAACATAAATTGCATTGGGATTGTAATATTTAATCTTTTTAACTGCCTCAAGAATCTCTTCGCCTTGCTCAGCAAGACCAATATATCCTGAAATAATCGCATCGATTGAACCTAGAATGCCAATTTTTTCTAAGCTATTTATGATTCGAGTTATTTGCCTATCACCAAGTACAATACCATCATAATTAGGGTACACCGTATTGCTAGATAATTGTACCGTATGGATTGGCATAACTTCAACGCCTTGTAATTGCATCGGTAATGTTGAAACTTTATTACCTGCATAACCATACACAATATTAGATTGGATAGATAAAACTGTTTTCATAATAACTTGCCTTTTTACTCATTATAATAGTGATAACGGCTTAATAGATAAATACAAATAATCGATATCAATGCCAAACAACAATAAAAAAGCGCTAATGGATACCATAAAGCATGATATTTATAAATAATATATCCACCAATCATAGGAATAAGGCTTCCAAAAATAGCAGCGCAGCCTTGGTAACTCATCGAAAGGCCGGTATAACGTATTCGAACAGGAAAAACTCGACTTAAATAGCCTGCAATGACACCATAAAAACCACTATAGCAGATTACATTTAATGAGATACCGATGATAAAACTAATTTTTGTTCCTTGTTGAATAATAGGAAATACCAAGAAAACAGATACCATTGCAAAAATAGCGGAGCCAATTAAAAAACGAGAAGCTGAAACCCTCTCTGAAAAATAGGCAATAAAAGGTTGAACAATAAAATGAACCAGAGCGACCCAAAATAGCGCATCGACAATAATACTTTTCTCTATCCCCATCGCTATAGTGGTATAACCAATCATTAATGTATTAGAAAAAATACCACTAAATGATAAAACATTCGCTCCAATCGCTAAAATTAATAATGGGAAAGCATGTTTAAAGACTTCAAGTATCGGGGCTGACTCTTTTTTTAAGTTTTGCTGTTTTTGACAAGACTGAGTAAACACCGGCGATTCAGTTAATGTTATTCGAGCAATAATGCCAATAATGAGTAGAATGAAACTAACTAAAAAAGGGATACGCCAATACCCACTATTAATGAGCAGATCATTTGGCAAACGAATGATATAAGAAAAAACTAACAATGCTAAAATATTACCGGCTGGACTCCCCCACTGTGCAAAGGATGAAAAAAAATTTTTTAACCCTTTGGGTGCGTGCTCATTTGCCAATAAAACAGCCCCTCCCCATTCACCACCGACGGCAATACCTTGCAAAATCCGCAGTAAAATTAATAAAATAGGTGCAATGATTCCTGCTGATTGGTAAGAGGGTAATAAACCCACACATGTTGTTGCAAAACCCATTAGTAGTAATGTCATAATAAGCGATTTTTTGCGGCCAAGACGATCACCAATATGACCAAATAAAAGCGCTCCTAAAGGTCTTGATAAAAAACCAACGGCAAAGGCTGCAAATGTCCCTAAAATTTTAATCAACTCATTATCAGCAGGGAAAAAAAGTTGACCAAAGATTAATACCGATGCTAATGCATAAATATAAAAATCATACCATTCAATGGTTGTTCCAATAAAAGCAGCAAAAGCAACTTTTTTAGCGGATGAGTTGGACATACATAAACCTTACAAAAATCAGTAATACTTGAATTTTACCTATGGGTGATGAAACTAGCATAAAACCGTCAATATCACAATTTGTTATCAAGTTTAAAAGAAAAATTATACGATCCGATTAGCCTAACCACCTTCTTGATAAACCATATCACTTTTCATTAAATGACCTATACAACTTTTTTGTATTGCGACAAATTATCACAGTAACCATCCTTGCAAAGGATATGAGTTTACTCAATCTTTGATTGTCTAGTCTAGTTTATCCCATCATAAAATAAGCTTATATAACGAGGCGAATAGAAAAGAATTTGCTTAACTATATTATTGATTTATTGAATATAATAAGCAAATTCCGACTAACTAAAATGAGTAGTGTAAAAAGAATAAGTATTAAGATAATAATTGTTGTTCGTAAGCTTTTAAGTGCGTATAAGCTAAATGTAATGTTATACATTCAATATTCGCCTCTATCGCTTTATCTAGCATAAAACCGATAATATGATCGGCTTCAATACGATTTTTTCGTTCAATATCGCGAAGCATTGACGTCGTATACTGTGAATTAGGATCAGAAAAAATAGCTTGATAACTTTTTATAAAACTATCACTAGGCGGGTAGCCATTTTGACTCGCTATCTGGGCATTTTTATCTAGCAATTGTAAAAATTGTTGTTTACCTTCAGGGGTTCTAACAATTTGACCAACATTCGCTCTCATCATACATGTCATCGCTGCTGCAGTCGCTAAATGGACAAGTTTTTGCCACATTTGTTGCATCATATTGCTAACGGCATTAATCTGGATGCCCTTTGTTTGTGCAAATAGAGTAGTAAATAGCTGGACTCGTTTAGATATCTCGTTTGATTGTTCACCAACAGTTAAATCACACCAATCGTTTAGATGTAAGATCTCCCCCTGCTCCCCCATTGTAACTTGGATTTTAGCACTGCCGCCCAGTATTTTTTCCTGGCCAAAGCGAGTATTTAGTATGTCAATATGAGCGATACCATTTAACAAAGGAATAATTGTCGTCAAAGTACCAACTGCAGGGGATATACTATCTAATGCTGACTCTAAATCATAAGCCTTACAAGCAATAATAATAAAATCGTAAGACTCTTTTAGATGATAAGAGGTCACTGTCTTTACCGATAAATGGGAGTCGCCAAACTGACTTTTAATCGTTAACCCATTTTTTTGTAGCTGCGTTTGCCGATGCTCACGGACAAGGAAAGTAACATCTTGCCCTGCTTCAGCTAAACGCCCCCCAAAATATCCACCAATTCCGCCAGCCCCTAATACGAGTATTTTACTCTTGTTCATAACTATTCCTTTTTAATAGAGAAAACTAACTAGGCAAAATGTTAGTAAACTAATCTTATTATCTAAACGATCATCGACGATTCATGAGAAAGTTTTAAATTGCCTATAACGTTATTTATTTTCTTTAAGCTAATACTTCACTAAATTTTGGACAAACTACAAAATAATTATGAAAAATATCACCGAATATGATGGAGAATACTAATTAAATTATAGTTGTAATAAACTTTCATAATCAGGACAAGCATCTGAGATACCATTTTTGCAAGCAAGTCCTAAATAATATTGAGCCAAACCTAAATCCCAGGGAACGCTAAATTGTGAATCAGATGTATTATACAAATTACCCAATTGATATTGAGCTTTAGCATGCCCTTTATCTGCTGCTTTTGTATACCAATATATTGCAGCCCAATCATTTTTTTCTATGCCGTAGCCATATTCAAATAAGTTACCTAAAATATATTGTACTTCTGGAGAGCCATCGACTAACCCGGTGATCTCGCCCTGATCTGTCATAGACGTATTAGCAGCCTCACCATAACAAACATTAAAAATAGCATTAAAATCTTCGCTCTCGAATAACTCTTCACACTGACTGGACATCACATTAAAAGTAACTAACCATAAAAAAAGGATTAATAATTTTCGCATATCGTTATTCTATAATCGGCAACAATTTGGGAGAGGAATTCCAAGATTAACTCAGAGGCAATAACGTTGCAAGTAACAACAAATAAATTATCTGGATAAAATTTTCTATGACTAATACTACAATATTTTATCAATACGATTTTAAATAGCCTGATACAGGGAATTAAATGGATGGTAATGAATTATAGTAATGTTGGTGCTGTGATAAATGTCACAATAATTGGTGCAATAGTCGACTATACTTTTAAAACACAGTCATAAAAGAGGTCATATAGATGAGAAAAGTATTATTATCCACACTATTATTTGGTTTATTATCAAGTTCAGTTATTGCGAGTGTTCCGTCTGGTAATGATGCCACGACCAAACCCGATCTTTATTACTTAAAAAATTCACAAGCTATTGATAGTTTAGCTCTTCTCCCTCCACCACCCGAGATTGGTAGTATTTTATTTTTATACGATCAGGCAATGTACGAAAAAGGGTTCTTATTAAGAGGGACTGAACGAGGAAAACAGGCAGCAGCCGATGCAGATCTAGCCGCTGGTGGTGTAGCTAACGCCTTTTCTACCGCATTTGGATTTCCAATTACTAAAAAAGATGCTCCCGAAATTCATAAATTATTAACCAATATGATTGAAGATGCAGGTGATTTAGCAACCCGCTCCGCAAAACAAGAATATATGCGTATTCGACCATTTGCATTTTACGGAGTAGAAACCTGTAACACAAAAGAACAAAAAGCACTTTCAACAAATGGGTCATATCCATCAGGACATACCTCTATCGGCTGGGCTTCTGCTTTAGTGTTGACTGAAATCAATCCAGCTAAACAAGATGCAATTTTAAAAAGAGGATATGAATTAGGACAAAGTCGTGTTATTTGTGGATATCATTGGCAAAGTGATGTCGATGCAGCAAGAGTGGTAGCTTCTGCCGTTGTAGCAACATTACACTCTAACCCTGAATTTCTTGCTCAGTTAGAAAAAGCTAAAGCTGAATTTGCTAAGTTACAAAAACAATAATATAGCTGGATACTGCCCGATTTATTTTTAATATGAAATTAACGCAGCAGTATCTCTTTAAATCTATAGGTTAACCATTAATGTCACGGTTATAAACAATTTATTTCTATCTTAAAAAATTTTCGTTATCGCTAGCATTAAACACAAATAACTATTAGATATTATAAGAAATAAATGGGGATTAATTATGGCTTATCTATTACTCACCTTAGCCGCTATTTTTTGGGGAGGGAATTATGTAGCAGGGCATATTCTAGTCGATTATATTAATCCTTATGCTTTAAGTGTTTTACGCTGGGGATTTACAACATTATTAATGTTTTTATTATATTGGAAAATGATCCGCTCCCAGTGGCATTTTTTATCAGAAAAATGGCTCATTAATTCACTTTATGCTTTTTTAGGTCAAGTCTGTTTTCCCCTTACATTATATATCGGTTTACAATATACAAGTTCACTAAATGCAGCGATTTACATATCAACGACACCTTGTATTGTGCTGCTTATTAATTTTTTCTTATTTAAAGAGTCAATTACGCTACGAAATATAATTGGTGTGATTATTAGTACAATTGGTGTAATTTATTTAAGCTATGCGACAACTAAAGGAAAATTTTCTTCATTTGGTATAGGTGATCTTTTCACCATTATATCAGCATTAAGCTGGGCTTTTTATTGTGCTTTATTAAGATTAAAGGATAAAAGAGTGACCCATACTGCTTTTGTAAGTTTCTGTTCTTTAGTCGGAACCCTAATTTTAATACCAATTTATATCATTTATATGCTAGTTTCGAAAAATACAGTAATTTTAATACAAGGCTTCTCAATAAACATTGTATTTGGCATCATTTACCTTGTCTTATTTCCTTCTTGGCTAGCCTACGTATTTTGGAATAAAGGGATATCCATAATTGGAACAACGCGTAGTGAAATATTTACGCATGTCATACCAATATCAGGAGGACTTTTAAGCATTACATTATTAGGTGAAAAAATACATTTTTATCACTTAATATCATTAATATTAATTATTTTTGGTATTATCTGCTGCTCAGGCAAAAAAATCTTGCGGAAACATAAGATACCATTGAAAATCTATTAATCTTCCCCAGAAATAACGACCATTTATGGATTTTAATCACGTTGAGCTGTATGATTACGCGCAAGATTAATCCTCTTACTTTACTATCAATATATTGCAGGATTAAGAATTAGCTAATTTTATAAAAATCTGGGGTTAGCCAGAAAATAATTTATCAAATTAGTCACTACTACATTAACTTAGAACGACTAAATAATAACGTGAATATAGCGAATACTTATTATTATCAATATCAGAATTTAGAAGCCATTAATCATCTTGATTTAAATTATAGGGGAAGTTATGTCTAACGAACAAAACTGTTTTTGTGAACGTTTCTTTAAAATATCACAACGAAATACAACCATTAAACGCGAAGTAATTGCAGGGTTAACCACGTTTCTTGCTATGGTATATTCTGTTATTGTTGTACCAGGAATGCTCGTTAATGCTGGATTTCCAGCGGATGCTGTATTTATTTCAACCTGTCTAATTGCAGGAGTCGGCTCTATTTTAATGGGCTTTTGGGCTAATTTGCCAATGGCGATTGGTTGTGCAATTTCTCTTGCCGCATTTACTGCTTATAGTTTAGGGATTGGTGTAAATATAACGATTTCCGAAGCACTAGGTGCGATATTTTTTATGGGAATCATTTTTACAGCTATATCTGTTACAGGATTACGAACTTGGATTTTACGTAATATTCCGATTCAAATTGCACATGGCACCGGTATCGGTATCGGTCTGTTTCTATTTATTATTGCAGTGACAAATAGCCAAGTGGAACTAATCGTTAAAAATACGACCTCTGATATTCCAGTCGCATTCGGTGATTTTACGTCTTTCCCAGTACTATGCACATTAATTGGCTTAGCTGCAATTATTGGTTTAGAAAAAAGAAAAGTTCCAGGTGCAATATTATTAGTAATTATCCTTATTTCAATTATTGGTTTGATCTTTGATCCTAATGTAACTTATTCAGGTTTTATTGCAATTCCATCTTTAACATCAAGTGATGGTAGTTCATTACTTTTTAGTTTAGATTTTTCAGTCATTTTAAAATTATCATTGCTACCAACTATTTTAGCGTTAGTGATGACGGCTGTTTTTGATGCAACAGGTACTATTCGAGCTGTTGCAGGACAAGCTAATTTGATAGATAAAGATGGCCAAATTATGAATGTCGATAAAGCACTAGCAGCTGATTCCGTTAGTAGTATCTTATCTGGATTAGTCGGCACATCACCAGCCGCAGTATATATTGAATCTGCAACAGGAACAGCTGCAGGGGGACGGACGGGCTTAACAGCGATTGTCGTCGGTATCTTATTTTTATTGATTATTATTTTCTCACCATTATCTTACTTAGTACCCGCTTATGCAACAGCCCCAGCATTAATGTATGTTGGCTTATTAATGCTATCAAATGTTGCTAAACTAGATTTTACCGATATGGTTGGAGCGATATCTGGTCTTGTATGTGCTGTATTTATTGTGTTTACTTGTAATATCGTTACCGGCATTATGCTCGGTTTTGCAACACTAGTTGTAGGAAGGGTTTGTGCAGGGGAATGGAAAAAACTCAATATCGGGACGGTTATTATCGCTATTGCCTTAGTTGTATTTTACGCCAGTGGCTGGGCAAATTTAGTTTAATAATATGGATTAGAGCAAACTAGCGGCTAAAAGCCGCTAGTTACTTTATACCCACTATAAATTTCATACTTTCAATAATATATCTAAATTTGATTAATTAAAGTCTGGTATAACAATGTCGTTTATTGGATTAGTCGATAACCTATCGCCGTTTCAGTAAGTAAATGTGCCGGATTAGTTGGTTCAGACTCTAATTTTTGGCGTAAATGCCCCATATAAATCCGTAAATAATGCGGTTGTTCCACATAATTTGGCCCCCAAACAGCTAACAATAATTGCCGCTGAGTACAGACTCTGCCAACATTTTTAATCAACTCACTTAATAATTTATATTCAGTTGGAGTAAGGTGGACTTCTTGGCCTCCTTTTAAAATCTGATGAGTACTGAAATCAATTTGAACATCACCGAAAATAAACGTATTATGTAAATACCCCATCGCAAGTATTTGCGAACCACCGTCTAAAGTTTTAACTTCTAAGGGAGCTGAAAAATTTTGAATAACACCTTGGCTTACAAAAATGAGACTCACAATAATCGATAGAGGTAACAACACATAAAGTGTTATGCGCGTGATATCAACCCAAAAGTTACCAAGACTATGGGCAGTTTGATTATAACTACTTAGTCCACGAATGACTGCAAATACAATTGCAATTGCAATCCCAGTCGCTGCCGATAAGAAATACTGCACTGTAAGTCCAAGCATTTGAACTAAATAACTAACACCCGTTTCTCCACTATAAGCCTGCCAATTTGTATTTGTTACAAAACTTACAGCGGTGTTAATCGCCAAATCTAAGCGCAGCATTTCTGCATTATTTGGGTTTAGCGATAAGTAGGATTGTAATAACTGTAAAATAACGAGAACAATAATTCCTAAGATATTGAACAACATAACGCTTAGGGCATATTGTTTCCAATTCATTTGTTGATGATTTTGTACAGCTGAAACTTTGTAAATACAAGACTCAATATAGCTAAGTCCCTTCACATTATTGTCAGGTATAGCAATATATGCTAGGTATTTACCTAATGGATAAGCGAGTATGGTTAATACCGCTAATAATAAGACAAGTAAAATCATTGCTTGCGTTGTCATTTAAAAGTCCTCCGCATTGTACAGGACATAAACTAAATAACCGAATAAACTAATTGCAAATAGAAAAGCAATTCCTAATAAGATTGACATAAAATAAAGCTCACTAAAATAATTATTACCTAGTCAGCATAAAGAAAAGGATATAAAAAAGGTGTAAAAATAGTTTTGCTTGATATAAAAAAAGTATAAAAATGATCTGATAAGAATAAAAATGTATGCCGTAATCAAGATTATTAATCTATAAAAAATAACAACTGATTCAACTTACCGCCTGAATTGATAAGTAATAAGATGGATTTATTTTTTATACAATTAATAATAAGTAGCATTCTACCTTGTCGAAATAATAATATTCCTCAAATATTATCATTAAAAAAGATACATTATGGTTTTTTTCGGATAAAATCATTAAATCTTTTCTCGCTAAAGACTGGAGATAAAATGAAAATAGCAAAAGATAATGTTGTAAGCATTGCTTATCAAGTTCGTACAAAAGATGGCGTTTTAGTTGATGAAGCAACTGCCGTCGCTCCTTTAGAATACTTGCACGGCGCAGGTAATTTAATTAAAGGCTTAGAAGATGCATTAGTTGGTCGAGTAGCTGGAGATAAATTTGATGTTGAAGTCGCATCAAATAATGCTTATGGTGACTATAATGACAATCTAGTACAAGAAGTACCTAAAGAAGTTTTTGTTGGCGTTGATGATCTTGAAGTCGGCATGCGTTTTTTAGCCGATACAGAACATGGGCCTGTACCAGTGGAAATTACAGCGATTGATGGTGATAAAATTACTGTAGATGGTAATCATATGTTAGCAGGGCAAGATTTAAAATTCACAGTTGAAATCATTGATGTACGTGAAGCGACTGAAGAAGAATTAACTCATGGTCACGTTCATGGTGCTCATGGCCATAGTCATGGCGGTTGTGGGTGTGGTGGGCATGGTGAAGAGAGCGGATGCTGTGGTGGTGATGACCATGATGATAATGATGACGGCTGTTGTGGTGGTCATGGCGGCTGTGGATGTAGCCACTAACGCTATATAGTTATTATCTTTTCGATATAAGCGCTAATAAATTAGCGCTTTTTTTATTGCAAAAGATAATACTATTTTGTGAACATATTCACATAAATTTATTATAAAACTTTATCATTATTTAATTTTCAACAAAATGTAATGCTATTTTACAATGATGGAATAGAAAAATGATGCCAAGAGAAAAGCTTCTAAAATTTGGTGCAGAATCTTTATCTGACTATGAATTATTAGCAATTTTTTTAAGAACTGGTACCAAGAAATTACCGGTATTACATTTATCACAGAATTTATTAAATGAATTTGGTTCGTTGTACAACTTAATGAATGCAAATCATAACGAGTTTTGTCAAAAACTAGGGCTAGGGACCGTCAAATATACTCAATTAAAAGCAGTCATTGAACTATCACAGAGATATTTAAAAGTAAAAATGACGATGGAAAATTATCTCAATTCACCTAACCTTACCTATCATTATCTTGCTAGCCGTTTAGCTGAACAAGAACGAGAAATATTTTTAGTCATTTTCCTCAATAATCAAAATAACGTTATTCATACTCAGGAAATGTTTATCGGTACCTATAATTCAGTGGAGATTCATCCAAGAGAAATTGTCCGTACAGCGCTAAAGTATAATGCTGTAGCTCTCATCCTTGCACATAATCACCCCTCAGGTACAGCTGAACCAAGTCAAGCAGATCGAAATGTAACTGTTCAAATAGAGCAAGCATGTAACCTTGTTGATATTCGTATTATTGATCATGTCGTTATAGGTAAAGGACAGCATGTCTCATTTGCAGAAAGAGGGTGGTTATAAAATACTTTAGATATATTCAAAATGTGAGTTTATTGTTACGTGTATCAAAATATACATCTGAATACATTTCTAGTACAATTAACAGGATTAAATTGAGTAATAGAGAGAATAAATATTGTCTATGATGAATGAAAAAGTAATGACCTATATCGAAACATTAGAAGCAAAAATTAGTTTTCAAGAGATAGCTACAGAGGCATTGAATCAAGAAGTCATCACGTTGCAATCAGAAATGTTTAAATTAAAAGAGCAACTTACATTGTTATCAAAAAAATTACAAGCAGCACAAATATCTAATATTGCTAACGCATCAGAAGAAACACCACCACCTCATTATTAATTATTTTTTATCTGATTAAGCAATTTAAGAATAACGACAAATATACAGCTAATCTCATAAAATAATGTAATTTGATATGAAGATAAAAAAACCGACAATAATGTCGGTTTTTTTGACTCAAATGCTATTACTCAGCAGAAGCTGTATCTGCTACATCAACAGCAGGACGATCAACTAGCTCAATGTAAGCCATTGGAGCACTGTCACCAGGACGGAAACCACATTTCAATATGCGAATATATCCACCAGGACGATTAGCAAAACGTGGACCTAAATCTGAGAACAATTTTTTTACTGTATCCGTATTACGGATGCGAGCAAAAGCCAAACGACGATTAGCTTCACTATCAGTTTTAGCTAATGTTATTAACGGTTCAACTACTCGACGCAGCTCTTTAGCCTTAGGTAAAGTTGTCTTGATAATTTCGTGTTCAACAAGTGAACTTGTCATGTTACGAAACATCGCCTGACGATGGCTGCTATTACGATTAAGCTGACGACCACTTTTACGATGGCGCATAACTTTATCCTTCTTATATAAACTTTATATTAGTCTTCAACAATACTTGCTGGTGGCCAGTTCTCAAGACGCATGCCCAGAGATAAACCACGAGAAGCGAGCACATCCTTAATTTCAGTAAGAGATTTCTTACCTAAATTAGGGGTTTTTAATAACTCAACTTCGGTACGTTGTACTAAATCACCAATGTAATGAACTGCTTCTGCTTTCAAACAGTTGGCAGATCGAACGGTTAATTCCAAATCATCTACTGGACGTAGTAAAATTGGATCAAATTCTGGTTTGTCTTCTTTTACTTCTGGTTGACGTATATCTCTCAGATCAACAAAAGCTTCAAGTTGCTCAGCCAAAATTGTCGAAGCTCGTCTAATTGACTCTTCAGGATCAATAGTGCCATTAGTTTCCATATCGATAACTAATTTATCTAAATCCGTTCGTTGTTCAACACGAGCCGCTTCCACTGAATATGCAATCTTATCGATTGGACTGAAACAAGCATCAACTAACAAGCGACCAATTGGACGATCTTCATCTTCCAATTTTACGCGAGCAGAAGCTGGGACATAGCCACGACCTCTTTGCACGCGAATACGCATACTAATTGAGGCATTTGCGTCAGTAAGATGACAAATTACAAGATCTGGGTTAACAATTTCGACATCACCATCATGAGTAATATCAGAAGCAGTTACAACACCAGCTCCAGATTTGTTCAATGTTAACATTACATCATCTTTACTATGTACTTTCACTGCTAATTTTTTCAAATTAAGTAGTATATCAAGTACATCTTCTTGGACGCCTTCTTTAGTACTGTATTCATGCAATACGCCATCGATCTCAACTTCCGTTACAGCACATCCCGGCATTGAAGATAATAAAATACGGCGCAGTGCATTGCCTAGTGTGTGACCAAAACCACGCTCAAGTGGCTCTAGAGTCACTTTTGCATGAGTATGATTATATTGAACAACGTCAACTAGGTGAGGTTTTAAAAACTCTGTTACAGAACCCTGCATTGTGTCCTCTCTTAAGTACTAAACTTTACTTAGAGTAAAGTTCGACGATCAAATGTTCATTGATGTCAGCAGATAAATCTGAACGCTCAGGAATACGCTTAAACGTTCCTTCCATTTTACCGGCATCAACTTCTAACCAAGTTGGTTTTTCACGTTGCTCAGCTAATTCTAATGCTGCTTTAATACGTGCTTGCTTTTTCGCCTTTTCACGAACGCTGATCACATCGTCAGTAGATACTTGATAAGATGCGATATTTACAACACGACCATTAACTAATACAGCTTTATGACTAACTAATTGACGAGCTTCAGCGCGCGTTGCACCAAATCCCATACGATAAACAACGTTATCTAAACGACGCTCTAAAAGATTTAATAAGTTTTCACCAGTATTACCTTTAATACGAGCTGCATCTTTGTAGTAATTACGGAATTGTTTTTCTAAAATACCATAAATACGACGAACTTTTTGCTTTTCACGTAATTGAACACCATAGTCAGATAAACGCGGTTTACGCGCACCATGCTGACCAGGAGCTTGTTCTAATTTACATTTGCTATCTACCGCACGAACGCCTGATTTTAGAAATAAATCAGTACCTTCACGACGACTTAATTTGAGTTTTGGTCCCAAATATCTTGCCATTTTCTTTCTCCAATAATCCTAAAACGCCGAACTAAACACGACGTTTCTTTGGTGGACGACAACCGTTATGAGGAATCGGAGTAACATCAGTGATGTTAGTGATGCGATAACCCGCTGCATTTAATGCACGAATTGTTGACTCACGACCAGGACCAGGTCCTTTTACCATAACTTCCAGATTCTTAATTCCGTATTCTTTCACAGCTTCTGCACAACGCTCTGCTGCAACTTGTGCTGCGAACGGAGTAGACTTACGAGAGCCTCGGAATCCAGAACCACCAGCGGTTGCCCAACCTAACGCATTACCCTGACGATCGGTAATAGTTACGATTGTATTGTTAAAAGATGCATGAACATGAGCTATACCATCAGAAACTTGTTTTTTTACACGTTTACGTGCAGCACGAACAGGTGTCTTTGCCATTATTAATTACCCCGATTATTTCTTGATAGGCTTACGCGGTCCCTTACGGGTACGGGCGTTAGTCTTTGTACGTTGACCACGAACTGGGAGTCCACGGCGATGACGTATACCACGATAACAACCAAGGTCTAATAAACGCTTGATACTCATAGTCACTTCACGACGCAAATCACCTTCTACAGTGAATTTTGCAACTTGTTCACGTAACTGTTCAATCTGATCTTCAGATAGTTCTCTGATCTTAACATTTTCAGCAATACCAGCTGCTAAACAAATAGCTTTAGCACGAGTACTACCAATACCATAAATCGCTTGCAAAGCAATTACAGCATGTTGTTGATCAGGAATGTTAATGCCTGCTATACGGGCCACTATGCACTCCTATGTATTTAAAATTAAATAATCTAGTCACCTTTATACCGAAAAGCCCGTTTTCAGGATACTCAAATAAAGGGACCATAATAATTATAGGCTGGCTATTCTAGCCAGCTTACTATACTTTGGCAAGTAAAATATGTAAAAGCTTAATTAAAAAAGCAATTAGCCTTGACGTTGTTTGTGTTTACCTTCAACACAAATCACACGAACAACACCATTACGTTTAATAATTTTACAATTTCTACATAATCTCTTGACTGAAGCACGAACTTTCATTTTTCTCTCCGTAACTTCTGGCTAACTTATCGGCCATAGCCTTTAAGGTTAGCTTTCTTTAAAACGGACTCATAACGATTTGGCATCATAAGAGTCTGTATCTGTGCCATAAAATCCATGATAACAACAACAACAATGAGTAAAGATGTTCCGCCAAATTGAACTGGAACTTTCATCGCTGAAGTCATAAACATTGGAACTAAACAAACAAAGGTAATATAAAGAGCACCGACAAGTGTTAAACGAGTCATGACTTTATCGATATATTTAGCCGTTTGTTCACCTGGGCGAATTCCTGGAATAAACGCACCCGATTTTTTCAGTTGCTCAGCAGTTTCACGAGGGTTGAATACTAATGCTGTATAGAAGAAACAGAAAAATATAATCGCAGCTGCATAAAAAATCATATATAACGGCTGTTCATGTGAAAAATACTGTCCAATCACAACAAAAATATAACGCCACCCTTGTCCATCTCCTTGTAACCATGAGGCCATCATTGCTGGTAACATCACGATAGTTGAAGCAAAGATAGCAGGAATAACCCCAGCCATATTAATCTTCAACGGAAGATGGGTGCTTTGTGCTGCATAGACTCGGCGGCCTTGTTGACGCTGAGCATAGTTAACAACAATACGTCGTTGACCACGTTCAACAAATACAACAAAGTAAGTAATACCAATAACTAATGCTGCAACAACCAATAATAATATAGGATGCAATTCACCTAAACGAGCTTTTGCAATAGTTTCAACAATAGCGTGAGGCAGTCCGGCAACAATACCTGCAAAGATAATAATTGAGATACCATTACCAACACCTCTTTCAGTGATTTGTTCACCAAGCCACATTAAAAACATAGTGCCAGTAACTAAACTTACTGAGGCGATAAAATAGAAAGAGAAACCGGGATTAATAACCACTTGGCCAAATCCTGGAATCTGAGGCAACCCTGTAGCAATACCGACAGCCTGAATAATCGCAAGTACTAACGTACCGTAACGAGTATATTGGCTAATCTTTTTACGACCAGATTCACCTTCTTTTTTCAACTCTGCAAGTTTCGGGTTAATTGCCGTTAATAACTGCACAATAATAGATGCAGAAATATACGGCATGATACCTAATGCAAAAATTGAAGCTCGGCTTAACGCACCACCTGAGAACATATTGAACATGCCAATAATACCATTATCGCTTGCAGCTTGTGAAAGCAATTTGGTTAACGCCTCAGTATCGATACCAGGAACCGGAATAAAAGAACCAATACGGAACACGATCAGCGCCACAAGAACAAATAATAATCGCCTTCTGAGCTCACCACTTCCGCCTCTTGAACTTTGGAAATCTAATCCTGGTTGCTTTGCCATCTTTCTAATTATTCCTCGATTTTTCCACCAGCCGCTTCGATTGCAATTTTCGCACCTTTAGAGACACGAATACCACGAACGGTAACTGGTTTAGTAATTTCGCCTGCTAGCATAATTTTTGCAAATTCAATTTGTGTACTAATAACATTTGCGGCTTTTAGCGAATTTAAGTCAACAACATCACCTTCAACTTTCATTAAATCAGAAAGACGAACTTCTGTTGTTACCAAAGATTTGCGAGAAGTAAAGCCAAATTTAGGTAAGCGACGATATAATGGCATTTGACCACCCTCGAAACCACGACGAACACCGCCGCCTGAACGAGAATTTTGGCCTTTAACACCACGTCCGCCTGTTTTACCTAATCCAGAACCGATACCTCGGCCTAGACGTTTAGCAACATGTTTTGAACCTTCAGCAGGAGATAAAGTATTTAAACGCATTACTTATTACTCCTCTACTTTAACCATGTAATAAACTTGGTTAACCATACCACGCATCGCAGGAGTATCCTCACGCTCAACAGTATGACCAATTCCACGTAATCCTAGACCGCGTAACGTTGCTTTATGCTTCGGTAAACGTCCAATAGAACTACGAGTCTGTGTAATTTTAATCGTTTTAGCCATGGTCCATTACCCCAAAATATCTTCGACGGTTTTACCACGTTTTGCAGCGACCATTTCTGGTGATTTCATATTTTCTAATCCATCAATAGTTGCACGCACCACATTAATTGGGTTTGTAGAACCATACGCTTTTGCAAGAACGTTGCGAACTCCGGCAACTTCAAGTACTGCACGCATTGCACCACCGGCAATGATACCTGTACCTTCTGACGCTGGCTGCATATAAACACGAGAACCAGTATGGGCACCTTTAACTGGGTGCTGTAATGTTTCGTTATTCAATGCGACATTGATCATGTTACGACGAGCTTTTTCCATTGCTTTTTGAATAGCAGCTGGAACTTCGCGAGCTTTACCATAACCAAAACCTACACGACCATTACCATCACCAACCACTGTTAGTGCAGAAAAACTAAAAATACGACCACCTTTTACGGTTTTTGATACGCGATTAACTGCGATTAGTTTTTCCTGCAGTTCACCAGCTTGTTTTTCGATGTTTGACATCTTTAACTCCTACCTTAGAACTGAAGGCCAGCTTCGCGAGCAGCATCTGCTAACGCCTGAACTCGACCATGATATTGGAAACCAGAACGGTCAAAAGCGACATCTTTAATATCTTTCGCTAATGCACGCTCAGCAATTGCTTTACCAACTGCAGCCGCTGCGTCTTTGTTTCCGGTGTATTTTAAACTTTCACTGATAGCTTTTTCAAGAGTTGAAGCTGCTGCCAGTACTTCAGATCCGTTCGGTGCGATAATTTGCGCGTAAATATGACGCGGAGTACGGTGAACAACAAGACGTGTTGCCAATAACTCACGCATTTTCGCACGCGCTTTAGTTGCACGACGGATACGAGCTGATTTCTTATCCATAGTGTTACCTTACTTCTTCTTAGCTTCTTTAGTACGCACGACTTCGTCTGCGTAACGAACACCTTTACCTTTATAAGGTTCAGGACGACGATAAGCACGGATATCTGCTGCCACTTGACCAATTAACTGTTTATCAGCACTTTTCAGGATGATTTCAGTTTGTGATGGACACTCAGCGGTTACACCTGCAGGTAACTGATGCTCAATTGGATGTGAAAATCCAAGAGATAGACCAACAGCATTACCTTTAAGTTGTGCACGATAACCTACACCTACTAGCTGAAGTTTTTTAGTAAATCCTTCAGTAACACCAATTACCATTGAGTTAACCAATGCTCTTGCGGTTCCTGCTTGAGCCCAAGCATCAGCCGCGCCGTCACGAGGAGCAAATTTAATTGCACCATCTTCTTGGTTAAGAACAACAGCATTATTAATTGAACGAGATAACTCGCCATTTTTACCTTTAATCGTAATTACCTGACCGTTGAGTTTTACCTCTACGCCAGCAGGAATAACGACAGGTGCTTTAGCAACACGAGACATTTTTTTCTCCCTTACGCTACGTAGCAGATAATTTCACCACCAAGACCTGCTTGGCGTGCTGCTCGATCAGTCATAACACCTTTAGAAGTAGAAATAACCGCGATACCTAATCCTGCCATTACTTTTGGTAATTCATCTTTACGTTTATAAATACGTAAACCAGGACGGCTAACACGTTTAATAGTTTCTACTACTGCCTTACCTTGGAAATACTTTAATGTAATTTCTAGTTCAGGCTTAGTGTCACCTATAATTTTGTAGTCTTCTACATAACCTTCTTCTTTTAGCACGTTGGCAATTGCCACTTTTAACTTAGAGGAAGGCATGGTGACCGCAACTTTGTTTGCAGCTTGACCATTACGAACTCGGGTCAACATATCTGCAATAGGATCTTGCATGCTCATCTATAACACTCCTCTGATTACCAACTTGCCTTCTTAAGACCAGGAATTTCACCGCGCATAGCAGTCTCCCTAACCTTAATACGGCTTAGACCAAACTTACGAAGGACGCCATGTGGACGACCCGTTTGACGACAACGATTACGTTGACGAGATGGACTAGAATCTCGAGGAAGCGTTTGCAATTTAAGCACCGCATTCCAACGATCTTCATCTGTAGAATCAACTCCAGAGATGATCGCTTTTAATTCTTGACGCTTTGCAAAGTATCTATTTGCTAGCTTTACGCGTTTTTTATCACGCTCAATCATTGATTGTTTAGCCATTAGTTTACCCTACCCTTACTTACGAAATGGAAAGTTAAAGGCAGACAACAACGCGCGGCCTTCATCATCTGATTGTGCAGTGGTGGTGATAGTAATATCTAAACCACGAACACGATCGACTTTGTCGTAGTCGATTTCAGGGAAAACGATCTGCTCACGAACGCCCATACTATAGTTACCACGACCATCGAAAGATTTTGCGCTTAAACCACGAAAATCTCGAGTACGAGGTAGAGCTATATAAACTAAACGTTCAAAGAACTCCCACATACGCTCGCCACGTAAAGTGACTTTACAACCAATAGGATACCCTTGACGGATTTTAAAACCAGCAACTGATTTGCGTGCTTTAGTGACAAGTGGTTTTTGACCACTGATAGCAGCTAAATCTGCTACAGCATTATCTAATAATTTCTTATCAGTAATTGCTTCACCAACACCCATATTCAAGGTGATCTTTTCGATCCGAGGGACTTGCATGACAGATTTGTAGCCAAACTGTTCTTGCAGTTTATTTACTACCTGTGCATTGTAGTGATCATGCAGTTTCGCCATCGTACACTCCAAATTACTTAATTGTTTCATTAGTAGACTTGTAGAAGCGGACTTTTTTGCCATCTTCAAAACGGAAGCCTACGCGATCTGCTTTGCCAGTTGCATTGTTGAAAATTGCTACGTTAGAAACATTTATTGCTGCTTCTTGTTCAACAATTCCACCATCTTGATTTAATGCTGGTACTGGTTTTTGGTGTTTTTTCACCAAATTAATACCTTCAATAATCACTTTGCCTGTAGACAAAACACTTTTAACTTTACCGCGCTTACCTTTATCTTTACCAGTTAACACGATAACTTCATCTTCTCGACGGATTTTCGCTGCCATTACCCGCTCCTTACAGTACTTCTGGTGCTAGTGAAATGATCTTCATAAACTTCTCAGAACGAAGTTCACGAGTGACCGGTCCAAAAATACGCGTACCAATCGGTTGCTCACTGTTATTATTTAAAATAACACAAGCGTTACGATCGAAACGAATGACAGATCCATCAGGGCGACGAACCCCTTTTCTAGTGCGCACCACTACCGCTTTAAGTACATCACCTTTTTTTACTTTACCACGTGGAATTGCTTCTTTGATGGTAACTTTGATGATATCACCTACCGCAGCATAACGACGATGCGACCCACCTAGAACCTTGATACACATTACGCTACGTGCGCCAGAGTTATCAGCAACATCAAGCCTAGTCTGCTCTTGGATCATTTTAATGCTCCATATTAATAAATTATTGTCTAATCTACCTTCATCCACATCAACTACCATGGATAAGAATAGACAACCAAAATCCCCATTTTTATGAGGGTGGCTAGTATAACACCACTCTAATAAAATAGGTAGCATAAAATAAACGGCTATTACAGCCGTTTATGATATTTTTGTACGATTCTTAATCAAATAGATTAAATTACCGCTTTTTCAACGATTCGAACTAGAGTCCAAGACTTAGTCTTAGATAAAGGACGACACTCTTTAATTTCAACAGTATCACCAATACCACACTCGTTATTTTCATCATGTACATGCAATTTAGTCGTACGTTTAATGAACTTACCATATAAAGGGTGTTTCACTTTACGTTCAATAGCAACAGTAATAGATTTATCCATTTTGTCACTAATAACACGACCTTGCTGAGTACGAATATTATCAGTCATTACGCACCCGCCTTCTCAGTTAATAATGTTTTAACTCGTGCAATATCACGACGCACTTGTCTAACTAAATGAGTTTGTTGTAACTGACCACCCGCTAACTGCATACGTAAATTAAATTGTTCACGTAATAAGTTTAGAAGTTCAGTATTTAACTCTTCAACGCTTTTTTCGCGTAGCTCTTTTGCTTTCATTTACATCACCGTCTTGATTACAAAGGTGGTTTTAATCGGCAGTTTTGCTGCTGCCAACGCAAATGCTTCACGAGCAACTTCTTCCGGTACACCATCCATTTCATAGAGGACTTTACCTGGTTGAATTAGTGCAACCCAATATTCAACGTTACCCTTACCTTTACCCATACGCACTTCAAGTGGTTTTTCAGTAATTGGTTTATCAGGGAATACTCGAATCCAGATTTTACCTTGACGCTTAACTGCACGTGTCATTGCACGACGTGCTGCTTCGATCTGGCGCGCAGTCAAACGACCACGACCAACAGCCTTCAGACCGAACGTACCGAAGCTAATATCGGCACCTGCAGCTAGACCGCGATTGCGACCCTTATGCATTTTACGGAATTTTGTACGCTTTGGTTGTAACATCAGCGACGCTCCTTATTGTTTCCGGCCTTTACGCTGCTTTTTCGGTTGAGCAGCAGGTTTATTATCTGCTTGTTCAACGGCAGCCATACCACCAAGGATCTCACCTTTGAAGATCCACACTTTTACACCAATAATACCATAAGTTGTTAGTGCTTCTGATAAACCATAATCAATATCAGCACGTAGTGTATGTAATGGCACACGACCTTCACGATACCATTCAGAACGAGCAATCTCTGCTCCACCTAAACGGCCACTAACTTCAACTTTGATACCCTTAGCACCTGCTTTCATTGCATTTTGTACTGCGCGTTTCATTGCACGACGGAACATTACACGACGCTCTAATTGAGCGGTGATGCTGTCAGCAACTAATTTTGCATCAAGTTCAGGTTTACGAACTTCAGCAATATTAATTTGCGCTGGTACGCCAGCAATATTTGCTATGGCATTACGTAATTTTTCAACGTCTTCACCTTTTTTACCGATTACGATACCAGGGCGAGCTGTGTGAATAGTCACACGAATACTTTTAGCTGGACGTTCGATCACGATTTTTGAGATTGACGCTTGCGCTAATTCTTTATTTAAGAATTGACGCACTTTAAAATCGCCATCCAAGTTATCGGCGAATTCTTTAGTATCTGCATACCAGGTAGATGTCCAAGGTTTGACAATACCTAATCGGATACCATTTGGATTTACTTTTTGACCCATTGCTATTCTCCAGACCTAGCGATCAGACACGATCACAGTAATGTGACTCGTACGCTTCAAAATTCGATCTGCACGACCTTTAGCGCGAGGCATAATTCGCTTCATGCTAGGGCCTTCATCTACGAAAATTTTTGCAACTTTCAGATCATCAATATCAGCACCATCGTTATGCTCTGCATTAGCAATAGCAGACTCTAATACTTTTTTAACTAATACAGCCGCTTTTTTATTGGTGTACGTTAAAATATCAAGTGCTTGTGACACACTCTTACCGCGAACAAGATCTGCAACTAAGCGAACTTTTTGCGCAGAAGAACGAGCGTGGCGGTATTTTGCAATTGTTTCCATCTCTTTCTCCTACTTATTTCTTCTTAGCTTTCTTATCTGCTGCGTGACCGCGATAAGTACGAGTCGGCGCGAATTCACCTAATTTATGACCAACCATTTCGTCGGTAACATAAACAGGCACGTGCTGACGACCATTATGGACAGCGATGGTCAAACCGATCATGTTAGGAAAGATCGTTGAACGACGGGACCAAGTGCGCAAAGGCTTCTTGTCTCCGCTTTCCACCGCTTTCTCTACCTTCTTCAGCAAGTGTAGGTCAATAAAAGGACCCTTCTTGAGAGAACGTGGCATAGCTAATCCTCTATTTAATTATTTTTTATTACGATGGCGAACAATGTACTTATCAGTACGTTTGTTGCTACGAGTTTTCAATCCTTTGGCTTTTTGACCCCATGGAGACACAGGATGTTTACCAAAGTTACGACCTTCACCACCACCATGCGGGTGATCTACTGGGTTCATTGCTGTACCACGAACTGTCGGACGAATACCTCTCCAACGGCTTGCACCAGCTTTACCTAATACGCGAAGCATATGTTCTGAGTTACCAACTTCACCAACAGTGGCACGGCAATCAGCTAATACTTTACGCATTTCGCCAGAACGAAGACGAAGAGTAACATATGAACCATCACGCGCAACGATTTGAACATAACTACCAGCAGAGCGAGCAAGTTGTCCGCCTTTACCTGGTTTCATTTCAACGTTGTGCACAGTAGAACCAACAGGGATATTGCGCATTGGTAAACAGTTACCTGCTTTAATCGATGCATCAACACCAGATTGGATCTGATCTCCAGCTTTTAAGCCTTTTGGAGCTAAAATATAACGACGTTCACCGTCTTTATATAAAACTAAAGCAATATTCGCACTGCGGTTTGGATCATATTCCAAACGTTCTACTACAGCAGGGATACCGTCTTTATTTCGTTTAAAGTCAACAATACGATAATGTTGTTTATGACCACCGCCAATGTGACGAGTAGTGATACGACCATTATTATTGCGACCACCAGTTTTGCTTTTTGAATCAAGCAACGGTGCATAAGGTTTTCCTTTATGCAACTCTGGGTTAACCACTTTAACAACGTGGCGACGACCCGGAGATGTAGGTTTACACTTAACAACTGCCATTGTTCTTACTCCTCCGAATTACTCAGTGACGCCCGCAAGGTCTAAATTTTGACCTTCCGCTAAAGTGACGTAAGCTTTTTTCCAGTCGCTACGACGACCAATTTGTTGACCACGACGTTTTACTTTACCTTTAACGATAAGAGTATTTACATCGTTTACCTTAACTTCAAATAGTTGTTCAACTGCGGCTTTGATCTCTTTCTTAGTAGCATCTTTGGCAACTTTTAACACTAAAGTGTTAGCCTTCTCCATTGAAAGAGATGCTTTTTCAGAAACATGTGGTGCACGCAGGACCTTTAGCAGACGCTCTTCACGAATCATGCTACTTTCTCCTCTGCTAACATTGCCTCAACTTGTTTCACTGCATCAACAGTCATGAGAACTTTTTCAAACGCAATTAAACTAACTGGATCAATACCGGCAACATCACGTACATCAACTTTGTAGATATTACGTGAAGCTAAGAAAAGGTTTTCATCAACTTCAGAAGTAATAATCAATACATCGTTAAGATCCATATCTTTTAATTTCTGAGTTAATAACTTCGTCTTAGGTGCTTCTACAGTGAACTTTTCAACAACCACTAAACGATCTTGACGCACTAATTCAGAGAAAATACTCTTAAGTGCTCCACGATACATTTTACGGTTAACTTTTTGACTATGGTCCTGATTCTTAGCAGCAAATGTTACACCACCGCTACGCCAGATTGGGCTCTTAACAGAACCTGAACGAGCACGACCAGTACCTTTTTGACGCCATGGCTTTTTGCCTGAACCAGCTACTTCTGCACGAGTTTTCTGACCACGAGTTCCTTGACGAGCTCCTGATGCATATGCAACAACAACTTGATGAACTAATGCTTCATTAAAATCACGTCCGAAGGTAGTTTCAGAAACAGAGATCGCTTGCGCGTCTTTAACTACTAATTCCATTTCACTCTCCTCGACGTTAAGCTTTAATCGCTGGTTTAACAAAAACGTCACTATTGATTGCACCCGGTACAGCACCCTTAATTAAAATAAGGTTACGTTCTGCATCTACACGTACAACATCTAGGTTTTGAACAGTTACACGTTCATTACCTAAGTGACCTGCCATTTTACGACCTTTGAACACTTTACCCGGAGTTTGGTTTTGACCGATAGAGCCATGACCACGGTGTGCCAAAGAGTTACCATGAGTAGCATCTTGAGTACGGAAATTCCAACGTTTAGTAACGCCAGCAAATCCTTTACCTTTTGATGTACCAGTAACATCCACTTTTTTAACGTCTGTAAAAATATCGACATTAATGCTTTGACCTACAGTAAATTCGCCTTCTTCAAAACGGAATTCCCATAGACCACGACCAGCTTCTACACCAGCCTTAGCAAAATGACCTGCATCAGGTTTATTTACACGGCTAGCTTTTTTGCTACCGGTAGTAACCTGAACAGCTTGATAACCATCATTTTCAAGTGTTTTAACTTGAGTAATGCGGTTTGCTTCAACTTCAATTACGGTTACAGGGATAGAAACACCATCTTCAGTGAAGATTCGTGTCATTCCCACTTTTCGACCGACTAAACCAATCATTGTTTCGACCTCTCAATCTTTACCAGCCTAGGCCTTAACCTAAACTGATCTGCACGTCAACACCAGCAGCAAGATCTAGACGCATCAATGCATCAACTGTTTTTTCAGTTGGTTCAACGATATCGACTAGACGTTTATGAGTACGAATCTCGTATTGATCACGCGCATCTTTATTAACATGTGGTGAAATCAATACAGTGAAACGCTCTTTGCGCGTCGGTAATGGAATAGGACCACGAACTTGCGCACCAGTACGCTTCGCAGTTTCAACGATTTCCGCAGTAGATTGATCAATCAAACGATGATCAAATGCTTTTAGACGGATTCGGATTCTTTGGTTCTGCATGAGACCAGAGCTCCACTATAAAAAAGTTATAACAAAAGACTACTCCTCAATTCCTGTTTCGATTGACAGGAGAGTGTAATCCGTTCTTTTACGTAACCCCCAAATCGGGAGTATTGTAGTGATGTAACAACAACTTACATCCAATAATCTTTGCCTTTATTCGGCGAAGTTTGATTATTATACTGAAAAACGGAATTAATGCAACTTTTTATAGTCTTAAATCATTATTCTATTTTCAGATTAAACTCGACGAAAACAATAACACACCTGAATACTACAATAACTTATAGTATTCAGTGGTCACCGCTAACAAAGATTATTTTGCGCCTTCTACAGCTTGTTTAGCTAGTTCTGTAATTTTAGCAAAATCACCATTTGCAATTGCATCAGTTGGTACAAACCAAGATCCGCCAACACAAAGGACATTTTTTAATGCTAAATATTCTCGATAATTTTTTAAACTTATGCCGCCTGTTGGACAAAACTTAATATCGGGGATAGGGCCAGAGAATGCTTTAAGTGCAGCAACGCCACCATTCACTTCAGCTGGGAAGAATTTTAACGCGGTTAATCCAGCTTCTTTTGCAAGCAATAATTCACTAATCGTTGCAATACCAGGAATAACAGGTACGTCACCTTCGGTTGCAGCTTTTAAAATTGAAGGTGTTAAGCCCGGAGTGATAATAAATTCAACACCCGCTTTAGTCACTTCTTTTAATTGTTCAACACTTGTCACAGTTCCAGCCCCAACAACTGCTTCAGGCACTTCAGCAATAATTTTTTTGATTGCATCAAGTGCGCATGCCGTTCGTAAAGTCACTTCTAATACTCTTACGCCACCAGCAATTAATGCTTTTGCTAATGGAACTGCATCATTAATATCATCAATAACAATCACTGGCACAACAGGACCTAAAGATAATATTTCCTCTGCTGATCTTTTCCACTTTTTCATACTAACCTCTAGTAAATTAAAATTTCGTTAATTATCCAACTGGATAATATAATGGTTTATTCTAGTTAAAAATCTAATCATTTTACTAAACATCATACTATCTTTTTCAAGACAAAAATAACAAATCTATGCTCTTCTTTATACCATAACAAAGAATACACCACAAATAGGCAACCTTTAACAATATAGGACAAAAAGGTTATTTCTTATTCTATTTGTTCTGCATGAAAGTTGCTAAAGATCTACTTTCTTGTAAGGCTTTTAAAATTGCCTCAGGACTAATATCAAAAGGCATCAGTTTATATGAGTTTGGCTTAATTTTTGTTCGTTGAGCAATCTCAACTAATGTATCATCAGATATGACTGATGACAATTGAGCTGGCGTTAAAGGCATACCCAATCTAGCTAACCAGCTTAATAATGGTATTCTATCCTCGGCATTTGGGTATTCTAAAATTGCTTGAATAGCAAGACCATAACCGACTTTTTCGCCATGAACCCATTTTAAAACATCTGGAATATGTGTCAAACTATCATGAATGGCATGAGCTATACCTGATCTTTGAGCGCCATCTCTCACACTATTAGCAAGACCGGCTAAAGCAATAT
This sequence comes from Orbaceae bacterium BiB, assembly GCA_036251205.1. Taxonomy (NCBI): domain Bacteria; kingdom Pseudomonadati; phylum Pseudomonadota; class Gammaproteobacteria; order Orbales; family Orbaceae; genus Orbus; species Orbus mooreae. Next base: position 2,139,613 of record CP133958.1, on the reverse strand, counting down.
TTGCATCAATGGTATGACTGACCGCTTTAGTAATTTTGCCTTCTTGGTAATCTTTGATAGCTTGATCACTGTGCTCAACTAAAACATCAAATGTCAATTTAGCAATCTGTAGTTGTAGTAATAAATTGATATCATCACTTGTTTTCAAATAAGGTGAAAACTCATACCATTTTGCTGCTGCATCAATAATTCCAGCTTTAAAAAAGCGTACCGGTGATTTAATAATTACCTCAGGGTCGACTAAAATCCACTCAGGATAGCGCGATAATGGAAAACTTTTAATATGAGCGCCTTTATCATCATATAACACACTAAATGGTGACCACGCAGCACAAGTAGCAGCAATAGTTGGGACTTGAATAACTGGTAATGGGCCAGCGAGCTCTGCAACAACTTTACTACAATCCATAATAGTACCGCCACCAACACCAATAATCACCGATGATTTTAGCGCCTTAACTTCATCAGCTACCGCAGTTAATTTTTCTAAATTACATTTATAAGAAATCAGTTTAACATTAAATTTTATATTTGCAGCTTGTAACGATTTTTCAATCGTTGCTCCGGTCTGTTGCCAAGCTTTTTCGCCAGCAATAATAAATGCATCGTTTCCAAATTCAGCAACATATTTGCCAACTTGAGATAAAATATCCGACTCTTGTAAATAATTTTTTGGGGTTTGTATTTTTAACATATGTCGTCCTATAGCAATATCTTTCGTTATACAATATGGACTTAAACTTTGATGCTTAAATCCGTCGAATCACTCTATGATGATTATATTTTTGTACTACGCTTATTGATTTTTATCGTTATTTAACTCGTCATTACCACTAACTAATTGCAAACATAAGTTAAGCATTGTTTCTGTATGCTGCTCGATTCTCTCAGTAGATAATTCGTTATCTTTACTAGAATTAGCATTATTGACTTTCACTCTATTCAATCTATCTTGTTTACCTGAAGTAACCAATAGATAGTGTTTAAACTTGGTATCTATATATCCTTCCGTAAAGGAAATATTATGTAAATCGGGAGCATAATTATCAGGTTTAAATATCTGAATTTGTTCATCATTACCAATACTATCAACAAAGATAACTGTTTTTTTAAGAATATTTTTTGAATAATTTTCTAGCATCCTCAAACCAAAGGAATTTGTACATCCACCATCTAAGAGCACAAATGCTATTTTTCTTTTACGCTTTTTATCTAGCTTACTCATTAAATTGAGTAATAAAATTAAGCTAGAGCTATTACACACAAAGTTTTTTTGATTTGGTATACCACCGTGATAACGAACAATAAAATAGAATAAAACTAATGTTGTCAGCAACGATAACAAACCGGAAAAACTGAGTAAACCGGCCTCTTGAATACCTGGAATAAAAAGAAAAAGATTCAAAGCAATAGATAATAAAAAAGTAACGATTATCGGTAATAAACTAATTAAATAATTTTTTTTATTAAAAGAGTTATTAAATGCATACTTGCTTGTTAAATTAAAATTTTTAACACCTGTATCATAATGCGTACAAATAATAATATCGGCTTTATTGAGATCACCAATATAACCATTATAGAAATTTTGATACCGTCTTTTAGCTAGTTGTAATTTTGCTAATTTAGCATCTAGTTGATACCCTAATTGCAATACTTCTTTACTAAAGACACGAAGAAAGGAGATTTTTTCTTTAGCAAAAAAACGCCTTCCAAAAAGAACACAATATCGCAATATAAGATCAGTTAGAGAATCCATGAATAAAATACCAAACCCAATTCAAAAGTTATATAAGAGTCTTAGCTAGAATAAAGTAAATTAACATTTCAATATGCTATTTATTTAACAGCATATAGTTCATCAAGATTGATGATCTTAGTATTAATTGGATGAATAGTATAAATACTATTCATCCAATATACGTCAAAATTAATAATCGTCGCCGTCTCCAGCTGAATTATTTGCAGCATTTAGCTCTGCTAACGCATCTTTCATATTTTCAACACCAGCACTAATTACATCTTTTGTTAGCTCATCAAGAGATGAAAAATCACGATTACAAACGGCTGTAATAACCATCGGTAAACTCATTCCACTAACAATACTGACCGGAATATTTAAAGCATTCCATTCAGGTAAGCACTTCATTGAAGCGTTATAAGGTGATGCACCAAATAAATCAACAAAAATGAGGACTCCTTCACCTGCATTGAGCTCTTTACTTTTTACTAAAATATCCGAACTTAAAGTTGCAATATCTTGGCCAGGAACAAGAGATAGTGTGTCGAATTGCTTAGCATCACCAACAATCATACCAACACTGTCTTTTATACCTTCAGCCATTTTGCCGTGACTAACTAATAACACACCGATCATGGCCTACTCCTTAAGCAAACATTTTGACAGCTTCATCTAATGAAACTTTTTTCAGTGATGGCGTAGCTTGAAAATAAATATTAATCCCTAAGCTTTGTTTTAAATCAACGAGAAGATCTAATTGTTCTTTATTGATTGCCACTTCATTAATAACTTTAATGGTACCTGGTGTTTGTGGTATTCCACCAATATTTAATTCACTCACAGGGACGCCTGCTTTAAGTATTTTGTACATAACTTCAATACTTTTAGTAATTAACATAACATTAAAATCATCATATTGACGATCATTCCAATAACGCACTGCACCATCTTCTTTTAAAACACGCACTTTATGGCCCGTTTGTGAACCAGCACTAACTATGATGTTTTTAGTAAAATCATCATTAGCAGATACATCATCTGCCACAAATAGTGCATTAGCACCTGCTGATTTCGATACATTTGTCGCAACTTGGCCGTGAATTAAGCGGCTGTCGACTCGAGCTAAAACAACTTTACCCATAATAAAAATCCTATCTATTTAAAATAATAATATCTTATAAAACACCAATTGCCGCAAGTACAGCCAAAATAACAGTTAATCCAACTAAAGCATTAGTGACTTTTAACCCTTTCTTGACAAAATAAACATACAAGCCAGCAACAACTAATAATGGTAATATTCCTGGTAAAATTTGATCCAATAACTGTTGAATAACAAATTTTTTGCCAGAGATGTCAAATTGTAAGCTAGATGAAACTTTAATATAGCTTGCTGCTAAAATACCCATCATGAAAAGACCAAGTATTGATAGTCCTTCAATAAGCATTTGCATTTTAGCCCCGACCACTTCAGCACCGGCATTTCGCCCTAATTTAAATCCTAACTGAGCAAAATAGTAACCAACCGCTAATTGATAAAGTACAAACGCGATAAATGGAAATAAAGCACCAGCTGCAGAACCTTGTTGAGCCCAAGGTAGAGCAATAGCAATAAAAATATATTGTACGGTACCTGAGTCAATCGCATCACCAATACCGGCTAATGCTCCCATCAAACCTGCTTTAGTATTATATAACAAATTATCATCAATACTGATTGGTTTATTTTCATATACCTCATTCGCTCTCACTGATTCAAGCGATGACATAATCCCGGCAATGGTTCCTCCACCCCAAGTTAACTGCGTATTAAAAAATAATAAATGACGTTGATAAGCCGCCGCAAGTTGTGATTTATCTTTATACAATTTTTTCAAAATAGGAATTAATGCCCACATCAATGATGCAGCCAAATAGCGATCGAAAGAATGCGGAATTTCATTAGCGTAATACCATCTTAACCAAGCAAAAGTCACGTCACGTTTGGTGATCTCTTGAGGTTTTAAATCAATACTTTGTTGTGTTATCTCACTCATACTCTTTTCCTTCTAATATTCTGTTATAACAATGACAATTTTTTGCAATGATTAATAATCATCGTCATCATCACTCGTGTGAGCTGAATTATTTGAAACGCCACGACCTAAATTGTCTTTGACAGAATTAAATGTTTCACTTTTCACGAGAACAAATAAGAATGCGATAATTGCGCCAATAATAGCGTAAGTTACCATGGTAATATTTAGCGATTTTGTTGTAACAGCTAGAAAATATGCCAATACGAAGAAAATCACATAATTACGTTTACCAATAACATACACAGTTAATGCAATACCCACTGCGGCTAAACCACCACCAATAACACTCAAAATGTGGAATACAATATTCCCTTCATTTTGTCTAATAATGTCAGCAATAACTGGAGCACCATAATAAAGAACAACAAAAATAAACGGGATAAAGATAATGAATGAACAAATCGTTGGTAAAATAATGATTGAGAATGTTAGCCCTGAACTATTTCCTTGTTCGGCATACTTCTCAGTAAATTTTTGCATAATAAATGTATTAACAAAAAAACGAAATTGATAAAGATAAGAACCAAGCAACCCAACTGGTACTGCAATTCCTACTGCTGCAGTCGGTTGCATATTACTCAGTAATGCAACAGGTACAGCAATAGCGGCAGCGACAGCAGGTTCTGATGGCATTTGACCACCAGGAGAAAATACGCCCATATACATCAACTGGATCGCAGCTGTTATCATCATGGCCTGTGCAATGTCACCAAAGACAACACCGACCACCAATCCCGTCATCAGTGGTGTAAAACGTAGTGTTAACGTTGCCCCCCCCAATGCCCTAGACATAACTAAAGCAACCCAAATTGCAATAATGGCAGCTTGAAAAAATGTAACTTCCATAAAATAACTCCGTAAAGTTAATATATTAAATAATGTGATAAAAATTCAGTTAATGTTGAAAAATATCATTAGTTCCGTAATTAAGTTGTTATGAAACAACACTAACTAAAGGAATATTACTGACAAGATTCTCGACATCACTTACACATTTATCACCCATTCCTTTTAAACATTCAACAGCATAAGCGGATGTATGTGGAGTAACCAAAACTTTTGCATGTTTGACAAGTGGATGATCATTGAAAGACGGTTCTTTATACATAACATCCGTCGCATATCCAGCAACAATACCATTATCTAATGCTTGCAAAAGAGCCTCTTCATTAACTAATTCAGCTCTTGCTGTATTGGTAATATAGACGCCTTTCTTCATTAAAGAAAACTGTTTTTGTTGTAAAATATGATAGCTAGTCTCATTTAAAGAGGCATTTAATGAAATCACATCAGCATGTTGTAATAGGTAGTCTAATTCGACGACTTCAATATTATGTTTTTTAGCCCAATCTAGGTCGACTTTAGGATCAACCACAAGAAGTCTAGCATTAAAACCATGCTTAAATATCTCAGCAACTCTGCTACCAATATTCCCACAACCAATTACACCAACAACTTTACCCGTAACATTCATACCGAGAAAAGTTGCACGTTTTGCCCATTCATTATTTTTGACAGCCTGCTGAGAATCGACTGTTCTACGAACTAAAGCTAATAAATTAGTTACTGCATTTTCAGCCACTGCATCTCTTTCGACTAGTGCTGGAACAATAGTCACAATCGTTCCGTGGGCTTTAGCCGCTATTACATCGACATTATTAAAACCGATACCATGACGGGATAGTAATAATAATTCATCTTTATGGTCAAAAAACTCTTTGTTGAAAAATGGGCGAACACTCGCAATAATAATATTAAATCCATGTAGAGCTTCGGCTAATTCTTTACCGTTGATATCATTATCAAAAGTGAAAGATTTAACTTCACCTATTTTTGTTAGACGTTCCATTTGTTCAGGAAAATATTTACCAAAACTACTAGAATTAACAATGGCTATTTTATAACGTTTCACAAGAAACTCCTTGTTTTTATACTACTTTATTGTACTTACTGTTTATTAACTCTTTGAAATCAATAAAAACCAATGAAACCAATATAAATTATCAAAAGATACCTAATTAACTACGAACTATGTTATCGGTAACCATATAGGGAATAAAAGCATTATTATAAAGATATCTTAAAAATAATAATGCAAAACAGATCACATATTCTCTATAATTAATGAATATCTTTATCTAACACATTAAAACTATCAGCCCCCTCTTCAGCAGAAGATAAACGGCAACGAAGAGTGTTGAATAATTCTCGACCAAAACCAATATAACTACTATCACAATTAATCGGCTTACATATTCGATGATCTAATTCAGATTGATCGACAAGTAATGTTATCTCGCCTGTTTTACCATTAATACGAATCAGATCCCCCTCTTCAACTTTACTGAGCAAGCCTCCGACATAGGCTTCAGGAGTAACATGAATTGCGGCCGGGACTTTACCAGAAGCACCTGATAAACGACCGTCGGTTAATAGTGCAACATTAAATCCTCGATCTTGTAATATACCAAGGGGAGTAATAAGTTTATGTAACTCTGGCATACCAATTGCTTGAGGACCTTGATAACGAACAACAACCACACAATCTTTATCTAATTGACCCGCTTTAAATTTTGCCTCTAAATCATATTGACTCTCAAAAATTACAGCTGGAGCCTCAATAATTTGATGTTCAGCTTCAACCGCAGACGTTTTCATAATTGCTCGTCCCAGATTCCCTGTCATCACTTTTAATCCACCATGAGAGTTAAAAGGTTTATCAATAGATGCAATAACTGTCTTATCTAAAGACTCTAATGGACCTTCACGGAAAATTAATTCCCCATTTTCTAATATTGGTTCTTGTGTATAACGACTTAATCCATGTCCGACAACAGTATTAACATCATCATGTAATAATCCACCTTTTAATAATTCTCGGATCAATACAGATGTTCCACCTGCAGCCTGAAAATAGTTAATATCCATAGGACCATTTGGATAAATACGGCAAAGTAAAGGGACAACATCAGATAATTGAGAAATATCATCCCAATTAATAATTATCCCTGCAGCCTTCGCCATTGACACTAAATGCATCGTTAAGTTTGTTGAGCCACCTGTCGCCAATAGTGCAACTAATCCATTAACGATAACTTTTTCATCAACTAAACGCCCCACAGGTAAATAGTTTCCTGATTGTTCAGTTAAACGAGTGATCTGTCTAGCTGCGGCATTCGTTAATTCCTGACGAAGTTGGGTCTCCGGTGGAACAAAAGCAGCACCAGGTAGATGAAGCCCCATTGTTTCAATGACCATCTGATTACTATTTGCTGTACCATAGAAGGCACATGTGCCTGTAGAGTGATAAGACTCCGCTTCAGATTCCAACAAATCAGCTCTTGTTGCTTTACCTTCTGAATATAATTGTCTAATTCGAACTTTCTCTTTATTTGGCAACCCTGTAGGCATAGGCCCTGACGGCACAAAAATAGCTGGCAGATGTCCAAATGCTAAAGCACCCACAAATAGACCTGGTAAAATTTTATCACATACACCAAGGTACATAGCACCATCGAACATATTATGAGATAAACTAATAGCAACAGACATCGCAATAACATCCCGACTCATGAGGGATAATTCCATTCCAGGCTCACCTTGAGTTACACCATCACACATTGCAGGTACGCCACCGGCCATCTGGCCCACGGCGCCAACATCATGCAATGCTTGACGAATCTGAGCAGGATAATGTTCGTAAGGTTTATGTGCAGAAAGCATATCATTATAAGAACTGATAATAGCAATATTACTTTTTAATAGATTTTTTAAATCACTTTTATCTTGACCACAACAACCAGCAAAACCATGGGCAAGATTACTGCACGGCAATTGAGCACGAGCTGTTTTATGGGCAGATAACGTCTCAATTCGTGCCAAATAAGCTTGTCGCGAAACTTTAGAGCGCTCAATGATACGCTGTGTAACGGCTTGAACAAATTTATTCACTTCTACCTCGAATAACTAAATCACAAAACCAAATGTTACTGGTAACGTATTTCTATTAGGCCATAAAATCAACTTATTCAACATGGAAATGTGACTTAAATCACATTTCAAGTAAAAAAAATGTAAAATAGTATTAATTTTAAGATTTATCAAGAATAACGCTAATAATAAAGAGTCATAGAATTCACATGAATGTTACAGGTAACAATCATGTGTTTCAAAAATACATTGATACCTCGAATAATAAAGAGAAAGCATACAAATATTAAATAGGTATAACAGTTAGTATATGAAAGGCTAGATACTTTCGCCTTCGAGAAAGGTGACCGGAAGATCGATAACTTTTTGGTTAATAACCTGACCACTAAGCCGTTTAAGTAGAAGTTCAGCTGCAACTCTTCCCATTTCAACTCGAGGAGTTAATACTGAAGCTAACCGAGGAGTAACAGCGTGACTGATATTGTGTCCATGAAATCCAGCGATAGATAGCTGCTCAGGAACTTTTATATTGAGTCGCTGACACTCAAACAAGACACCTAATGCTAAATTATCATTACTACAAAAAATACCATCAACGGTCGGACACTCTTGAAAGACTTGATGCAACAATTTTCCACCTAAAGTATAAGAGGAAACCTCTTTACTGGTTATAGTATAATTTGCTAATCCATGTTCACTCATTGCATCTATATAGCCTTTCTGTCTAATAACACTTCGTTCATCAGAGCGAGCACCAAAATAAACAATATTTTTTCGACCTTTATTTATCATCATATTGATCATCTGTTTAGCCGCTGAAAAATTATCAAATCCGACAGCCATATCAATACAAGGTGAAACACTATCCATGATTTCAACAATTGGAATATTGGCAATTTGTAACATTTTAAGTGCTGCAGGGGTGTGATGTCGTTCTGATAAAATAATACCATCAATATTATATGATAAAAGGGAACGTAATCGAGTCTCTTCTTTATTTTTATCATAAGCCGTATGAGCAATCATTGTTTGATATCCATGCTTATCGGTCTCCATTTCAATACCTTTTAAAACTTCGGCAAAAACATGGTTAGTTAAAGATGGCAGAAAAACGCCAATCGCATAACTTTTTGCATTAGATAAAATATCAGGAGCTTTGTTTGGTATATAACCTAACTCATCAATAATAAAAGCAATTTTCTGCCTAAGTGTTGGAGAAACAAGAGCGGGATCTTTCATAAAACGACTAATCGTCATTTTACTAACCCCAGCTAAATTAGCTATATCAAGAAGTCCGGTACGGTGCTTTTTATTCATATTTTATATACTTTTTTAATTAATCTTTGATATTCTATACATAATTTAGAACTTATTATCTATATTATATATTAAAGCTAAACCGAAAGTATTGGAATAAAATTATGGCATATGTGCGATTCGTCACACAACGCAGTCTCTATTCGTGCATAAATCGAATAAAACAGACCTAATCATTAATGATCACAAAACATCTCGGTTTTAACTTGCTCAAGATCATCCACTTACGGTATGATATCGCTAACAAACATATTATAAATAGATTTAATGTTGAAATCATCATCTATTAGTCAAGAATTGATTACCTTCATCCCTAATTCAATTTTAGAAAATTACCAATTATTAATTGTTTGTGGCCTACTATTCATCGTCATTATCTTATTCTCTTTTAGCAAACTCCGCATGGATATTGTCGCAATTCTAGCGATAACATCTATAATTATTACTGGTATTTTATCTCCAGCGGAAGCATTATCTGGTTTTAGTGATCCCAATATTGTTCTGATTGCTCTTTTATTTATCATTGGCGAAAGCTTAGTCAGAACAGGAATATCTTACCAAATGAGTGAATATATACTCAAGATTGCTGGAAAAAACGATATCCGAATTATAGTTCTAATTATGTTAGGCGTTGCACTATTGGGTTCCGTCATGAGCTCAACCGGCGTTGTAGCTATTTTTATTCCCGTTGTCATTAGTATCTCCTCTCGCTCAGGAATTCATGTAAAAAAATTAATGATGCCATTATGTATTGCAGCATTAATTAGCGGAATGACAACGTTAGTTGCAACACCGCCCAATTTAGTGGTAAACAGTGAGCTTGAGCGCGCAAATATAGCGGGATTTGGTTTTTTTTCAATTACACCAATTGGCTTAGGCATTCTTATCATTGGGATAATTTATTGTATCATTAGTCGTAATTGGCTAATTTCATCCGAGCAAGCCAATCAAACGGAAGAGTCACCTTCTCGGCGAAAAATTACCGATCTTATTCGTGATTATAAACTGACAGGAAGAGCACACCGGGCACAAATTTTAATGGGTTCACCATTTCTAGGAAGGACCCTTGATTCACTTCATTTAAGAAGTAAGCAGGGTGTTAATGTCATTGGTATCGAGAGATGGCGCAAATTTCGGAAAGTGTTAATACCTGTTAATGGTGCCACTGAATTTAGAGAAAATGATATTTTATTGCTTGATTTTGCTCATACAGAAGATGAATATCGCCAATTTTTAACAACAAATTTACTTGAACCAAAAGTATTGCGTGGCGAGTATTTTTCAGAGCAAGTTAAAGAAGTGGGGATGGCTGAAGTGGCTATTTTGCCAGACTCATCACTATATGGTAAGACATTAACTGAAATTGATTTTCGTAGCAAATATTTTTTAACGGTTATTGGTATCTGGCGTAATCATACCCCGCTAGAAACAACCAATTTATTTGAACAGAAACTCGAAATCAGTGACACGTTACTCGTCTGTGGAGATTGGGGATCTATCCGTAAATTACAATCGAAAACTAGTGATTTTGTCGTATTAGATTTTCCAGCCGATATTGATGAGGTCGCGCCAGCAAGTTCACAAGCCATCCCTGCATTAATAAATTTAGCCATCATGATTATTTTAATGGTAACAGGCATTGTAGCCAACGTAGTAGCCGCATTAATTGCTTGTTTACTCATGGGGGCAACTCGCTGCATTGATATGACAAGCGCCTACAAATCAATTCACTGGCCTAGTTTAATACTTATTATCGGAATGATGCCATTTGCAATTGCATTAAATAAAACAGGTGGAATCACCTTAGTATCTGAGTTACTTAAAGCACATCTCTATAGCTATGGCCCCTATGTTGTTCTGGCTTTTATTTTTCTACTGTGCTCATTTATTGGTTTATTTATTACTAATACCGCAACAGCTATTTTGGTTGCGCCAGTCGCCATTAATATCGCGCAAGCGTTTGAGTATTCACCTTATCCATTTGCGATGACCGTCGCAATCGCAACCTCGGCATCTTTTATTACCCCAGTTTCATCACCCGTCAAAACAATGATTGTTGCACCAGGTGGCTATAGTTTCAGTGACTTTGTTAAAGTTGGCGTGCCATTAACGATGTTAGTCTTTGTTGCAGATCTGCTACTTGTACCGGTCTTTTTCCCATTTTAGTCATTGAGATGAAACCCCAGCAACCAACTCTCGTTGTTTGGCTTTTTTCATCAACAAAAACCAAAAACCATTCAATATTCCGACAATAAGTACAATAGAGCCAAAAAGAAAACATGCCCAAATACCGAATATTAAATTAACCATCAAAAGTATCCCTATATCGGTAACACTAAATAAATCCATCGAGCGAACTTGAAAACTGGTAAAAACACCAATAAAAAAACCGCCTAAAAATGTAATAACAAAACAGCATAATAGTGAAATCAAAAATAAACTCATTGCCGAACGCAAATAATAACAACTTTTATAAAAAGCAATATAAAAAGTGATCACACACAAGCACGAAAAAATGCCGTCCAAAATTAAAAATGAGCTATCCCATTGGTGCCAAGTTTGCATATTTAGGATACCAAAATACGTAAAAAAAGCGTTACCAGTAATTAAATTAATGATCAGACCGGTAATAAATACCTGTTTAGTGGATAAATTCATTCTTTCAACCCTTTAATAAAGATTAGCGACATAAATTGCGTTATACTATCACCATATTAACTCAGCAAAAAATGGCGAGAATAAAAATGCCCCTTACACCAAATAATAAACCATTAAAAATTATCTTCGCTGGTACACCTGATTTTGCAGCAAAACATCTACAGGCGCTGATTAGTTCTCATCATCAAGTCATTGCGGTATTCACCCAACCAGACCGCCCGGCAGGTCGTGGAAATAAAATTACCGCCAGTCCAGTCAAACAATTAGCTTTAGAACATAATCTCCCAGTTTATCAGCCTGCAACATTAAAAAAGGAAGAAAACCAAAAAGTTATTCAAGGACTGGATGCTGATATCATGATTGTCGTTGCTTATGGCTTAATTTTACCTCAAGCAGTCCTTAATCTTCCGAAGCTTGGTTGTTTAAACGTTCATGGCTCACTATTACCAAGATGGCGTGGTGCCGCCCCAATTCAGCGCGCATGCTGGGCTGGAGATACAGAAACGGGCATAACGATTATGCAAATGGATGCGGGACTTGATACTGGCGATATGTTATTTAAGGTAACATGTCCAATCACAAGTAATGATACCAGTGCCTCTCTCTATGATAAACTCGCACAATTGGGACCCGATGCTTTACTCGAAACATTAACGCTAATTACTTCAGGAAAAGCCATTGCCCAAAAACAGGAACAATCCTTGGTAACTTATGCTGAAAAACTCTCTAAACAAGAGGCTAAACTTGACTGGCAATTATCGGCTGAACAGTTAGAACGCTGTATAAGAGCCTTTAATCCTTGGCCAATCAGCTATTTCGAAATCAATGGTGAACCAATCAAAGTGTGGCAAGCCAATGTTATTAACCAAAATAGCCAACAAGCACCTGGCACAATTTTACAAGCCAACAAACAAGGCATACAGGTTGCAACGGCTAAAGGTATTATCAATTTAACACAACTCCAGCCAGCAGGTAAAAAACCGATGTCTGCAGCAGATGTACTAAATTCAAGACAATCTTGGTTTGCTGTAGGTAACATACTTTAAGCAATTAGTACGATTATTTTCGTTATAATATTGCTGTAAAGTGTTATTTTAGTGTAAAAACGGATGTTCATAATGACGCAATTAATATCATATGCAGATAAAAATTCTTTACAGGCAAATTGATTGCGTTATGCTTACCACCATTAAATATTAAAACTTCATGAACATGACATCATCAACTAAATTTCAACCAGAAAAATATAATCTTCGCGCTTTTTGTGCACAAATTATTTTCGATGTCCTTGAAAAAGGCCATTCTCTTAGTGCGCTCTTAGCCACTTATAGCAATAAGGTGAACGACAAAGATCGAGCTTTAATGCAAGAGATCTGTTTTGGCGTGATGCGAGTACTACCAGAATTGGAGTTTTATACACAACAGCTAATGGATAAAGTATTTACAGGTAAAAATAGAGCAATTCATTACCTAATATTAGTGGGAGTTTATCAAGTACGCTATACTCGAATTCCAGAACATGCCGCTGCCAGTGAAACGGTTAACGCCGTAGTTAATTTAAAAAAACCATCGCTTAAAGGGGTCGTTAATGGGGTATTACGCTCCTTTCTACGTCAGCAAAGCGACTTAAAAGATCAGTTTATCCAGGAAGGAAATACAACGCTTCATCCGAGTTGGCTATTAAAACGAATTCAATCAGCTTACCCTGAAAACTGGTCTAATATCATCGAGTCCAATAATCAACGCCCTCCTATGTGGTTACGAGTTAATCGTCAACACTATACTGCAGAACAATATCAAACATTATTAGCAAGCTGTGATATTGCTTCAGAAAAGGATGAACAGATAAAAAGTGCGTTAAAATTATTATCGCCTTCTCCCGTTCATAAATTACCACAATTTGAGTTAGGCGTTGCAACTGTCCAAGACTTATCTGCACAACATGCGGCCTATTTACTTGCGCCACAAAATGGCGAAATCATTTTAGACTTATGCGCAGCACCCGGCGGTAAAACAACCCATATTTTAGAACTTGCACCACAAGCCGATGTGCTGGCTGTTGATATTGATGCAGAGCGCGTTAAACGTATTAAACAAAATCTTGAACGTCTACAACTACAGGCTGAAGTTAAAGTGGGCGATGGCTTAACACCAGAAGCGTGGATTAATGATAAAATATTCGACCGAATTTTATTAGATGCGCCTTGTTCTGCAACAGGAATAATACGTCGCCACCCGGATATTAAATGGTTAAGAAGAGATAGCGATATTAATGAACTCGCTAAATTACAATTTGAAATCTTAACTAAAATTTGGCCTTACCTTAAAGAGAATGGCATCCTTATTTATGCCACTTGTTCTATTTTACCAGATGAAAATAAAGTACAAATATCTCGTTTTTTAAATGACAATAAAAATGCTCAATTAATTGGTGAAATGCAACAGTTTCTACCTACTGAAAATGGTGGAGATGGTTTTTTCTATGCTAAATTACAAAAAATTAAACAATAAATGCATTTTGTAGCGATTTTTATTGTTAGTATTAGACGAAAAAAATGAATAAATGATAACATCACCCCAAAATAGAGTAGATTAGAAAAACATGAACTTAATTAACCATCGCTATTTTAGTTTAGCGATTACCCTTATAACCTGCGTTTTAGCATTATTAAGTAGTTTAACACTAAACTATGATTTTTTATTCCAATTCGTCGATGAAGGCGGATTTATTGAGACATTAACTGTTGTTTTTTACTTTATTGCCGCGTTATTCGCACTTTTTTATCCACAAAAAACAATTCGACTAGACTCCCGAGTTGCTATTGCAATCTTAATGTTAGCAATGCTTGCACGAGAAGCTGACCTACATAAAATACTCGGTATGAGTATGCTCAAAATTAAATTTTGGTTAACTAGCGAATCATCAATTAGCGACAAAATATTAGCCGCTATTATTCTGCTATTCCTCGCGTTTTCACTGTATATATTAATTCGTCGATCGGCTAAAACTTGGTTATTAGACTTAAAACTAGGTAAAACCTATGCGGTGACGCTATTTATTTTTTTTGCTGTTTTAGTTATTTCAAAAATTATCGATCGTTCAGTAAATATGATTTACGAAATAACCAATTGGATGGCACCGATTTGGGTAGTAGCAATACAGCTACCGCAGGAGGAGTATCTGGAGTGTTTATTGCCATTACTCATCATAGTAGCAATAACACAATACGATAATAGTAAAAAATTAAGTCATAAACTATAATAGGAAATAAGTAATGCAGTGGATAAAAAAGCAATATTCATCAGTCTGGTTAACCGTTTTCACAATACTATTAGCATTGTTGAGTTCAATTTTTTTAGATCATGAATGGCTACTTGATTTTGTTGATGAAGATCATTTTGTTGAAAATCTTACATTAGTTTTTTATGCAATAGCTATTGTATTTGTATTTATTTATAAGCTTGGTTCAATCAAATTTAGCTATCGTTTTGCATTAGCATTTATTCTATTTGCAATGATGGCACGGGAAGCAGACTTACATAAAATCTTTGGCATGAGTATGCTAAAAATTAAGTTTTGGTTAACAAATGCTGCCAATGTACAATCAAAACTACTCGCTGCACTCATTATTCTTGCTATTCTAATCGCGATTTTTTATATCATTTTAAATAATTATAAAACATGGCTTGTCGATCTCAAGAAAAGAGAAGCCTACGCAATTAGTGTATTTATGTTTTTTGCAGTTCTTGTGGTATCAAAGATTCTCGACCGTTCAGTCAATATGATTAATGAAATTACAGGTTGGATGGCTCCGCGGTGGGTTGTTGCTTTTCAACAGCCACAAGAAGAGTACTTAGAGTGTATTTTACCAATACTGATTATGATTGCAGTAATTCAGTATGTTGATAAGAAGTTAAAATAATTATATCCGATTAATGATTACAATTATTCGACTATGCTTCGCAACAATAGTTTTAATATCCTTAAGTGGTTGTGCAGCTTTCTTGGGATATAGAGAAAATCTCGACCAGTATGAACAACAACTGATTAGTCGTGATTGTAACTATACACCAATTGACGGGCAAATAAAGAGTGATCCTCTACTCTGGACTCTCAATGGAGGGGCCCTTGCTCGTCAGTGCAACGACTATCAAAAAAGCATTACTTATTTAGATCAGGCTGAAGCAATTTTTAAACAAAAAGAGACTGCCTTAGCGCTAAGCGCTGTCGGGCAATCCCTTGGTTCAATCCTAGTCAATAATAATGTTAATGATTACCAAGGCGAAAATTATGAAAAAATCATGATGAATGTCTATAAAGGTTTAAACTTTATGTCACTCAATGATTTTGATAATGCCAGAGTCGAATTTAATCGCGCCTTAGATCGGCAGCGGCGAGCAGCTGAATACTTCGAACAAGAAATAAATGAAGCTTATAAACAATATAATCATTCTGAATATGCAAAAGAGATTAATACCCATTCATTAACCAATAGCAATATTAAAAATTATCGAGGAGATATCTCACCTGAATTATTGTATCCTGATTTTATTAATCCATTTGCCACGTATATAAGTGGATTATTTTTCTATTTAGATCACGATTACAGTAAAGCGGAGGCGTTATTTAGACAAACAGCCCGTATGCTCCCGAACCAAAAACAGGTACAAGATGACTTAAAGTTAAGTACCCAATCGTCTAAACAGAAGCAAAACTACGTTTGGCTGATTTACGAAAATGGTCAAGGCATGCTTAAAAGTGCATTTACTTATCATTTCCCATCTTATCTGTTTACTGATAAAGTCATCACAACTGATATTACAGTTCCTACAATATATAAGCGTTCCTTGTCTTATCCTTATCTAAAATTGGAACAACAAGCTACCACTGAAATTGCGGATATGGATAACATTGTACAGCAAGAGTTCAAAAAGAAACTTCCCGCCATCATGACAGAAGCAATGCTAAATATGATAGCAAAATCGACAATACAATATACTTTAGAAGAGAAATTAGAAGAGTATGGCGGTAAATTTTGGGGATTCCTCTACCAATTGAGCACAGATACCGCAGATATTAGACAATGGAGAGCAATACCGAAAAATATCCAAGTCGCACGCATCCCGATTCAAGATAATACTGTCACAATATATAAACCAGACGGTACGATATTAACAAAAATTGATTATCTACAACCTAATAGCAATGCTATTATTTACATTAAATCCGAGATAGTAGATCATAATACTATTCACCTAATACAACAAAGCAGCAACACACAATAATAATGAGGCTTTATATGATTAATTTATACCAATCCCTAAACCGATGTACTCTCGCAATTACTTTAGGACTTAGCATAATATTAACGGGTTGTTCATCAAATGTTGAATATGTCACTGCTGATAACGCACAAGATGCCGTTAGCTTAGGACTTGATAGTCAAGACTTTGAACTGGCAGCTCAAGAGTCACTGAATTCATTATTAGCAAGTGATGTATTGAATAAACCAGGCGGAGGACGCTATGTTGTTGCTATTGGTAAAGTTGTAAATGATACAACTCTACGCATTGATACCGATATGCTGATCAAAAAAATTCGTATCGGCATGCTACAATCCGGCAAAGCAGTGATTACAACAGCCGTTGCGGGGAATAGTAATAACGTTGACGATTTAATTTATGATGTACGTGAATTACGTGATAATGATGAATTTAAACAAGATACGATTGCAGGCAAAGGAACCCTATATGCGCCAGACTTATCATTAACTGGAAAAATTTTACAACGTATATCTCGTACTGGTAAAAATAAGCAATTAGTTGAGTATTATTTACAGCTAACATTAACTGATGTAAAAAGTGGCTTAGCTTACTGGGAAAATGAGAGTATTGTACGCAAATTAGGTAGCAATAAATCAACTGCTTGGTAATAAAAAGGGATTTATGATGAAAAAATGCATAAAATTAAGTATCTCTCTAGCAACTATTTTATTTCTAGTTGCTTGTAGTTCACAAAATACGGTGAAAGAACAACAAGCGCCTAAAAATGATGTTGATGTATCAACAACCGATGAGAATAATAGTGCCACTTATACTAATGGGTTAGGAGAGACGCAAATTGAACGGTATAAAATTGTGGTCTTGCCAACGCAAGTGGATTTAACAAGCCAGAATGCTTTTCCAATTTCGCCGAGTGCCTTATCGAAAACATTAACTCATGACATTACAACAGCACTGTATGAAACTCACCGTTTTGAGCTTATCTCTGCTGAAAACTACATGAGTGATGGCTTAGAACCTAATAATGTCACTGAACTATCTGATTTTTATCTGCAAAGTACGTTAAATCAATTAGATACTGAAGAGACTGTTCGTATTTTAAAAGCCACTGGCCAAGGCGTTACTGAGAAAATCGTCTCAGCAACAGTGCTATATCAAATCATTGATGCTAAAAGCAATAAGATTGTATTTAGTAACACATTACGTTATCAGTTAAAAAGTACCACTAATAATGAGAGTTTTAGTACTACCATTAATAATACTCTGCAATCTGTAGCTGATTTAATGAAAAATGAAATTATTGGTGAGATCTATCCTATTCGTTTAGTTTCTGTTTCAAATTATAACGAAATAGTATTAGATTATCCGTTACCATTAGGCTCGCAATGTGAAGTTACACGTTTAGGAAAGAAAGTTAAAGACGTTTATACCGATAGCCTACTAGGCTATGAGCAAAGTACAGTCGGTAAACTATTGATTACGCAAACAACAAGTGTGCTCTCGTACGGTGAAATGCTTAACGGTGTTGCACTTAAAGGTGATATTTGTAAACCGATCCAAGCAACATTAAGGGTCGCCCCAGAACTAGTAAAACAGACACCACAAGGTGGTGTTGTATTACCATTTGATTAAACACTTTAAATAAAGTTGTTATATATGAAAAGACTAGTTTCAATAATCAGCCAATTACTCATATTGGCTATCGCATTAAATATCACAAATACTTATGCTGAAAACAAAACAGAACTCTCTTCCTACCTTTCCCTTTTACCTAAAGGTACTGATTTATCAGTATTAGTCGAGACTGTTGATAAAAATCCAACCACACTAGCTGCTTTTCAAAATGATCAGTTTAGGCAACCCGCAAGCGTACAAAAATTAGTAACAGGGCTTGCTGCAATGCTTGAGTTAGGCCCTGACTTTCGTTTTGTGACTCGCTTACAAACAACTGGCAAAATCAGTAACAAACAATTAAAAGGCGATCTCATTATTCAATTGAGTGGCGATCCGACATTGACACGTAAACAACTTGCCGAAATGCTTTCGGTATTGAAGTTGAAAGGTGTCGATAAAATTGTAGGCAATATTGTTATCGACAACTCTATATTTATCGGCCACGATAAAGCCTCTGGTTGGTCATGGAATAATTTAACATCTTGCTATAATACCGCCCCATCAGCAACGATCATTGATGAAAATTGTTTTTATGCGGGTATTTTGCCTGCACAAAAAATTGGTAATAAAGCAACCACATCAGTGTCATCTCGCTATCCAATCACGATCACAAGTGACGTTAGAACCATCAGTAATAAATCGCAAACCTTAGATGATAAATATTGTGAGCTCAATGTCACATCAGCCGATAAAAATCGTTATCACTTATCCGGTTGCATTAAACACAGTAGCCAAAAAAGTTACCTTAAATTTGCAGTTACAGATAGTTTTGCCTACTTTTCTGAAATACTCAAAGCGGAGCTAGCACAAAAGCAGATTAAATTTACAGGACGCATTATTGAAGCTAAAGAGCCAATAACTCAATCATTAGCCCCCCTAGCGCTCAATCAATCGGAACCGCTATCAAAATTACTCACGATTATGCTAAAAAAATCGAATAACTTAATTGCTGATACGGTATATCGAACAATTGGGGCTCACCATTTTAACATGCAAGGTTCATGGCAAAATGCCAGTGATGCAGTGAAAGATATTTTGCTTAAAAAAGCGAATATTGATTTAGAAAATGCAGTCATTATTGATGGTTCAGGATTATCACGACTAAATTTAATTGATGCCAATAAATTGATGCAGATATTGCAATACATTGCAGCTAACAATGATACATTACATATGGTTGAAATGTTACCTATTGCAGGTGTCGATGGTACGTTACAATATCGCAAAAGTTTTGCTAATAATGAATTAAAATCAATTGTCTATGCTAAAACAGGGTATCTTGAAGGCAACTATAATCTAGCTGGATTCATCAAACTAAAAGAAGATAAATATGTTGCATTTGTGCAATTTATCTCTGGTTATAATTATATCACGCCAGACTCTGCGGCCAAAAATAGTGCCATAATTGAGTTTGAAAGGACGCTTTATCAAGATATTCTAAAAAAACGTTAGTCCTAATATGATATACTACTTGGTAAATATCATGTTATTAACAATAAAATGGGTTAATTATAAAATTTGTAACAGTCATTATAATCTGATTTTTAATGATTTTTACATTCAAATTAAATAATCTAACTCATTATTATTTATAATAAATTGTATTATAAAAAAATACTTAACTGTAGTAAGCATGTATTTTCAAGCTATTAAGAATAAATTAGCTAGACTTTTTTTTTAATAAGCATAAAAATAAGCAGTTAAAATAATCGTTCAAAATTTTATGTTATTACCTCACTAAAATTTTTGACAGTCAGTTCGACATCTTACTGTAAGAGAAATAATAGTATCTTCATCTAACTGACTCACAATATAGAATACAAATTGGATAACAAATAGATGGTTTCTGTTTTTTATATTGCAGCAATTATTACTGTATTGGCAAGCATTAAAGCCATTAGTAGTCGACGCTCAATGAGCGCTTTACTGTACTTTGTAATTTCTCTGCTAGCAACCGCTGTAGTTTTTTTTATTATGGGTGCTTATTTTTCAGCAGCCCTAACCGTTATACTGTTTGTTGGAGCAGTATCCTTACTTTTTCTCTCAGTGTTATCACTAATCAATCTTCGCTACGATGCTGTAGAGCAGAATAAACGCGGCATCAGCCCTAAAATTTGGTTAGGCCCATTAATTTTAGTTTTTGTCCTCTTAGTTACATTAATTTATGGTATTGCCAGCACAGATTATTCGGCTTTAGAAGTGACACAGCCAGAAAATGAAAGTCTTACCGATATGTTCTTGGGCTCGTATATTTTAGTTATTGAGTTAGCGATTTTACTATTACTTTGTGGATTAGTAATTGCCTATCATTTTATTTATCGCTTATATATTCATAAAGAGATACCGCCTACTTCCACCAAATCCATAACAAATAAAGGGGAAAAATATGATTCCACTAATGCATAGCCTAATTCTGGCAACATCCCTGTTTATCATTGGTTTATTTGGTGCATTGATTCGCCGTAATTTCTTATTTTTACTATTAAGTTTAATGGTTATGATTAATGGAGCCTTAATTGCTATCGTTGCTGCGGGCGCTTATTGGCAACAGTCTGATGGGCAGATCATCTCAATTTTAGTGCTAAGTACAGCTATCGCTGAGTCTTGTATTGGCCTGGCTTTACTAGTAAAAATGTATCATCGCCGCAAAACGGTAAATATTGACGCACTGAGTGAAATGAAAGGATGAATTTACTTTATTTAACAATTGTTATCCCTTTACTCTCTTTCTTAATTTTAATTTGTTTAGGAAGAAATATAAGTAAAGAAAACATTATTATTGTCGGTATTAGCACAATAGGTTTGGTGTGTGTATTAATGCTATTTGTATGTATCGATTATCAAACAAATACTTATCCTGACACATCTCTAATATACTCCCGCTTATTATGGGAGTGGTTTAGTATTGGCGATACTAAAATCTCAATAGGGTTACAGCTGGATGGTTTATCGCTGGTTTTTTTAGTGATTATTTCACTATTTTGCTTACTGATTTACTCTTTCTCGGCATACTATCTTACTTCATCAAAAGATACCTATACGTTTTTTGCCTATGGTAATTTACTGATTGCTAGCCTATTTCTATTAGTGTTAGCCGATAACTTATTTATCCTCCTACTAGCTTGGGAAGGAATTAGTATTAGTAGTTATTTATTAATTGGAATCTATTACCATAAACGACAAGTTAGTTTCTCCGCGATTAAAACATTTATTATCATGAGTATCGCTGATGCGTTTTTATTATTTGGTATTTTCTTAGTTTACAATGAATTAAATACCCTAAATATTCGCGATGTTCTCACCCTTGCTAATCAAAATTTAGCGATTGATTCAGAAATTATATTTTGGATTACGTTAGTCTTCTTAGTGAGTGTTATTGGTAAAGCCGGATTATTCCCTTTCCATACCATTTTTACCGAAACAAACATTGCTCCAATGCCTGTAATTACGTTATTACAATCAGTGATGGGGATTTTATCTAGTGGTTATTTTATATTACGATTAAGTCCTCTGTTTATGATGTCCAGTGATGTCTTTGTTATTATGGGTGCCGTCGCTGGTGTTGGACTGATATTCTCAAGCTGTGTGTCATTAGTTCAAAATAATATAAAAAGCTTAGTGACATATATTAACTTGAGTCAAATTAGCTACCTCTTTTTCGCCTTTGTCATTCAAAATTGGGTATTATCACTCAATTATATTATTAGTTATTGTGTGACTAGCTCATTATTACTGCTCTCTAGTGCTATTTTAATTAAAATTTGTAACGGAGAACAAAATATTCATAAGCTAGGTGGTTTGTATCGTCGATATCCGTTACTGTACGGAACATTTCTATTATCAGCAGCATCACTCTGTGCGATGCCTTGGGTTATGTCGGCGTTCTATACTAAAGGCGATATTATTTGGGCATTAGTTACCAAAGAGAAAATGGGATTAGGAATCATTGCATTAATTGGGGTGCTACTATCAAGCTTAAGTATTTTAAGACTGATTTTTACCGTTTTCCATCATAAACAAAAACTAACGACTTTTACACCAATTACTCGATATAGTTATATTCCTTTAGTCATATTGGTGCTGATGTCTACAGCTATTTTTAATTACCTTCCATTACCGATAGAAGGAATTATTCCGAATGTTGATTTTAATACTAAAAATCAGTTAATTTTACAAATTTTATTAGCTGCAATCACGATTTTAAGTATTCTAATTGCTTATATACTATTTTTTGATATTAACTCTGAAATTCATGAAATATCCAATACACCAATTGGTAAAGCATTTTTAAAGTTATGGCGTAATGAGTGGTATTTTAACCAGTTACTTGAGTTAGTTTTTGTACGACCCTATCTTTATTTAGCCCAGCTAATTAAAAAGGATCCGCTATCACAATGGAATCAAATAATAAATTGGGGTATTAGGAAGATAAACTTCCAAATTGATTTATTAGAAAATGGTCGATTACGCTGGTATATGATGTCAATAGTGAGTGGTAGTATTATTATCTTATTACTGCTTATTTTGTTTTAATTATAATTACGGAAGGTTTTTCTGTGTTACTTTGGCTTGTTTTTTTACCATTATTAGGTGGATTAATTGGGTGGCTATTAGAAGCTAGCCTAAAGCGTTCATTTACCAAAATGGAACAATGTAGAATCGAACAAGAAAGTCGATTTTTTTTAGTCAATAAATTAAAAAGTGAATTATGTTACTTCAGTGCTGGATGGGTTGCATTATTAACGATGCTTATTGTGTTCGTTATGATGACAATACTCAGTATCGATGCACTAACAAGCTTCTATCAAGGGCAGATGTGGGTCAAAGAGTTTGATGTAAACTGGATCCCATTACTCGGCATTAAATTTCATCTTGTCTTAGATGGACTCTCAATTCTTATGGGAATGCTAGTCAGTACGATTGTCCTCATTGCGATCTTATATTCACGAAAAGAGAGACCAAGTAGTTCTGGTTTATTCTATTTCTGCTTATTATTCATGGCATCAGCGATAATCATGCTGTTTATGGCTATGGATCTTTTTTTATGGTTCTTTTTGTGGGAAGCTGTAGCGATTCCATTCTATTTTCTAATTACACTATGGGGACGCAGAGACTCCAGCGCATCATTAAAAACAAATGGAGCGAGTAAATTTCTGGTTTACACTCAAATCACCAGTCTATTAATGTTATTGGCCATTATTTCATTGGCATTAACAAACTGGCAAATCACCAATGAATGGACATTTGATTATAATGTGTTAATGAAAACCCCAATTTCAAGCTATTTTGAATTTATGCTTATGCTTGGTTTTTTAGCTGCATTAGTGGTCAGAATACCGTTACTACCTTTTCATAATTGGTTTATTGATGCACATATTGAAGCCTCTACAACGGGCTCAATTATGATTAGTGGTTTACTGGTGAATACTTCAATTTATGGTCTATTGCGATTTGTATTCCCCCTCTTCCCTAATGCCTCATTAACAATTAGTCCATTTATTATCATTCTCAGTTTATGTACTCTGTTTTACATGGCTCTGTCATGTTTTAATCAAAGTGATATCAAACGCTTAATTGCTTATGCACATATTGCATTGATGAGCTTTATAACAGCCGTTGCCTATAATGGCTCATTATTTGCCTATCAAGGTGTAGTATTACTGATTATTTCAATTAGTTTAGTGATTGTTGGTCTATTTATTATTAGTGGTTTGCTGACAGAGTTTTACTTAACAAGAAATATTAATAATTTCTTAGGATTAAAATCACATGTTAAGTATTTATCAACACTAACATTATTTTATCTATTAGCAATTTTAGGTATTCCTGGAACAGCAAATTTTGTGGGTAATTTTATGACCGTGTTTAGTAGTTATCAAAATTCAACCTATATGGCTATTTTCTTAATTATTGGACTAATTCTACTATCCATCTCTATTATAGTTCGTACGCAGCCTATTTTTTATGGTGTTATTGATAAGCAGCAATCAAATAAGAAATCTGTTTGTTTTAAAGATCTATTTTTATTAATCGGCATATTAGTGATCTTATTTTTTATTGGGCTATATCCACAATGGGTTTTAGATATATCGTCACCGCCATTAAATAAAATTCAACAAATTATTAGCAGTGCACAAACCAATCTCATCAAAGGAGATGTTTAACTATTATGATGGCGATTACAATATCAGAATTAATCTACTTATCACCGATACTAATATTGAGTTTGGCGATTGTTATCTTATTATTTTTACTACTTTTATTACGTGTTGACACTAAATTTTCAGCAATATTTGCGATTGCTTGTTTGACCATTGCTTTACTCACCTCCGTATTTATTGGCGGCAAGATAATTATTAATGATCATAGTTTAAGTACAGATCCAGCAACCAATCAAGTCGAACAAACGATCCAAGAAGAGAGTGAAAGCAATCCTTATATTATTCCAGCGATACCAGATGACAGTAGTATTAAGGGTTTAGACAGTAATAATATAAGTGCAAAAGAGAGTAGTCATTTGTCTTGGCAAGCCAGCTATGTCACATCACTCTTTACTAGCGACGCTTATGGTGCGTTATATACTAGCCTGATTCTATTCTTATCCATTGTAGTTTCAACATTATCTCTTAACTGGTTTAAAAATGATGAGCAACAGCATCATGGGCTATTCTATCTAATGGTGCTATTTTCCTCATTGGGCGCCACTATTTTAATCTACTCAAGCCACTTGATGTCGCTATTTATTGGTATCGAATTACTATCTATTCCAATCATTGGATTGATCGGTTATCAATATACACAGCAATATTCTTTAGAAGCAGCAATAAAATATATGGTGCTATCGGTTATCTCAACAACATTTTTACTATTAGGTATTGCGTTTTATTATGCGGCGACAGGTGAACTTACCTTTAGTGGCCTAAGTTTCCAACTATCAACAGTCTCCGCGCCAAGTATCTTGTTATTACTTGGGGTCTGTTTAATGTTGGTTGGAATTGGTTTCAAATTAGCACTAGTGCCATTTCAACTCTGGTTACCTGATGTCTATCAAGGAGCGCCCGCGTGTATTGCACTATTACTAACAACAGTAAGTAAAGTTGCTATTTTTTGTGCAGTAGCTAGACTATTTTTATTAGCCCCGATTGTGAATAATGAAACGATTCGAATAATTATGGTCATCATGGCATTTTGTTCAATTATTTGGGGAAATGTCTTTGCGATTAAACAACAAGATATAAAACGACTATTAGCTTATTCTTCGATTACTAATTTTGGCTACCTACTTATTGCTTTAATTGCGGTACAGTATCAAGTATTGGCACTGGAAACCATTGGTATCTATTTGATCGGTTACATTTTAGCGAATATCTGTGTACTTAGCGTAATTAGTTTAGAATCAAAATCAACAGAGACTGATAGCAAAAATATCAATTTAAGCGGGCTCTTCTGGCGTAGGCCAATCGTTGCGCTTGCTATGGGGGTCGGTTTATTATCGCTCGCAGGTGCGCCATTAACCGTTGGGTTTATTGGTCGTTTTTCATTAATACTATTAGGCGTAACAGCGGAATTATGGTGGTTAATTTTAGCAATCATCATCGGTAGTGCCTTTGGATTATACTTCTATTTACGTTTAGTGATTAACCTATATATTAGAAGTCCAAATGATAATAGTGCTATAAATACCCAAGTATTACAAAGTAATCAGCAACAAAAAATAGGCATAAATGAAGTATTTATAGTCGGTTCTGCGTTATTAATTTTATTATGTGGAATCTATCCAAGGTGGTTATTTAATTTAGTTAGTGTCGCGCAATACCTAGCACCAAACTAATTAAATCATTAGTGGTGATAGAATGTTTGTGAAATTAGTGTGCTATAATGCAATTTCTCGTGTATCATTGTTCACCGATTTTTATTAATTTTTAACTGACTCAAGAGGAAAAGTATGGACTTTTTTATCAGTAAAGCTTACGCCGATGGCGGAGAAGTAGCCGAAAGCAATCCTTATTTTTTACCAATTATGCTTGTTGTATTTGGTCTATTTTTTTATTTCATGATTATGCGCCCACAACAAAAACGCGCAAGAGCTCATAAAGATTTAATGTCATCTATTTCAAAAGGTGATGAAGTATTAACTAATGGTGGTTTAATCGGCCGTGTAGCTAAAATCAGTGAAAATGGTTACGTTTCATTAGAACTCAATGACACAACTGAAGTTGTGATTAAACGTGATTTTATTACTTCCGTTCTTCCTAAGGGAACAATGAAATCTTTATAATTCATTGTATATAATAAGTTAACTAATAAACCACAAGAGAATACGTCGTGTTAAATCGCTATCCTTTGTGGAAGTATATTTTGTTGGTCGTCGTAATACTCGTCGGCCTACTTTATGCACTTCCAAATATTTATGGTGAAGACCCTGCAATTCAAATTTCTAACACCAGAAGTTCTGAAGTTACAGTCCAAACTCAAGAAGAGATTCAAAAGCTTTTAAGTGATAATCAAATTGAAGCTAAATCAATTGTATTTGAAAATAATTCAATTCTAATTCGAGTTGCCAATAATGATATTCAGCTTAAAGCCAAAGAACTTATTGCGGAAAAATTAGGTGATAAATATATTGTCGCTCTCAATTTAGCGCCAGCAACCCCCGCTTGGTTAACCGCTCTTGGTGCAGCACCGATGAAATTAGGGTTAGATTTACGTGGTGGTGTTCACTTCCTGATGGAAGTTGATATGACTGCGGCGT
Source organism: Orbaceae bacterium BiB (assembly GCA_036251205.1). NCBI lineage: Bacteria > Pseudomonadati > Pseudomonadota > Gammaproteobacteria > Orbales > Orbaceae > Orbus > Orbus mooreae. The sequence goes on along the minus strand of CP133958.1, from coordinate 2,112,180 downwards.
TAGAACGGTTACTTGATCAAGCAAGCGATACATTAAAAGCTGATTTTAAAGATAATAAAATTAATTTCACATCACTTAATAAAACGAATGATCAACAAATTAGTATTATTTTTGCAGACGATGATGATAGAAATAATGCAATTGCAAGAATTAGCCAATTAGCTGACTATAATATTGCTGCACAGAATGATAAACAACTCCTGATTAACATCAGTGAAAATAGGTTACAGCAAACAAAATCAGATGCAGTTGCACAAAATACAACAATCTTAAGAAATCGAGTCAATCAGCTTGGTGTTGCTGAGCCTATCGTACAAAGACAAGGTTCTGATAGAATTATTGTTGAATTACCTGGTATTCAAGATACCGCACTCGCTAAACAGATTTTAGGTGCCACAGCTACTTTAGAGTTTAGACAAGTCAATGATATCAATCCAAACACTTTATTAGATATCGTTTCTGGTTCAGCTAGACCACCTTATGGTTCAGAAATCAAATATACCCAAGAAGGTCGCCCCGTATTATTGTATAAAAATATTGTATTAACCGGCGATCATATTACAGACTCCTCATTCCGCTTGAATGAGTATGGTCAACCTGAAGTATCTATATCACTGGATAGTGAAGGTGGTAAAAAGATGCTTGAATTTACCCAAGCGAATCGTTATAAACCGATGGCAACACTATTTGTTGAGTATAAAGATTCTGGTAAAGTCGACAAAGATGGCAAACCTATTTTAGAAAAACAAGAACAAGTAATTAATGTTGCAACAATACAAGGTATTTTTAGTGACCGTTTCCAAGTAACGGGTATTAATAATGTAGAAGAAGCACGACAATTATCCTTATTACTACGAGCTGGCGCACTGATTGCACCAATTCAAATTATTGAAGAGCTAACCATCGGTCCATCAATGGGACAAGAAAACATAACTCAAGGTTTAGAGTCTTGCTTATGGGGACTATTAATATCAGTTATTTTCATGCTCGTCGTATATCGTCTATTTGGGGTGTTTGCTAGTGTTGCATTAGTCGCAAACCTTATTTTAATTGTCGGTATTATGTCCTTATTACCAGGTGCAACACTAAGCATGCCAGGTATTGCAGGGATTGTATTAACTGTTGGTATGGCTGTTGATGCAAACGTACTGATTAATGAACGCATAAAAGAAGAGCTGCGTAATGGCAGAGGTGTTCAACATGCGATCAATGAAGGGTATGCTGGCGCTTGGAGCAGTATCTTTGATGCTAACATTACAACTTTAATGACGGCGATCATATTATATGCTGTGGGTACGGGCTCAATCAAAGGTTTTGCAATCACATTAGGTATTGGTATTTTAACCTCCATGTTTACCTCAATTGTCGGAACAAGAGCATTGGCTAATTTAATATACGGTGGACGCCGTGTTAATAAGCTATCAATTTAGGAGTTAATGATGGCAAATTCACAGTTAACAAATAATCAAGGTCAAGAGCCACAAGTGAGTGTTGAATCACTAAATCATGGCCGACGAGTTATTGATTTTCTTCGTTTCGGCTTTGTAGCATTTGTTATTTCAATGGTATTAGTTGTCGCGTCTATCGTGGTTATCTTCGTCAAAGGTTTTAATCTTGGCCAAGATTTTACTGGTGGTACCACTGTCGAAATAACATTAAGTAAACAAATTCCACTTGATGAGATTCGTGTCAGCTTGAAAAAAGCGGGCTACGGAGAACCCGTTGTACAGAACTATGGCGGTAGCCGGGATATTATTATCCGTTTACCAGTTATCACCGAAGATGAATCTTTCGCACCAGGTAAAGAACCCGATGCAAAAGAGATTCAGAAAATTAATAGTATCGTTGGTACAAAAATCTCTGATCTCATGCACCAAGATATTGACTCAGGAGCACAGATTAAACGTGTCGCATTTGTTGGTCCAACAGTCGGAACTGAGCTTGCTCAAGATGGGATTTTGGCGATTTGTGCAACCCTAATTTGTATTTTAATCTATATTGGATTCCGTTTTGAATGGCGTTTCGGTACCGGTGCGGTTGTAGCATTAGCTCATGATGTTATTATCACCGCAGGTTATCTATCACTATTCCAACGAGAACTAGACCTAACAATAGTGGCAGCCATGTTGTCAATTATTGGTTACTCGTTGAATGATACCATTGTTGTATTTGACCGAATCAGAGAAAACTTCCGTAAGATTCGCCGAGCTTCACCTTATGATGTAATCAATATATCATTAACGCAAACACTAAGTAGAACCTTAATGACATCTGCAACTACGCTTGCGGTCGTTGTTATTCTATATATATTTGGTGGTAGTATGTTAAAAGGCTTCTCGGAAACATTGGGTGTCGGTATCTTATTAGGTACATTCTCATCGATCTATGTTGCTGCATATATGTCGTTGAAAATGGGTATCAAACGAGATCACTTTATTTCTCAAAAAATTGAAGCCGAAGGTGCAGATCAACCTTCTATTATACGTTAGAAAAATAGTGTATCGCCGATTTATTATACTGATTAACGAATAAATCGGTGATACATCAATTTGTATATTGACATCAATCGCTTGCTTGCATATCATTGCGCGTAAGTAGTATTTATGGGGCCATAGCTCAGCTGGGAGAGCGCAACGCTGGCAGCGTTGAGGTCAGGGGTTCGATCCCCCTTGGCTCCACCAATTCAATATTTATTAAAACTCATTAACCCCCATTTAAACCCATAAAAACCAGTAACTACAACGCTTTGTTAACTAATTAAAGCTCATTAAGTACCATTAACACCCATTTACAACCAGAATTAATAGGGGTATAAATAGGGGTATAAATTTATACCCTGAAATTTTGTACCCCAAAAGGTTGATTATGGCTATTAAAATAACACCACTTACAGACACACAAATAAAAGCATTTAAGCCAATAGACAAAGATAAAAAGTATTTTGACGGTGGTGGGCTGTTTTTATTGGTAAAAGTTAACGGCGTTAAAGTATGGCGACTAAAATATAAGAGACCTCTTACCAAAAAGGAAAACTTATTAACCTTTGGAAACTATCCCAAAGTATCACTACAACAAGCCAGAAAGCTAAGAGATGAAGCGAGGGAACTATTAAGCAATGGTATTGATCCACAGGAGCATAAAAAAGAGCTACTGGAACAAAAACAGGCAGATTTATATAATACTTTTCAAAATGTAGCACATGATTGGTTTAAGCTGAAAGCTAGCAAAGGATTATCAAAAGGTACACTAGATAGAACATGGCGATCCTTGGAGATATATATTTTTCCTTGTATCGGGCAAAAAGCAATAACATCATTAAAGGCTAAAGACTTTATAAAAGCACTTGAACCACAGAGATCAAGCAAGAAATTTGAAAATATTAAGCGGTTATGTCAACGCATCAATGAAGTAATGTTTTATGCGGTAAATATTGGATTAATTGATGCTAATCCTGCCGTAAAGATAAAAGATGCCTTTGAAACTCCAATAAAAGGACAAATGCCAACAATTACACGCGATGAATTACCCGAATTCATGAAAGCCTTATCTATGGCAAGAATAGAACTTCAAACAAGATGCGTTATAGAATGGCAGTTATTAACAATGGTCAGACCTAGCGAAGCTGTTGGCGCTAAATGGGAAGAAATAGACCTTGATAATAAACTTTGGAATATCCCTCCCGAGCGCATGAAAATGGATAGACCGCACAATGTGCCACTTTCAGCGCAAGCATTACAAATATTAAAGACAATGAAGCCTATTAGTGGCTCAAGAGTTCATGTTTTCCCTAGCATGAAGCCGCCTTACACTCAATCAATGAATAGTAGCACCGCTAATATGGCGATTAAAAGAATGGGCTACAAGGATAGATTAGTAGCTCACGGGCTAAGAGCGTTAGCTAGTACCGTGTTAAATGAACAAGGTTTTAATTATGACGTAATAGAAAGCGCACTAGCTCATACAGACACGAACACGGTAAGGCGAGCATATAACCGCGCTACCTATTTAGAGCAAAGGCGCATTATGCTAGATTGGTGGGGTGACTTTGTAGAACAAGCAAGTAACGGCAATGTATCAATATCGGGCAATAAATCATTTAAGGTTATAAATAGCTAGTTAAAACAATGGTGTAAGCATATATCTATAATTGCTTACAACATCAACAATATTAACGGGCGCAAAATTGTGCTTGCTCTATCTCTCTAAAATCTCAATAAATTCAATAGGCTTAAAATTGAGCTTGGTTAAGTAAGTGGCTCAAATTGAGCTACCAAATCAATCGGCTAACTTTTCAGCCAATCAGCCGTCTTTATAATGAAGATACCCCTTACCAAGAAAAGAATATCTTAAGTATTCCGTCAATAGTGTAATATCTTTTGCCTACCCCCTAAAAGTTTTATAAAAGTATCCACTTGTATCCACTTAATTCTTTCTAAGTATTGATATATAAGGTTTAGACCTAAGTGGATACTTGTAAATACTATCCCCTTGTATCCACTTGTATCCCCTTAATAGGTGCTATTTAATAACTTACTGAAATATAAAGAATTTAATAAAACGTAATTTCACACTTTGCTTATAAATCAATGTGTTATGTTTTTGTCAGTCCCATGATAATCTAAAGATATGAGCAAAAGTGCGCGCATTGTAGAATGTATTAAATAAATACCTTTCCTTTGGTAAGCATGATTATATTAGGCTAGGATTTGAAATCCGACCCTGTGACAGATTTTATTAAAATCACAGTAACATTAAACCCTAAGTTATTGATATTATCGGAGAACGCCAACGGCGTAACCGTAATTACAAAAAGCTAAATCTAATCATCTATTTATTAATCTAGTCCTAAAGTAAGTCAGGTTTTGTGACGGATTTTATTAAAATCATATAGATAGGTTACTGTTACTATGGGCGCGAACTATTTAAAGAGTATGACTTTTTATGAGTCGTAGACTACATAACGGTTACTAAATTTTTAGTAAACCATTTAAAGGTATCACTGAAGTGGTGATAGCTGAAAACTACAAGATCGTAGCTTTAATTACTGGGGGATCTCATATTTAACTTAAATGTAAATTCATTACCTCAATGGTGATCTTCACCATTCAGCTAGAGAAAATAACTCTTTGATTTTATTTAATTGCGACTGTAGCCCGTATTTAAGCGAGGGCAGAATATTGCCTTAGACTATTGGCATTATCGCAATGGTTGATAATTAGCCACCTCAAATTAGAGGGTACACCTTTATAATGATGTTGATTCGAGTAGGTACGCCCAAAACTGGACACACCCATAAATAAAGATAGCTTTAATCTCAATATCCAATAATCGGACTTTGGATTAGTTAAAGCGATGGCGGAAATCCGCCACCCATTACAAGGCGTAAACGGTTAATAATTGAACTACAAAACTTTTGTAGTAGAATAAGTGACAGGTGAAATGTCACAATTAAGAATTGTACAAAATTTAAGCGAAACACTAAAATGTGCATCGGTTGATAATAAAGGGCTAGAGGTATGAAAGGACGAAAAAGTAACCTAGATACACGATTAGTTAAGGCAAGGGGATACCTTAATAAAGGCTATAAAGAAAATGGCGGATTAATTCCGTCTGTTAGCGGATTATCGCTATATATTGGTTGTTCGCGTTCGAGCTTGTACAACTATGCTAATGAATCGGAAGAATTTAACGACTTGTTGGAAACGGTGAAAGCTATCCAAGAAAATGAGCTAATCAATAAAGGCTTATCAGGCGAGTTTAACGCGACAATCGCAAAGTTAATGCTTGCGAATCATGGTTACAGTCACAAGCATCAAGTAGATCTCAATTAAAAAGAAGTTAACTGAAGCTCAGATATTGAATATAACACAGCTCTACCTTTAAGTTTTATTCTGTCGTCATTGACTTGACAATATAATATACCACTTCTTTCCGATTCTTGTTTTGCAACTATTTTTTCTTTTTTCAATCTTTTCGCCCAAAACGGTGCTATATGGCAGTGACCTGTGCCACAAACTGGATCTTCGGATACATTTAATTTAGGCGCAAAGCTTCGGCTTACGCAATCATATTCAGAATTGGAGCTTCTTGCGGTTATATGCAGTAACAGACCAGGTAAGCTTTTGGCATTTTCTAGATCTATTTTAGCATTTTTAATTTGATTTTCATTTTCTAGTACACAAACTAAATCGCGATCAATCCACGTTTCCACTGGTGTAAATCCAATAATTTTTTTTATTTTCTCAGTTGTTTCAATTGATTTTAATGAATAACAAGGAAAATCTAATTCATACATATTATCAATTTTATTTACAATAAGGTCTCCACTTAATGTGTTAAAATGAATTTCTGTTAGTTCTTTCTCATAATAGTTCATTATTACAAAAGCTGTAGCAAGTGTAGCATGACCACATAAATCAATTTCACCATTGGGTGTAAACCAACGAAGTCTATAACTTTTATTTTCTTTAACCGCAAACGCGGTCTCTGATAAGTTATTTTCACTTGTAATTAATTGCATAAGTTTATCATCGAGCCATTTGTCCGTGATGCATACCGCAGCGGGATTACCTTCAAAAACTCTCTCAGCAAAAGCATCTACAACATACTGTTTTAACATTACCCACCTCTATTCTTTAATTATATAATAACCAATTATTAGCAATTTTTTTATTATAACAACGTAAATATTATTATCTATTATTTAAATAACTAAAAAGTTAATTAATAGTCACGTTAGATCTGACTCGCAAATATTTATAGATAATATAATTTACTATTATAGATAACTCCATTTTTATAATTTGTTAACTTACTTATTTTATTTGTTATTCTTTAATTAACTTTAGATGTTAATAAATGGCATTTAAGAAAGTTCTAATTTTTGGCAAGCATCATCATTAAAAGGCTAAACAACCAACTTACACCAATGGCGGAAGTTAAAATTAATTGTATATAGTGTTAAAATAATCAAATGATTTCGTATTGGAAAAATAATAATGGTTAGAGCTAACACGCGAAACTATACAAGTGAAGTATCACGGATTAATACAAAGCACCTTAAAACGCTTGTTAAAAGTCCGTTACAGTACATAATAACCAGTGGCAATAAAAAGCTAACGGTACAAGTAAAAGACTACGCAATCACTTATACGCTACCTAATGGCAGAATCATACAAAGCAGGATAGACGATACAGCCGTATCTTATGGATCGCGTTACTGGTTTATTTGCCCACATTGCCAAACTAGGCGCGCAACCCTTTATTTTACTAATCAGCAAATTGCTTGCCGTCAATGCTTCAATCTTCATTACCCTAGTCAAAGTGAAAACAAAATGGATAGGCTAAGACGCAAAGTAATTAATAAACGCGATAGGCTATTTAAAAGTAATGATTATGAATATAACAACCTTTTCAATAATTCTTACTATTTCCCTAAGCCTAAAGGAATGAGCCATAAACGTTACGAAATAGAACACAATAAACTAGCTAATGTTGAAGATGCGTACTGGGGCGTTGCGCGTGTGTACGTTGATAAAATATGCGGTAAGGTTACAAGTTAATTATTGGACACGTTAGGATAATCTTGGGGAATTGATGATGAAAAATATTATTAGTATGTTATCTTTATTTGTTATAGTTTTTTCAGTTAAAGCAGATGATAACTGGTTGGTTAAGTTTACTAAAAAAAATAATTTTACGTACAATGAATTTATACAAATAATTGATGAAAATAATAAAGATTTATATCAACGTTTATTCGCCGCTGGATACTATTCTGGAGTTATTAATGGCTCCAGAACTTTGAACGCTGTGGCTAATTTCGAAGGAATTCCAACACTTTATTGTATTCCTGATGAACAAAGGATAGGATTTGAAAGTTATGTTAACTTTATGAAACTTTATTATAGCACTTTGAATAGTGAGCAACAAAAAATTGTAAATGATTTACCCATAGAAATAGTACATTTAAGGACATTAAAAGATAACTTTCCTTGTAAGAAATAATATAAGTTATAATTTAATTATTAGACATTCTGACAGTTTACATCTCTTAAATTTGTAAACTATAATATTTCAATTATCTAGTACTTAAATGATTATCAATTATACTACGGTATCTTTTCAAAAATATTAATCGCCACTTATGTGGCTTTTTTTATGCCTAAATTAAAACAGCCTAATACAACATGTTGTTGAATATTGTTGTTAATTACTACCATATGTAGTATTTACTAAACTAAATTGATTAAAAAACAAGCAAACAGTTTTATTAGTGAAAATAATTAAAAATATTTAATTTATAAAAATTAAAATCACAGTAAAAAGCTATTTAATCAAGCGTTTATTGACAATAAAAAAAGTGTTAATTTTTAATTAAATTAATCAATGACTTAATGCTGGTTAAATTTACCATACGGTAAATACTTCCTAGAACGCACCATACTGATGTTAACCTAACTTAATGGGAAAAGTATATCTTAACTTCACTTTATGCGCTTAAATCGCTTGTTTTGAGGCTTAAATTTTATTTTTAGTTATAACTTGCTATTACCTTTTTTAATAAATGTGTATAATGAAGTTAATTCGTCATTGTGTATATAAATACAGTTACCCGTATATTAAATCAGTGGTTGAATCGAAGCTAATAAGAAGTGTTTTTATTGGTTGGATATGGGAAGTTAGTTACAGGCGACCAAACTTGATAAATAACTCCCCAAAGGCAAAAGATATTAGATAGCAAATAGTAGAATTTACTAAATGGTAAAAAATAACTTTCGTGGTATTAATATAATATCTACTTAAGGTAGTCAAGTATATACTACAAATTAATTTGTAACAGGTTAACATTTAGTCACTTCTATTTTTTATAGTTTGTTATTTAATTTCTTTAATTATTTAATTTTAAAGGACTTAAATTAATGAATACAAATATAAACTCAAATTTAGATATAATCCCACAACAAGAACTATTAAACCTATTAGGCTATAAAAGCCCCGAATCACTAAGAACCCTATTAAAGCGCGACGAAACAGCACCAAAACCATTTAAACCATCAGGGCGTAAAGTATTTTTTGTGCGCTCAGAAGTTGAAAGCTGGTTAGAATCAAAAAAAGCGTCAAGGGGGTAAGCATGAAAAACAACCCTCTATATCGCCAAATAGTCGAGGGCTATACTTGGAATAACTACATTTCATATGATAGCCCAATCCCTCAAAAAAGTGTAGCGAAAAAGTACCGCGCTTATTTATTAATTGCTTGCTCAGGTATTTACGGCATAACAGAAAATGAGATATTGCGAACCTGTTCACTATCAAGCGGCAGAAATTACGCAACAGATATAGAACGCGAGTTAAAAATAACCCTACACCGCTACAAGGATAGTAATCCCGACGGTATAGGCTCACATTTTAGATATGCGCTTACCAGTAAGGAAGATACTGAAAAAGTGTTACACCTAATCAATAAAAACAACCCTAAGTTATTAACCGACAACCAATTAGCCGACATACTGGAGCTATACCCCTTAAAAGTCGCCTAATTAAACCATAACAAAGCATAACGCGTTATCAATGCCATAAGGTAAATAATGCGATTGAAGTCTCTTATTGCCTAAATTTAGCGATATGAGCGATTAATAAATAAATTGAGGTTACAAAATGAATAGTTTTAACAGCGTAGTACCAGTTACAGAATCAACAATTAACGGCAAATTACAACAAACGGTTAGCGCGAAACAATTACACGCTTGTTTAAATGTGGGTAATGATTTTTCTACATGGATAAAAGAGCGCATTAATAAATATGGCTTTATTAAAGATGATGATTATTTAGTTTTTGATTCCTCAAAAAACAGGAATCAAAGTACAAAAATTGAACAGTTAAATAAATGGGAAACATCAAGAGGCGGAGACCGTCGAAGTATTGATTATCATCTAACTTTAAACATGGCTAAAGAACTCGCTATGATTGAAAATAATGAGCATGTGCGCGCAATTAGAAAATACTTTATTAGATGCGAGGAACAACTAAAACAAGTAGCTCCTGCTATCCAAAAGAAAGAAATCAAACGATTAAAGGCACGGCTTGAAACTATAAATTATAGTGGCCCTATGTGTGACGCATTAGCAGAACAACGGAAAGCACTAGGTAAAAGCGCAAACAGTCACGTATTTACTAATGAATTCGATATGATTAACCGCATTGTATTAGGTATGCCGTCGAGCAAATACAAAGAGGCGCATAATCTTACTGGCAACATTCGCGACAATCTAACCGAATTTCAATTAAACCATATCGCACACCTTGAGAATGCCAATACCACATTAATCAATATTGGATATGACTATCATCAAAGAAAAGCCGAGTTAATAAAGCTATCTCATGCTTATTTGATCCGTCATGCGGAACAGGTGGCGTAATGATGACGATAACCGCACCATTTACCACACTAAAAGCCAGTAGTATAAAAGGCTCAAGCGTGGTTATTTCCACACCAGTTACCGCACATGATAACGGTAAGGTAACGGTAAGGATTAAGTTAATAAGCCGTTACTCAAATTTGAGTAAAACCTCTAACGGTGGGAGACCAAGTAAGGAATACCACATTTCTATTGATATGGCTAAAGAGCTTTTAAAATTGGTATCCAGTCAGGTATCCACCGAAAACGTACACTTTGCGTTAGTTGCCAAAAAAGAGGTTGCCACTTTAGTTGCCACTGAAAAGAACGTTTATAACCACGCTTACCAAGAAAGGAAAATCTTATCTTTGGCAAGCAATAAAGATTTTCTTGGGGTCACAACGCGAGCGCGAGAGATTGAAAACCTTTACCAAAGTAGTAAATCATTTACCAAAACAGTAAAGGTTAAGCGCGAATTAATGGACACGTTAGGAACACCTAATAAAATAATTTTGCGACTCCATAAAAAAGGGAATTATTTAGCTGAATTGGCTAACTTTTCGCGACAGGCATTTTTAACCCAAGCCGAGAAATTAGTGTTTTCTTTTGCGACGTGTTTATCAATTTGTTCAAGTAAATCATCTTCAAAGCGGATCATCTTCATAGTGCTGTTTGATCGGTTAAATGATTTTTTTTCTTTTTTCTCTTGCATAGGTAAATACCGTTGTGATAAATTAGTTTTAAAAGGTAAATACCATTATATAGATAATTACCTTAAAAAAGCAATCCCCCGAAGTGTACCACCACTATCGAGGGATTTAACCCAACCATTATACGAGGTAATGATTATGGCTGATCGCTATGATAGCGCACCCCTACGCGCTGAACAATCAAAATTATTCACGTTCTACAACGTTTTAACATCTCAATTAGTCCGAACTATCGCGACAACCGACCAACAAGCTAGGCAAAACCTAAGCAATAGTAAACTTGCGTTTATTTCTCGAAAACCTTTAGCAATGGGGGTTAATCATGGTTAATAAAAACGATAACTTAATATGTGATATTGAAGCTAAATTATATCAAATAGGAAGCATGGCAAGGATAGCCCTTGAAAATCATAACTATAAAAATTCAGGCTATAGCGAACCGTTTATTGATAGCGTTGATATGGGTAATTTAATGTGGGCTATTGCTGACTTAGCCAGTGAAGCAATCAGCAAGCTAAATAATATCGAAGTAAAAGAGGACGTGAATCATGCCTAACATTTCAATGAGTACAGTAAACCTAATCAATAATAAATTAAATCAGGCAGAGGCTATCACTTTATTAATACAAGGCAATTCAACGAGTGAATCACCATTAATAGAGAGCCATATAGATAACGCACTAATGGCGGTTGCGGATTTAATCGAGTGTAGCAATGAAGCGTTAAACGATGACATTGCCAGCGCAAGGGGTAAAAAATAATGAGCCGATTAACAGCAGAGCAACAAGACGAAATTATAGAAAAGTTATCAAAGGCGGAAGCGATTTTAGAATGCCTATCTATTGCCTTAGACCCTCGAGCCGTTGTCAAAATTACGGATAAAACAATACAAAATATTGTTTGGGAATTAGACGACCTAGCACATGGCGCGAATGAAATAGCCATAAATAAGTAAGGAGTTAGCTAATGACTAAGCAAGAAATGATAGAAATATTACGAGCACGAACAGCTAGAGCTATCCTTAATCATTGCGTGGATAAGTTTGGCTCAACAGCTTACTACAAAGACGGTAGACCGTTATTTTTAACCCGTGATGAATTAAATAAATTCTTAATTGTTGATATTGAGGACGTGGCAAAGGAGGAGAATCAACCCGAACACGCAGAACTTATTATTATCAATTTTTACTCTGATATGTTAGATGATGAATCAACGGGCGAAACGGTAAAGCTTAGGGCGGTGGGTTTATCGACTATGGGCATTGAATTTATGGATGATTATTTTAATGAGTTTATCGAGGCGCTAATTAAAAGCGAGGCAAACAATGACATTTAACGAGATTGTAAGCCAGTCAATCGGTAAGTGGGATAGTATTTATCAATCATTGAATATTGACGTATTCCCGAAAGATAAGCATAAGCCTTGCCCTGCTTGCGGTGGGCGCGACCGTTTCAGATATGACGATAAAAACGGTAAAGGTGATTATATTTGTAACCAGTGTGGAACAGGCGACGGAATCAATTTAATTGAGCGCGTTTATCACTGTACGGCAAGTGAAGCGATTAATAAGGTTGCTGATAGCTTAAATTTAAATGTGACTTTAAATCACAATAAAACTACCGAAAAAACGGCAGTTAATAACATGCGCGATAATCCCGTATGTAAAAAAGTGGAGTATCTATTATCACAATCTAATTTAGGTCAACCGGAGTACCTTACCAAGAAAGGGATTACCTTTAGCTTGCCCTTGCTAGACGGTGGAAAAATTATAGTCCCTCTTCTGAATCTTCATAATGAATACACAGGGGCGCAATTCATCGATACTAACGGCAACAAGCAGTTAATGAAAGGCACGAATAAAAAAGGCGCATTTATCGCGATAGCCAGTAACTCACTTGTACCAGTCGAGGGTATAAGTCTACAACTGAAAAGCGAGAACGGGGTTATTATTTGCGAGGGACTGGCGACAGGTTTAACCTTGCGAGAGTTTAATCAGGATAAATTGATTATTATCGCACTGGACGCAGGAAACCTTATTCATGTAGCTAAAGCAATCCGTGAAGTTAATCCAACTGCTAAAATCATCATAGGCGCAGATAATGACATAGGGAATAGTGTTAATACTGGCGTAGAGAAAGCAATTAAAGCCCTTGAATGTGTGGGCGGTTATTTAGCCGCACCCAATACGGATTATAAAGCGGATTGGAACGACTACGCAGCGCATCACGGCATTATAGAAACAAGTAAGGCGTTTACTCAGGTAATGCGAGAAATAGGCTTAAAATCACAACCAGAGCCAAGTAGACGCGAAGAAGTAAGACTACAAAGTAATACCCCTGCAAATAAGCGCGCGGATATTCTCGTTAATTCATATCATGGAAACCTTGCCTATAATCGAGGCATTAAAGAGGCATATTTCTTCACTGGTAAGCAGTGGCGACGTTTAGGGGAATTTGAATTACTGGATAATTTAATTTCAATCTACGAAGATAACAACATTGATTATAGTATTGATAATGTAGAGCGCGTTACAAGACTCGCACTATTAAAATCACCTATTATCAAAGAGCAAAAACAAGGCTATATCTATTTTGATAATGGGGCTTACTGCGTTAATGATATGACTTTCGCGCCTCACAATAAACTAAACTATAACACCAGTACCAACGGTATTACTTATCATAAAAGCCAAACTAACGACAGCTTAGAGACTGGCGCACCCCTATTTTATAAATTCTTATCTAATGCGACTAACCAAGATAAAAGTAAATTAATGGGCGCATTGGCAATACTCTATATTATTTTAGCTAATCGGCATGAATGGCATTATTTTATAGAGCTTACAGGGTCAGGCGGTACAGGGAAAAGCACGTTTTCAGAAATTGCGCGCTTGCTTGTTGGTGAGGTCAATACGGCTGATTGTGATATTAAAGAGCTGGAGCGAAAGACATCAACTAGAACGGCTTTAATTGATAAAACGCTGTTAATCTTATCCGACCAATCACAGTATCAGGGAGAGGGCGACCTACTCAAAAAACTATCATCAGGCGATAATATAGACGTAGACCCCAAATATAAGCAAGCCCATTCATTTAAACCTAAAGCGGTGATATTAGCTGTTAATAATTCCCCTATGGTTTTCAAAGGTAGCGATAGCGGAATAGATAGGCGACATATTAGGCTAGTATTTAATAACGTTATACCGTCAAACGAGCGAGACCCGAATTTACTGGACAAGATAAGCGCAGAACTGCCGTTCATTATTAATTATTTATTGAATACCTTTAGCGACGACAAGGAAACAATTAAACAACTGGAGCAATTAAAATCATCAGATGAAGCCGAAGAAATCAAGCGGAATAATAGCCCTATTTATGATTTTTGTTGCTACCTCATTCCACTAGATACCCCAGACGGTTTAGGCATAGGGCAAAAGACGGAAAACTGGCACAAGTACGACCCTAAAAAATACTTATATCATGGCTACCGTGCTTATTATGGCGCGAATGTGGGCGGTGAGCCTAGAATCAGCATACCAACGTTTAAAAATCAGTTTAAAGAAATTATTAAAATGAGGGGGATAAAATACCTTGAAAGGTTATTAAATGGCGCAATAAAAACCAATCTAATTTATAGCGAGGAAGCGGAGGCGACCGACTGGCTAAATGAAAAAGAGTTTTACATAGTAAAAGCATCAGAGCATAAACAACCAACAAAAAGAGGAAATAAATAAAATGGCTAGAGCAACAAAATTAATTACTATCAACACCGAATCAGGGCGCGACAATGGCAAAGTATTTCTAGTGACAGAGCCTAACGCGTTTATTGGTGAAAAGCTATTCAATCAAGCCTTTTCATTATGTGGCGAGGACGTAACACCTCAATCGTTAATGATGAAAACAACCACTAAAGAGGGGCGCGAATTATGGGAATCATTACTGTATTTAGTGAAATATGTGCCTAATCCTAACGATATTAGTACCGCCAGAAAGATAGACCAAACAGGCGACGATATAGAGGATATTAGTACCGTTATCCGTTTGCGTGGTGAGGCGTTAAGTATGATAGTAAATTTTACCGAAGAATAAAGCCGTTAAACTTGCCCTATCAACCGAGCAAGTACAATTTTAAGGGATATGTGAATATTGGCTCTTATTGTGGCGCGCTAATCTCAACCGGTAAGGCGACATTAAAAGAGTTACAAGAATACTACTCATTAACGGATTTATTCATTATGGCAGAGGTTTTACAGGTTGATAACTACAATCAAGGCGTTATTAATAGAAAAAATAGCGGTCATCATTCGATAAACTTAGGGACGATTTAATCGTCTCTTTTTACAAGGTGGAAAGTATGAGCAGTCAAACGATTGACGAAATGAAGTTAGAGTTAAAAGCTGAGGGCGTATCGCAGTTTATAAAATCGCTCGAGGAATCACAAACAGCATTAAAAGGCGTATCTGAAAACATCAACAAAGTATTAAAAGATGCTGGCGTATTAGATAAAAAAATAGGTAAAACGGAAAAGATACGCGCCGATAAAACCAAGAAGATAAGCGACAAAGAGATTAAGCAAAAAAAGGACGCGTTAAAGGAAAATAAAGCTAATTTTAACGAACTAACCCGAATATTTAAAATTATGGGGGCAATTAGTGGCTTATCCTTTGGTATGAAAGGAATTAAAGACGGCGCGAATAAATCGGCTAATGATGTTACGTCACTCGCTAACCAAGCAAGAACAAGCACGGCAAGCGCGAAAGATATCGAGGCAGTACATCAGGCGTTAAAACTAGGCAATCAAAACGCAGGAACGCTTGACGGATTAGTCAATAAATTAAGCCTTAATCAGTCAGGCTATAAAACTAATGGCGCGTTAGATCCCGATATATTAAACATGATTACAAACCTTAACGCCCGATCAGGTAGTAATAAACAGGTTGATTATTTAGATACAGCACCATTAAAAACATTACGGGATATATCAGAAGTATTAAACGGCATTAAGGACGACTTTAAAAGGAAACAAGTAGCCTTTTATATGGGGTTAAATGATGCTGAGTACTCTGCCCTATCAGATAATAACTTTAATTCTAACTTAAACACTGGCGAAAAACAGGCGATTAGCACACTGGCACAAGTCGAACGCAGCCGAAAAAATAAAATAGAACTAGAAACGAGCGAAAAAGAGTTAGATAACGCGATTAATCTCGCAGGGGAGAAATGGACAGGGGCAAGCGTTAAACTTAATAAAATCTATACCAATTTAGCAACCAATAGCGCAATACTCGCCCCTATGGTTGAGGATGCGTTAGACCTTGTTAACGTGTTGGTGACGGGCGTCAGTAAAGGCGTTGATTTACTCTTTGGCAAGGACGGACTGTACACCACGCAGAAAAAGGCAGGTTTAGATTATTTAAATAATGTTGAGGAAAAACAAGATAAAGCAGAGGGACAGAAAGGCGAAGTATTAAAACGGTTAGATGATAATATTGAATCTATCGATCGAGAAAATGGCGTTATTAAGTTTAAAAATAATGAAGGCAGCTTTAATGGTGGGATTCTTGACTGGCTCAAATACTCCCCTTACATTTTCGATCATTTAAATTCACTATTGGAAACCGATAGCGATACAGGGATAAAAAATAAAACAAGTGGGCTGATTGGCGTAGATAGTAACAAACTTTCAAATTATAACGAGTTATCAGCACCGAATCCCTTACAAAGCGCAATAAATAACACGGCTAACAATAGCAATTCAGTAGTAAACAACTACGAGATTTTAGTCAATAGTGACGCGTCTACCTTTGGCGCATTAATGGCGGATATTGAGAGTTTAAAATCAAGTGTTGATATGCAGAGGTCATCATTTAATAAAATCAATGCGTCTAATGTATTTCCTCACCTAAGTAACGTTTCATAAGGGGCAAGTAATGGATTATCAAAACCAACAGTTAGACTTTACGATCACCCTAGCCAATGAAGAACAATCATTTAGTAACGGTAGCCGTAAAGTAACTTATTTTTCACCACGTAGCACGGCAATTATAACCGCTATCAACGGCACGAATAGCGGTAAAGCATCATTTAGAATATGGGGATTAACTCGCGAAACTATAGCAACTATTACCAATATGGGGATATGGCGAACAGGTGATAAATTAAACAAAATAGAGGTTAAGGCTAACGGTGCGACAGTTTATCAGGGCGTAATAGCTAATTGCGTGGCAGATTTTAATCAAGCCCCCGATATATCTGTTAGTATTGATTGTTACGCTAGTGCGTTTTTAATGATAGAGGTCGCTAAACCTTTTTCATTTAATGGCGAAGTAAAAGCAAGCCAAGCGATAGAATCAATCATAAAGCCTTTTGGTATGACACTAATTAATAATGGCGTGACATCTTCATTAAGCAACCCTTATATTAGCGGTAGCCCATACAATCAAATAATGGAGATTGCGAATAGTGTAGGTTGTCTTGTTATTTTTGAGTATGACACCATAACGCTACATGATAAGGACTACAAGCCTGGTGATCCTGTTATTACTATCTCACCCGAAACGGGATTAATCGGCTATCCAATGTACTTTAGTTATTATCTGACAATTAAAACGTACTTCAACCCAAGCTACAAAGTAGGTAAGCCTGTGAATTTAATTACTAGCCTACCATTAGCAACAGGAAAGTACATAATCGGGGGTATTGAGCATAATCTATCATGTAATCTGATAGGTGGATTGTATGAAAGTAATTTACTATTGTATAAAGTATTTAACTAACCGAAGCCCTTAAGTGGGCTTTTTTATTTCAATATAAACATTTTTTTACGATAAAATATTAATGAGAAATTTAATATACATTAGTTAAAGTCGACTCCAATAGGAGAACGACATATACCCATATCAATATTAGTTTTACTACTTATTATTTTTTTCATAGAAGGCAAATTATAAATATCACATAATTCTTGTATTTTTTCAGTTGTTTCAGTATTAGCTTTTCCAGCTAATAAATTGTTGAAATAATTTTTTGTTTCTATTGGGTAAATATTCCCAATGATTGAGGATAAACGGTTAAATCCTAACTTAATTTTTCTCTCAAGATTTGACTCCCCCCCAGCATATATATAAATACTCTTATTTAGTTTAGATAATAAATTAGGTATTTTATTTTCATCTCCAGCTTCTTTTATTCCAATAATATTGCTTAATAAAAAAAGTCTTTTACAAGTGGATATTTCTAAATCAAAGCCTGTTCTTTTAGGATTATTATATAAGATAATATTTTTTGAGGTTAAATCATCAATACTTTCAACGTAATATTGAGATTCTTTCTGTGTAGGAATTATATATGGAGGGAAACCAACCATTAAAGAAGATATTTTTGTTTTAGTCTCAATTACTTTTGCTAAATGTTGTGCTTCCTTTAGCCTAATACTAGATACGCCAAAAATAATTTCAAAATCAGCGCGTATGCGAACATCTTTTTCTATGGCTTCTATAATTTGTTTTTTTTCTTCAAAAGTTAAACTATGTTGCTCTCCTGTTGAGCCGGATACTAATACTGATTTTATACCTATATTTTGTAAACTAATAATGTAGTCTAGTGTAGATTGTATGTTCAACTTTTCATCTATCGTAAAAGCAGTAGGAATAGCAATATGATAATTTTGCTGTAATCGCATGAAGCACCTTTTATAACGAATATCATTTGATAGTGCGATTCTATTCTTATTTTTACATAAAGGATAGCAAACACTACGATCAGAATAACAATTCAAAAGTTCAAAATTACTAAATTATTCAAATAATAAATAAATTAAGGGGATACTTGCATAAATTAAGGGGACACAAGGGGGGTACAAGTGGATACCTGAAACTCTTGTAACCATTGATAATAAAGGCTTGACAGTAATTCAGTGGACTAAGTGGACACTTTTTCAAAAACTTTTTAGGGGGGGGTATGAAAAATTTTCCCAAGCAAGAATCATGCCAACTTTTAATTATTAGTAAAAATAATTTATTGCTTAACAAAATAAAATAATTCCTCTTTGGTGAGGTGATGATAATTTTTGGAGTAGTACGATTGTGCGAGGGTGATTATTTATACAGGGGTAGGCAAATAGCTATATAGTTATGATCATAGTACCGCCGCTATACCTCTTTTCATACGACCGCAAGTTAGAAAACTTTTTTTCAACTTCCGCCAATGGTGTAAGTTATTGATGTGAAAATATTTAATGTTTTAAAATATAGCAATAATCCGATCCCTAAAATTAATATTTAACACCGCTAAACTGTGGAATTTAAAAAAGTATAAATAATGAACAATTTAGGGGGTTACTTTTCATAATGGGGGTATAAATAGGGGTACAATAAACATCCGTGAAAAACTAAACCCTTTATTAAAAAGGATTTAAACCACCACGTTAGATCTCCCTTGGCACCAATTCACCATCCACAACAATTGTCTATCTTTATTAAAACAATTATAAACCAAGTGATAATCCGATATTATTCAAAACTCTGCTTAATTAAAGACCATTTACATACAAAAAATAACGCATTATAATTAACCACGCTAAGCCTTACAAATACAGCATTTTTCTTTCATATATCATATTTTTTTAAATGAAATTTTTTAGTAGAAATATTAGAAAATAAAATTAATAGCACTCTTATTAATAGGATTTAAAATATGAAAATATCAAAACTTGTTTTCACTGCCGCCATCTCATTATTAACAATAAATTTAGCCTCTGCTAATATTGGCAACACAGTTAATACTAAAAATGGCAAAATTGAAGGGTATTTATCAGCAGATAAACAATTATCTATTTTTAAAGGCATTCCATTCGCGGAACCTCCTGTAGATGAATTACGTTGGCAAAAACCCCAAGAAATAAAAAAATGGCATAATGTTAAAGAGACTAAAACGTTTAGTGCCGGATGTATGCAAACCGTAATTGATGGTGATAAATTACCGTGGAGTAAAGAGTTTTTACACCAAGGTCCAATTAGTGAAGACTGCTTATATTTGAATGTTTGGAGCCCCGCTAATCATAAAAATGATAAACTCCCAGTGATGATTTGGATCTATGGTGGAGGCTTTATCGAAGGCTCTGCCAATGTACCGCTGTACGATGGTGCTAATCTTGCAAGTAACGGCGTGGTTTTTGTAACCTTTAACTATCGAGTTGGTGCATTTGGTTTCTTTGAACATCCAGAATTAACCAAAGAACAAGGAACGTCTGGAAATTATGGTCTATATGATCAGCTAGCTGCCATTAAATGGGTGAAACAAAATATCGCTGAATTTGGCGGAGATCCTAATAATATCACAATCATGGGACAGTCTGCTGGAGCAAACTCGATCACTGCATTAATCGCATCACCTTTGTCTAAAGGATTATTCCAAAAAGCCATCATTGAAAGTGGCCCAGGAACCACTATTTCTGATTATGGTATCAGACCTTTACAAAAAGCAGCAACACCACTTAAAGACGCCGAAAAGCTAGTGTTGAACTGGAGTCAAAACAATGGCTATTCCTCATTAGAGGCATTAAGAGCAGCACCAGCTGATGAATTAATGAATAAGTTTAATAAAAAACCGCCAGTAAAAGGTTATGTCATCGATGGTGTGTTCTTGCCAGAATCAATCCCAGCTATATATGCAAAAGGCGAACAAAATGAAGTTCCTGTTATTGCGGGAATGAATCGAGATGAGCGTGGTAGCGAGAAAGATTACGGTAAAATGACGCTGAAAGAGTACCAATCTTATGCGGAAAAGTATTACCCGTATAATAAACAACAATTTTTATTAACTTATCCAGCCCAAAATAATCAAGAAGCAGGAGAGCAACAAAAACAGATTCTTCGAGATGAACGCCTGTTTAATTTGTATTGGCTTGCTAATGCTAGAATGAGTAAAAATAATGCAAAAAATTATCTTTACTATTTTGATAGAGCCATCCCATGGCCTGAGCACCCTGAATATGGCGCTTTCCATTCTAGCGAGTTTGTTTATGTATTACAAAATCAAGACAAATTAGCACGAAATTGGACACCTTTAGATCAAAAAATATCATCGGTAATCGGACAGTATTGGGTCAATTTTGCTAAAACAGGTAATCCGAATGGCGGTGATCTTCCAGACTGGAAACCAATTAATGAATCCAATGGTGAGGTTATGGTTTTTGGAAATGAAATCGAAATGAAAAAAGTATTATCTAATAAAAAATCAGTGATTATCGCTGAAAAAGTAAATTAATTTATTGTCTGTTCATCCGCCTACTATTCTTGTAACTCACAAGAATAGTAGGCGGATTATTCATGATAAAATACATTAAAAGAAAAACTACTAAAATAAAAATTATACTTTATCCGACATATAAACAATCAAAGCTAATACCATTAAACCAAGTGTTATCCAGCGCCGAGTTGTCATAATTCCATCCTATTGGTCTTAGTGATTGCAAAAATTTTATTTACCATAACGCATCTATGAGCAAACGTGAATCTTTATTTAAAAGAAAATAAATAAAATTAATATTCTCTTAATATTTATTTGATTAAATAGTTAACATCAAACGAGATACATGTTTAACTAACAAGGGGTACATGATGAAAAAATTAATTCCACTAGTATTAATTACTACTTTAGGTCTTTCTGGTGTTGCAATCGCTAAACCGATGCCACAAGGTGGGTTCCACGATAATACAGGCTCTCCTCGCACAGAAATGAATATGGGAGGCTTTCAAGGCGGATTAGTCGCAGCAACAACCGTTGAGCAGGCAAAAAAATTATCTGACGATTCATGGGTTGTGCTTCGCGGTAATATTGTTAAACAAGTTGGTAAAAAAGACTATATCTTTAAAGACAGCACTGGTGAGATTCAAGTTGAAATTGGTCCAAAAGACTGGAGAGGTCAATCAATTACTCCTGATGATTTAATTGAAATTGCAGGTGAAGTTGATAAAGATTGGAACTCAATTGAAATTGACGTTAAAAGTGTAAAATTAATTCCCGCTGACAGTAAATAACTACTCAGTTAATTCTTAAAAAACTGCTTTATAGCGGTTTTTTAATGTCTAGACTCTACTTCTTTTATCCCGTTAATGAGCAAATAATAGGACACTATTTGTAACTAATTTCCATCGTCCGTCACCGCTGATTTATCTACAATAGAACTCACAGAATCTAGTTCATTGTTCACCGTTAATCACATCGCTAGGTTAATAATAATAGCTACAGTCACTATTGCGAATTGCGATATTAAGCTTGAAAAGGAGACGTCATGCGAAAACCCAAAAAATTACTTAATGATCCCAATAATGTTCGTCGTGAAGTCATGGGCGGCTTACTTTATGCCTATAATGGTAAATTAGAAGCGCTTGAGGATTACTGTGCAGTCTATCGAACAAACATTAACGAACAAGTTATTATCGTCAGTGGTGGTGGTAGCGGTCATGAACCGACCTTTGCTGGTTTCATTGGGGATGGTGGTATTGATGCCTGCGCATTAGGTGAAGTATTTACCTCGCCCTCACCCGATCAAATCATTGAAGTCACTAAGTTAGTTCATAAAAATAAAGGTGTGCTATTTTTATATGGTAATTATTCTGGTGATGGTATGAATTTTGATATCGCGGCAGAAATTCTGGCTGAAGAAGGCATTGTAAGTAAAACACTGAGAGGCACCGATGATATTGCCTCTGCACCACTCGAAAGAATCGCTGATCGTCGAGGTGTCGCAGGGATTATGTTTCTCTATAAAATTGCAGGTGCAGCCGCACAGTTCAAAAACTATGATCTTGATTCGCTATATAGCGTAGTTAAAAAAGCGAATCAAAATACACGAACAATTGGTGTTGCACTTGATGGCTGTGCGTTACCTCAATCAAGTAATTTTAATTTTGAGCTTGCTGATGACGAAATAGAAATCGGTATTGGTATTCATGGTGAAGCAGGATTACGCCGACAAAAAATAGACTCAATGGATAAAACCGTTACAGAAATGGTAGATCGCTTATGTGCAGATCTCCCTTTTCAACAAGGGGATAAAATTTGTGTCTCTATTAATAATCTTGGCTCACTCAGTAATACTGAACTCTTAATTGCGACTAAAAAAGTCGGGGAAGAGTTACAAAAACGCGATATTACTATACACCATTTAGTCACAGGGCATTTTTGTACCTCTCTTGAAATGTCTGGTTTTTCTATCAGTTTTTTGAAACTTGATCCTGAGCTACAAGCTCTATATGACTTACCGTGTAAAACCTTAGGTTGGAGAAAATAAGATGAACTTAGCACAAACCCAAGCAATGATAATCTTCACCGCACAAAAAATGGTTGAAAGTGAGCCCACACTAACTTCGCTCGATCAAGTTATTGGCGATGGGGACCATGGAATAGGAATGAAACGAGGCTTTGCTACAGTTCTTAAACAATTACAAGATCCTACGTTTCATGCTAAAGATATTGGTGATTTATTTAATCAAATAGGAACTAAATTGATGACCTCGATGGGCGGTGCCTCGGGCGCTATTTTTGGTACGCTCTTTCGTGCTGGCGGAAAAAGTATTGCTGGAGCTCAAACATTATCTAGCCAAGCATTATCTGAATTTTTGAATAATGGTTGGCAAGCTGTCCATCAAAGAGGAAATGCAAAACCCGGTGATAAAACGATGGTCGATGCCCTTGCTGCGGCCAGTCAAACGGCTCAACAGCAAATTAATCAACCTCTCCCATTAGCATTAAAAGAAATTGCAAAATCAGCAATGGCTGGCGCAGAACAGACCAAAAATATGGTCGCCGTATTCGGCCGTGCTAAAAACTTAGGTGAACGCGCGATTGGTCATGTTGATCCTGGGGCGGTATCAATGGCCTATATATTGCAATATATGAGTGAATACATCTCTCAATAATCTCGACACTAATAATCATAGCCGCCAAATGACGGTTATGATTATTATAGATAATATTAAAAATATCGAGTATCTCTTTCCGTTATTTTCTTGATGAAAGGTGTTATTTTAGTGTAAAAAGTATTTAACCTTAATTAGGATAAAATAATTTATAGCCATTTACTAATGTTTATCCTATATATAAAAAATAAATAAATCAATATATTATATTAATAATATAGTAATTAAGTAAGTGCACACTTACACTAAGAGATGATATTAGCCCGATCAAGGAGTATTATTACTCCTTATGATGTTTGCTACTCTTACTCGATAGATGATAGAACTTTTTCTCACTCATCGAATGGCTTATTTATTACAAATACAAAGCTGTTGCGCAAAATTGGCATAACCTCGTAATAATAGCATTGCCACATACGCACCAGGATCCAATAGTGTTCGAGACTGCTCCCCTCGAGTGGCTGCCCTGCCATGTATAGCCAACATATGGGTTGTATTCATCATCCCCATCTGTGCACTAGCTAAGGCTTGATTAGCTAGAATATCCCATGCTTCAGTCTGGTAAGCCGCTATTAATGTTTGAACTGCGGGATACAATCCATCTAAAAAGGTCTTTTCACCAATTTGAGCCTTACCACGAGCTTGTACCCCATTAAAATAAGCTAAAAATAGTTCACCAAATTCAGTACTATCAATTGATGGACGATCTTTAAACGTTTTTCCTACTTGCATCAGGCCCGAAGCCATCAAGGTTCCCATTGTTGATGGAACAGCATTCATCATTGTTTTACCGGCAACATAGAATAGTTTACCAATATCTTGTTCATTACTATCTTGAACCGCTAAATTAGCCGCAGTAAACCCATCACTCATAGTCAAACCTAAATCACCATCGCCAACAACACTATCTAGCTCGATTAGTTGCTCTTTTTCGGACTGCATAATCGCAGCCCATTGACTAAATAGTGGTTTTAACGCTATCGCAGTTAGTTGCATACCAACCTCACAATAATTGAAACTGTTTGAAAAATGGAGTATTAACCTGTGTATTAATCAATCGTTTCAATTCATTATCCAGTTTTAATAAGCTGATTGATAAACCAGCCATCTCCATCGCGGTGGCATATTCACCAACATAAGTATGATAAATATGAATATTCTCAGCTTGTAAAATCTGTTGAACTCGCCTAAATATGACATACTGTTCTTCAAGGGGAGTTGCACCTAAGCCATTAACTAAAATAGCGACTTCATCACCACTTTGAAATGGTAAATCCATTAATATCTTAGATAAAATTTCATCAACAACCTCATCTGCAGGCAGTAATTTACCTCGGCGAAGACCTGTTTCACCATGAATCCCCATCCCAATTTCCATCTCACCATCAGCTATAGCAAATCCCGCTTTACCAACTCTAGGTACAATACAGGGGGACAAAGCAACGCCCATCGTACGGACATTATATGAAGCTTTTTGCGCAATTCGCTTAACGTTAGCCAGATCCATCATCTCCGCAGCTGCCGCGCCCGCACATTTATACACAAAAAACAGCCCCGCAACACCTCGACGAGTATTTTTTGCATTCTGGTTAGTTGGTGCAGCAGAAGCAACATCATCACCAACGACGACCGAACTTACCTTGATATTTTCTTCGAAATCAGCCATTTCAGCAGCCATGTCAAAGTTAAAAATATCACCATTATAATTACCGTAAATATATAAAACGCCAGCACCAGAATCGATCTCTTTGGTTAC
This sequence comes from Orbaceae bacterium BiB, assembly GCA_036251205.1. Taxonomy (NCBI): domain Bacteria; kingdom Pseudomonadati; phylum Pseudomonadota; class Gammaproteobacteria; order Orbales; family Orbaceae; genus Orbus; species Orbus mooreae. The sequence continues at coordinate 2,086,392 of CP133958.1, read as the reverse complement.
AGCAAGCATCTGCTTCGGGCTCGGCGATTGAAAAACGTCACCAATAGCACAACCATCTAACATACCTTGTCCTACATAACCTAAAAATAGGGGTAGATGTCCTGACCCTCCGCCCGTTGCAATGCCTACTTTACCGGCCTGTTTATAAGTAGTATGTAAGCAGTGTAAATCATTATTTGCATAAGCAAGCATATCAGGATGGGCGGTATAAATTCCTTCTAACATTTCACTAATAAAATTTTCGGGTTTATTAATAAATTTTTTCATCATCACTATTCCCTTGATTAATAAAGCTATTGAGAAAAATATCGCTTTAATTAAAGCGATATTTGATAATTCAAGCTAGTTTTTGAATTTGATTTCTGAAGGATAAGCCCACTGCTGTAGCTCTTGCGCAGCAAACCCACCAGGATCTTTGCCATTATTAATCAGTAAGGCGTGATAATAAATTTCTGCCATTTCTTCAATATAAGCGGCCTTTAGAACCGCTTCGTACGGATCTTTATCAACCGCAATCGCACCATGTTTTTCCATTAAAATAGCATCAGCTCGTTTGATAGGTTCAATCACACTATTAGATAAATCTGGCGTACCTGGACGACCATATGGCGCGACAGGAATCACTCCATCTTTAAGGTTTAAGATAGCACATTCATAGACGACCGCTGGAATCGGTCTGGCTAATACAGCAAAAGCAGTTGCATAGATGGAATGGGTATGTGAAATAGCAAATACATCAGGACGAGCTTTATAGATCTCAATATGCATCAAACATTCGCTAGTCGGACGAAGGCCTGACTCTGCTTCAATCACATTAGCATTAACATCCATGACAACAATATCTCGAGGTGTTAATAGCTGCTTATCAATGGTTGTTGGAGTCACAAGTACATATCCAGTCTCTTTGTCACGCACGCTTGAATTGCCAGCTTTATGTTTACAAAGCCCCCATTCAGCGGACTTTTTAGCCATATCAACAACATATTTTTTTTGAATCTCTAACATAGTCATGCTCCTATTAAATAATTGACTTACTGGTAGTGGGCTAATAATGAATAGATCTCATCTTGGCTCTGTGCATCTCGAATACGACTCGCGCCGTGATGAAATTCTAAAAACTCGTTAAGTTGTGCTAAGGCCTTTAAGTGTTTTTGTGGATTGTTGGTAGCTAATACAATAATTAAATCTGCTTGCATATAACCGAGAATATCAATGCGTTCTGGTAATTTGAGTAGAGACATACAAGCTTGATTGGCACCATCTTCAATACCGGCATGAGCAATGATTAAACCATCAACAAGCATAATGTATGGCTGTTCAAATTGAATTTTATCAATCATTCTTTCCAGATAATAAGGTTCAATGAATTGCCTATCGAGTAGCGGTTTTGCTGCCAGCGTAATGGTATTTTGCCAAGACAGTGCCATCGTAGGTAAAATATGAATGTGCTCAATCGGTAATAGTTCAGCTAAAGAGGGTACAGATAATTGGCTAATACGTAATGCGTGGTCACTATCGTTATCATTATATAAATACTCCGTTAACTCTTTTTGCAGTGCTTTTTTATCCACAAGGTGAGCATATTTTTCAATAATTGATATGAGTTCCTCAACTTGAATAATGCTCGGGTCGATACCTTGTAAGGTACCGATAACCTGATTTCGAAATGCATTTTTATGAAAATGGCTAAGTGAGGGATTGACGACAAATAACATTTTATCCGTCACCAAATGAGAGGTTGAAAACACAATATCATAGTAGCGGTTATACTTTTCAAACTCACGTTTTGACATAGCTGTAGCAAAGTGCAGCTCAGGTAATAAAACTTGTAACGTTAAATACAGGTAAGTTGATACTGTTGCGCTATTTTCACAGACAACAATAGCAATTTTTTTCGTTTTGATTTGGTTAATCATCCCCTCGCGAGTTAACCAACCGCCAAATAATACCGTGATAAAGGAGACCTCTTCATCAGGCATTTTGCAATGTAATAGACGTTCGAAAGGGGCGATCGCCCGGCGGACAATCTCATGTAGATGCCCAAAATCCTGTAATACGATGTCGTAAACACTATTAATGTTCGATATATGGTAACGAATACGATAATAGGCAGGTTTCCAGTGCTGATAAATCCGTTCAGTCAGTTCATTTTTATCTTTAAACGTAATACAGCTAATTTGTTCAAAATTATTGATAACGACGACAACACTTTCCAACAAAATCGCGTCGAGATGAAAATATTTATCTGCAATGGTTTGAATATTCGAGCTCTGGACTAATATTGTTAGAAAAATCTTTTCATTGCGTTCCTTAATGCCAAATTTTTCAATTAATTTTTGCATTAGATGGAAATCACGGCTATGTTCCGCTTCAGCATAATTATCAGGAAGCGTCTTAATCATTTTTCCAGCTTCAATACGTTGTAAGACAAAGCAGATAAAATAAATCAGTTCTTGTAACTGCTCATCTGTAAAGAGTATTTTAAGTTTTTTCTCAATTTCACTAAAAACATGACCAACTTGCTCAAGCTGACCTAGCGTAATACTGCTATTATCAAAAAAGATTTTCTGTGCAATTGGCATTCCAATAATCTTACGAATAATATTGAGGAGCAAATAACGCTTATTAATTTCACCACCAATAATTCGATAACCATTTTCACGATCATAGCTAACTTGTAGGTAATATGATTCAATACTATTTTGTACTTTTTTAATATCGTTGATAATTGTATTTTGGCTAACCGTTAACGCTGATGATAAATGAATAAGAGATTGCCTTGTTGTTCTCATTAATAATAAGAACATAATTAAATTACAACGTTCCTCTTCCGAATAAATATAACGTCCAGCTGTCATCGCTTCACCACTATCGCGAAACGTCTCAATTACGATTTTAGGGACACTCAATTTACCCGTTTTGAAACGCTTAATCGGTTCAAGATGATTAGACTCAAGGAAATCATTTACTTTTCTCAAACGATAACTCAGCTGTTTACGTGTTAAGGCAAACTGACTCTCTAACTCAATACCAGTTATTGTCGGATTATGAATAATTGCTGCTAATATTTGATGAATTGCTTTGTCTACGACCATGTAATCAAACCTCTCAAAGTAGTGAGCAATTCCGTTTGGTGATTGCTCACTACAACACATCAATTTATTGAGTTATCAAGACTATTTTTTTGGGCTAAAGAGGCTTCCTTTTTGAGATCTTTAGCATAGAAAAAGTAGCCAACACACCAGTACACGGCCAGCAATAGAGGAATAAAATAACCCTGTACACACTGTATTAAAAATGAAAATGCATAGGTAAATACTGGCGCATCAATCGAACTGTTTGAGATAAGTTGTTCAGGTGGAATATCAATAGCTTTAGTCATTAAACCAAGGTCTGTAATAATCGGTGCAAATTGAGTACCAACAAAAAGGAAGAACGGTACACCAATAATCGCTAAAATAACCATGCGTAGCGTATTGCCATTAGTCAGAATATATGCCGGAACAACCAACGCAATATTAATAATGCCAGCAAATGGTAGAATTTTGTTACCAGGTAGAATAATCGCCCAGATCAATGTAAAAGGAATAGCGACAATCACCGTAAACCAAATTTCGCTAGAGCCCCCCATAAATGGCCAATCCAAACCAACAAAGAATTTACGACCTGAAAAACGTTTATTCATATAATCACTAATCGCTTCTGAGATTGGCGATAATGCTTGCATAAATAGTTTAGAGATCATTGGGAATAGCATTAATGCTGTCGCGGCTTGCACGCCTAACATTAAAATTGTAGCAATATCGTATCCAGCAATAATACCGAAGATAACACCAAGGATAAAACCGATCACATGGTTTTCTGCAAATACACCAATTTTAGAACGTAATACAGCGGCATCCATCGGTTTATTCAGTGCTGGAATTCGACGCAATAGTAGATCAAAAGGGTAATAAATCGCAGCAAAAAAGAGCATACGATGCGTACACGTTACTCCAGGAATACCCGTCAGTTTTTCAATACGATGCTGATTTATATCACCCGAATTAAGCTCCATAATCGTTTGGAAAGAGGCAATAATAAATGATAAAACCAGTGCTGCTGCGCCGCCAATGATCGGACTTGCCACCGCAACAACAATAAAGGCCGTAAAAATTTTACCCCATACATTCCATAAATCAGCATTAAATGTGTTGGTTTTTTTAATCATTAACATCACAATATTTATACCGACTTGCAGTGGAAACATCAGAAATGCATACGGCCAAGCCCATGATACGTTGGCCATTGTTGTCCAACCACCATCAATAATACTGAGTTCAATTCCAGTACGATCCATCATCGTCTGTGCTGCAGCACCAATTGCACTGACCATAAAGCCAATAAGCATACTCATTCCAACAAAAGCGACACCTAATGTAATGGCTGCTGATGAAGCATCTCGGAATTTCATACGCACAATAAGACCTGCGATAAGCATAATAAACGGCACAAAAACCGGTGCCCCTAAATTCAAAATATAGTTAATTATCGAACTGAGAAAATCCATTGCGACACTCCTCTAGTTGTTGCTAATTACTTACAAGCATTAATAATTTTTTGTAGTTCAGCATCCATTCCAATGCCTGTTAAGAACGCAATACCATTAATAACGGGAATCGGATAAGTCTTATCTATCTTGGTAATAGCAATATAAGCAGCACTATCTTTCATATGACTATCAACAGATTTCAAATCGACCACTTCAACTTTAATATCATGACCTTGTTCTTTTAATAATCTCATGACTTTGCTTGCAACTGTTTGCGATGTTGCAACTCCGCTTCCACAAGCAACAATAACTTTTTTCATATATTGGTCTCCTATTGTTTAAAACTTAACTTTTGAATAAAGTAAGTGGATAAAACCTTCAGTAGTCTGACATTCATAAAGCTGTTGTAAAAAATCACCTTCAGTAAAACAAGCCATCAGAGTTTGTAATAAATTGATATGCCCATCTTTTTCAGTAAAGCCTAATAAAAAAATGAAATTGGCTTGAAGAATGCAATCATTGTTGGCCATTTCATGCCAAGCAACATTACCCTTTACACGAGTGACTGAAATGAAAGGTTTGTTGATATGCTCAATATCAGTATGTGGTAATGCCACTACGTATGGCTGAGTAGGTAAAGCCGTTGGATAGGCAGCTTCTCTTGCTTTTATCGCTGCTAAAAAGGATTGTTTAACATATCCATTCGCATAAAGAATCGGAAAAATAAAATCAAAGAATTCATCTGAATTTTTGAACGCATGATCTAAGTGAATCAGATCATTAAAAAACAGATTATTATTGTTATATTCCTCCATATACCTCTCCTAAATCAATGTTCTCAATACTTATGATTACCAATAAGCACTGTTTTACTGATTATTGATTGTAGAGAATCTCATACCAATAGACGACTTAAATTGATACCAAAAAATATCCGTTATTTTGCACCTCATTGGAATCAAGAGATAAGATAAGTCGAGGAGTGGATAAAAATGATATAAAAAAACAGCAGATTATAAAATAACCTGCTGTTTTTTCATTAAATAGCGCTAAAAAACGTAATTAGAAGCGGACTTGAGCGCCAAATGATAATCCAACATTTTGATAGTTATGATCACCGCGTTGGTAACCCACATTGACCCAAATATTGGTATGTTTATTTAAATTACTTTCAAAACCACCCTTAAATTCGGCAAGATTACGAACTCCTGATTGAGAAACCTCTGTACTATTCATTTTGATTGAGAATGGCGATGAGTTATATAACCAGTTTGTTTCTAAGAAAATACGTCCGCCTGTTTCAGTACTCATTTTGTTGGCATCCATCATCATACGTAAACCAAGTCGAGTTTGTAAGTTATTACCATTACCCGATACACGAGTGCCATCAGATTCGGTATGTGTATTAGAGTCAACACCCATCCAAATCAACTGCCCTTGTGGTTGTATGATGTGCTCCTAGTTTAGTGGAGACTTTTTAGTAACAAAAAAGGAGTCTCAAATGAGTAAAAAATACGATCCCCAATTTAAACAAGAAGCGATCAATTTAGCCCTAAATAGCGAACAAACTTATCGACAAACAGCCAATGATTTAGGTATAAATTACAAAACATTTTGTAATTGGATGTACCAAACGATGAATAAACCAACCCATCAAGCGATAAAATCAAATAAAAAACCAGACTATCACGAACTTGAGCGTCAAAATAAAGCGATGAAAAAAGAGCTTGAGCTACGTAAAAAGGAGATCGATATCCTAAAAAAGGCCGCTCAGTACTTTGCGAGCCTGAAATAGCCAGGTACGAATTTATTAAAAAGCAAAACACGCTATCTAAGCGTCGTTTATTTCATCTATTTGACGTGTCAAGTAGTGGTTACTATGCCTATTTAAAGCGATTACCGTCTCAGAGAACAGTGTTTAATCAGCAGCTTGACAAAAAGATTGAAACACTATTTGAAGATCATCGGCATCTCTATGGTTATCGGCGTTTACATGTCGAACTTTTGGAGGAAGGCTATTGTTTATCACGTGAACGAGTTCGTCGACGAATGCACAAGCTTCACCTTAAAGCAAAACAACGCAAAAAGTATAAACAAACAACGGACAGTAACCACAACAAACCGGTCGCTGAAAATATTTTAGATAGGCACTTTACCATGGACACACCTAATCAAGCTTGGGTATGCGATATAACTTACATTAAAGTGAACGGACAGTGGTTATACCTCGCGATTGTACTTGATCTCTACTCTCGTAAAATCATAGGCTGGGCGATGGATCTGCATATGGAAAGCTCGCTAGTTTGTCAAGCCTTAACTATGGCTTTGCTTCATCGGGGCTATCCAAGTAAAGTGATTGTTCATAGTGACCGTGGTGGCCAGTATTGTTCCGATGATTACCAAGCTATATTAACGGCTTATGGCTTAACGTGTAGTATGAGTCGCAAAGGTAACTGTTGGGATAATGCGGTGGCTGAAAGCTTTTTCCATACCTTAAAAACAGAATGGATTTACCGACACAAACTAGAAAATATGGCACAAGCTAAATCGATGATCTTGTGGTACATTGAGGTTTACTATAACCGAGTAAGAAAACATTCATATTTAAACTATTTATCACCTGTTCAATTTGAAGAAAAAATGATTTAATAATTTGAAAATAACTCTCCACTAAAATGTGGGCAGATCATTATTACCTGATGTCATGACTGTAGAACCATTAGTAAGAGTGATTGTGTTCCAGCTATAACTACCAATAATTCCAGAGCTGCCATCTCCTTCAGTAATAATATTTGAGTGATCCCATAATGAAACAGCACCACGGTTAGGACCGCCATTACTTCCCGACATCTGAGCACTATAAACACCATAGGCATTATTACCTTTTGTATGAACCGTGACATTATTCATCTTTGCTGTCGTCTGTAACGGCTCATCACCACGATAATTTGCTCCCCCTAAATATATACCGATGCCCTTATCAGCCGTTGTTGTTATGGTGCCATTTGATAGTTCTACTTGAGAACCAAACATAGCATAAACGCCATATTTTCCGGCGGTAATATCAAAACCATCAATTTTAGTCATATTAGCAAAGTCTTTGCCTGCGACACTGCCATTGAGATCTAATCCATGGCTTCCTGAACTAATGGTGACATTAGTTAAATCAACAGAGGAAGAGCCTGTAATATATAGACCATCACCCATTGCAGAAATATTAATACCATCTCCCGTTACGCTAGTCGCTATTGTTTGCGTACCTTGTACCATTAATCCACTACATCCAGATGTTGTACAATTAATCGTTGTATTTTCAATATTTCCCTGTGGACCATTAACGTAAGTGACGCTACCATTTGCTGTTGTATTTTTTATATCAACACCGGTACCCTTATTCCAAACATCAATACGACCAACAGATTGCCCATCAATAACATGACCGGATCGACCATCTGTAATGATAATTTGTTCTGCATAAGCAGTAGAAGTTCCAATTAATGTGGTTAAAATAAATAGATGTTTGGTGAATGATTGGGGAGTATAACAATAAGGTTTCATTTGTTTTGCCTTTAGTCTTTATAATAATTTATTTTTATGTTTTTTTCTAACGTCTAAAATTAAAGGGAGGGCTAGTATAAAAATTAGTTATCATCATGCCGCACAAACAAAATAATAACGGTCAATTTTAGCAAGAATCATGAGAGCAAACAATCGTTAGATGCTTGTATATTAATGGTTTAAGAGTAATGTGAGATAAATCAAAATATCGTCAGAAAAGTGATGATAAATATATAGCAAGAAATGAAGGAAGGTAGAAAATAAAAAACCCGTTACGTGAACGGGTCTAACATCTATTAAATAATCTTATAATTAGATTAATTTAACTTCAGCAGCCGCAGGACCACGAGCACTGTCTTGAATTACGAATTCAACATTTTGGCCTTCAGCTAATGTTTTGAATCCATCATTCATAATTGCAGAAAAGTGTACGAATACATCTTTGCTACCATCAGTAGGGGTGATAAAACCAAAACCTTTACTTTCGTTAAACCATTTAACTTGGCCAGTTTTCTTTGTCATTTTCAAAATTTCCTAAAAAATAAAACTCACTGCATATCAAAAAAGATATGCTCATTCACATAAACTTACATAACTAATTTTTAACACTTAGAGGGAGCAAAAGTTGAAAATGCAAGGAACTCACTCATCACTTTATATTCAATTCTTAATGCTTTAAAAAAGTTGCACAGCTAATGCCTCAATTATTAACGCATATTCATATATAGATAGCAAGCATAATTTTACCCTTCAGCCATAATCACATATAAAAGATTGATAAAAAGGATAATTAACCGCTAAAATACCCATAACAATAATAGAGAGAGAATACCAGTGCGAATACTTATAGTCGAAGATGAAAAATCCATTCTAAATGTGTTAGCGAAACGACTTTCTCAAGAAGGGTATGGTGTCGATATGGCTGCTGATGGGCAAGAAGCTCAAGCTTATATTGATATGGGCGTTTATGATTGTATCGTGATGGATGTTATGTTACCCATTCAAGACGGCTTAACAGTCTTAAAACAGATGCGCAAAAAACATAATAAAACACCAGTCTTATTATTAACAGCAAAAGATGGGATCGGTGATAAAGTTATTGGTCTCGATGCTGGCGCTGATGATTACCTAGTTAAACCATTTATTTATGATGAGCTGTCAGCTCGGATTCGCGCATTACTACGGCGTAATAGCGAGCAAACATCAACAGTACTACAATTTTCAGATCTCACTTTAGACTTAACAACTAGAGCGGTAACACGCGGCAATAAACAAATTGAATTATCAGCAAAAGGGTTTACCATTTTATCGTATTTTATGCATAATCCAAATCGAGTATTAACGCGCGACCAAATTATCGATCATGGATGGAATTTTGATTACGACAATGATTCCAATGTTATTGATGTTTATGTGGGTTATTTACGGCGTAAAATTGATGATGGATTTGATAATAAGCTACTACACACAGTACGTGGTGTTGGCTATGTACTGAGAGATTACAATGAAAAAAATTAGCATTAGAACCCGTATCACATTATGGTATACCTTGCTATTAATGATTTTTTTAGCTATCGGCGTTGCGGGTTCCTATAATGCTATGTATGAAATATTATTAGAGCAACAACGTAATGGAATGCAAAAAGGCGCTCATAATTTAGCACGTTTAATTGCTAAATCAGATAACCCTATGCAATTTTCGCTAACAGATAAAAGATCCCCACCGAAAGACGTTTACTTTGCTTTTCTGAATCAAGAAAATCAAGTTAAAGCTGGACAGTATGAAGAATGGATGCTTGAGTTACCAAAAGAACTAGATCAAATACGGACGATTGAGCATGATGATTTATATTGGTTCGTCTATGACTATCCAGTCTATAAATACAATACTGAAATTGGTTGGATTAGAACAACCATTGATACCACGGCAACCTTTCAAGCATTACAAGCGATGCGAGAACAGGGAATTATCTTTATTATACCGTGTTTATTATTAGCCGCTTTAGGTGGATTTTTAATTACCCGCTGGGGTTTAAAGCCAATTAAAAATATTGCTATTGCCGCTAAAGAAATTGGTGCAGGTGATCTATCAAAACGAATTGAGCTTGATGCAGCAAAAGATGAAATCGGTGAACTATTAACTGAATTTAACCATATGGCTGATAATTTACAAAATGTCATCGAGAGAGAAAAACAGTTTAGTTCAGATGCTTCTCACGAAATTAGAACCCCTATTGCAGTTATTATTACTAATGCTGAATATGCTATCGAGAGTCAAAATCTGGCCATTTGTACCCAAACATTATCTCTTATTATTAATAAAAGTAAGCATATGCAGCAGATGCTTTCACAGTTAATGATCCTAGCGCGAGGCCATGAACAAGCTCAAGCAATGGAGCTTGAACAACTTGATATTAGTAACGTCATTACAGATATCGCAGAAGAGCGTTCGCCGAGAGCAGAAGAGAAAAATATTACGATCAATATAGACTCAGAGCATGGCATTATCGTCAATGCAGATTTGATGCTACTTTCCCGTATGATAACCAATTTGATTGATAATGCAGTGCAGTATGGTAAAGAGAGTGGATATATCAATATTGATATTTATAAGGATAAAGAGACAAAAAAAGCAGTTATTTTAGTCGTTGATAATGGTATTGGCATCGCTCAAAATGATTTACCATTTATTTTTGATCGATTCTACCGTGCCGATAAATCCCGTTCGCAATCCGGGTCCGGATTAGGATTATCTTTTGTTGACTTCATCGTCAAACTGCATAAAGGTCATATTAGTGTTGATAGTCATTTAGGTAAAGGGACTTGTTTTAAAATTGAACTACCACTAGCTTAGTACTATTCATACCAAGCTAGTATACAAGACGTGTGAACTTAATCGCGAGTTAATGCTTCAATTGGATTAAGTTTAGCAGCATTTTTAGCTGGCATAAAGCCAAATACCACACCGATAATCATCGAGAAAATAATCGATAATATCATGACATTAGTCGAATAAGAGAGGGTCATTGAACCCGATAGAAACCACTGTAATGCGGTACCAATTATTCCAGAAAAGACCAAACCAAATATACCACCGATCATACAGATAAGTACTGCTTCAATTAAAAATTGTTGCATAATATCTGACTGCTTAGCACCAATTGCCATACGTAAACCAATTTCTTTTGTACGTTCAGTTACAGAAACAAGCATGATATTCATAACCCCAATACCACCTACAACAAGGGATATCAAGGCAATACCTGAAATCAGTAAAGTCATCGTTGCAGCAGTACTTTCAATGGTCTGTTTAATACTGTCAGTATTAATAGTGAAAAAATCTTTACTGCCATGGCGCTGGGTTAATACTTGGATAATATTATTTTCAGCCATCTGCGAACTAACACTATCGGCAACTTTGACTGTAATAGAGCTAATATATTTATCGCCAGTAAATTTATTCATCACTGTCGTATAAGGCGCCCATAATGTTAGCGTGTCATTAGACATGCCTATCGTAGTTAATTTTTGTGTAACACCAATAATTTTTAATGGCTTTTTATTAAAAATTATTGTTTTCCCTAAAGGACTTTCGCCATTTGCAAAAAGCTTATCTTTAACATTTTGATCAATCACAACAACCGACGCATTCTCTTTGACATCCTGCATATTAAAAATACGTCCAGATTCAAGTTTAACCCCTTTTACATCAAAATATTGTGAACCGACACCATTTAACTTAGCCGTAAGCGATTCATTTGCAAACGTGATAGTACCTGTCGTCGAACTATTGGGTGTTGTGCTATCGACATAATTTTGTTGCGCTAAAAAATTAGCATCATTAACTGTTAATGTTTTTATTTTATTGGAACGCATATCACCAAAATTCTTTCCTGGCATAATATCAATGGTATTTGTCCCCATTGCATTAATATTTGCCATAATACTCTGCGTTGACCCCTGCCCTAACGCAACCACCGTAACCACTGAGGCAATACCAATAATAATACCAAGCATCGTTAAAAGTGAACGCATTTTATGAGACAAAATAGCCTGAACCGACATTTTAAATGATTCAAATAACATGTATTTACAATGCGAAAAAAAGTTACGCGCTTTACTTTTTACTGGCTTTAACGTGGAGTAGATTTCATCATTTTGTCTATAATCAGCAATCACTTCACCATCTTTAATCTCAATCACTCGACTAGCATAATTAGCAATATTCTTATCATGCGTAACTAAAATTATTGTATGACCCTTACGGTGTAAGTTGATGATAATATCCATCACATTTTCACCACTTTTAGAATCAAGTGCCCCTGTCGGTTCATCAGCTAAAATGATTTCTCCACCATTCATTAAGGCCCGCGCAATACTGACACGCTGCTGTTGACCACCAGAAAGCTCATTAGGTTTATTCGCTAATTTATGTTCTAACCCTAAATCAGTTAATAACTCTTTAGCTCGAGTTCGGCGCTCATTGATATTGCTACCGCTATAAATCGCAGGTAATGCAACATTATCAATGGCACTTAAATTACTCAGTAAATTATAACGCTGAAAAATAAAACCAAACGTTTTAGAACGAAGTTCTGCTAGTTGATTATTATTCATTTGGCTCGTTTCAACGCCATTGATTTGATAAGAACCAGACGTAGGGGTATCTAGGCAACCTAATATATTCATTAATGTTGATTTACCCGAACCAGATTGCCCAATAATTGCGACAAAATCGCCTTTTTCTATTGTTAAATTAATATCTTTTAAGGCGTAAACAAGATTATCGCTACTACCAAAGCATTTATTAATTTTACTAATTTTAATAATATCCATCACTGACTCCTGCTGGGCTATTTTTAAGTGTTATTAAAAATTAACCATTAACTTGTTCACTTCACTCCCCAATAAAAAATAGAGTAAAGCATTACATCATACGAGGGCCTCTTACATTCCCCATTGAACTGTTAATTTCCTGTGTTGTCATTTGTGATAAGACGACTTTCTCACCTTCAGTTAATCCACTCGTAACCTCAATATTAATACCATCAGATAGACCGGTAGTAATAACTTTTTCGACAATCAGATTATCACTTCCTTGAACCTTGACATAGTTTTTACCATTACGTTCAACGATTGCTGAAACGGGGATGGTTAATACATCGTCTTTATGAGCAATTTTAATAGTATCTTGAGTTGTCATACCAATACGTAATTTCCCTTCTGGATTAGGCACTTCAAGACGTCCATAATAGTATATCGCTTGGTCAGAACTATCACCTTGAGCGTAGCTACCATTAGTCAATGTTGTTAGACCTGGATCAATCTCTTTTAATGTTGTCGTAAACACCTCATCTGGAGACGATAAAATAGAATAGGTTACAGGCATCCCCGGTTTAATTTTATTAATATCCCCTTCTGAAATCTCCATCAAGATCTTCATTTCACTTAAATCAGCGATCTGTACGATGGTCGGTGTGGACATTGCCGCATTAACTGTTTGTCCTTCTTCTACTGGAATAGATACCACGGTACCATCAAGTGGTGAAGTTATTTTGGTATAACCTAAGTTTACTTTAGCGGTATTTAATGATATCTGCGTTTGAGATATTGATGACTTAAGTTCAACAACCTTAGATTTTGCTGTTGCATAGGCGCTTTCTGCCTCTTCTAAACTGGCTTTCGATGTTGCTTTTTGTGCATATAACGTTGTTTGTCTATCAAACTCTGATTTTGCAACAACAAGTTGAACTTTTGATGCCTCATACTGAGCCCGATAACTTTCTAATTTAGCCTCTTCGGTATCATAAGTATTTTGCTGTGTTGTTGAGTCAATTTGAGCAATTAAATCGCCTTTTTTAATCGTTTGCCCAAGCTTAACATATAGCGTCTCAATTTGGCCGGAAACCTGAGCACCAACGGTGACAAGTTGAATTGCCGTAACTTCACCCGTTGCACTCACTTCTTGGCTAATATTTTGTTTATGTACAGGAACAGTGATGTAATGGATATCATCACTCGTCTTAAACACAAAAAAGTATAGTGCGATACAAATCACTACAATAATAGCAACAATAATAAGTTTGAGATTCTTTTTCATAAAGTAACCTTAATTTAAATTCATCCACTTCTGCAAATTAAGCACTAATATAATTGAAGGGAATGAAAACTACATGAAAATAAGATGAAGAAAATTTCATTTTCAATTTAATTGAATGGCAAAAAGATAACAGATATTAGTCCAATTACGTTGAACTAATAACGTTATAAATTTAAAAATAAAGTAGTTTATCAATAAACTAGCGAGTTAATAATTTTTTTACCGGTGCAAAACTGGTGCGATAAATCTGATTCACGCCATGTTGAGCTATCGCATCTAAGTGCGATTTTGTTGGATAACCTTTATGTTGGGCTAATCCATAATGTGGATAGATTTTATCAAGCTCAGCCATTTCCCGATCTCTCGTCACTTTTGCTAAAATCGATGCAGCACTAATCTCTTGTACTAAACTATCGCCTTTAACAACGGGTTGTGCTGGAATCCCAAAATCAGGGGCTCGATTACCATCAACTAAGACTAAATCAGGTTTTATGGATAAACCGGCAACAGCCCTTTGCATCGCTAGCATCGTTGCATGCAAAATATTTAATGAATCAATTTCTGCAACACTAGCTCTTGCAACACACCATGCTAATGCATCACGTTTAATAATATCGAACAGATATTCACGTTTTTTCTCTGAGGTTTTTTTTGAATCAGTGAGACCAACAATCGGTTTTTTAGAATCTAAAATAACCGCAGCAGTGACAACATCACCACATAGTGGCCCACGTCCCACTTCATCGACACCCGCGATTAAACCAGCATCGAGTGGATAAACAAAGATCATAGTTTAACTCCAATCACATCTAATACCGCCTGTGCAGCCTGTTCATCAGCATTACAACGAATTTGTTGATGAAGTGATAAAAAAGTCTCTTTGAGGGATGAATTATCACTATTGAAAATACCGATAATTTGCTGAGCAATATTCTCCGCCGTGCAGTCATCTTGCAATAATTCGGGAACAATTTCTTTACCGGCTAAAATATTTGGCAAAGAGACATAAGGTGTTTTAACCAATTTTTTAGCTAACCAAAATGTAAAAGGTT
Source organism: Orbaceae bacterium BiB (assembly GCA_036251205.1). NCBI lineage: Bacteria > Pseudomonadati > Pseudomonadota > Gammaproteobacteria > Orbales > Orbaceae > Orbus > Orbus mooreae. The sequence continues at coordinate 2,071,151 of CP133958.1, read as the reverse complement.
TCATTTTATAACCCACTACCATTGGGCATTTAGCGAGCATACACTCTAAGGCGACAGTACCAGATGCTAAAATAGCAGCATCACTCGCAATCATCGCTTCCCTTGCTTGACCATCAAGTAGCTGTACCGACAAATTCGGAGCAATCAGCGCCTTAATCTCCTCAAACTCCACCCGTCTTTTGGAATTTGCTAGAGGAACAACAATATATAAATTAGGAATAGCAATAGCGATTAATTGCGCTGCTTTCAAAAATGGTTCAGACAACAGCGTAACTTCAGCATGCCGACTCCCTGGGAGTAAAGATAATACTTTTGCATCTAAAGGAATATTCAGTTTTTCTCGCAAACCTATTTTATCTGGGCATAATGCAATATCATCAGCCATTTTGTGACCAATGAAACGACAAGGTACCTGATATTTATCATAAAAAGCTTTTTCAAAAGGCAAAAATGTTAAAATTAAATCCGTATTACGTTTAATCTTAAACACTCGCTTTTGTTTCCATGCCCAAACTGAAGGACTAACATAATGAATAGTTTTGATTCCTGATTGTTTTAACTTACCTTCTAAACAGAGATTAAAATCAGGAGCATCAATACCAATAAATAGATCTGGCTTTAATGTTTGAATTTTTTTAGTGATATCTTTGCGAATGAATAAAATTCGTCTTAGCTTACCTAAAACTTCGACAATTCCCATTACAGATAATTCATCCATTTGATACCAAGCTTCGCAGCCCTCAGCCTGCATTTTAGGACCAGCAATACCAATAAAACGGATATTAGGATAATGTGTGCGGAGGGAACGAATTAAACCAGCTCCCAGAATATCGCCAGAAGTTTCTCCAGCGACAATCGCAATGGTTAACATTCGTTGCTGCGGCTTATTCATGATTAATACACTATTGAGTTGATTGAATAAAAGAAAGATGCATCACGAATGTGATGCATACTATTATTAACGAATAATTCCACGAGTAGAACGAGCAAAAAAATCAAGGAATAGCTGAGCTTCAGGGTGCTGAGCTGCAATGATACCGATTTGCTCTTTGGCTTCATCCAAAGATAAACCATTACGATATAACTCTTTATAACTATTACGTATTGCGTGCAAAGCTTCTTTACTAAAACCACGACGCTTCAATCCTTCAAGATTAACGCCATGAGGGATGGCGTGGTTACCTTGCGCAATAACATAAGGTGGAACATCTTGAGCAACGCCAGAACAACCACCGACCATAACATGAGAACCAATAATACAAAACTGATGAACGGCAGTCATACCACCAATAATAACAAAATCATCAAGTTCAACATGGCCACCAAGTGTCGCGTTATTCGCTAGAATACAACGATTACCAATTTGACAATCGTGGGCAACATGGGCATTGATCATTAATAAATTATCACTACCAATACGGGTCAAATTAGTCCCTTGCACTGTACCACGATGGATCGTTACGCTTTCTCGAATGCGATTGCGATCACCAATTTCAGTACGGGTTGGTTCACCCTGATACTTCAAGTCCTGATTAACTTCACCGATTGAAGCAAATTGATAAATTTGATTATCTCGACCGATTTTTGTATGACCATTAACCACGACATGAGACTTAAGCTCAGTGCCTTCACCAATTTCAACATTTTTACCAATAAAACAAAACGGTCCTATTTTTACATTAGCACCAATAACTGCTCCATCTTCAATGATAGAGCTTGGGTGAATTACAGCTAATTTATCAATTGCCATAAGTATTCCTTAATATCGAGAATCCACCAATAACTATTTACGAGCACACATCATTTCAGCTTCGCAAACTAGCTTACCATCCACGGTTGCAATACCATGGAATAGAGCAATTCCTCGACGTTCTTTGATGTAGGTAACATCAAGAATCATTTGGTCTCCAGGAACTACTGGACGTTTAAAACGTGCCTTATCAACAGATGCAAAATAGTAGAGTTGTCCAGGTGTCAATTCTTCAATACTTTTGAAAGCTAAAATACCAGTGGCTTGTGCCATTGCTTCCAAAATCAAAACGCCGGGAAAAACCGGTTTATTAGGGAAATGACCTTGGAAAAACGGTTCATTCACCGAAACGTTTTTAATCGCTCTTAATGTTTTACCCTTTTCATAGCTAACAACGCGATCAACCATTAAAAATGGGAAACGATGTGGCAATAAACGAATGATTTCGTCGATATCAAGGGAATTTAATTCAGTACTCAAAATAATCATCCTTCTTTGTAATAATTATATCTGCTGGGCATTATAACTGATGTTATGGTTTGGGGGAATCATTTCAAATGATTATTTACTTGATTCGCATAAATCACCGACAGATAAAATATAATGATTTTGTAAATTGCATGCTATTGCTCTTAGATTTGTATATAATACAGCGACTATTGTATACAATAGCCAAATCTATTCGAGATAAATTATGGAGAGTCTAGGATGAAATCATTATTAAAAATGACACTGATCGGTAGTGCAATTGTATTTGCATTAGCAGGTTGTGATGATAAAAAAGCAGAAAAAACCACAGATACACAACCATCCACAGTTCAAACAACTGAGAATGGTGCGGCTGATCAATCGATTAATATTGAAGTCGATCCATCTAAAGAAGCTTATGCTATTGGTGTATCTTATGCTAATTTCTTAAAATTTAATGCTGAAAAAAGCGATCTAAATCTTGATCACAAAGAAGTAATCAAAGGTTTTATTGATGCATTAAATGGTCAATCTAAATATAATGAACAAGAAATTCAATTCATTTTAACTGAATTGGGTAATCGTTTAAACAAAGAACAACAAGAACGTTTAACGGCTGAAAAAGCAACTAGTACTGCTGTCGGTGATAAATTCCGTACTGAGTTTGCCGAGCAACCAGATGTGAAAAAAACTGATAGTGGCCTACTTTATGAAGTGATTACTCCGGGTACAGGCCCACATCCAACGGCAGAAGATACTGTTATCGTTCATTATACTGGCACATTAGTAGATGGTACGAAATTTGATAGTTCTTATGATCGTGGTGAACCAACTCAATTTCCATTAAGTAGTGTTATTCCTGGCTGGACTGAAGGGATTCAATTAATCGGTACTGGCGGAAAAATTAAATTAGTTATTCCACCAGAATTAGCTTATGGTGAACAATCTCCAAGCCCTAATATTCCTGTAAACTCAACGCTTGTTTTTGAAGTTGAATTATTAGGTATTAATAACGATCAAGCAAAACAACCAACTGAATAATTTAGTGTGAGTAACACTTCACTCAATTATACTGTTATTGTAATGGGTCCCGCCTATGGGACCCAATCTTCTTATTGTGCTTATCAATTTTGTCACTCTTTACTATCTCGTTCTAAGCACAAACTAACCTCTATTTTCTTCTACGCTGACGGTATCTATAACGCAAATAGTTTAACCAATCCAGCCAATGATGAGTTTGATCTAGTCAATGCATGGCAAAGACTGGCTAAAGAGTATCAAGTTAAACTCTCAGTCTGTATTGCAGCTGCGCAACGACGTGGAGTTGAAGATAATGGGCAAATGAATAATGTTGCGACTCAATTTGAGTTAGTTGGGCTGGGTGAATTAAGTGAATCAATCTCGCAAAGTGAGCGAGTGATACAGTTTTAACTGAGGGTGAAAAATTGAAAAAAGTTGCTATTATTTTTAATCATCCACCTCATGGTTCAGCAAGAGGTCGAGAAGGACTAGATCTATCCTTAGCACTTTCCGATATTAATCAAATCTCTATATTTTTTATTAATAATGGTGTATTTCACTTACTTGAGAATCAGCAACCAGATAAAATCTTACTACGCGACTATATCGCAACATTTGGCATGTTAGAGCTTTATGATATTGAGAACATCTATATCTGTCAGCAATCTTTGATAGAGAGAAAGATAGATAGATTGCCCCACGTAATAGATGGAGCATTAGTTGATAAACAAACGATAGTTAAACTATTAGCGGATCACAATGCCATCATACAATTTTAGTCTTGTTGGCTAAACCATTCATTAAGTTTCTGTTTTAGCTGCTCTAACCCACTACGTTTTAATGAAGAAAATGTTGTAACTGTAATATCACCTTGAAAAGGTAAAATTGCTTCTTGAACCATATTAAGCTGGCGTTTTTGCGCACCTGAAGCCAATTTGTCACATTTAGTGAGTAATAACATCACTGAAAGATTAGACTCAACAGCCCAAGCAATCATCTGCTGATCGAGATCCTTAAGCGGATGACGAATATCCATTAAGATAACTAATCCTTTTAAGCTTTCGCGCTTTTGTAGATATTCACCTAACGCTTGTTGCCATTTAATCTTTACAGTTTCGGGAACCTGAGCATAACCATAACCTGGTAAATCAACTAGGCGACAATTGGGTTCAACCTCAAATAAGTTAATTAATTGAGTTCGTCCAGGTGTTTTACTGGTTCTAGCTAAGCTTTTCTGATTAGTTAACGTATTAAGTGCACTGGATTTACCCGCATTAGAACGACCAGCAAATGCAATTTCAACACCAGAATCCTCAGGTAAATGATTGATATCAGGCGCGCTCGTTACAAAATATGTTTTTGCATAATTTAATTGACCCACTGACATCAAATACCACCTTTAATTTTATTATTTGGATTCATCATAATCCTTTAAATCGCCATTTATAACAGCTAAGTACGTTTTAAACTAACACAGAAAAAACCATTATTTTCTATATTGAGATTAGCAACCTAATTTGAGCCTGAATTCTATCGCAATAAAGATTGTGATTGCAACTATTAAAACGTCAATATATCGCAAGAAAGGAGAAAGAGAGAAAGATTGCTCAAAGCAATCTTTCTATAACGGAATTAAGAAGAGGCAACCACTTTAGCTACAGCTTGTGCGAAACGCTGCATCCCCTCTTTGATCTCCTCATCAGTAATTACTAATGATGGTGTAAATCTTAATACTGAAGTCCCTGCATTGAGAATCATTACCTTAAATTCAGTCGCAACATTCAAAAAATCTCGTGCTTTACCATGATATTTCGGGTTCAGTTCCGCGCCTAGTAATAATCCTTTACCTTTATACTGCGTAAATACATTAAATTGTTGATTAATCTTTTCTAGTTCATTAATAAACAGTTCGCGCTTAGCATTAATACCAGCGAGTACTTCAGCTGAATTGATCGTATCAAATGCAGCTAAACCAACAGCACAAGCAAGAGGATTTCCCCCATAAGTTGTACCATGCACTCCAGGATGCATCACTTCTGCAATTGCTTCTGTTGTTAACATAGCACTGATTGGGAAACCACCACCTAATGCTTTAGCTGAAGTCAAAATATCAGGCTCTACACCATATTGCTGATAAGTAAATAAAGTACCTGTACGCCCCATACCACACTGAACTTCATCAAAAATTAATAGCGCATCAAACTCATCACATAGCGCTCTTAATCCTTTTAAAAATTCAGGTGTTGCCGATGTTAATCCACCTTCACCTTGTACGGGTTCCAAAATTACGGCACAAGTATGATCATCAATGACAGCTTTAACCGCGTCTAAATCATTAAATGGAATATGAATAATATCCGCTGGTTTTGGTCCAAAACCATCAGAATATTTAGCCTGTCCACCAACTGAGACGGTAAAAAAAGTACGCCCATGAAAAGAGTGATTAAACGAAATAATTTTCGTTTTGTAAGGACTAAATTTCTCAATAGCATAATGTCGGGCTAATTTTAATGCGGCTTCATTCGCTTCAGCACCTGAATTGGCAAAAAATACTCTATCAGCAAATGTATTATCAATTAGTTTTTGTGCTAATTGTAGAGCGGGTTCATTAGTGAATACGTTACTAACGTGCCACAATTTTTCGCTTTGCTCATGTAGTGCTTTTAATAAATTAGGATGACAATGACCTAAAGCATTAACCGCAATACCGCCAGCAAAATCAATATACTCTTCACCATTTTGATCCCACACTCGGCTACCTTTACCTTTAACAGGAATAAATTGCGCGGGGGCATACACGGGTAAAATGACTTTATCAAATAAACTACGGGTAACGGGGTTTTGTTCTTTACAACTCATAATAGTGTCCCTAATAACAGCAATGAGATAATAACGAATAGTTTAACCTAAATTTACTTTATGTAAATATTTATTCAAAATAAGTGAATATAAATTCACGTAATCAAGATAAGTTAAACACCACTCGATAAAAATAAATAACCTAATTGAACTTAATTATTAAGGTATTATAATGCGACGATCAAATTATTTATACTAGATTTATAATATGAATAGCTCCTCCTCATCCGGATTATCGATATCACTTACACTATTGATGGCAATCGCTGTTGGAATTACAGTTGCAAACAATTATTACGCCCAACCGTTATTGCACTCTATCGGACAAGATCTTCATATATCAATGGAGAACTCAGGCATTATTGTCACCACAGCACAATTTAGTTACGCACTGGGTTTGCTGTTTATCGCACCATTAGGCGATAAAATTGAACGCAAAACATTAATTATTAGCCTAATGTTGTTAACAACTTTAGGGTTAATTATTAGTGCTCTAGCCTATAACCCAACCATGTTAATTATCGGTACAGCCATTGCGGGAGTATTTTCCGCTGTAGCGCAAGTTTTAATTCCTTTTTCTGCAACATTAGCCTTTCCTAATCAACGCGGTAAAATTGTTGGTATTTTAATGAGTGGTATGTTACTTGGTATTCTTTTAGCGCGAACATTTGCCGGTGCAATCTCAACAATGGTTGATTGGCGAATGGTCTATTGGATTGCGGCAGGTATGATGTGTTTAATTACACTGCTACTAAGTTACTCACTGCCTCGCTATATTAATCAAGCGCAGCTTAACTATTGGCGCTTAATTGGTTCCATTTTTGTACTGTATCGCCATGAGCGGGTATTAAGAATTCGTTCTCTAATTGGTGGTATTGCTTTTGCGCTATTTTCACTACTCTGGACACCATTAGCTTTTTTGCTTAGCAGTGAACCCTATCACTTTTCCGATTTTATTATCGGTCTATTTGGTTTAGCAGGAGCGGCAGGCGCCATGGGGTCTCCTATTGTCGGACGCTTATCTGATAAAGGTAAGGGGCGCTTAGTTACCTCTATTGGACTTATATTATTACTACTCTCTTGGCTACCACTATCACTTGCACAATTATCAATTATCGCCTTAATTATTGGTGTTATTCTTATCGATTTTGCGGTACAAATCACCCATGTTTCGTGTATGAATGCCATCTATCAAGGTAATCCAGACGCCAGAACTCGAATGAATGCTGGGTATATGTTAAGTTATTTTACAGGCGGAATGCTCGGCTCTTTTAGTTCAACTTACTTGTTTGCTAATTTCGGTTGGATTTCAGTAGTTATAACAGGAGTAACCCTTGCACTATTTGGACTCATTATTTGGCTTTATTACCTAAAATCCGCATACCAAAATTGTTAATTTATCAACATAATATCCTACTTGTGATATCTGGATATTCTGCTACTATCTTGATAAATTTTAACAATTACTATTTAATCAAGGTAGAAGCAATTATGTCATTTCAAATAGCATCAATCGGTGTATTGACTATGTTAACGTTACTCTTAGTCGGCTGCGGTAATGAAGAAGAACGTAAAGCATGGCAAGTAAATATTCAAGAGAGTTTAGATATTATGAACCCTGAAGGTGATCGTGGCTTTTGTTTTGCAATAGAAAATGTTAACTTCCCTTATATTAATCAATATTATCTTGATAATGGACAAGAAACCGAATGGGATAAATATCAAAAATTAATTACAAAAAATATTATATTAGTAAAAAGTCTAAATCGTTTTGCCGATTTAGGTTTACTAAATAAAAAGGCAATAGAGAATAACTCGTATCAATTCGAATATGATTTAAGCAATGAGGGTAAACATTATTTTGTTCCTGAAGTCGGATTTTGTTTTGGTCGGCAAGTACTCAATGAAGTTAATTTATTAGAGTCTATAAGTAAAAACCAAATGAAGATTCGCTTTACCTATACTATTGAAAATCTGCCTGATTGGGCTAGCGACAGTATATTAAATAACCAAATTTATCATATCAAAATGCGTTTTTTAACTGACCGTCTTTATGAAAAGACTATTTATCCCACCAAGAAACTGGACGTTAAACCTGAGATTCATTCCCAATAAAGAGGCTAAAAGATGAAATATAAAGTTATAGTACTAATTGCATTTTGTCTACAGTCATTTTGGGGAGCAGCCTCAAATTCAAATGGCCAAAATAATATTAAAGCAACCATTCAACAGCAAATTGATAATCTCAATCCAAGTGGTAATCAAGCCATTTGTTATTATGTTGGAGATGTGGTATTTCCTTATCAATATATTCCAGTATCAAAGCAAAATAATCGCTTTGTCATCTGGGTTAATAATGAATTAGCTAGACGATTAGATTTATTTGTACAAATGGGGCTTCTCATGGAAACTTCTATGGGTTCAAAACATTATGATCTAACACCAATTGGACAGACCTACTATGTTGACCAAAGTTTCTGTTTTGGCAAAATTGAGCTAATTGAAATAGAATTATTCAATTATCAGGACAATATTCAGCAACAAGGTAAATTCAGTTATCAAGTCAAAAATATCCCTGATTGGGCTAAATCAGATATTTTTACTAAGTATTTTTATTATTATCAAAAATACAGCGATATTCCTGATTTCAAAAATGTGAATTTCTTGCAGAAAGATAATAAAATTCCCGCTTTTATTATTGATGAACAATCCACCTTATCTGAGCTAATTAATTTCGTTAAAAAAGTTGATGGTAGCCTGATACTTGAAACGGATATCGCGACAAAAATTTATGCATTTTATGATGAATCCACTCCAGTTCAATTTGACTCATATAAATATCTTTATGATCCAGGTTGGGGTGGTGGTGATAAAGTTTTGCATTTAATAAACCGTCATGAGTTTGCCCAAACAATTTATGCTAATAATGTTTTATTATTAAACGATCTTAATATATTAGGAGCGCCTCCTGAACCTACTCACTTTATAAAAGAAATCGAATTGAAAATAAATAATACTTTTGACCAGATAGAAGAATCACTCAATTATTTCAGTAATGGTGTACTGATGTCAAAGTATATTCATATTCCCCCATCAGGATTATGGAGTACGAATGGTGAGATCTCGCGAAACTGGGGATATGATTCAGAACCTATCGGTTGGTATTCTAAAGGATCATTAAGTTATAGTAGGTTCTCAACTTCTTCAAATCGTATTGAATATAGAACCAATGCAAGAGGTCAGATTGTTAAAACTCACTCGAACGTTAACGAATACATAAATGGACAAGTGATTTATGACGAGGAAGATAGAGTAATTCGTTTTTATAATGATAATTCTGAAACAAAATATTTTTATGCAAATAATTATTTAGTAAAAATAGTTCAAAATGCGACTATTCCTGAAACAAATGAGAAACTGCATCTAGAACAAGAAGTGATATTAGATGAAAACAATAAATTAGTAACGTATAAAGAATCACTCACTGAGTCAGGTAAAAAGACGATAATAACGAAATGTCAATATAGTGAATTTAATGAACAGGGTGATTGGACGAGACTTATTTGTGAAGATGAAACAACTATTGAACGAAAATTATCTTATTATCGTGATGATCAACTTAAATAATAAGTATGATAATTAATATGAAAGAAAAAATAAAATCAAATGGTTATAGATAAATTAATCATTTGATTTTGCTTGAGAAAATATTACTAGCATCGAGTGCTGAATTCGCTACAATATACACATCAATTGTCATGTTAACTAATGGAAAACGCAATGGCACAATATGTTTTTACAATGAATAGAGTGGGTAAAGTTGTCCCACCTAAACGCTACATCCTCAAAAATATCTCTTTAAGTTTTTTTCATGGCGCAAAAATTGGCGTATTAGGCTTAAATGGCTCAGGTAAATCAACACTTTTAAAAATTATGGCGGGTCTTGATACTGAAATCGAAGGCGAAGCACGCCCACAAGCAGGACTCAAAATTGGTTATCTACCACAAGAACCGAAATTAAATCCAGAACAAACTGTTCGTGAAGCTGTTGAAGAAGCGGTAGGTGATGCAAAAAATGCATTGGCTCGTCTTGATGCTGTATATGCCGCCTATGCCGATCCAGATGCTGATTTTGATAAGCTAGCCAAAGAGCAAGCTGAGCTTGAAGCGATTATTCAAACTCATGATGCACATAACATCAACACTCAATTAGAACGAGCTGCAGATGCACTGCGTCTACCTGATTGGGATGCAAAAATTGCTGTTCTTTCAGGGGGTGAACGCCGTCGTGTTGCACTGTGCCGTTTATTACTTGAAAAACCAGACATGCTCTTACTTGACGAACCAACCAACCACTTAGATGCGGAATCTGTTGCGTGGCTTGAACGCTTCCTACACGATTATGAAGGTACTGTCGTTGCTGTTACCCATGACCGTTATTTCCTTGATAATGTAGCGGGTTGGATTTTAGAACTTGACCGTGGTGAAGGTATTCCTTGGGAAGGTAACTACTCATCTTGGCTTGAACAGAAAGATCAACGTCTTGCACAAGAAGCCTCGACGGAGTCTGCTCGCCGTAAGTCAATTGAAAAAGAACTTGAATGGGTGCGCCAAAATCCTAAAGGTCGTCAAGCAAAAAGTAAAGCTCGTCTTGCTCGTTTTGATGAACTTAACAGTAGTGACTATCAAAAACGAAATGAGACCAATGAACTCTTTATTCCAACAGGTCAACGACTCGGTGATAAAGTTATTGAGGTTGAGCACTTAACCAAATCCTATGGTGACCGCGTCTTAATTGATGATCTCTCATTCCGTATTCCAAAAGGTGCAATAGTCGGTATTATCGGTCCAAATGGTGCTGGTAAATCGACACTATTTAGAATGTTATCAGGACAAGAACAAGCTGATTCTGGCACAATTTCATTAGGTGAAACGGTACAACTTGCATCTGTCGATCAGTTCCGTGACAGTATGGATGATAAAAAGACAGTTTGGGATGAAATATCTCATGGTCAAGATATTATGCGTATCGGTAATTTTGAAATTCCTAGCCGAGCCTATGTTGGTCGTTTTAACTTCAAAGGTGTTGATCAACAAAAACGTGTTGGTGAACTTTCTGGGGGTGAACGCGGACGAGTCCACTTAGCTAAATTACTACAAATTGGTGGTAATGTTCTGTTACTCGATGAACCAACCAATGATCTTGATGTTGAGACACTACGTGCATTAGAAAATGCGATTTTAGAATTTCCAGGCTCTGCATTAGTGATTTCCCATGACCGCTGGTTCTTGGATCGTATTGCAACCCATATTCTTGACTATCAAGATGAAGGTCATGTTGAATTCTTTGAAGGTAACTTTACAGAATATGAAGAGTGGAAAAAACGAACTCTTGGTGCAGAAGCGCTAGAACCTAAACGAGCTAAATATAAACGTATTATCAAATAGTTACAATTATAACTCGTTATAATATTGCTGTAATATCTAATTATAGTGTAAAAAAATAGGGTCGATTCATTCGGCCCTATTGTTATTTAGCACTTGAGGAAATCAAATTAGTTAACTAGTCATAAAAATAAATGCTATATATGAGTTGTAGATTATTTTTATATTATCCACAGAAAAACCACACTTATTCAGTAATCAATCTAGGCTCAATAACTATTTCTGGGAGTGTTGAGCCGCTGTTAAGTAGATTATTAGCCGCTTGCCGACCAATCTCGATAGGTTGGTTATCAATATAACTGATTAAATTTTTCGCCAAATATATCTCACTTTGAGTGCCAAAACTGAATATCTCTATTTGTTGTTCAAAATAACTCGTATTACCGCCTTTACCAATAGAGCGTCCCAATTTTGAAGCACCTAAAATAAGCGCTAATGTAGTTGAAGTGTCATGACATAAAAAGGCGGTAATATTGGGATATTGTTTAAGTAGCTGTTCAAAGTTGCCTAATTGTTCAGGATAATCATCAGCAACAACCCACTCAGTTTTAAATTTAAGACCATGCTTAGTTAATGCATTGGCAAAACCAGCAACACGTTCAGCACGAGTTAATGAATCACTTCGGCCACCTAAATAAGCAATCTGTCTATGTCCTTTACTAATTAGGTATTCTGTAGCCAGCTTTGCCCCCAATCGGTTATCAGAACGCACAAGCAATATATTATCGACGCTACTGGATTGGGAGACCAAAATGAGTGGTATTTTATGTTTATCGGTAATCGTTTTAATTTCATGAGCGATCTGTCCACCACTTCCTAAAATAATACCCGACACATCCTGCTCAATAAGTGAATTAACACATTTGAACAAACCCGCAGAGGTCATATCAGATTGTAGTAAAAAGATAATATATTCTTGCTCAACAAGCACCTCATTAATACCCGTAATAATTCCGGCATAAAAAGGATCGCGAATATCATGAACAATAACGCCAATTACCGCAGAATGCCCACTACGTAACGTTGCCGCATTTTTATTACGAACATAACCAAGTTCTTGAATTGCTTCATTGATTTTTTTAATTGTTATTTCAGATATGCGCCCCTTTCCACTTAAAGCAAGTGAAACTGTCGTTACGGAAACATTGGCATGTTTAGCAACATCATTAATTGTGGGTTTTCGCATCATGTTAAATCTATTTTAGTCATTGTCGATACATCATATTAGCTATTTTCAGTTAACTTGCCTATAGCTAAATTTATTTTCTAATTTTGTGATAAAGGACACATTTACTCTATGGTAAAACGTTTTACCTTAGGGTAAATTAATACTAATTAATCAACATTTAGGTCCCATTATGCCAAATAAAATTAAAACTAAAGTTACCTTTTGGGAGTTTTTCCAAAGCCTCGGTAAGACGTTTATGCTACCGGTTGCACTACTCTCATTTTGTGGGATTATGCTTGGAATAGGTAGTTCATTGGCCAGCCAAGATGTACGCGAATTATTACCATTTCTAGATAATTGGCTCTGCATCACTATTTTTACTTGGATGAGTAAAATTGGTTCATTTGCATTTAGTTTCTTACCTGCAATGTTCGCGATTGCAATTCCGCTTGGACTGGCAAGAGAGGATAAAGGCGTAGCCGCATTTTCAGGATTTGTTGGTTATGCTGTTTTAAACTTAAGCATCAACTTTTACTTAACAATTTCAGGCATCTTACCAACCGAAGATTCAGCAATACTAAGGGCTAATGATATTCAGTCAGTATTGGGGATTCAATCTATTAACACGGGTATCTTAGGTGCTATTTTTGTCGGTATCTTAGTCTATATACTGCATGAACGCTTTAGAGCAATCCGCTTACCCGATGCCTTGGCCTTTTTCGGTGGTAATCGCTTTGTGCCAATCATTACAACATTAACATTAGGTATTGTAGGATTATTGATCCCTTTAATTTGGCCATTTTTTGCCAAAGCGATCAGTGGATTAGGTTATATTGTTAATAGTACTGGAGCATTTGGTCCATTAATTTTTGGTACTGGTGAGCGACTATTATTACCATTTGGGTTACATCATATTTTAGTTGCATTGATTCGCTTTACCGATGCTGGCGGTACGATGGAAGTCTGTAACGAAACCGTCAGTGGTGCACTAACAATTTTCCAAGCACAATTGTCATGCCCAACAACCACCGCATTTTCTGAAAGTGCGACGCGGTTCTTATCACAAGGTAAAATGCCATCATTCTTAGGCGGTTTACCTGGTGCAGCATTAGCGATGTATGTCTGTGCAAGACCAGAAAATAGACATAAAATTAAAGGTTTATTAATCTCAGGTGTTGTTGCCTGTACAGTTGGGGGAATTACCGAACCACTAGAATTTTTATTCTTATTCGTTTCACCTATTTTATATGTTATCCATGCCTTATTAACTGGTATTGGTTTTATGATTATGTCTCTACTTGATGTGACAATTGGTAATACTGATGGCAATATTATCGACTTTGTTGTCTTCGGTATTTTGCATGGCACCGCGACTAAATGGTATTGGGTTCCGGTAATTGCTGCTGTCTGGTTTGTCATTTACTTCTTTGTATTTAAGTTCTTTATTCTACGCTTCAATATCAAAACGCCTGGACGAGAAATTGAGCTTCAAAATGACGATACAAATACACAAATTAACAGCATGATACAGAGCAAATCTGGCTATAATGTACCTGCTATATTAGAAGCCCTCGGCGGCGCGGATAATATTGTCTCTTTAGACAACTGCATTACCCGCCTACGTTTATCTGTTAAAGATATTAGTCTTGTTGATGATAGTAAACTAAAAGCTAACAAAGCTATTGGTGTTGTGCGTCTTAATGAACATAATTTGCAAGTTGTCATCGGGCCACAAGTCCAATTAGTTAAAGATGAACTACAACACTATCTATCATAGTTAAGCATTCAATCGGCTAGTCAAACTAGCCGTATATTGTAAAAAGGCTCACTCAAATGGCTATTTCTGATACTAATTTATTTGATTTTGCTACCCCAGTTGATCGTAAAGGCACTTGGTGTACTCAATGGGATTATGTACAAGATCGGTTTGGTGTTGCGAACTTAACACCATTTACAATTTCTGATATGGATTTCAAAATTGCCCCTTGTATTGAAGATGCTTTACATCAACGTCTGAGTCATGGCGTGCTAGGTTATAGTCGCTGGCAAAATGATGAATATCTGGGTGCGATTGAACACTGGTTTACCTCTCAGTTTAGCACCCTTATTGACCGAAATATGGCAGTTTATGGCCCATCAGTCATTTATATGATTGCGAAACTTATTAACTTATGGAGTGATGAAAATGATAGCATTGTCGTCCATACTCCAGCTTATGATGCATTTTATAAAACCATTATTGGTAATAAACGGCACGTTGTCAGTTGTCCATTGACTAAACAAGGTAGTAACTGGCACTGTGATATGAACGACCTTGAAACGATATTAGCCAAAAGAGAGGTTAAAATCCTTTTACTCTGTAGTCCTCATAACCCAACGGGGAAAGTATGGACAAAACAAGAGTTAATGACAATGGCTAATCTTTGTGCCAAATATAATGTAAAAGTGATTAGTGATGAAATTCATATGGATATGGTTTGGCAAGGAGAACATATACCATGGAGCCAATGTGGTCAAAGCAACTGGGCATTAATCACCTCAGCATCAAAAAGCTTTAATATTCCAGCCTTAACTGGTGCTTATGGTTTAATTGAATGTGCTAAAACCCGAGCTGATTATTTACAACAAATAAAAGCTTGTGATGGGTTATCATCTCCGGCAGTGTTGTCGTTAGTCGCCACAATCGCCGCTTACCAACATGGCGCACCTTGGCTAAAAGCCTTAAAAAACTATCTGTATGGTAATCTCAATTTTGTTGCCGAAAAGTTGAATAGTGCATTTCCAGAACTACAATATACTGTTCCTGAATCAACATACTTAGCTTGGATTGATTTAAACGCGCTTAAGTTAGATGATATCAAATTACAGGAGCAGCTAGTAAATCATGAAAAGGTCGCAATTATGCCGGGTTTTACCTATGGTAATGAAGGTAACGGTTTTCTACGATTAAATATTGGATGTCCACGCAGTAAGGTTGAAATTGGTGTACAAGCAATAATTAACGCGATTAATGCCTTAAAATAAAAAAGGGTGAATATCTAGCCGATATTCACCCTTAATCTGACTCAGTGTATTACTGAGTTTTTTTCTCTTTATCTTTTATTAATTTATCAATAATTTTTTGATGAATACCACCAAAACCACCATTACTCATCACTAAAATAACATCATTGGATTTAATATTTTTCGTAATCATCTCAACGAGCAAATCTAAGTCACTTGACCAGTATGCAGGCTGAATACACTCATCGACCACATCCGACACTAACCAAGGTAGTTGTTCTGGTTGATAGATAAATACTTCATCAGCTCGGCCTAATGACGGCGCGATTTCATCCTTACAAACGCCTAACTTCATTGTATTAGATCTAGGCTCTAGTACCGCTAAAATGCGTCTATTGGCGCCAACTTTACTTCTTAATGCTTCAAGTGTTGCCAAGATCGCCGTTGGATGGTGAGCAAAATCATCATATAATTGAACTGAATCGACTTGACCATAAAGCTCTAAGCGCCTTTTAGCATTATTAAATGTTGCTAACGCTTTACACGCATCTTCGATCGGAATACCGACATTTCTTGCAGCAGCTATCGCCATCAATGTGTTATGCATATTATGTTCACCAACTAGCTGATATTTAACTTCGCCAACCACTGTACCATCTAAAATCACGCTAAAATTACTTGCATCATTGCTCAGTTTTTTAGCATCCCAACCCGTTGCAGATTCGGTCTGTATCTGTTCACTCCAACAACCTTTAGCAAGTACTTGTTTTAAATTGACATCATCTTGAGGCGAAATAATCAGTCCTTTACTCGGGACTAAGCGAACTAAATGATGAAACTGTTTTTGAATCGAAACTAAATCATCAAAAATATCAGCATGATCATACTCTAGATTATTTAATATCAAAGTCTTCGGACAATAGTGCATGAATTTGGAACGTTTATCAAAAAAGGCACTATCATACTCATCAGCTTCAATGACAAAGAAATTACCTTCGCCAAGACGAGCCGAGACTTCAAAATTGCCAGGAACACCGCCAATCATAAAACCTTGCTGATAGTTTGCTTGTTCTAAAATCCAATTGACCATACCTGCTGTTGTAGTTTTGCCATGTGTCCCAGCAACAGCAATAACCCAACGGTCTTTTAGTACATTATCATGTAACCATTGGGGAGCAGAAATATAGGGGATATTATTATTAAGGATATATTCAACACAAGGATTTCCCCTCGACATCGCATTGCCAATAATCACTAAATCCGGAGCAGGATCGAGTTGACTTGGATCGTACCCTTCAATAATTTTAATATGTTCTTTTTCCAGTAACGTACTCATTGGCGGATAAACATTTTTATCAGAGCCAGTTACTTTATGTCCTAACGAGCGGGCAATTAATGCAATTCCTGCCATAAAAGTACCGCAAATACCAAGAATATGAATACGCATTTTGAATCCTTTTGAAAACTTATCAATTTTTAATAGTTACTACGCCGGAGCTCATTAAATCGTCGTAAAAGTCTCTAGTCCAAAGCCCACAAATGTTTTACTAATAATGTAATGCTTTGATTACCTCTAAACTCATCAACAGTCAGATTATAAACCATTTTCACTGTTTTTATAGATGGATCAGGCCATAATGCAGGATCAACATTAAACATAATAGCGTTAACCAGCTGTCCTCCATCATTGGGTTGTAAAACAAGTTTTAGGTGTTTTTGAGCAATCAATTTTTGCTGATAAACAGAAAAAATACCATCAAACAACGGATCAGGGAAACCTTCGCCCCATGGACCATGCTCTTTAAGTAGTTGCGCCGTTGCAACATTTAAAAATTCATCACCTATTTCACCATCAGTTTCAACAACATGCTCTAATGTCATATTAGCAGTTACTTTAGCGACTTCTTCATTAAAATATTGCGTAAAAAGTGCTAAATTTTCTTGTTCGATCGTCAACCCAGCGGCCATGGCATGCCCACCAAAACAGACAATGAGTTTTGAATCACGAATATTTATCCGTTCTAATATATCTCGAAGATGAATACCACTAATTGAGCGCCCAGATCCTTTTAGATAACCATTTTCAGCTAATGCAAATGAAATCGTTGGCCGGTAAAATCGCTCTTTAATGCGTGATGATAATACGCCGATCACCCCTTGATGAAACTTTGGATGGTAAATCACAAAACCATTGGGAATAGTATCTGTTTGTAGATCCAATTGCTCAATAAAGGATAACGCCTCTTGCTGCATATTTTTTTCAACAGCTTTACGGCTATTATTCAGATCTTCCAACACTTCAACTAATTCAAGCGCATCTTGTTCATTTTCAACTAATAGTAACTCGACACCTAATGACATATTTTCCATGCGGCCAGCCGCATTGAGTCTTGGGGCTAAATAGAAAGAGAGATCTTGTGCCGTAAGTTCATGAATATTCTTTTTACTGATCGAAATTAATGCTTTAATCCCTGCACCACAATATCCTGATCGAATCCGGCTAAGGCCTTGTTGAACCAAAATACGATTATTTTGATCTAACTTAACCACATCAGCAACAGTACCCAAGGCAACTAAATCGAGTAAATTAGCTAAATTATACTCTTTTAAATTGCGAGTTTGGAACCAGTTTTGCTGACGAAGCAATGCGCGAAAAGCAAGCATAAAATAGAATGTGACGCCAACCCCCGCTAAATTCTTCGAAGGGAATGCACAATCGACTAAATTGGGATTGATAATAGCATCAGCATTAGGTAAAACATCGGGAGCAAGGTGATGATCGGTAATAATAACTTGAATATTTGCTTGTTTTGCAAAGCTTACTGCTTCAACAGCTGAAATACCATTATCAACCGTAATAATTAATTCTGCTTGCTGTTCAATCGCCTTATTGACAACCGAGGTACTTAAACCATAACCATCTTCAAAACGATCCGGAATAATATAAGTCACATTAGTAATACCAAACTTTTTTAAGGCTGTAATAATCAAAGCGGTACTTGTTGCGCCATCAGTATCAAAGTCACCGACAATTAAGATTTTTTTGTTATTAATAACGCCCTGATAAAGAACTTCCGTTGCCAGATGAATACCCGATAGATGTTGATAATTTAGGAGCGCTTGAGTGGAGTAATTCAATTCCTCAGCTGACTTTATCCCTCTTCCTAGATACAACTTTTCCAGTAAAGGATGTTTAACGCTCGCTAAGTGAATATTTTGTTGAGGTAACTCTCGTCTTTTTATTACTATTTCACTCATAATCTACTTAATTTTAAACACAATGATAATAGCGCAATGAATATTCAAAGCGCTATATAAGTTTATGATGACATTAACAAACTATTTAGTTTGTTCTAGAATTTCCAATAATTTATTAGCAGGAACATAACCGGCTAACAATTCACCATTTGGTAGAATAATTGCAGGAGTACCAGTTAAGCCAAGCTTAACACCAACTTCATATTGCATTTTCACATAAGGAACGACGCTAGAAGCAGGTGAAATTTTACCATCACGATAAGCATTATCAAATGCTGCTTTGCGATCTTTAACACTCCAGATAGATTGCATATTTTTTGCCACATCAGAATCTAGACCGGCTCTCGGGAAAGCAAAATAGTGTACAGAGATACCCGCTTTAAGATAGGTATCAATTTCACTATGTAATTTTTTACAATAACCACAAGTGTAATCACTAAACACATAAATACTATACTTTTCGTCAGGTGCTTGATAAACAATAGCGTCTTTAGCAATAGTTGCAATTAAAGCTAGGTTAGATTCATTAGCAATATTTTGTGGTTGTTTACCACTCATGTTGTAAATAGGACCCTGAGTCAAAAATTGACCATCATTAGTGATATAAAATTTACCGCTAGGCGTTACAACACTTTTCATATTAGGCATTGGTGTATTGCTAATCGTGATACTCTCTTTTGTATAACCTAATTTTGCTAACGTCGCAGCAATATCGGCATCAGAGGCATATGCAGCACTCACAAGTAAACTAGAGATGATACCGATGGTCATGGTTAATTTTTTCATAAAATATGTCCTATTGTGTGTCTAAATTTGTTAAGTCTTATGCCCTTGGATGATGTTTTTGATGTAACTGTTTTAAGCGTTCAGTCGCAACATGTGTATATATCTGTGTTGTGGATAAACTACTATGCCCCAACAACATTTGTACTACACGTAAATCAGCACCATGGTTAAGTAAATGCGTAGCAAATGCATGTCGCAAAACATGAGGAGATAATGCCTCAGCATCTATCCCTGTTAGTATGGCATAATATTTGATCCGATGCCAGAAGGTCTGTCTGGTCATTTTATTACCTAATCGACTAGGGAATAAAACATCAGCAGGCCCCTCTTTCAGTAAATCATCTCGACTATATTTTAAATAATACTCTAACCAGTAAATAGCCTCTTCACCAATTGGCACTAAGCGCTCTTTATTACCTTTACCGATTATGCGAATAACTCCTTGGACTAAACTGATATCATTAAGCTCAAGATTGACTAATTCAGAAACCCGCAATCCCGTCGCATAAAGTAGTTCAAGCATAGCTTTATCACGAATTTCTAAAGTATCTTCGGTATTGGGGGATTGTAATAATGCCTCAACTTGTGATTCAGTTAAATCTTTAGGTAAATTTTTTGCTAGCTTCGGTGATGATAAACTTGCTGAAGGATCATCTTCACGGTATTTTTCACGATAAAGATACTGAAATAGCCGTTTAATCGCACTAAGTAAGCGCGCAGAACTACTGGCTTTATAACCCTCTTCAACCCGCTGTAATAAAAAATCTTGCAGATGCATCGTTTGGGCTGTCAAAAAAGTCACCTTTAGATCTACAAAGGCTTTAATCAGAGCCTGCAAGTCAAGCCGATAAGAAGCAATCGTATTATCGGCGAGATTACGTTCAAGCCATAGCGAATCTAAAAACTGTTCTAATAAAACCGTATCTTGGGACATAAGTTATTCACATACTAGTAGTTAGTAAATGGTTCGACTATTACGAAAACATAACTTTTCAATTCCGCTGACGACATTTTTTGCAAAACGTTCTGATAATTTTTTACGTCTCTGGAATTTGACTTCAATAATTTTATACTCATCAATCAGCGATAAAATAACATCATCACTAGTACTAATTTCATCGACTAAGCCTTTCTCTTGCGCTTGAATAGCAAACCAATGTTCACCGGTTGCCACGTCATCAATATTGATATTAGGACGGTTTTCAGCTACAAAATCTTTAAATAATAGATGAGTTTCTTCTAATTCCTCTTGGAATTTTTTACGACCTTCATCTGTATTTTCACCAAACATCGTTAGAGTCCGTTTGAACTGTCCCGCTGTTTGCAACTCGACATCAATTTCATTTTTCTTTAATAGGCGATGAAAGTTAGGAATTTGTGCAACAACACCAATTGAACCAACAATTGCAAAAGGAGCTGCAATAATTTTATTTGCAGTACATGCCATCATATAACCACCACTTGCTGCTACTTTATCTACGATGGCAGTAAACGGAATATCTTTTTTTCTAAAACGCATCAATTGCGATGCAGCAAGTCCATAACCATGAACAACCCCGCCCGGGCTTTCTAGTTTTAAAAGCACTTTATCTTCAGGTTTTACGACCGATAACACAGCGCTCACTTCCTGTCTTAAATCTTCAACTTCATGGGCATCAACACTCCCATTAAAAGATAACACATAACAAGTTGCTTTATCTTTGTGTGTATTCGTTGGCTTTGCAGTATCTGTATCATCTTTTTCTGATGCCGCTTTATCGGCTTGTTTTGCCAACTTCTTCTCTTGTTTTTTACTCTTTTTCTGCGCCTTTTTGAACTGTTTAATCTGCTCTTCACTCATGATATTCAGCTGCATCGTCTCTTTAATCTCATGATATTCGCTGGTGAGATCTTTAATTTCGAGACTTCCTTGTGGCGCCGATTTTTTACGTTGTGCGATGATAAAAACCAGCACAACAACAATTGCGATAACAACCGTTACAGTTTCAGCTAAAAAAACGATATATTGTAATAGCCATTCCATAATTTACTTAATCCTAATCAAAAATAATGACATATAATAACAGATTTCCTAAAAAGTTTGTTTTATTTACACCCCTTTAATAATCAGATACATAACATAACGATTAATTGATTTAACATATTGTTTTAATTGCAATAATAATTAACCTTTATCCGGTCAGACAATTTCATTATACTATACCCCTGCACACCTTATTTTATTACTCAATGAAGAGATCATCATTATGACAAACTCAGCCAAATTGCTTCCTATTAGTGAAATTGCTCAAAAATGTGGTATCGATGAGGAGTATTTAATCCCTCATGGTAAATACGTTGCTAAAGTTGATTTATCAATCATTGCAGCAAATAAAAAGAGTGTTAAAGGAAAATTAGTTCTCGTTACCGCAATAACCCCAACACCACTTGGCGAAGGCAAAACGGTTAATACTATTGGTTTAAGCGAAGGACTCAACTATATTGGTAAAAAAGCAATCGCTTGTATTCGACAACCAAGTTTAGGCCCAGTTTTTGGAGTCAAAGGTGGCGCCGCTGGTGGAGGGCAAGCAGAAGTATTACCAATGGAGACCCTGAATTTACATTTAACGGGTGATATCCATGCCATTACAGCAGCGCATGATTTAGCGTCAGCAGCGCTTGATGCAAGACTTTATCATGAAACACGTCTTGGTGATGATTTTACAAATCAAACAGGCCTTAAACGATTAAATATAGATAAAGATCGTATCATTTGGAAACGCGTTATTGACCATAATGATCGTGCCTTAAAAAATATCACCGTTGGTGTCGGTGGCGGACTCAATGGTGTTGAACGTGCAGATGGTTTTGAAATCACTGCCGCATCAGAATTAATGGCAATATTGGCGTTAGCTAATGACTTACATGATATGCGTAAACGTATTGGTCAGATTATTTTAGCTTACAATAGCCAAGGTGACGCAATTACCGCCGAAGATCTGGAAGTTGCTGGTGCTATGACAGTACTCCTTAAAAATGCCATTAACCCTAATATCATGCAAACGGTAGAGAACACTCCGGTCTTAATTCATGCTGGGCCATTTGCTAATATTGCACATGGTAACTCATCGGTTATTGCCGATCTTGTAGCGCTGCCATTAGCTGATTATGTGGTAACAGAAGCTGGTTTTGGTTCTGATATGGGTATGGAAAAATTCTTCAATATCAAATACCGCCAATCTGGTATCGCACCATCTTGCGTAGTGCTTGTGGCAACTGTGCGTAGTTTAAAATCCAATAGCGGTAAATATAATATCAAACCGGGACAACCAATTCCTAAAGAGATCTCTGAATCGAATGTCGAGCTGTTATCAATAGGGGCGGCTAATCTGGGGTGGCATATCAATAATGCCAAAAGTTATGGTATGCCTGTCATTGTTGCCATTAACCGTTTCCCTCATGATAGTGAAGAAGAGCTGGCATTTTTACAACAATACGCTTTAGAGCAAGGTGCATATGCTTGTGAAGTCAGTGAAGTTTTTGTTAAAGGCGGTAAAGGGGCTGAGTCTCTAGCTCACCATATTGTTGAAGCCTGCAATACAAAGAGTTCCGTCACATTACCTTATCAAGACAGCGATAAGCTAATCGATAAAATTCAAAAAATGGCTAAAAAATATGGTGCTAATAAAGCGAATTTAGCAGAAAAGGCATTAAAAGATATTCAAGATATTGAAAAATTGAAACTCGATCATTTACCACTCTGTATGGCAAAAACGCCAATGTCAATTAGTGCAGATGCCAACTTAAAAAATGTACCAACTAATTTTGACATTGATATAAGTCATCTTGCTGTATCTGCTGGAGCAGGGTTTATTCGAGTCTACGCAGGTAATATTATGACAATGCCGGGGCTTGGTACCAATCCCGCTTATCGCAATATCGATATTGATAATAATGGAAACATAGTTGGTTTAAGTTAATGACACAAGTACTTACCGCATTTATTGATGAGAACAACTGTATCGGCTGTGGCAAATGTATCCGCGTTTGCCCAACAGATGCAATTGTCGGCGCCAAACATTTTCTACACACCGTCATGCCGGTATTATGCACGTCCTGTGAAGAGTGTATCAATGCCTGCCCGACCGACTGTATTACGTTAAAAACACCTCACCAACCGATGAGCCCAGAACGAGAAGCACAGCTCAAAATGCAAAAGCAAGCACGTTTGGTTGCAACGAAGTCAGTACCACTTAATATACATACTGAAGTGGTTATTAATGATGTCCAAAGTCACGAACCAGAACAACGCAAGCAACAGATTTCTGATGCGATTGCTCGAGTTAAGGCAAGAAAACAGTTATTGAGCAAATAGGAAGAATAATTTGATGGCATATCTCGTTAAATTATTGCTGTCAGGTATCATTATAGTATAAATTTTAGTGATAACTGCAGTATAAACAGTATGTCTTTGATTGCTTCTTTCGCTGATAGCGATATTATAATTGAATATAGATAGAGGAGTATTACATTATGTTAAAAAGTATCAATCCAACCGAAACAGCAGCATGGAAAGCATTACAATCTCATTTTAAAGAAATCAAGAACACGACGATCAAAACACTTTTTGATGCAGATAGCCAACGTGGTGAAAAATTTTCTTTACCTTTTAAAGATCAAGTTTTTATCGACTATTCAAAAAATCATATAACGGCTGAAACATTAGATAAATTGCACGCCTTAGCTAAAGAGTGTAATTTATCCGCTTCGATTAAATCGATGTTTGATGGTGAAAAAATCAATCAAACAGAAAATCGTTCAGTATTACACATTGCATTACGTAACATTTCGAATAAAGCGATTTATTCTGATGGTGTCAATGTGATGGATGACGTCAATGCAGTATTAGCAAAGATGGAATCCTTCAGTAAAAAAATCATCAGTTGTGAATGGAAAGGCTATACAGGTAAAGCCATTACAGATGTTGTTAACATCGGTATCGGCGGTTCTGATTTAGGACCTTATATGGTTACTGAAGCACTTCGCCCTTATAAAAATCATTTAACAATGCATTTTGTTTCAAATGTTGATGGGACTCATATTGTTGAAACGTTGAAAACACTTAATCCAGAAACAACGCTATTTTTAGTCGCATCAAAAACCTTTACAACCCAAGAGACAATGACCAATGCACAAACCGCTCGTGATTGGTTACTGAAATCAGCTAATGATAAATCTGCCGTCGCCAAACATTTTGTCGCCTTATCGACCAATACTCAAGAAGTAACCAAATTTGGTATTGATAGTGCCAATATGTTTGAGTTTTGGGACTGGGTTGGTGGTCGTTACTCGCTTTGGTCAGCAGTAGGGCTTTCAATCGTCTTATCAATTGGTTTTGATAATTTTAAACAGCTATTAGCTGGTGCTCATGATATGGATCTGCATTTTAGTGAAGCAGCTCCAGAACAAAATATTCCACTTACTTTAGCTTTAATTAGTTTATGGTATAACAATTTCTTTGGTGCTGAAACTGAAGCAATTCTACCTTATGATCAGTATATGCATCGATTCCCAGCTTACTTCCAACAAGGTAATATGGAATCTAATGGTAAATATGTTGATCGTAGTGGTAATAAAGTTAACTACTCAACAGGGCCTATTATTTGGGGTGAACCTGGTACCAATGGACAGCACGCATTTTATCAATTAATTCACCAGGGAACAAAACTCATTCCATGTGACTTTATTGCACCAGTGGTTAGCCATAACCAAGTGGGTGATCATCATGAAAAATTATTATCAAACTTCTTTGCACAGACTGAAGCATTGGCGTTTGGTAAAACTAAAGAGGTGGTAGAAAAAGAGTTTTTATCAGCAGGTAAAACCTTAGATGAAGTTAAAAATGTAGTGCCATTTAAAGTATTTGAAGGTAATCGACCAACTAACTCTATTTTAGTTAAAGAGATAACGCCTTATACATTAGGTGCCTTAATTGCCATGTATGAACATAAAATTTTCACACAGGGTGTTATTTGGAACATCTTTAGCTTTGACCAATGGGGTGTTGAATTAGGTAAACAGCTTGCTGGAAAAATTCTACCTGAACTACAAAATAACGATAAAATCGCTAGCCATGATAGTTCAACCAATAGTTTAATTAATCGTTATAAATCTTGGCGCTAAGTTATTCAATATATCAATTAAAACAACTCAGTAAAAAGTCTCGGCTTGTTTACTGAGTTTATTGAATAAATGATAACGATTAGATAATAAAAAAACCGCTATAAAGCGGTTTTTTAATGCTACAAAAATGAAGTTATTTTTTCACTTTCATGATTGGGGTTTTGCCTTCTTCAACTGTACCAGACAATTTAACCAATTCATGGATACTATCCATATTAGAAATAACTACTGGCGTCAGTACAGATTTAGCTTTACCTTCTAAAAAGGCCAAATCAAACTCGATGATAGTATCACCAACTTTAACCTGCTGTCCTTCTTCAGCCACACGAGTAAAGCCTTCACCTTTCAGCTCTACAGTATCGATACCAAAGTGTACAAATAACTCGATACCTTCGTCAGATTCTATCGCAAATGCATGATTAGTTTCAAAAATTTTACCAATCTTACCCGCTAAAGGTGCAACAATTTTATTACCAGTAGGTTTAATTGCAACACCATCACCAACTATTTTTTCTGCAAATACGACATCAGGTACATCTTCAATTTTCACGATTTCGCCAGATATTGGTGCGAATACTTCAATAAAACTCTGATCATCATCAGATACAAACTGCTTCAATTTATCGAATAAACCCATAGTAGCCCCCTGCTAGCAAATTTGCTTTTCTGCCGCGAATTTTTCAAGTAAATCACTAATTTCCTTAGCGGTTGCTTTTTGTAGCGCTTCATCAGCAAGAGCTTTAGCTTCACTAAAATTAGTATTACGGATAATTTTCTTAATTTTAGGAATAGAAATAGAGCTCATACTAAACTCATCTAATCCCATACCCAGTAATAGTACTGTAGCGCGCTCATCACCACCAAGTTCACCACACATACCAGTCCATTTTCCTTCTTCATGAGATGCATCGATCACATTTTTGATCAAGTTAAGCACAGAAGGAGACATTGGATTATAAAGATGCGAAATCAACTCATTACCACGGTCAACAGCTAATGTATACTGAGTTAAATCGTTAGTACCGATACTTAAGAAGTCCACTTCTTTTGCTAAATGTCTTGCAATAACTGCCGCAGATGGAGTTTCAACCATCACACCCACTTCAATGTTTTCATCGAATTTTTTACCTTCGGCACGTAGTTGTTCTTTAAGAATATTCAGTTCTGATTTTAAGATTCTTACTTCTTCTACAGAAATAATCATCGGGAACATGATACGTAATTTACCAAAAGCAGAAGCGCGTAAAATAGCACGTAGTTGTGTATGTAGAATATCTTTTTTATCTAAACAGATACGAATTGCACGCCAACCTAAGAATGGATTCTCTTCTTTTGGTAAATGCATATAAGGAACATCTTTATCACCGCCAATATCCATCGTACGAACAATAACAGACAAGCCATTTGTCGCTTCAGCAACGTCTTTATAGGCTTTAAATTGCTCTTCTTCATTTGGATAAGCATCGCGATCCATGAATAAAAACTCAGTACGATAAAGTCCAACACCCTCATAACCGTTACGGTCCGCGCCAGCGATATCACGTACAGTACCAATGTTTGCACAAACTTCTACTTGGTGACCATCTAGTGTAATAGCTGGTAAATCTTTTAATTTAGCTAACTCTTCTTTGTCATCAAGGTACTGTTTTTGGACAAGTTTTAACTTATCGATCGTTTGGTTATTTGGGTTAATATAGATGGCATTATTAATCGCATCTAATATGATATAGTCGCCTTGTTTAATATTTTTTGTCGCATTAGTTGTACCAACAATAGCTGGAACCTCTAATGAACGTGCCATAATCGAAGTATGTGATGTTCTACCACCAAGATCAGTAATAAACCCTTGCACCATATCTAAATTTAATTGTGCGGTTTCTGATGGCGTTAAATCAGTTGCAACTAAAACACAAGGTTCATGGATTGCACTTAAATCAACGATTTCTAAACCTAAGACATTTTTTAATAAACGTTTACCGATATCACGAATATCTGCAGCACGCTCTTTTAAATATTCATCATCTAGCCCTTCTAACTCTTTTGCTTGAGCTTCAAACACAGAGTTAACAGCAGCATCAGCAGATGAATGTTTAGTCTTGATACGGTTAATCACTTCACCTTCAAGATCTTCATCTTCTAACAACATGATGTGACCTTCAAAGATCGCTGCTTTATCTTCACCTAACGTCTTTTTAGCACGTTCCATGATTGCTTGTAGCTGTTGGCTTGATTTCTCACGCGCGTCTTTAAATCGTGCAATTTCTGCATCAATTTTATTATCGGCAATTGGTCTAGTGTTTAGAACAATTTCATCTTCTTTTAATAATAAGGCTTTTGCAAATGCAATTCCTGGGGAAACGAGTATACCTGAAACCATAATATTGATCCTTGTCAGATAGTATTACCTAAAATTTAACATATTTAATTCGATGGGGTTATTCTAATTCGGGAATAAGCTTAACTAGGTGATCAACTGCATCTTGTTCATCTTCACCATCGGCGACGATTGTGATCACTGTACCTTGTGTTAATCCAAGAGTTTGTAGTTTAAAAAGGCTTTTAGCACTGGCACTTTTGCCATTAGATGTGATAGTTATCTCTGAATTAAATGTTTTAGCTTCTTTTACAAATTGAGCTGCTGGACGAGTATGAAGACCATTTTGCGCTGTGATTGTAACATCTTGCTGATACATATTAATTTACCCCTACAATTTATAATTGTTTCCAATATAAATAAAATTAGACAAAAAAACCAGTCAGTTTTTACCTTAATTTAGAAACTATTTGCTTTTAATTAATCGCCTATTATGGCGAGGAAATTAATTTGAAACAAGTATATTTATTAACTCATTGTTTTAATTATAAAGATAGTATTAGGAAATATTAAATAATTCCATTTTTTTATAAAGTGTTGAGAGTCCAATCCCTAATTTTTTGGCAACTAATCTTTTTTCTTCTGTTGTTATAGTATTTTTCAACAACTGCTGCAAGATGTTTTTTTCGTACTCAAACAATAAACTTTTTAACTGAAATCGTTCTGTATCACAAGGTGTATTAATCGTATTGGGTAATAGTACATTCTTGGGTAAATCACTTAACTGAACTTCCCCTGTTTCATTAATATTAGCAAGGTATTCAACAATATTTTTTAACTCCCGCACATTACCAGGCCAATCGTAGTTAAGTAAGGCAGACATTACGGTAGAAGAAATATGAATACTCTTCTTAAATTTTTTATTATAAATCTGTATAAATGCCTCAATTAATAGTGGAATATCATCCCGTCGGCTCTTTAACGCAGGGATCGTAATTGGAATGACATTAATGCGATAATAGAGGTCGAGACGAAAGCGATTTTGCTCCACTAATTTTAATAAATCTTGGTTAGTGGCACAAATCACCCTGACATTAATCGGTATCTCATGAGCACCGCCAATGCGAGTGATTTTTTGTTCTTGTAATACACGTAATAATTTTGATTGTGCTAACAACGGTAGTTCACTAATCTCATCAAGAAACAACGTGCTATTATTAGCCAGTTCAAATTTACCAATATGACCCGATGATTTTGCACCAGTAAATGCTCCGGCCTCATAACCAAATAACTCACTTTCAATTAAGTTTTCAGGAATCGCACTACAATTTACTGAAATCATCAATTTATGACTTCTCGGGCTATTGTTATGAATAACATTAGCTAACACTTCCTTACCAGTACCACTGTCACCCATAATTAATATGGTTGAATCAGAGCAACTGACTTTATTAACTAAAGAGAGCATCGCTTTTATTTGCTGATTTTGACCAATAAACCCCAGTTCATTTAAATGTTTTCTATTGTTATTAATGACTTCATCTAATTGATTCTCAAGCTCTTGACTATGGTGTACCGTCATCATTTTACTCTCAATTAACATGCTCATATATTTGAGGAACTGTTCAAATTTACGCTTATTATCTTGTAAAATAATCCGTTCTTCCTCTGAAAATGCAGCAATACTAATTACACCACAGACATTATTATCAAAAAAAATAGGGTAAGCTATATCGGCAAATTCAGCACAATTAAAACGATTTCCGCATTGATTACACACATCACTCATTTTTGCATTTTCAACGATTGACGGTCTCTGTGTATGGAAAATTTTTTCAAAGAAAGAAGCATGTTGTATCTGTTCGCCTAACTGATTAAATTTAGCGGTAGCAGCAATACGCTTCATATTGCGATCAACCACCGTCACTTCAACATTCAAAATCGCGGCAATCGCATTCACAAATGCTTGAATGAAATCCGCAATTTTGTTTAATTCTGTTTGCATACATCGCTCCGATGGCTTATTTAAGACTATTCTGTGATGATCTCCAGTATAAAACAAATCATTCTCAAAATGTAGAATTTTTCTCTAAATAGAGAAAGCAAACTTTGAACACAAATTATTATCCATTTGATTATAAATAATAATTTTTTAAATGATATTTTTTAACAAAATGACTTTCTCTTAGAAGAGAAAAATTTAACATTAAAATACAGATAGTTATCATTATTTTTACTCATGGCGAGTAAGATTTATGGTCTTTTTAGTATAAAATAGTGAGATAAATTAAAATTATCTTTATTAATCAATGCAATAATGTATTGGCATATTTTTTGCTTAAATAATATTAGTGCTAACAATAACACCCATCATGAATAAGATAGAGAATTAAATTATGGAAAATAACACCGCTATATGGCAAGCATTAATAGATGTATTAAAACGTCTAGTTTTACCCGCAACAGGCTGTACTGAACCAATTTCATTAGCTTATGCTTGTGCAACAGCTGCAACTTATTTAGATAAAGATCATATCACTCGCGTTAACGCGAAAGTGTCACCCAATTTGATGAAAAATGGGATGGGTGTTACTGTTCCTGGAACGGGTATGGTCGGTTTACCTATTGCTGCTGCCGTTGGTGTCTTTTGTGGCGATGCACAAGCTGAACTGGATGTATTAAAAAATATATCGCCAATTGAACTCGAAAGAGCCAAAGCTTTCTTACAACAAAAACGAGTTTCAGTTGAAATCGCGCAAACGAACAAAGTACTGTATACCGAAGCCAATGTTTATACTGATGATAGCCATGTAAAAGTCTGTATCGAAGATCACCATACCAATATTGTATTAATTGAAAAAGATGGACAGATTATTTTCCAAAAAGATCCAGCACAACAGACAAATAGCGATACCACAACCGTGATGGAGCAAGCGTCAATTGAATTACTGTACGATTTTGCTTGTCATATTGAATTTGATAAAATTAAATTTATTCTACATGCTGCAGAGTTGAATGATGCGTTATCCAAAGAGGGGCTAAAAAACACCTATGGATTAAGTATTGCCGCGCTATTAAAACAACAAATTGATAAAGGGCTACTATCCGACGATCTACTGAGTAAAGTCATGATTAGAACTACCGCAGCATCCGACGCACGAATGGGGGGAGCGACCTTGCCGGCCATGAGTAATTCCGGCTCAGGAAACCAAGGTATTGCAGCAACCATGCCAGTAGTTGTTATTGCGGAATATATTAATGCCGATGAAGAGCGACTCGCTCGCGCATTAGTCTTGTCCCATGTTATTGCGATTTATATTCATAGTAAATATCCACCATTATCCGCACTCTGTGCGGTATCAACGGCTTCTATGGGCGCGGCAGCTGGAATGGTTTATCTATTAGATCACGATAATATTAATAGTGTAAATATGGCGATTTGCAATATGGTGGGCGATTTAACGGGTATTATCTGTGATGGTGCATCAAATAGCTGTGCAATGAAAGTCTCAACATCAGCTTCTTCGGCCTTTAAAGCGGTCTTAATGGCGCTAAATGGCGTACGAATTACAGGCAATGAAGGGATCGTCTGTGATTGTGTTGAGATATCGATTAATAACTTATGTGCATTAGCGAGTAAAAGTATGCAGCAAACCGATGTACAGATCATTAATATTATGGCGAACAAGCCTTAATATTAAGCAATCAAATCAAATTACGCTGATTATATAGACAAATAGACATAAATTTTTAAAAATGTGCTGGACAAAATATTTAGAAATGCGTAATATTGCGTCCTGCTTATATGGTGGCTATAGCTCAGTTGGTAGAGCCCTGGATTGTGATTCCAGTTGTCGTGGGTTCGAATCCCATTAGCCACCCCATTAAGCTCACGGCGAGTAGCGCAGCTTGGTAGCGCAACTGGTTTGGGACCAGTGGGTCGGAGGTTCGAATCCTCTCTCGCCGACCAAATATATAAAGAAAGCCTGCTCTTTGAGCGGGCTTTTTTTATATATTAAGTATAGTGAATGAACCTCCGAAGGAGGTCGACAAATAGTCGGAACGATTTGTACATCACGTAGTGATGCCCGTAGGGTGAGTATCATGGATGATACGAGTAAATCCTCTCTCTCCGACTAATACGATGTCAAACTCTCAACATTATCTTACCAAGATAAATGGGCTTTCCCTTTCTTAAACTTGTGATTTAGATCATTTAATCAAAATACCATTAATAAGGCGTTGCGCCGATTGGGCTATGGCACTCAAACTGAAATTTGCGGACATGGTTTAATAACCATTGTCTGTAGTACACTCAATCAATCGGGGCAATGGTCAACTGATACAATAGAAAGACAAATGAGCCATCAAGAGCGTAACAGCGTTAGAGCCGCTTATATTCATAAAGCGCAGTTTATTGATGAGCGTAAACGTATGATGCAATGGTGGCTGATTATTAAGACGCAAACAAATTGAGTTTTGTAGCGTCTTATGGGTTTAATCATATATTATCGAGTCAGACGCTCGTAATCAGCTTTTATTGAACTCGGAATAGACGCACTATCTATTAGTTCTAAAGCCGTTTTTAAATTTCTACGGCAAAGAGCACCCACAGATATACGACGTCCTAAAGTAGAATTAGGCTCTCCTGCCGCTCGAATTAAAATAGCTATTTCTCGAGGAGAAAAACCTCGAATAATTTCATTATAGAAATGTAAAGCTGCGTTAGAAATGCCATATCCATTACCTATCCGGCAACACATCACTGTTTGAACAAAGTTATCTTGGATTGTTTCAGGAACCGCACCTTGTTGAGTTATTTCTAATAATCTCTCAGCAAGAGGTGGTTCATTATAGAAATTATTCATTCCATTATGGGTATTCCATAATCGTTCAATAGCTTTAGAGAAAATTGAATGCTGTTCTGATTCATTGAGTAAGCTTATAAGTCCTAAACTCTCGAAAAATTGTAAAGATGCCGTGTGCTTATCTTGTAAGCCTTTTGCTACATAATCAGAATGGGAATTAATTAAATCTGATTTGATTGAGCTAGTGAAACTACTCTTTAGTCCATTACAAATATCAATAGAATTTAAACGAGCCGGCTGTGCCATTGCTGAGTCACAATAAATACCATGAACCATATTAATAAGTAATTGGCGTTGTGCATCGTGCGTTTCTGCTAATCTTTGAATCCAGATTTGGCATTGATCATTATTAAATCTAGGACCCTTTACAGCAGAAATAAATGAACTAATGTTGACCCCTCTTGGTGATGAAGAGTCGGCTAAAGCATAACGAACGCAGCGATTTAAGAAGGTTACAAATTCTCTATCATTAACCGTCCCCATTGTTGGATGGGCAGCAGAAAAATTATTTCGTACATTACGACATTGATCAAGAAAGAAAAATCCATCTTCGTCGATTATATTAAGTTTTAAACAAAGATCTAAAAGACGACTATCTTGTAGTTCTATTAATTGTTTTTCTTCAAAATTATTTTGTTGAATTTGAGCTACTACTGGTAAACCAAAATTTCTAATCTTTTGTCTTAACTGGAGAATCGCAGAATTCCAGATATAATTCATTGCACCATCAAATAAACCTGCACTCACAGCCACACACATTCTTGCTATTAAATTATCTCTTAAATTTTCGGGTATTTCTTTTAGTTCCCTTGGTAGATCTCTCCATGCATATTGAATTTCATCTTGACTAGCTAAGGTATCTCG
This sequence comes from Orbaceae bacterium BiB, assembly GCA_036251205.1. Taxonomy (NCBI): domain Bacteria; kingdom Pseudomonadati; phylum Pseudomonadota; class Gammaproteobacteria; order Orbales; family Orbaceae; genus Orbus; species Orbus mooreae. The sequence continues at coordinate 2,037,186 of CP133958.1, read as the reverse complement.
AGGAATGCCGAGAGCTTTAGTCAATTCAGCAATTGCGGGAAGAATAGTATTTGGTAATTCTGGAAGAGTGACATTATTAACAACAGTGAGATTGTTCATTTTTTACTCCAAAATTTTGTCTTTTTAATTAAATAAAGATAAAATTAATTATTCTTCCTTATGAAAAAGAATAATAAAATTAATCGGTTTGATATCAATATATATTAAAAATAGTAAGATATATACTATATAAGAATAAAATTTCATCAGGTGAATAATAATTTTACTTTTGTTTAAAGTATATAAACCCTCTCCACATATCTTCCTCTTCCATCACCATGCCCCAAATCCATAGAAACCAAAGCTAATAATTTAGAAGGAAAATAAACGTGCAGAATAATCAAACAGATTTATATAATGAAATAGGTCAAATATTAGTATCATCAGGGCCTGAAGATGCTAAAAATATTATTATGATTGCAAATCTCTATCCAGAAGGTGATGTTTGCGAATATGAATTTAATTATATATCTATTAGTAATCAAGAGTACGAATACGAGCCTTTAGGTAGAGCAACAACTGATTTAAGAAAAGCACTAGTGAAATTGAGACAATATTTTATCGATAATAATCTAACTAATGATCAGCCTATCTGGACAGACTGCATGGCAACTGTCGATATTGAGAACTCAAAAATCAGTATTGAGTTCAAATATGAACCGTTTATGAATAACTAGCTAATAGTGGATCTTTTCATTGCCAGCCTGCTTGTTTGGTTCAATGACTCCTACAACTATAAACAACTATCCAAACCCCTTTTAAACAGGATTCTCATTTAGTACTTAAATCTAAGCCCTATTTTTACACTAAAATACCACATTACAATAGAATTATAACGAAAAAGGAGGCTTTCGCCTCCTATTATTTGTTTTGATATCTGGCTTACAGTACCATTCTTACAATATCAATATCGCCTAGCTCTTTATACAAGTTTTCTACCTGCTCAATATGCGTTGCATTGATAGTTACAGAGACTGAATGGTAATTACCTTTACTACTTGGTTTAATTGATGGTGTATAGTCACCTGGCGCGTGACGTTGAATCACCGTGATAACTTTGTCAACTAATTCAGGTTTAGCTTCGCCCATGACTTTATAGGTAAAAGAACAAGGGAAATCAAGTAGTTCATTTAGTTTAGTTGGTTGCATAATATTCTCATTAACTCTTTAATTCAATCGATATACTCTATATAGTGTCATCTTATCATTTTATCAACTCATAAAAATAAATAAGACGGAATAAAATCCGCCTTATCATTAAATTCTAATACTAGAACCATTGGTGAAATTTGAGTTTAATATAATCCCAGATGCTACCAAAGAATCCGGTTTCTTCGACCGTTTTAAGTGCAACAAGTGGCTTTTCTGCAATCACTTGATCATCTAACATAAATTGCATTTTACCCACTTCAGCGCCTTGTTCAAGCGGTGCAGATAGATAAGCATCATTCAATTTATAGTTAACTTGTAACTCAGCTGCACGACCTCGCGGAACCGTCACATAGACATCTTCTAATGAGCCAAGTGCAACACTATTCTCATCGCCATACCAAATCGTTTCATTGACAAGTGGTTTATTCGCTTTTAATGGTGTAGCAGTTTCAAAAAAGCGGAATCCCCAAGTCAGTAATTTTTTAGACTCTTCTTCGCGACCCTTAAATGTTCGTCCACCTAATACAGCTGAAATTAATCGAGTATTCCCTTCAACTGCTGAACCAACTAAATTATAACCCGCGGCATTAGTATGCCCAGTTTTAATACCATCAACATTTAATGAGGTATCCCATAATAATCCATTCCGGTTTGTCTGTTTGATATTGTTAAAGGTAAACTCTTTTTCTTTATAAACAGCATACTCTTCAGGCAGGTCTTTAATCAATGCACGTCCTAAAAACGCAATATCTTTTGCTGTGGTATATTGTCCAGCCGCATCAAGACCATGTACAGTTTGGAAGTGAGTATTGGTTAATCCTAATTGCTCAGCATAATTATTCATTAAATTAACAAAAGCGTCTTGGCTACCGGCTACATGCTCTGCCATCGCAATACAAGCATCATTACCAGATTGAATAATAATACCTTTATTAAGTTCAGATACAGGAACTTGATCGCCCGGTTTTAGAAACATCAAAGATGAACCTTTTAAAACTGGATTTCCTGTCGCCCATGCATCTTTACTAATCGTCACAATATCAGTTGTTGAAATGCGCTTGGATTTAATCGCTTCACCAACCACATAACTCGTCATCATTTTTGTTAAACTAGCAGGATCACGACGAGTATCTGCATTGTACTGAGCAAGAATTTCACCCGAATTAGCATCAATCAAAACGTAAGCTTCTGCATCCAATTTAGGGGCATCAGGCGTCGGAAAGCTAATATCTGCATGCGCAGTACCGATTGCTAATGCAAGTACTGCTAAGGAGTATTTGAATTTAAGTGATAACTGTTTTTTCATTATATAAACCTGATCTTATAAAGATAAAAAACTATATGTTTTTTGACAACATATTACGATGTGTGTGGATTGACATAATAATACCAAAGCTAGCCATCAGTACAACTAATGACGATCCCCCATAACTGATAAGAGGTAATGGTACACCAACTACCGGCAATATACCACTGACCATACCAATATTAATAAAGACATAAATAAATAGCACCAGCGTTAAACCTCCAGCTAAAATCCGACCAAAGGTGGTTTGAGCTTGTGAAGCAATAATAAGGCCTCGGCTAATTAAACATAAAAACAGAATTAATAAAATAATAGCACCAATAAAACCAAATTCTTCAGCTATTACCGAGAAGATAAAGTCAGTGTGCCGTTCAGGAATAAACTCTAGCTGTGACTGTGTGCCAGCAAGCCAACCTTTACCCCATAGTCCACCCGAACCAATAGCCGTTTTAGATTGTAAAATATGATAACCTTTACCGAGTGGATCGCGCTCTGGATTAAATAATGTCAATACCCGTTCACGCTGATAATCGTGCATTAAAAAGAACCACATCACCGGGATAAATGCGCCAATAGCCACAACAGATGCAGCAATAAATTTCCAACTAATACCAGCAAGGAATATAATAAAAATACCCGACATAGCAATTAAAATTGCCGTCCCTAAATCGGGTTGCATAGCAACCAATAGCGTAGGTACCGCAATAATTGCTAATGTTTGTACGGTCGTTTTTAAGGGTGGAGGACATCCCTCTCTATTAATAAATTTTGCGACCATCAGCGGAACTGCAATTTTGGCGATTTCAGAGGGCTGAAAACGAATAAATCCTAGATTTAACCACCGCTGAGCACCTTTACTGGTATAACCAAAGACATCAACAATAACCAAAACAATAATACAGGCGATATACAGATAAGGTGCCCATTTTTCATAAAATCGAGGTGAGAACTGGGCAAAAACAATCATCACGAAAATACCTAATATTACCTGCCCTACTTTTCGCTCGGTCATCGGTAGATTTTGCCCACTGGCACTCCACATAATGTACACACTGTAGCCGAGCAACAGGAGAATAAAAAATAAAAATAACGGATCGATATGTAGCCGCATTAAAAGTGAGTCTTTTTTGCCACTAACCATTAGTCTTCATGCCTCGTATTCACAATGGGCTCAGGAACTTGCGTTGATTCATCACCCAATAAATAATAGTCCAAAATATGTTTAGCAATAGCACCACCATTAGAGCTACCACCGCCGCCATGCTCCAGTACAATCGCTAAAGCGATTTTCGGTTTATCATAAGGAGCAAATGCAATAAATAGCGCATGATCACGCAGATGTTCTGGAATATCATTAGCATTATAAATTTCATCAGCCTTTAAGCCGTAAACTTGTGCTGTTCCTGATTTTCCTGCTGCTTTATATGGAGAACCAGCATAAATTTTTCTAGCCGTTCCCCTCGAGCCAAACATGACTTTATACATCCCCTCTTTAGCAAGCGCCCAATATGCCTGATTAATTAATACAGTTAAATCAGAATTGGTCGTTACGGCATTTTTTGTTAATGCAGGGAATGTTCCATCCTCTAACATCTCACTACGTTTATTTTTTAACAGATGGGGTGTATAAACTTTACCATTATTCGCCATGATCGTAGTTGCTTTGGCCAACTGTAATGGTGTTGCAGTCCAATAGCCTTGTCCAATTCCGACCGGAATTGTATCACCAGGAACCCATGGTTGTTTATAACGCTGCATTTTCCATGCGCGACTCGGCATAATTCCGCGACTCTCTTCATTAGGCGAAATATCAATACCAGTACGTTCACCATAACCAAATTTATTCATCCATGCAGAGAGGCGATCAATTCCCATATCATAAGCGACTTGATAATAATAAGTATCCACAGACTCTTCTAATGATTTAACAACATCAACTTTACCATGTCCCCAACGTAACCAGTCACGAAAACGCTTTTCTGTTCCTGGAAGTAACCAATAACCAGGATCCGTCACTATGGTTTTAGGCGTTATCACCCCTTCACTCAGCGCTGAAACAGCAATAAATGGTTTTACTGTTGAAGCTGGTGGATAAGATCCCAACATTGCCCGATTAAATAGCGGTTTATCTTTATCTTCTAATAACGCATTATATTTTTTAGAAGAGATCCCACCGACAAAAAGATTAGGATCATAGCTTGGACTTGAGACCAAGGCTAACACCTCACCATTATTAGGATCGATTGCAACAACCGCAGCCTTTCTACCATCTAGCAATTTTTGAATATATAGCTGTAAATTGAGATCAATCGTTAAATAGATATCTTCTCCCGCTTGAGGAGGATTGTGATTTAATTGGCGAACAATCGTTCCTCGATTATTGACCTCAACTTCTTCATATCCAGGCGTGCCATGGAGTAAATCTTCATAAAAACGTTCCACACCAATTTTGCCGATATTAAGTGTACCGACATAATCACTAAGCTTATTTTCCTCTTCTAAGCGTGCTTTATCCTGATTATTAATTTTCGAGACATAGCCTAATACATGAGTTAAAGCACTCGAATATGGATAGTAACGATGCTGATTACCTGAAATATTAACAAAAGGGAAACGGTGCTGATTAACAACAAATTTAGCAATCTCTTTTTCTGTCAAATTATCTTTAAGGGGAACCGGTCGGTGAGCTTTATAGCTACGGCGCTCTTTTTGGAAAATTTCAATATCTTCGTCAGTCAGATCAACGAGTCCTCTTAACTCATTAAGCTGCTCTTCTAAGTTACTAATTTTGTCAGGGATAATTTTTAACTGATAAATCGTATTGTTAATCGCTAACGGTGTACCATTTCTATCATAAATCACCCCTCGATTCGGTGGAATAGGGATAATTTCAATACGGTTATTATTAGATTTTGTATTGTAATAACCAAAACTCAATATTTGTAAATGTGCGAGAGTGACAAGCAAAACAACAACCATCATCAATACGACCGCAAAAGCAATCAATGCCCTGCGTAGAAATAAATTAGCTTCTGCACTGTGATCCCGAATCTTTGCTCGATCTCGCGAATTTAGCTGTTGTATAACTTGCTACTCCTGATGACTCTTTATTTGATTCTGCCGATTTTCCACCTTACGTTGCTCCTCGGCTTGTTCCCATTTATCATAGGCATTAACAATTCTAGCAACAACAGGATGTCGAACGACATCTTCACTATGGAAAAAGTTGAAACTGATATCGTCGACTTGATTTAACACTTCAATAGCATGTTTTAGACCAGATTTTTGATGACGAGGTAAGTCTATCTGAGTAATATCCCCAGTAATAACTGCTTTAGAATTAAAACCAATACGCGTCAAAAACATTTTCATCTGCTCAATCGTTGTATTTTGACTCTCATCCAAAATAATAAAAGCATCATTAAGCGTTCGTCCTCGCATATAAGCTAACGGCGCAACCTCAATAACGTTTTTCTCGATCAATTTTTCTACTTTCTCAAAACCAAGCATTTCAAATAACGCATCATACAGCGGACGTAAATAAGGATCGACTTTTTGGCTTAAATCTCCCGGTAAAAAACCAAGCTTTTCACCCGCTTCAACTGCGGGTCGCGTTAATAGTATTCGACGGATTTCCTGTTTTTCAAGGGCATCGACTGCGGCAGCAACAGCTAAATAGGTTTTCCCGGTACCAGCAGGACCAATACCAAACGTAATGTCATAATTCATAACATTAGCAATATAAGTTGCTTGATTTGGCGTACGAGGCTTAATCACACCACGTTTAGTCTTAATCATCACTAATTTACCGCCATCATATAGAGCATGAGCAGGTAAATGTTGAGATGCTTTTTCAAGTGCACCACTTTGCTTAATCGCAAGGTGTATCTGCTTAGGTTCAATATCAACTATTTGTTGTTTATTGGTTGTCTGCTTATACAAATCTTGCAAAATTTGCGCGGCAGCTTGCGCGCAAATCGTATCGCCAGTTAACCTAAATTGATTACTACGATGATTAATCTCAATACCTAAACGCTTTTCTAGCTGTTTAATGTTATTGTTATGAGGCCCACATAATGCATTTAATCGCTGATTATCTGCTGGTTCCAAATTAATTTCGTGTGTAATAATGTTCAAGCGTTATCCTTCAAATATTTTTCACCATTAAGGGCGATAAATTTCCACACCGAGCGCATCCGCTTTCTGAGTTTTAGCAATAATAGAGCTTGGTGATAGGCTAATTCGTAAATCCATCTCATCTTCAGTACGAATCACTTTACCACGTAATGAATTTGGATAAACATCGGTGATTTCAACATCTACAAATTTACCAATCATATCAGGTTGCCCCTCAAAATTGACGATACGGTTATTCTCAGTGCGTCCCGTTAGCTCCATTAAATCTTTTTTAGATGGACCTTCAACTAATACTCTTTGCACAGTACCCAACATTTTACGACTAAATTGCATAGCTTGCTGATTGATTCGTTCTTGTAAGATATAAAGACGCTGTTTTTTCTCTTCTTCTGAAACGTTATCTTCCATATCTGCTGCTGGTGTTCCTGGTCTTGCAGAATAAACAAAGCTATAACTTAAATCAAAATTAACATCAGCGATCAGTTTCATCGTCTGCTCAAAATCTTCCTGTGTTTCACCTGGGAAACCAACAATAAAGTCAGAGCTAATTTGAATATTTGGACGAACTTTATGTAACTTACGAATAATTGATTTATACTCAAGTGCAGTATGTGTTCGCTTCATCAGATTAAGCACACGATCAGAACCACTTTGTACTGGTAGATGTAAATAACTAACTAGTTCAGGTGTATCTTGATAAACTTCAATAATGTCATCAGTAAACTCAATTGGATGACTAGTCGTAAAGCGAATACGATCAATACCATCGATTGCCGCAACTAAACGTAATAACTCGGCAAAAGTACAAAGGCCACCATCAAAAGTTGGACCACGATACGCATTTACATTTTGTCCCAGTAAATTTACTTCACGCACGCCCTGCGCTGCCAACTGTGCAATTTCATAAATGACATCATCAAATGGTCGACTCACTTCTTCGCCTCGGGTATAAGGTACCACACAATAAGTACAATACTTATTACACCCTTCCATAATAGAGACAAATGCTGTCGGGCCTTCACTACGAGGCTCGGGTAAACTATCAAATTTTTCAATTTCAGGGAAACTAACATCAACAATATGCGTGTTTTCACTGCTACTAATACGGTTGATCATCTCTGGTAAACGGTGAAAAGTCTGCGGGCCAAAGATAATATCGACAAAAGGGGCTCGTTTACGAATATGTTCACCTTCTTGTGAAGCGACGCAGCCACCAACACCAATAATAATATTCGGATTATGTTTTTTTAAATTTTTCCATCGGCCTAACTGATGAAATACTTTTTCTTGTGCTTTTTCCCGAATAGAACAGGTATTTAATAATAAAATATCGGCTTCTTCGGCATCTTCAGTTAATGTTAGACCATGGGTAGATTCAAGGAGGTCGGCCATTTTTGATGAGTCATACTCATTCATCTGGCAGCCCCAAGTTTTGATATGTAATTTTTTGCTCATCAATAACTCAGCTAGTTGTAATTGTTAAAATGAAAACGGCTTTAAATCCGCGATTTTAGCGAGTTGTATTGTAATGCTTTGTTGAAAGTGAATCCAGATAAAAATAAATTGATTTAATTATGACCAGTTCGCCCCGTTATAAAATGGCAAAAAATAGAAAGAAAGAGGGTAATGAGTACGATATTAAAATATAGTGCTCATTACCCTCTTAAAATACCAATAAAAATTATGATATTAAAAGCTGTTGAACGAAGCCAACATGCATTTTTACGCCGATATCTAACACATCTTCGTCTAAAATAAATTTCGCATTATGTAGACCTACTGTCGTACCTTTTGCTTTATTACCCGACCCCATAAATAGGAAACAACCTGGGACTTTTTCTTGATAAGAAGAGAAATCTTCACTACCAAACATTGGTGCTGAGGCGATAATAAGATTGTCTTCACCAACCACATTGGTGATCACTTGTTGCGCAATATCACAGGTTTCTTCAGCATTATCACCAATGGTATATCCCGTTGTCCATTTAAACTCATAATCCGCACCATGAGCTTGAGTGATACCAGCGACAATGCGTTCCATCAATTGTGGTACCTTCTGACGAACATCTTTATTGTGAGTTCTTAGCGTACCAGCTAAATGCGCGGTTGTAGGAATAACATTATAGCTATCGCCAGCCTGAAATGTTGCAACAGTTAATACTGGAGCATGTAGTGGATCAAGATTACGCGCCACAATTTGCTGTAATGCACTAACGACTTCTGCACCAATCGTAATTGGATCGATACAGTTTTGAGGCATCGAGCCATGACCCCCAACACCTTTAATCGTAATATCAAAATTATCACTCGAAGCACTAAATACTCGACGCTTAAGGGAAATTTTACCGGTTTCAATATTTGGAAATACATGCAGTCCAAAAATCATATCTACATTATCGAGAACCCCTTTTTCGACTAGCTCTTTCGCACCTCCTGGTGGCACTTCTTCCGCAGGTTGGAAAATGAAAAGTACATTTCCTTTAATTTGAGCTTTAAGTTGAGCAAGAACTTTTGCCGCACCTAATAACATTGCCGCGTGTGCATCATGCCCACAAGCGTGCATGACGCCTGTATTTGTTGAACTAAAAGTTTCACCACTACACTCAGTGATAGGTAACGCATCAATATCCCCTCGTAAAGCAATCGTTTTACCAGATTGCGCACCTGCCAAATAAGCTGTCACACTAGTGGGAGTTGGACGACTTAGTTGTAGTCCTTCAATTTTTTCCAATTGCTCATAAATATAATTAGCAGTTTTTTGTTCATTGAATGTTAAATCTGGATATTGATGAATATGACGACGCCATCCAATAACCTCATTTTTGACCGATTCAATTAAAGTATTTACAGTTTGCATAATTCGACTCCTATAATTAATTATTTCAAGCTAATTCGTGTTGTGGTTTTTTCAACGGTAACACGATTAACGCAGCCAGTACCATTCCAGCTGAAAGAAACATAAAGGCAAAAGAAAAATCGCCTGACATAGCACTATTTTCACTAGAGATCATAAAACCAATAACGATTGGAGAAACAAATCCACCTAAAGTCCCGCCTGTATTAACAACTCCCATAGCAGAACCAATCACATTGGCAGGTAGCCATTTCATTGGTAAAGTGAAAATAGTGACAAAAGAGGTCATCAAAAAGATATAGGCAATAAATAGGAATATAGCCGATACGATAATATTTGAATTAAAATAGACTAACCAGATACAAACCGCAGAAATAAGTGAACTCACAAAAATAACTCTCTTCTCTCTATTTCGCATATATTTTCCAACGAACCATCCACTACCAATAGAAGAAATCCACTGAGCTACGCCACCAAAAGCCATGACATATGCTGCCCATTCTAAATTTAGATCTCTTGCTTGTACCAAATATTTAGGTAGCCAAAGCATCAAACCATACGCTGGAATATTAACGCCAAATATAGCAATAAAAAGTAATACCACTACTGGATTTTTCAATAGTGAAAAATACGATATTTTCGGTTCTGAATTCACCGCAGTATTGGTACCACTTTTCTTCAAGTTAGGAACACCGACTAAAATTAATAATGCAACTACAAACGCGATAAGCGCTAAGTCAATATAGGTCCAACGCCAACCAATTAAGCTCAAAGTATAACTAACTGCAATTGGCCCTATAATCATAGCGACACCGCTTGAAGAGAGTAAAATGGACTGAGCTAATGTTCTTTCATCTACTGCAAAATTAGAAGAGACTGCCTTTGCGCATGAACAAGGATAGCCTGAATGCCCGACTCCAGCTAAAAAACGGAAAGTGATTAATAACGCAATCGTTGAGCCGATAAAGCCAAAAAGAAATGCACAAGCCCCGATTATGACCAGAGAAAGCAATAACACTTTTTTATAGCCAATACGATCATTTAACCAACCGGCTGGAATTTGAAATACCGAATAAGAAAGAATAATCCCGTAATATAACCAACATCTTTAGTTGAAAGATCAAGCTCTTTACTTATATCTATCATGGCTAAACCAATTACTGTTTTATCGATATAAACAACTAAATAACCGATAAAAAGTAGTAATATCATCATATATCGTTTTCTATTTTCATGCGCTCACCTTAAATTAAATGGAATAATCCGTTGTAGTTTTATTCGGTATTCATAATAATAAAATGTGATCCAGATCACAAAAATATCATTATATTACAATGTATTAGTTAATATTCATTAATATATATTCCCTTTCTCTTTATAGGGGAATACTATTTTCCACCATGTGATAACAAAAACTGATAGGTCTAGGCATAAAATATTTACCTAAAATTGGTCAATTGAAAGTTTTTCAAGCAATTATTAAATACGGCAGTATTAGGGCAGCGTCGCGCGCATTAAACCAATCGCAGCCTGCACTAACTCGGTCAATGAAAGAGTTAGAAAGTAGCCTAGGCACAGCATTAATTATCCGCGGCGTTCGCGGTGTTCAATTAACAGAAGCGGGACGACTATTCTCAATTAGAATGGAAGTAATTTTAAGTGAACTACAAAAGGCTACTGAAGAGTTACAATATGTGAATGAACAAGCCGAAGGTTATTTGCGAATTGGCTGCTCCTCTTTAATTTTGTTAACTATTTATCCAAAAATGTTAGCTGAGTTTAAAAAATTCTTACCCAAAGCCAGTCTATTTTTAAAAGAGGGACAACTTTCAGTACTCATGCCTGAGTTACGAGAAAACAAATTAGATTTTGCCATTGGCACTGTCTCTGAAAATATACCACTCAATGAATTTATTGAAGAACCCTTATTTAAAGCACCATTTACTATTTTATGTCGAAAAGGACATTCTTTAGAAAACTGTACAGACCTAGAGCAACTACGTAGTGCTAACTGGTTAGTACCTGCAACCGATATGGGCTACTATCAGCAAATACAAAATTTTTTACAAAATACCTATAATCAATTAGATTCGGCACCACTATTTACTGATTCGATAATATGTGGTCTAAATTTAGCACTGAAAAGCGATTATTTAATGATCATCGCTTATGCAATGTCAAAACCGTTATTATTAGATCATGCTTTGTCTGAAATAAAACTACAATCTCCTTTACCAGAAGCGACCTATAGTCTTATTTATCCAAGAAATACTCCTTTAACATTAACAGCTAACCGAATGATAAAAATTTTACGTTGGCACAGTAAAAATACCGATTGGAATCAACTCTACAATTAAGCTAGCAGAGTTCGGCTAGCTTTATTCGGTGAGCAAGTCTGTAAATTAGCTCAGAATCACATACTATCCCTATTAAATTTGTCCGTTTTTCAATCAATAAAACTTAAATTTAATAAAAATTATTTATACTTTAAAAAAATTAAATACCATAAAAATAATAAATACGTCTCATTACTTTAAAAAGTAAGTGTTCACTATCAATAATAAGCTTATTAATAACTGACTTATTGATTTTTTTGGAAAAAAATAATAATCGATTAAGATTATCAATAGTTATCAAGTCATCTTTACCACGATTTTTTATTAATCAACAAGTACTATTATCGATCAAAATCTTTATGTATAATTTACAAAATTTATACTGAAAATGCTTATTAAGAATTTGATTGGATATGTGTGATGACCCTAACTCGCCCATTTATTGTATTATTATGCTTGTTGATTTTTATATCGACTACACTGATCTGCCCACATTTTAGTGGAGAGTTATTTTCAAATTATTAAATCATTTTTTCTTCAAATTGAACAGGTGATAAATAGTTTAAATATGAATGTTTTCTTACTCGGTTATAGTAAACCTCAATGTACCACAAGATCATCGATTTAGCTTGTGCCATATTTTCTAGTTTGTGTCGGTAAATCCATTCTGTTTTTAAGGTATGGAAAAAGCTTTCAGCCACCGCATTATCCCAACAGTTACCTTTGCGACTCATACTACACGTTAAGCCATAAGCCGTTAATATAGCTTGGTAATCATCGGAACAATACTGGCCACCACGGTCACTATGAACAATCACTTTACTTGGATAGCCCCGATGAAGCAAAGCCATAGTTAAGGCTTGACAAACTAGCGAGCTTTCCATATGCGTATCCATCGCCCAGCCTATGATTTTACGAGAGTAGAGATCAAGTACAATCGCGAGGTATAACCACTGTCCGTTCACTTTAATATAAGTTATATCGCATACCCAAGCTTGATTAGGTGTGTCCATGGTAAAGTGCCTATCTAAAATATTTTCAGCGACCGGTTTGTTGTGGTTACTGTGCGTTGTTTGTTTATACTTTTTGCGTTGTTTTGCTTTAAGGTGAAGCTTGTGCATTCGTCGACGAACTCGTTCACGTGATAAACAATAGCCTTCCTCCAAAAGTTCGACATGTAAACGCCGATAACCATAGAGATGCCGATGATCTTCAAATAGTGTTTCAATCTTTTTGTCAAGCTGCTGATTAAACACTGTTCTCTGAGACGGTAATCGCTTTAAATAGGCATAGTAACCACTACTTGACACGTCAAATAGATGAAATAAACGACGCTTAGATAGCGTGTTTTGCTTTTTAATAAATTCGTACCTTGCTATTTCAGGCTCGCAAAGTACTGAGCGGCCTTTTTTAGGATATCGATCTCCTTTTTACGTAGCTCAAGCTCTTTTTTCATCGCTTTATTTTGACGCTCAAGTTCGTGATAGTCTGGTTTTTTATTTGATTTTATCGCTTGATGGGTTGGTTTATTCATCGTTTGGTACATCCAATTACAAAATGTTTTGTAATTTATACCTAAATCATTGGCTGTTTGTCGATAAGTTTGTTCGCTATTTAGGGCTAAATTGATCGCTTCTTGTTTAAATTGGGGATCGTATTTTTTACTCATTTGAGACTCCTTTTTTGTTACTAAAAAGTCTCCACTAAACTAGGAGCACATCACACATGCCAATACACTAACTCAAAATTCAGCTTCATCAACAAAGATCATAATTAATGACCCTTCTGCATTAATCCCATCATTACAAGCTGCCGCCGAAAAAGGTGATGCCGATTCACAATATTCTCTTGCTAATATCTACCAACAAGGACTGGGTACCGAAACGAACTATATCAAAGCCGCATTTTGGTATAAAAAAGCGGCTGATCAGGGAATGGCAAAAGCGCAAAATAACCTCGCAAATCTTTATGTTGATGGGCTAGGAGTCAATCGAGATTTACTAAAAGCATTTGAATACTACCAAAAAGCCGCTAATCAACATTTTGCTTTAGCGCAATATAATTTAGCATTAGCCTATAAAAATGGTACGGGTACAACTAGAAATATATTACTTTCAATCGATTGGTTCACATTAGCGGGTCAACAAGGCATCTCTGATGCTAACTTAAATATCGGACTAATCTACTTTTTTGGTGATGGCATTCCACAAAATAAAAAAATTGCAGCAGATTGGTTTAGTAAAGCGGCTAAAGAGAGTAATAGCGAAGCCCTGTATTATTTAGCGGTCATGTCTGAAAAGGGTGATGGAATCACGCAAGATTATCTTGCCGCTATTTATTGTTACACCGAGGCTGCGGAGCATGATTATGTACCGGCTATGTATAATCTAGGTATTATGTATGCAACAGGAATCGGAACTAAACCGAATAATTCGAAAGCAGCTTACTGGTTTACAAAAGCCGCAGATAATGGCAATGTTGATGCCCAATTTAACATTGGTGTAATGTATGATATTGGTGGTGGCGTTGAGCAAGATCCGGTAAAAGCTGTTGAATGGTATATTAAAGCGGCAGAGAATGGCAGTATGGATGCGCAATATAATTTAGCAACAAAATATCTTGATGGTAATGGTATTATTAAAAATAAGGGCCGAGCTATCTACTGGTTTACTAAAGCCGCCGAACAAGGTGACGAAGATGCAAAAGCCAATTTAGCCGAGTTACTAAGACAAGATGAATACAACGACGAAACTGATTAAAAAAAAAGATTGGCACATGAATATGCCAATCTTTTTTGACCTTAACCTGAGTTACGCATACCAGCAGCAATACCCGATATAGTAATCATTAACGCCTGTTCAACAATTGAATTTTCTTGTGGATTTTTACGTGAACGCTCGAGGAGTTCAACTTGCAGTAAGTTCAACGGTTCGATATAAGTATTTCGTAACGCGACAGATTCGGCGATCCACGGTAAATCAGCCATTAAACTATCATCATCAGTAATTTTTAATACTGTTTCAATATCCTCTTTTAACATACTACATAGCATATCACCTAGATGCCACATTGAACGGTCAACTAATCGTTTTTCATAGTATTGGTAAATATTGGTATCAGCTTTAGCATAAACCATTTCCAGCATACCTAGGCGCGTATTAAAAAACGGCCAGTGATAATACATCTCTTTTAGTAGATTTTCTTTTCCATCTGTTATTGCGCCTTTTAAGGCCGTACCTGCTCCAAGCCAAGAAGGTAACATCAAACGATTCTGTGTCCATGCAAAAACCCAAGGAATAGCGCGTAAGCTTTCGATTCCGCCACCTTTGTTACGTTTCTGGGGACGAGAACCGAGAGGCAAGCGACCCAATTCAGCTTCGGGGGTCACTGCACGGAAATATGAGACAAACTGAGGCTCATCACGGACATAATGGCGATAACATTGGCAGGATTTTACCGACATTTCATCCATGATATCTCGCCATGCTTGTTGCGGATTAGGTGGCGGCAATAAATTTGCTTGTAAGATAGCTGAAGCGTAAAGCATGAGACTACTCAACGCAATTTCAGGCAACCCTAATTTAAAGCGAATCATTTCCCCTTGTTCAGTGACTCGTAGTCCACCTTTTAAAGAGCCTGGCGGCTGAGAAAGTAAGGCTGCATGAGCAGGTGCACCACCTCGACCAATTGAACCACCTCGACCATGAAATAGTGTTAGTTCAATTTGGTAATCTGCAAAAAGTTTAACCAGTTCTTCTTGTGAACGATATTGTGCCCAAGATGCAGCAAGTGTTCCGGCATCTTTTGCTGAATCGGAATAGCCGATCATAACCATCTGTCGACCATTAATTTTTTCTCGATACCACGGAATATCAAGCAATTTTTGCATCACTGATTTGGCGTTATTAAGATCATCTAATGTTTCAAAAAGCGGTACAATCGGAATCTCTTTCTGGCAATTTGCTGATTTCAGTAATAAGCAGACAGCAAGAATATCAGACGGCGTTTTCGCCATTGAAATGACATAAGCCGCAATTGACTCTTCTCCCGCATGAGCAATAACTTTGCAAGTATCAAAAACCTCTTTTACTTGTTCTTCCTGCTGCCATTGGTAAGGGAGTAAAGGACGATTAGAGGCCAATTCAGTTAATAGAAATTGTTGTTTTTCCTCTTCACTCCATGAAGCATAACTCCCGATTTTTAACTCTTGTGTCAATGCATCAAGAGCTTGTGTATGGAAAGAGCTATCTTGACGAATATCTAAACGTACCAATTGTAAACCAAAACTTTTAATACGACGTAATGTGTCCAATAATGGCCCATGAGCGATGGTTGACATACCACAAGCAATCAGCGAGTTATAGCACATATACAGTGGTTGCCATAATTGCTCATTTTTCAACAAAATATCAGCTGGCGGTAAAATATCCTCTTCATTGAGGAGCGATTTTAAGTATAAATGGGTATTAACTAATCGAATTCGTAATTTTTTCATTACGACTCGGTATGGCTCAGCACATTCAGTACCTACAGCAAGATAATCTAATACATCGTCTGTACATTCAGACATTGATAATTCACGAACAAGAACTTGAATATCCGCTAAAAATAACTCTATCGCTTTAATACGCGCTTGCAGCATTACTTTCGCAGTTATCTTAGCCGTTACATTAGGATTTCCATCACGATCTCCCCCCATCCACGAGGTGAATTTTATTGGCACTTGCTCAACCGGTAATTGCTGATCAAAAGCATAGACTAATTGATCATTAAATTCTCGAAGGAATAAAGGAACACCTTCCCATAAACTGTCTTCAATGACAGAAAATCCCCATTTTGCTTCATCAATAGGTGTTGGTCGCTGTTTACGTATTTCATCTGTATACCAAGCTTGACAAACAAGCTGACGAAGCCGACGCATAATACGGTCTTTTTCATAATCCGCTAAATCATCATGATCTAGCTGGGAAAGACAATTGTTAATTGAGGTATAAGTATTAATTAATGTTCGACGATTAATCTCAGTAGGGTGTGCAGTCAAGACCAATTCAATTGAGAGTTTATCAATCGCCTGGCTAATCGCGCTTCGATCAATATTTTGTGTTTTAAGAATATTGAACAACTCAGTTAATTTCTGTGGGCTACTAACAGCTTCACCATGTGGAGAGATACCATAATACTCTGCAGCGGTATTAGCTAAATTTAAAAATTGGTTAAATGCTCGAGCGATAGGTAATAGCTCTTCATTACTTAAATTTTTAATTGCATCAAGAAGCTCATCATGAGCAGCGCTATCACCCTGTTGGCTAACTTTAGCAAGCTGGCGGATATGCTCAACACGATCTAGTGTTTCTTGACCAGCTGCTCGAGTTATTGCATTACCTAACAAGGTACCAAGCATATTTACATTACTCTTCATCAGTGAATAATCTGTATTCATAGTATCCTCAAGATTGTCATATCGAAATAATAGATCGAGTATTATTAACGTATTTTAAAAAATTTTGCTATATCGATGATCAGTCGATTCACATGAATTAATTATTATAAAATAGGTATCATATATTTTCAGTCTCACTACTTTATAATAATGCCAAGATAAAATTAAATTATAAAAATTTATATTCGCATATCGCTTACTAATTCTAGTTATGGTTAAGCTATGTTTATATGGTATTGCAATAGACAAAATAGATAAAAATTATCTTAGGTTACTTAAATTAAAATAGAGAAAATGATTTCATAATTGCCGCTATGATCACAATCTTATTCAAAAACTTATCACTATTGCATTAATATGGTGCATTTATTCTATTTTGGTGCAAGAATATGATGACAGCAAATTAAGATATGATACCGAATCGGTAGATAGTTTTAAAAAAAATATAACCCATTAAAATAAAACAAATTATTTTTATTATAGTAGAAATAACAAAATTGGCATCCTTTTTGCTTATACTTTTTTACAAGAAGTTAATTTAATAATTGTTTGTATTTCGTCCTAATTGTGGAGAATAAATATGTCTATAGAAAAAGTTTTAACAATGATCAAAGAAAATGAAGCTAAATTTGTCGATTTACGTTTTACTGACACAAAAGGGAAAGAGCACCATATTACTATCCCTGTGAGTCAAATTGATGCAGATTTTTTTGAAGATGGCAAAATGTTTGACGGCTCTTCAATTGGCGGATGGAAAGGGATCAATGAATCAGATATGGTATTAATGCCAGATGTATCAAGTGCTGTAATCGACCCATTCTATGAAGATACAACAATGAATATCCGTTGTGATATTTTAGAGCCAGGTACACTACAAGGTTATGAAAGAGACCCGCGTTCAATTGCTAAAAAAGCAGAAGAGTTTCTAAAATCATCAGGTATTGCTGATAGCGTTATTTTTGGACCTGAGCCTGAGTTTTTCTTATTTGATGATGTCCGTTTCGGTACACCGATGTCTGGTAGTTTTGTCCACATCGATGACATCGAAGCTGCATGGAATACAGGTACTAAATATGATGAAGGTAATAAAGGTCATCGTCCAGGCGTAAAAGGCGGTTATTTCCCAGTTCCACCAGTCGACTCATCACAAGATATTCGTTCTGCAATGTGCTTAATTATGGAGCAGTTAGGATTAGTTGTTGAAGCTCATCACCATGAAGTTGCAACAGCAGGACAAAATGAGATCGCATGTCGTTTTAATACATTAACCAAAAAAGCAGATGAAGTGCAAATTTATAAATACGTAGTGCAAAACGTTGCCCATGCGTATGGTAAAACAGCAACATTTATGCCAAAACCAATGTTCGGTGATAACGGTTCAGGAATGCACTGCCACCAATCATTATCTAAAGATGGTGTAAACCTATTTGCGGGTGATAAATATGCGGGCTTATCTGAAATGGCACTATTTTACATCGGTGGTATTATCAAGCATGCCAAAGCAATTAATGCTTTCTCTAACGCAACAACTAACTCATACAAACGTTTAGTTCCGGGTTATGAAGCACCAGTAATGCTAGCTTATTCAGCACGAAACCGTTCTGCATCAATCCGTATCCCAGTTGTAAGCAGTCCAAAAGCGCGTCGTATTGAAGTGCGTTTCCCAGATCCAACAAGTAACCCATACTTATCATTTGCAGCACAGTTAATGGCTGGACTTGATGGTATTATCAATAAAATTCACCCTGGTGATGCGATGGATAAAAACCTCTATGATCTACCACCAGAAGAGTCTAAATTGATTCCACAAGTTGCTGGTTCATTAGAAGAAGCGTTACAAGCACTTGATGCAGATCGTGAGTTCTTAACTCGCGGTAATGTATTTACAAATGATACTATCGATGCTTATATCACATTAAAAACTGAAGAAGTTGATCGTGTAAGAATGACTCCACACCCAGTTGAGTTTGAACTTTACTACAGTCTTTAATTATTAAAGCCAATAAATACTTACTACACCATACATAAGATGAGTAGTAAGTATTTTAATAGCAAACGAATTAAGAACAGCTCATCAGGAGGCGCATTTTGGTTGCAAAACGATTTTCTGAAACTGATGCTATTCTTAATTCGGTTCTAACCAATATTCTTGTGCTAGATAGCAACTTGAATATTATCTATGCCAATATGGCAGCCCAACAGCTTCTAGCCCAAAGTACCAAAAAACTTTATGGTGCTTATTTTCCCGATTTACTTCATTACTTTTCATTAGATATTTCGTTAATGAATACTGCGTTAGCGCAAGGACAAGGTTTTACCGATAATGAAGTCAACATTGTGATACATGATCAACTCTATGTTTTATCCTTAACGGCACAACAGTTTAATCGAGATTCGATTCTAATCGAAATGACGCCACTGAATAATCATAAACGTTTATCACAAGAGCAGATACAACAAGCGCAACAAGTTGCAGCCCGAGATCTGGTTCGTGGTCTTGCACATGAAATAAAAAATCCGCTTGGTGGATTACGGGGAGCAGCCCAACTGCTAGCCCGTGAATTACCACAAAATGAGTTACAAGATTATACAAAATTAATTATTGAACAGGCTGACCGATTAAGAAATTTAGTCGATAGGTTACTTGGTCCTCAACATGTGTTGCAACAAAAAACGGCTAATATTCACCAAGCAATTGAACGTACTTATGCGCTATTAAAATTAGAGAAACCAGATAACATTACCATTGTACGAGATTATGACCCAAGCCTACCCGAGCTATTTCATGATCCAGAACAGATAGAACAAGTTATTTTAAATATCGCCCGTAATGCACTACAAGCCTTAAATAACCAAGTGGGCGGTGAGATTATCATTAAAACACGGACAGCATTCCAAGTCACTATTCAAGGTTCCCGCTATCGTCTGTGTGCCAGAATTGATATTGAAGATAATGGGCCAGGTATCCCGATGTCTTTACAGGACACTATTTTTTACCCAATGGTCAGTGGTCATGAAAATGGTTCCGGTTTGGGACTATCTATCGCACGTAATATTATCGATCAACATCATGGAAAAATTGAATTTAATAGTTGGCCAGGGCATACCGTCTTTTCTATCTATTTGCCTATTCGCCAATGAGGAGTCATCTGATGAGCTACCACCTTAACAATATAAAGCCAGCTATTGACTATAGCGATCAGGCTATATCATTTAACAAAAAACAAGTTTGGGTTATCGATGATGATAGTTCAATCCGCTGGGTATTAGAAAAAGCCTTAACACAAGCTGGTTTTATCTGTACCTGTTTTGAAAATGGCCAATCGGCACTCAATGCGCTGAATACTACAGTGCAAAAACCAGCCGTATTGATTTCAGATATCAAAATGCCAGAAATGGATGGTCTAACACTGCTGAATTTAGTCAAAGAACAGTACCCATCATTACCCGTTATTATTATGACAGCTCACTCGGATCTTGATGCTGCGGTTAACGCTTATCAGCAAGGTGCATTTGATTATATTCCAAAACCATTCGATGTTGATGAAATGATACTACTCGTTGAACGAGCGATCATTCAGAACCAAGAACACCTCTCGGCACAAATAGAAAAGAAAGCACCGTCAACAGGAATTATTGGTGAAGCCCCAGCAATGCAAGAAGTATTTCGTATTATTGGTCGTTTATCAAAATCATCAATCAGCGTATTAATTAATGGTGAATCAGGAACCGGTAAAGAGTTAGTTGCACAAGCGCTACATACGCATAGTCCAAGAGCCAATGCGCCTTTTATCGCTTTAAATATGGCCGCAATCCCAAAGGATTTAATCGAGGCTGAGCTATTTGGTCACGAAAAAGGAGCTTTTACTGGCGCGACACAAATCAGACATGGTCGTTTTGAGCAAGCCAATGGCGGAACGCTTTTTCTCGATGAAATCGGCGATATGCCACTTGATATACAAACACGCTTATTAAGAGTCCTTGCCGACGGTCAATTTTATCGAATCGGTGGATATGCGCCAGTGAAAGTCGATGTAAGAATCATTGCCGCAACTCATCAAAATTTAGAGAATCGCGTTAAAGAGGGTAAATTTAGAGAGGATCTCTTCCACCGCCTCAATGTGATTCGTATTGTACTCCCTGCACTACGCGAAAGGGCAACGGATATTCCGACATTAGCACAACACTTTTTACAAACTACGGCAAAAGAGCTTGGTGTAGAGCCTAAAGTATTATTACCAGAAACTCAGCAAGTGCTATCTCGCTTAAACTGGTCGGGTAATGTGCGACAATTAGAAAATGTCTGTCGTTGGCTAACCGTTATGTCATCAAGTAAAGAGATACTGCCGCAAGATCTACCATCAGATTTAATCGTAGATTCGGTATCCAATGATGCGAGTAAAAATAGTGATGAATCTAAACATATTAATTCACACACATCAGAGACCGATCACTTATCTGAAGAGTGGCAAAAACAATTAAAAATCTGGAGTAAACAAGCGCTTACTGCTGGTAAAGAGAATATTTTGCCAGATGTAAACTATCACGTTGAAAAAATTTTATTAGAAACTGCACTAGACTTTACCCGCGGACATAAACAAGATGCCGCTAAATTACTTGGTTGGGGCAGAAATACCTTAACTCGTAAATTAAAAGAATTGCATATTCATGATAAGTAATTTTATGCTGTTTAGAGTGCCGTAATTATTATAATTTTATCCATCTCAAAAATTGCGGAAGGTATTGGTATAATAACCTTCCGCACTACCGAAACAGAACGACTATCATTAGATCATATTCAAAAAGATAATTATCACTATTTAATAAAATACAATAACAATAATAGTTAAAAATTTTGTTATTTTACTGGACATTAATATACTAAGGTTGTAATTTTATAACCAATAACCGCAGTGTTATTAATGAATTTAGATAAAAATTCAATTATGGTTAAAACAAGGAGATTTATTATGGCTAAAAGTGCTTCTACTGAAAAAAAAGCAACACCAACAAAAAGTGTTAAACAAGCAACTGATAAAAAAATTGAACAAGCTAAAAATTTACAAAAAGCGCCAATTTTGTTCCCAACTGATTTAGGTGAAAAAGCTTCAAAAGATATTTCTGCAGCAATGAACTCTGTTTTAGCTGATGTATTTGCATTATATTTAAAAACTAAAAATTTCCATTGGCATGTTAGTGGTCCTCACTTCCGTGACTACCATTTAATGTTTGATGATCAAGGTACAGAACTTTTTGCTATGACAGATCCAATTGCAGAACGAGTTCGTAAATTAGGTGGTACGACACTACGCTCTATCAGTCATATCTCTAAATTACAAAGTATTTCTGATAACGATGCTGCTTTTGTTGAACCATCAGATATGTTAGCTGAACTTTGTCAAGATAATATCAAACTAACATCTCGTTTACGTGCAGCACATGAAATTTGTGGTAAATACAATGACACAGCAACAGCAAGTTTAATTGAAGAGTGGATTAATCAGGCTGAACAACGTGCTTGGTTCCTATTTGAAACTAGCCGTAAATCAGACTCTTCTGGTCACTAATTCTCTCGTCTTCAAAAAGCCAACACACTACCCTCGGTAGTGTGTTTTCTCAGTTTCATTTCAAGTGGGGTTTATATGAGTAGCACAATCGCTGTATTAGTAGGTAGTTTACGTAAAGAATCTTATAATCTTAAAGTAGCTAAAGTACTTGCCCAAATCGCACCAAGTTCACTGAAATTAAAAATTATTGAAATTGGCGATCTACCTTTTTATAACGAAGACATTGATGGCGCGACTCCACCTGCAGCCTATACAAGATTCAGAAATGAAATTGCGGGATGCCAAGGTGTTTTATTTGTTACCCCTGAATATAATCGAAGCTTCCCTGCTGTAATCAAAAATGCACTCGATGTTGGTTCTCGCCCTTATGGTAAAAGTGTATGGGCAAAAAAACCAGCAGCCGTTATTTCTGTTTCACAAGGTGCTATCGGTGGCTTTGGGGCTAATCATCATTTACGTCAACCACTAGTATTTTTAGATATGCCAACATTACAACAGCCTGAAGCTTACTTTGGTAACGTTGCCCACTCTTTTGATGAAAATGGTCATATTGTTGAAAAAAGCGAAGCTTTTTTACAACAATTCATTAATGCTTATGCAAGCTGGTTTGAAAAAGTAAAATAGATGACTATCATATATAAAAAAAAGCCCTAATGGGCTTTTTTTATTTCTGTGCTTTTCTTACTTTTCGCTCTCTTAGCAAATTAAGCGTTTCAACCGCTAATGAAAAGAACATTGCAAAGTAAATATAGGCTTTAGGTACATGAATATGTAAGCTTTCAACAACTAACACAAGACCGACCATAACTAAAAAGACAATCGCCAACATTTTAATTGGTGGATTTGCTTCCACAAAATCACCAATCGTTTTCGCTGCAAACATCATTATCAGTACAGCAATAACAACAGCTAAAATCATAATAAATATATGATCAGATAATCCGACAGCAGTAATAACCGAGTCTAGACTAAAGACAATATCTAACACCATAATTTCAGCAATCGCTTTGCAAAAAGAGAGTTGTTTCACTTTTTTATCTTCATGATGATCGATATTAAACATCTCTTTAATTTCAAGGGTACCTTTCCAAACTAAGAAAAGCCCACCTAACAATAGTACGATGTCTCGAGCGGAAACAGCAAACACATCAACTAAAGCGCTGACATCAGCGTTAGAGCCCAAGAGTTGCCATTGATAAATATAAAAGAGAGGATGGGATAATTTAACAACCCAAGCAAGCGATGCGAGTAATGCAATACGCATAATCATTGCACCGCCTAACCCTAGTCTGCGAGCAAAATTTTGTTGATGCTTTGGTAATTTTGCCACAACAAGAGAAAGGAAGATGATATTATCAATACCAAGAATAATTTCTAAAAAAGTTAACGTGGTTAATGCAAGCCACGCATTCGGATCAGCTACCCATTCAAACATAATAAATACTTTACATAATTTTGTGTTTGTCTATTATACGATAAAATATTAAATTAATGCTATATTTGTACTTATTGATGTGATTTAAATTATCACATATAACGCCGATGAAAATACAACCTAAGCCCACCAGTGAATCAATGTTAATGGCAAAAGCGCGAGAGATTGCCGGTTACTCTCTGGGTGATATAGCTAAGAGTATTGACTTACCAATTCCCCCTGATTTAAAGAAGAAAAAAGGCTGGGTAGGCCAACTGCTCGAACTCTATCTTGGTGCTGACGCAGGTAGTAAAGCTGAACGCGATTTTGCTCATTTAGGTATTGAACTAAAAACTATCCCGATCAACCAATTAGGCTATCCACTCGAAACAACATTCATCTGCGTTGCACCTTTGGTTGAGAATCATGGAATTACTTGGCAAAGTAGCCATGTAAAGTATAAATTAAATAAAGTATTATGGATTCCGGTTGAGGGAGATCGCGCAATTCCACTCGCTCAAAGGCGTGTAGGATCCCCGATATTATGGCAACCATCCGCAGAAGAAGAGCAACAATTAAAGCAAGATTGGCAAGAGTTAATGGATATGATTGTTTTGGGCAAAATAGCGAATATCACCGCCAAACATGGTGAATTTATCCAAATTAGGCCTAAAGCGGCCAATGGAAAAGCACTAACCGAAGCCTTTAACGAAAATGGCGAGTTAATAATGACTCGCCCTAGAGGATTCTATTTGAAAAAACAGTTTACAGCTCGCATACTAACGAACTATATAACCTTATCTCGTTAATGTTCAATGTCTAACATCAATATTTTCGAATTACGCTGATAATTATATAGCTGCTTTTTCTTAATCGGCAAATTATCAACTTCAGCAGGAATAAAGCCTTTCTCTCTGAACCAGTGAATACTACGTGTTGTTAAAACAAATAGCTTAGTTAATTTCATTTTTTGTGCTTGTTCAACCAATTTTTCTAACAGCATATCGCCTCTTGCAGAGCTACGATAATCAGGATGAATAGCGACACAGGCCATCTCTGCCATTCCCTCTTCAAAATAAGGATACAGCGCAGCACAACCAATCGTAATATTATCACGTTCAATAATAGTAAATTTATCAATTTCCATTTCTAACTGTTCGCGAGAACGTCTAACGAGAATACCTTGTTCTTCAAGTGGTTTAATGAGTTCTAAAATACCACCGATATCATCAATAGTGGCTTTACGAATTTTTTCAGAATGTTCCATCGCAACTTGAGTACCAATACCATCACGAGAGAAGATCTCTTGTAATATCGCACCATCAACTAAATAGCTCACTAAATGACTACGATGCACATGATTACGACAAGCTCGAGATGCCGCACGTAGGAATCGAATATCACTCGATAAATGCTGACCATTCTGTTCTCGCATTTTGACATACTGATCAGCATCGGCAGGAAAGAGATCCGTAATAACATTACCATTGCTATCTAAAATGCCTTGCTCTGCACAAAAACCAATTAACTTATCCGCTTTAAGTTTAATCGCAACTTCAGCCGCCACATCTTCTGATGATAAATTGAAGCTTTCCCCGGTTACCGAGACACCAACAGGCCCAAGAAGAACTATCGAACCATGATTAAGTTGTTCCATAATGGCTTCACAATTAATGCGGCGAATTTTTCCGGTATGACAATAATCAATCCCATCATCAACACCCAATGGTTGAGCGATAACAAAATTACCACTGACAACATTAATATGTGAACCTTGTAGAGGCGTATTGTTTAAACTCATTGATAAACTTGCGGTAATATTCAATTGCAATAAACCCGTCACTTGTTTAACGATATCAAGGGTTTTGGCATCAGTAATACGAGTATATTTGTAATACTTAGGTTCAATATGCTGTTCTTGTAGTGCTTCATCAATTTGATTTCGAGCACCATTAATAATCACTAATTTGATTCCTAAACTATGCAATAAACCGAGATCATTAATAATATTTGCATAGTTGTTACTCTTTAATGTAGCCCCTGTAAGTAAAATCACAAATGTTTTACCTTGATGCGCATTAATATAAGGAACCGAGTGTCTTAAACCTTTAACTAATTCTGTTGTTCGCTCTTTCATTCTCACAACCAAAATGAATAAATATGCAATAATTATGTATTTTTATTTATTTTTTAGCAAATAGCAAGTGATTTTATGCAAATCATATTAATTAAGATATGAAATAATAACAGAGACTAACAAAACAATCGGTATGATTAAATGAAGGAATAATTATGAGAGAGAAATAGAGTGCGATGATAAAATCGCACTCTATTATTTGCTTAACAAAATCTATTCAACAGTCACTGATTTTGCTAAGTTTCTTGGCTGATCCACATCTGTGCCCTTAATTAAAGCAACATGATAAGCCAATAATTGTGTCGGCACTGTAAAATAGATTGCTGCTGTTATCTCTTCAACATGTGGTAGTGAAATAATTGTCATAGAGTCATCACTTACAAAACCAGAATCCTCCTGAGCAAAAATATACAACTGACCACCACGAGCACGAACTTCTTCAATATTCGATTTTAGCTTCTCTTGTAAGTCATTAGTTGGCGCCATAACAATAACTGGCATCTCTTTATCAATCAAAGCTAATGGACCATGTTTCAGCTCTCCGGCAGCATAAGCTTCAGCATGAATATACGAAATTTCTTTCAATTTTAATGCTGCTTCCATTGCAATCGGATACTCATCACCACGTCCTAAAAATAGTGCATGTTGTTTATCAATAAAGCGAGCTGCTAATTTTTCGATTTGACTATCGAAAGTTAATACTTGTTCTATACGATTAGGTAAAGCTTGTAATGCATGTGTAATCGCTTTTTCTGTCTGCTCAGACATATTATGAGCTCGACCCAGTTTCGCAACTAATAACATTAATACCGTTAATTGTGTCGTAAACGCTTTAGTTGATGCTACACCAACCTCAGTACCTGCTTTTGTTAATAAGACTAAGTCAGCTTCTCGAACTAATGTTGATGTCGCAACATTACAAATTGCCATCGTACTAAGATATCCCAACTCTTTTGCTAAACGTAAAGCCGCTAGGGTATCCGCTGTTTCACCCGATTGTGATAATGTGATAAACAGACTATTTTTACGTTTTGCTCGTTTACGATAACGAAACTCAGAAGCAATTTCTACATCACAAGGGATACCCGCTAAAGATTCAAACCAATAACGGGAGATAAATCCAGCATTATAGGCAGTACCACAAGCAACAATTTGAATATGTTCAATTTTTGAAAATATATTTTCAGCCTGTCCACCTAATTCAGATAAATCAACCAAACCATGTTTGATACGATTTTCTAATGTATTTTTAATCGCGATTGGCTGTTCATAAATTTCTTTTTGCATATAGTGGCGGAAACCAGCTTTATCGCCCGCATCGTATTTAATATCAGATTCGATTTGCTCACGCTCAACAAGTTGATAGTTTTTATCAACAATTTTAATATTACGGCGTGTTACTTCAGCAATATCACCCTCTTCTAAAAAGATAAAGCGGCGTGTTACTGGTAATAGTGCTAACTGATCAGAAGCAATAAAGTTTTCACCAACACCTAAGCCTATCACTAATGGACTACCTGAACGTGCCGCGACTAAAACATCAGGATTACGCGTATCCATCACAACAGTACCGTACGCCCCTTTTAGTTGACGAATAACCAATTGTACCGCCGTAAATAAAGAGCACTGTTCTTTAGTGATTGTATCATGAAGCAGATGTGCAATAACCTCGGTATCTGTTTCTGAACGGAATTGATACCCTTTGGCAATCAACATTTCACGCAATGGTTCAAAATTTTCAATAATCCCATTATGAACTACAACAATAAAATCAGACACATGCGGATGAGCATTTAATTCTGTTGGCTCTCCATGAGTAGCCCAACGGGTATGAGCAATACCGGTATAACCAGATAATGGATTATCATCAATCGCATCTTGTAACTCTTTCACCTTACCAACACGACGAACGCGTTGTAGCTGACCTTCAGGGGAAATAATAGCAAGACCCGCTGAATCATATCCCCGATATTCAAGTCTTTTTAATCCTTCTAGAAGAATCTCTGCAATATCTCGTTTTGCTATAGCACCTACAATTCCACACATCGTATTTTCCTCAAATTCATTTCATTTTTTAACAGGTCGTTGCCAATTTGCTATCTGCTTTTGTTTCACTCGGCTTACAACAAGCTGATTTTCTTCAACATTAGCTGTCACAGTTGTTCCCGCTGCAATTGTTGCCCCTTTAGCAATTGTCACAGGGGCAATCAGTTGGCTATCAGAACCCACAAACACATCATCACCAATAATTGTCTGGTGTTTATTTGCACCGTCATAATTACAAGTGATAGTACCAGCACCAATATTCACATTCATACCAATGATACTATCGCCCAAATAAGTTAAATGACCAGCTTTTGTACCTTTACCTAAATGCGCTTTCTTGAGCTCAACAAAATTACCCACATGAACTTCGTCATCAAGTTTTGACCCTGGTCGTAATCGAGCAAAAGGCCCTACCGTACAAGCTTGAGATAAAACAGAATCTTCAATAATAGAATAAGGGCTTATTTCACTATTATCACCAATCACGCAATTTTTTAAGATACAGCCAGCTCCAATATAAACATTGTTGCCGAGTTGTACGTTGCCTTCAATAATAACATTGCAATCAATGACAATATCAACACCGTGACTAAGCTCTCCGCGTAAATCGAAACGCATCGGGTCGAGTAACGTTACGCCAGCCAGTAATAGTTTTTCAGCTAATTTTGTTTGATAAGTCCGCTCTAATGAGGCTAACTGCAAACGGTTATTCACGCCTTCAACTTCAAAAAGTGCTTTTGGATGAGTCGCTTTAATCGGACAACCATCTTGATGAGCAAAGTCAATAATATCGGTTAAGTAGTACTCTTTCTGAGCATTATTATTCGAAAGTTTAGCTAACCAATGTTTAAGTTGCTTACCATTAACTAACATAATGCCAGTATTTATTTCATTAATCTGTTGTTGTTCTGATGTAGCATCTTTTTGTTCAACAATTGCAACAATTTCACCATTTTCTCTCACAATACGACCATATCCCGTTGGATCATTAACAATCGCAGTCAATAATGAAATTCCATTATCGGGTTTATTGGTTATCAACGCTTGTAAAGTTTGTGGTGAAATTAAGGGTGTATCGGCGTAAAGAATTAAAATATCTTCATCGTCATTAATATTAGGTGCGGCTTGCAAAACAGCGTGCCCCGTACCTAATTGGGGTTGCTGTAAGACTAAACTAACGGGTTGATCACGCAATACGGGCTCAAGTTGCTCTTTACCATGACCATATATCACATAAATATTAGCAACATCGAGTAAATTAACAGAATCAATAACATGCTGTAACATCGATTTATGACCAATTTTATGTAATACTTTAGGCAAGTTTGAGTACATACGGGTACCTTTTCCCGCAGCCAGAATAACAGCACTTAATTTAGACATAATTATCATCATATAAAAAATATATGGTATTACTATAATAAAATAGAGTACTGATAACAATGTAAAATCTATTTGAGTGGATTAATTTTTACATCAAAATAAGTATTAGGATATAATCCTAGTCAATCTTAATTGTAATAAGCTATTTGGAAAATCATCATGGAACTAAAAAATGATCGTTACCTACGTGCACTACAGTGCCAACCTGTTGATCGCACGCCACTTTGGATGATGCGTCAAGCCGGTCGTTATTTACCGGAATATCGACAATTACGTGCTGAGGCTGGTGATTTCATGACGATGTGTAAAAATCCAGATTTAGCTTGTGAAGCGACATTACAGCCACTGCGCCGTTTTGATTTAGATGCTGCAATCATCTTCTCTGATATTTTGACAATCCCTGACGCAATGGGATTAGGCTTATATTTTGAGCAAGGTGAAGGGCCTAAATTTAAAAAGGTTATTACTAATATTAATGATATAAAACAGTTGCCAATACCCGATCCAAATAAAGATCTCGCTTACGTTATGAATGCGTTAAGCCTAACTCGCCAAGAATTAAAAGGTAAAGTACCATTAATTGGATTCTCTGGTAGTCCATGGACTTTAGCTACTTACATGATTGAAGGTGGCAGCAGTAAGACCTTTACTAAAATTAAGAAGATGTTATACAGTGATCCAGCTGCATTGCATTTGTTACTGGATAAACTTGCCGAAAGCGTTGCACTTTATCTTAATGCACAAATCGAAGCTGGTGCGCAATCTATCATGATTTTTGACTCTTGGGGCGGCGTGTTAAGCCATAGTAGCTATCTTGAGTTTTCGTTGCATTATATGCATAAAATTCTCTCCTTACTTAATAGGGGCACAAAACACGAACAATATACTCAAAACTATATTCCAGTTACGCTATTTACCAAAGGCGGTGGTTTGTGGATCGATAAAATTATGGCAACGGGATGTGATGCCGTTGGCGTCGATTGGACGGTAGATCTCAGTACCCTAACAAAGGGGAAAGTAGCAATACAAGGTAATTTAGATCCAACCATTTTATATGGTGATAAACAAACAATTGAAGAGAACGTTGCGGCTGTACTGCAAGAGTTTGGTCAACATAATGGACATATATTCAATTTAGGACATGGTATTAATCAAGATACACCAATTGAGAGTGTTGAAACATTAGTTAATGCTGTACACAAATTTTCTAAAAAAATAATAATGGAGTGAATGATGATTAAGAATCCAATTCATCTACGCTTAGAAAAACTAGACAACTGGCAGCTAAAGCTATTTATGGTGTGTTTATGTGAAAGAATGTACCCTAATTTTGCGCTTTATTGTGAGCAAACAGAGTGTCCTGATAGCAAAATTTATAAATCGATTCTAGAACTGAACTGGGAATCATTGCTGGTAAAAAATGCTAAAATCAATTTTGATAGCCAATTAGAAAAATTAGAAGAAATAATTCCCACTGTTGATGAACAAAGCCCATATAGCATCTATCCAGCAATTGATGCATGTGAAGCATTAAGTGAATTATTACATTCGTACTTAAGTGGTGAAGCCCTCGTCGAACACGCCGTCGCTATTAGCCAAATTTCATTAAAAACGATTATTGAATTGGAGAATGCTCAAAACGGTGATAATTTGTCCGAAGAGGAACTTAAAAAATGCCAGCCAGTTCTTGATGAACTTGATATTCAGTGGGAAATATATCGTTTGTTAAAAAATGAAGAACAACATAATTTAGCCCTAATAAAGGGCCTAAAAAATGACTTAAGAGAAGAGTCTATTAGTAATATTGGTGTTTTTTTGAGCAACCAAATATAAAAAAAGTCGTTTTTTATAAGATTTTGATAAATTTTACTTTAATATTCGTTAAATATAGACTACATTTAAGCACATTGGTAATGTGTTTACCTTGGTTGAACAAAATGTTCGGTCCTATTTCTATCAACAATAAATATTATGTAAGGATATGTTCATGAATAAAACAGAACTAGTAGATGCTATCGCAGCTAAAGCTAATATTACTAAAGTTGCAGCTAAGACAGCTCTTGAAGCAACTTTATCAGCAGTATCTGAGTCTCTAGAAAAAGGTGATTCAGTACAATTAGTTGGTTTCGGTACTTTCAAAGTAAACAGCCGTAAAGCGCGTACTGGCCGCAACCCTAAAACAGGTAAAGAAATCAAAATTGCAGCAACTAAAGTTCCAGCTTTCGTTGCAGGTAAAGGCTTAAAAGACGCTGTAAAATAATAAAATATTTTTATTATACAGTTGAGTCTAAAATTTCAGTATTCACTTTTTAGTTAGCTGAGATTCCCGCCCAATTAGAGGTTAAGTTAAATAGTAACTTGGCCTTTTTTATTTTATAAGCTAAATTTTCATTATATTATTGCTGCAATATATTAATCTAGTATAAAAATAACCAGCCAATCCAGTTATTACTCATCTACCGTCAATTTTTACAATCATGTTATTAATCTTCAAACCTAAAAACTTAGGTATAACAATAATAAAGTTGAGTTAATAGGGTTACGAGTAATACTCAAAAAGTGATAGATATGATTGAAAGCAGCTAAAATAAAAAAGGCGGAATAATCCGCCTTTATAATATAAAAACAACGCCTATTTAGTTGGTCGCATCGCAGGGAATAGAATCACATCTCGAATAGTGTGGCTGTTAGTAAATAACATCACTGTTCGGTCAATACCAATACCAAGCCCAGCAGTTGGTGGTAAACCATGCTCAAGTGCTGTAACGTAGTCTTCATCAAAGAACATTGCTTCATCATCGCCAGAATCTTTTTGTCTCACTTGATCTGCGAAACGTTCAGCTTGATCTTCGGCATCGTTAAGCTCAGAGAAACCATTACCAATTTCCCGTCCACCAATAAAGAATTCAAAACGATCAGTAACAAACGGATTTTCATCATTACGACGAGCTAGCGGTGATACTTCTGCTGGGTATTCGGTAATAAATGTTGGTTGAATCAAATTAGCTTCAGCAACCTCTTCAAAGATTTCAGTCACAACACGGCCTAGTCCCCAAGCTTTTTCAACTTCGATACCAACAGCCTTAGCAATTGCACACGCTTTATCAAAGTCATCAAGATCAGCATTATTGGTTTCTGGTCGATAGTGACAAATCGCTTCTCGCATCGTCATTTTGATAAATGGTTTTCCAAAATCAAAGGTATGCTCACCATATTGTACAACTGGAGAACCCGTTGTAATCACGGCTAATCGACGGAATAATGTCTCAGTCAAGATAATAAGATCTTTATAATCTGCATAAGCCATATAGAGTTCCATCATTGTGAACTCTGGATTATGTCGCGGTGATACGCCTTCATTACGGAAATTACGATTAATTTCATAAACACGTTCAAAACCACCAACAACCAGTCGTTTTAAATATAATTCAGGGGCGATACGTAAATACATATCTAAATCTAAGGCATTATGATGGGTAATAAATGGTTTTGCTGATGCACCGCCAGGAATAACCTGCATCATTGGTGTTTCAACTTCCATAAAATGTTGCTCAGCCATGAATTGACGAATTTCAGCAACAATTTGTGAACGGATTTTGAATGTTTGCCGAGAAGTATCATTCGTAATCAGATCTAAATAACGTTGACGATAACGTGTTTCTTGATCAGCTAGTCCATGGAACTTATCAGGTAGCGGTCTTAAAGCTTTAGTCAATAAACGGATCTCTTCACAGTGGATAGATAGCTCGCCCGTTTTAGTCTTAAATAAATAACCTTTAGCCGCAATAATATCGCCAAGATCCCATTTTTTAAACTGCTCATTATAAAAACCATCAGCTAATTCATCACGAGTAACATAAAGTTGAATCTGTCCACCCACATCTTGTAATGAAACAAATGAAGCTTTACCCATGATTCGGCGCATCATCATACGTCCTGCTACAGCAACATAAATTTTATCTGCGACTAACTCTTCATTAGTCTTATCGCCATATTTCTCATGCAATTCACTCGAAATTGTATCGCGACGAAAATCATTAGGGAATGCGATTCCTTGTTCTCTAATCTGTACAAGCTTTTCACGACGTGCTTTAAGCTCGTTATTTAACTCTTCTAAGCTACTTTGACTTTGGTCTTGAGTTTCTGTTGACATGGTTATTTACCTTAATTAACTATTTATAAACCCGCTTTTAAGCTCTCTTCAATAAATTGATCTAAATCACCATCAAGGACGGCTTGTGTGTTACGTGTTTCAACACCGGTACGCAAATCTTTAATTCGGGAATCATCTAAAACATAAGAGCGAATTTGACTCCCCCAGCCAATATCAGATTTATTCTCTTCCATTTGCTGCTTTTCTGCATTCTTTTTATGCATCTCAAGTTCATAAAGCTTCGCTTTTAATTGCTTCATCGCCTGATCTTTATTGCTATGTTGTGAACGATTATTTTGACACTGGGTCACAATACCGGTTGGAATATGGGTAATACGTACGGCAGATTCTGTTTTATTAACATGCTGACCACCCGCGCCAGAAGCTCGGTAGACATCTATCCGTAAATCGGCTGGATTAATTTCGATATCAATATCATCATCCACTTCTGGATAGACAAAAACAGAGGCAAATGAAGTATGTCTACGATTACCAGAATCATAAGGACTTTTACGGACTAAACGATGAACACCAGTTTCAGTTCTCAGCCAACCGTAAGCATAATCGCCCGAAATACGAATAGTAGCTGACTTAATACCAGCAACATCTCCATCAGAGATTTCCATCACTTCGGTAGTAAACGATCTTGATTCTGCCCAACGTAAATACATGCGCAGTATCATTTCCGCCCAATCTTGTGCCTCGGTACCACCAGAACCAGATTGAATATCTAAATAACAATCAGCGCTATCATATTGACCAGAGAACATTCGGCGAAACTCTAACTTATCAAGCTTTATTTCAAGCTCAGCTAATTCACTATTTGTCTCATCAAATGTATCTTGATCCTGTTCCTCAATAGCCAGTTCTAATAGCCCTTCTACATCAGCTAATCCCTGAGTAAGGGAGTCGATCGTATTAACAATTTCCTCAAGTGCTACACGTTCTTTGCCAAGCGATTGAGCTTTTTCTGGATCAGACCAAACGTCCGCCTGTTCGAGTTCACCGTTAACTTCCTCAAGGCGCTCTTTCTTCGTTTCATAGTCAAAGGTACCCCCGGATAATCGCTGTACGCTCAGTAAGGGTTTGGATTTTTGTTCTAACCGGATTTATTTCAAACATAGAATTACTCAAATTTTTAAATTACTTTATGTTAAGTCTGATTGTAACGACATTCTATTTTAGCGAAATATGAATAAATAATACAGATAATTAACCAGAGAAAGGCGAATATTATAAATAATTTGCCATTAAACAAAACCTTTCTATTGAAAAACTCCGTTTAATGACAAATCGTTATTCAGTCGATGTGGAAACGACAATACGCTATTTTGCTACGTTACCGGCGATATTAAGTACATCCCATGTTCGAGCAAAAGGCGGAGCATAAATAAAATCCATAAAACCAAGTTCATCAACTGTCAAACCAGCATAAATTGCGACAGCTAAGGCATCAGTTCGATGAACACTACCACCCAAATAAGCACCACAAA
This sequence comes from Orbaceae bacterium BiB, assembly GCA_036251205.1. Classification (NCBI taxonomy): domain Bacteria; kingdom Pseudomonadati; phylum Pseudomonadota; class Gammaproteobacteria; order Orbales; family Orbaceae; genus Orbus; species Orbus mooreae. The sequence continues at coordinate 2,001,729 of CP133958.1, read as the reverse complement.
TTTGTCCACCAAGTAATACTCTGGATGATTTATCATAAATCAGTTTAACCCAGATATCCGTTTGTGGTTGAACATAATCAGTATGATTTTTATCTTCGACAAAGACGATACCATAATCAATATTGCTTTGCTTCGCATCCGCTTCAGTAATTCCAGTTCTACCAGCCTCGAAATTAAAAACACGAATACCACTTGAACCTAGAGTCCCAATAAATTGGCTCTGATGGCCTGCCATCACTTCACCGGCTAATCGGCCAAGTTTATTAGCCGTTGTCGCTAATGGAATAAAAGTATTACCTAAAATACAGTGTTCGACTGTAGCACAGTCGCCCGCTGCATAAATGTCGGCAATATTGGATTGACAACAATTATCAATAATAATTGCCCCTTGCGCTGTCAAATCAATACCACTATTTTTTAAAAATTCAGTATTCGGCTTAAAACCAGTCGCGACAATCACTAGGTCTGCAGGATAAGAACCTTTATTCGTCGCAACATGAGCCACTTTACCAGCATTACTGATAATTTCCGTAACCGCTTCATCAGTTCTTAAATTCACACCATTATGGATAAGTTCCTGTTCCAACAGTGCAGTAATTTGCTCATCAAAAGTTTTATTTAAAATACGCGGCGCAAATTCAATTAGTGTAACTTTTTTACCTCGGTGTCTTAATGCTTCTGCTGCTTCTACACCAATAAATCCACCACCAATTACAACGATATTTTCGACTTCGGGTAGCACTTGTACGATATTTTGTGCATCATAACGTGAGTGCATCGTCATCACATTTTGTGTCGAAAAACCGTTGATTGCAGGTTTGCTTGGTGAAGCACCAACAGCAATTAATAACTTATCATAATAAAAATCGGTGGTTTGATTCGTCACGAGTTGGCGACAACTAACCTTTTTATTATTAGCATCAAGAACAATAGCTTCATGTTGTAATTTAATATCAATACCTAATTGAATAAAGTCTTGATATGGTCTAGCGGTCATCTGTTCAATATTGGAGAACTCGCCGCCAACATAATAAGGGATACCACATGAGCCAAAAGAGACAACATCGCTTTTTTCAAGAACAGTCACTTTAGCATTCTTGTCAAATTTTAAGATACGCACTGCGGCAGAGAGCCCTGCCGCGTTTGCGCCTAGAATCAAATAATTCATCTATTCTCCTTATGAATTAAAACATAACTTTTTATTTTTCAGTATTAAGCTGAAGTTATGACAAATCCTCTAGACTCTCTAAACCCGCTTTAGGATCATGGAATACGTCCATATCCATGGTACCTACTTCACGATCTGTTGCAACAGCGGCAGTCATTGTACCTGATACGTTTGCTAATGTTCTAGCCATATCAATAATTGGATCAATGGCTAAGACAATACCAATTAATGCAAAATGCTCAGCCATTCCCATACCAGATAGAACAATTGTTGCGGCAACGGTTGCGGTTCCTGGAATACCAGCAATACCGATAGAACCAATAACAACGACAATCAACATCATAATATAAAATTGCACACCCGTTTCGATACCAATCATATGAGCAACCATCACTGCAATCATTGCCGGGAAGAAACCGGCACAACCATTCATCCCCATTGTGCTTCCTAATGAACCGACTAAATTAGCGGTACCATCATTGACCCCCATACGTTTTGTCAGTGTTGAAATAGTCATTGGAAGTGTGCCAACAGAAGAGCGGCTAGTAAAGGCAAGTAACCATGTACTAAATGCTTTTTTGATAAATGTAATTGGGGAAACACCATGCAGAGTCACAATAATTACATGAACGACTAACATGACAAATGTCGCAATATAAATTGCAAAGACAAAGTTAGAAACTTCGATAATAGCGGGAATACCATTCGATGCAATGGTACGGGCAAGTAAAGCAACAACAGCATAAGGCATATATTTAATAATTGTCATAGCAACTGACATTACAATTTTATATAGACCTTGGATTAACTTTTTAAATACACCAATCGCTTCTGGTGCTTTCTTCTCCATTCGGTTAGCGGCAATCCCTAACAAAGCAGAAAAAATGACCAGTCCAACAATATTTTCAGAGTTCATCGCTGAAATAATATTACTTGGAATTAAACGTAATAATGTGTCCACTAGATTTGTATAAGTTTTGGCTTGAGCAGCAATCGATGTCGTTGAGGAGCTAGCACCTAAATTAAATATATTGGCTAACACAATACCTAAAATACAGGCGATTCCAGTAGTAAATAGTAACCAGAATATACCTCTAAAGGCAATTTTAGGTAGATTCTCTTTCCCTGCAAAATCAATAATTACTTTTACAATTGATACAAAAATTAATGGAATAACTAACATTCGGATAAACGCAATAAATGCATTACCAACAAGTCCATACCAAATCGTAATCTCTTTCATCCATACAGATGATGTTGCTGGAAATCCACCGAAAGCTTGAATAGATAAACCTAATACGGCACCTAAAATTAAACCGACTAGCATACGTAATGAAAAAGAGACTTTTCTATTTTGTAGCTGCTTTAAAATAAAAAAACAGACCAAAATAGCCAGTATACCAATTAATGTTTGATAATGCGTAATGGATAGAAAGTTCTCAAAAAAGGTCCCTTCAAAAATAGCCTCTGAATTCATCATATTGCTCCATATTAATTTATCAGTTTTATCACTGATATTACCATAAGTTAATGAGTGATTTATATATCACATTTGTCGTATCAAGGTCTGAAATGATTATGGATATAAAATTAATCACTTCCTAAAATTCAAGCTGTTTTAAATTACGATAAAAAGCTAAAAAACATAATTAATAACAAAAAAATATCCATTGATCTTATTAAACGAAAATATCATTAAGCTCTTTAATATAATTACTGAAATTCTTCTACTGTCATTAATCTTTTGGTCTGGAATTGAATCAATGGCGGTGCTGATATTAACGCTTTTTGCTTCTTGGATGGTTATAGCATAAAGCATTTAATAAATAAATTTTTATTATGGGTAAGCATGATTCAGATCGACCGTATTTCTAAAATAATTATTTAAAATAGAAAGGATTATAATTAAATGATAGCTTTACCATTTAATTAGATAAGTGCTAACTAACAAAAATTAGACTCAGACTAATTCATTAAAAGAGCTCACGCTTGAGCTCTTTTAATATGGAATAGATAGAAAATGAACTATTTACTATTCTTACATAATACTGGGTAAATAATACCCGCTAATACCGCACCAATAATTGGACCAATCTAGAAAATCCAAAGTTGCTCAAGAGCCCAACCCTGTACAAAAACAGCCTGACTTGTTGCACGCGCAGGATTTACAGAGGTATTAGTCACCGGAATACTAATTAAATGAATTAAGGTTAAGCATAAACCGATTGCAATCGGTGCAAATCCAGCAGGAGCTTTACCATGTGTCGAACCAAGAATAACCATCAAAAAGAAAAAAGTCATAACGATTTCACAAACTAAACCTGCTACAAAGCTATATCCTTCTGGAGAGTGTTCCCCTACACCGTTCGCCGCAAAACCATTAACTTCAATAGAGAATCGACTATTACCGGTTGCAATAATATAGATAATTGCGGCAGCCAAAATACCACCAATCACTTGTGCAATAATGTAAGGAAGAATCTCTTTTATTGGAAAACGTCGACCAACAGATAAACCAATAGTCACTGCAGGATTAAGATGACACCCAAAATATGCCCAATTGCATATGCCATCGTTAAAACTGTTAAGCCGAATGCTAAAGCTACACCTGCAAAACCAATAAATGAACCTGCTAAAACCGCACTACCACATCCACCTAAAACTAGCCAAAACGTTCCAAATGTTTCAGCTAAACATCGTACTTTTAAAGAATACATATAAATCCTTTTATCATATTTTATTTAAGATATTTTATAATTTTTACCCACTAAATTGGTTTCCATACTAAACTGACACAATAACAAAGATATCGTGTAAATTTTGACAAAATAGTAAGCGGCTCACTATTTATCACTTTTATTTTAATCGTCAAATGTAATCAAATGAAAACATCTAGAGTGGATAAATAACAAACATTATATGGTGAATTTTAATAAAAATTACATTTAAGTCAGTGAGTTAATTAACAGAGTGGTATCTGTATGCTCTATGTTATAGCACACAAGAGTAAGTTAAAGATTTGATGAGTTGATAGGTTCTATATATTACAAATAAATCATATCACTCTATATTTTAGTGAGTAAGTTGAAAATGATATAGCGAGAATAACAAATACAATATGGGGATATTTGATTGTAACAAAGAGGGAGAAACAAAGATGCCATTAACAATGGCATCTTTTGGTATAAACAGAGTAGATTATTTCGCTGCTGCGTATAATTGAGCAACTTTATCCCAGTTTACAACATTCCAGAATGCAGCAATATAGTCTGCACGACGGTTTTGATATTTAAGATAGTAAGAGTGCTCCCAAACATCTAGTGTCAAAATCGGCTCACCAGAAACACCAGCGAATTTTTCACCCATAATTGGTGTATCTTGGTTAGGTGTTGAAACCACAGCTAGTTTTCCATTTTGAACAACAAGCCACGCCCAACCAGAACCGAATCGGCCTGTTGCTGCTGCAGCAAATTTCTCTTTAAATGCATCAACTGAACCGAAATCTTTTTCAATAGCAGCTTTTAATTCACCTTTTAACTCAGTACCAACTTTTAATAGTTCCCAAAAGAAAGTATGGTTTGCATGACCACCAACGTTATTTTTAATTGGGTTCAATTTATCGGCAGGAACTTTATCTAAATGGCGTAATAGCTCATCTGGTGCTAATGCTTTTAGATCAGCAGGTAGTGATTCAACAGCTGCATTGGCATTATTAACATAAGTTTGATGATGCTTATCATGGTGTAAATGCATTGTTTCGACATCGATATAAGGTTCTAAAGCTTCATATGCATAAGGTAAAGCAGGTAAAGTGTAAGCCATAGTAATGCTCCTTTTAATTATTTTAGGAAATAGCAAAGTTGACACATATACTCAAGTATTATACGTGCTTTACGGGTTGACTCAATCTATTATTCGTATAGTTAATATCTATATCAATAAAATTAATAGCAAATCTCATAACACGGCTCATACGCCGTACCACCAGGTAATTTCATGCGATGTTGCTCGACAAAACTACGCAATAATAGGTCTAATTGCTGCATTATTTGTGGATCACCTTGTAGCTTATAAGGACCATATTGTTGAATGAGCTTCATACCTGATTCTTTTACATTACCGGCGACAATACCAGAGAAGGCTCGGCGGAGATCCGCTGCAAGATTTTCAACAGGTTGATCACTATGTAAATTAAGCCCAGCCATATTTTCATGCGTTGGCTCAAAAGGATGTTGCAAATCTTCTGCTATTTTTAATGTCCAGTTAAAGCCATAAGCATCACCGCTCGTTAAGCGAGAAGCTTTTACTTGTTTAACGCCATTTTTCATAATCCGAGCGACTTCTTCTGGGTTATCAATAACAATTTGATACAGTTTTGTGGCCTCTTCGCCTAACGTGCTTAAGATAAAATTATCAATTGCATCAAAATAGTCAGCACACTCTTTCGGGCCAGTTAAAATTAGCGGTAATGATTGTTTTTTATTTACAGGATCTAATAATATGCCCAGAATATAGAGGAACTCTTCAGCGGTTCCAGGTCCACCAGGAAAGATAATAATACCGTGAGACATACGAACAAAGGCTTCAAGGCGTTTTTCAATATCTGGCATAATGATCAACTCGTTTACTAAAGCGTTAGGTGGCTCTGCTGCAATAATAGAAGGCTCAGTCATACCAATAAAACGGCTATCTTTATAACGTTGCTGAGCATGACCAACCGCGGCACCTTTCATTGGTGCCTCCATAATACCGGGCCCACATCCCGTACAAATATTAAGTTCACGTAATCCTAATTGCATACCAACTTGTCGAGCATAATAGTATTCTGTTTCATTAATGGAATGACCACCCCAACAAACAATCAGATTAGGATCTTCACCAACATGTAATGCATTTGCATTACGTAAAATAGCAAAAACCAGATTGGTAATATAAAAAGAGTCATGCTCTTTTCCAGTTGTCGGCGTAAGTATTCCTTTAATTAAAGCCGCTTGGCTGTTAACAAAAAGAATATCTCTTAAAACAGCAAATAAATTCGCTTGGATTGAACGAATAATCTTATTATCGACAAATGCGCTTTGCGGTGGATTAATTAATTCAAGTTTAATTCCCCGCTCATTAGTAGCAATATTGATATCATAAGATAAAAATCGATCGAGCAGCTCTTTAGTGTTATCGGTTTTACTACCCGCATTAAGCGTTGCGAGAGAACAATTTCTGAATAGTTGATATAATTCGCTATTCGCTGAACGCTTCAGCATATTAACTTCAATCTGAGCGAGTAAATCCATTGATCCTAATGGACTAATCTGAGTAATCACATAAACCTCTCTTTATTTCAACATCGCTGGTTATTATCATCACTATTCTATACAATATTCTTATTAAGTATCTAATTATTGTGCTATTTCTGGGTTGTCTTTACACTTTTAAACAGATAATTCAGATAAGGTTTCAATAAATGACGTTATCATTAGCGATACAGTTATCCTTTTTCAGTCATCATTTGGTAAATAATTATATGAGTTACGCCTCTTCTAATTCACTACTTACTTTTACTCAGCACTATATTTATGAGTGGCAAAAAAACGTTGGTCATAATCCAAAAAGTGCTGATTTATACGGCATTTCATCGCCTTGTATCACGAGTACAAAAGATTTAGAGGTATTTTGGCTACCGGTATTAACCAATAACCATTCATTAAATATCGTTGAAGAAGTAATCAATTTGACGATTACACCAGATGCACACCTTTTTTACGGGACGCAATATGCCGGTGATATGGCAGCTTCATTCAATGGACTCTCGTTATCATTAATCCAAGTTTGGAGTGAAGAGGATTTTTCACGCTTGGAACAAAATATCATTGCTCATCTAAGCATGCAAAAAAAACTAAAACGTCGACCATCGATTTTTATTGCTACTACAGATGATCCAACCCAGTTAATCGCGATTGATAATTTAACAGGAACAATTATTCTTGAAAAACTTATTGAAAATGAAACAGAAGTTTTAGCTGATAATCTTGACTCGTTCCTCGCTGACCTAAAACCTATTGCCCAATAGCTTTTATCAAGCGTATAATGGCAACATCAATGGAAAAAACAGGTGATCTGATGTTTGAAAATCTAACGGCAGCCGCCGCTGACCCAATTCTAGGCTTAGCTGAAATTTACAATACCGATGAACGTAATAATAAAATTAATCTCAGTGTTGGAATTTATAAAGATGAGCACATGCAAACACCAATTTTAGCCTGTGTAAAAAGAGCAGAAACATTTTTATTAGAGAATGAACGAACGAAGTCTTACTTACCAATTGAAGGTCTTGCTGCATTCAACATAGCTACACAAAAATTGATTCTTGGTGAAGATAACCCATTAATTAATAATGGTCGTGTAAAAACAGCTCAAGCACCTGGTGGTACTGGTGCATTAAGAATTGCAGGAGACTTTCTTGCGAGACGTACTAAAGTTCGTCGTATCTGGGTGAGTCAACCCACTTGGCCAAATCATCATAGTGTGTTTCAAACCGCTGGATTAGAAGTTAGAGAATATCGTTATTACAATGAACAAACTCACGATCTTGATTTTGATGCATTAATTGAAGATCTTAGTCGTATTAGTGCCGGAGAAGCCGTATTACTTCACGGTTGTTGTCATAATCCCACGGGTATTGATCCGACACCAGAACAGTGGAAAATTATTGCTGATTTAGCATTAAAAAACGGCTGGCTACCGGTGTTTGATTTAGCCTATCAAGGATTTGGTAAAAGCCTTGATGATGATGTTTTCGGCATACGTTTATTTGCACAAACTCAACCCGAACTATTAATTGCCAGTTCTTATTCTAAAAATTTCGGCCTATATAATGAACGTGTTGGTGCATTAACTGTTATGGCTCAAACTGAAGATATTGCAAATAGGGCATTTAGCCAAGTTAAAACCATTATTAGAGCAAATTACTCTAATCCGCCCTCTCATGGTGCTAATATTGTTACTCATATCTTAGGTAATAATGAGCGAAAAGAAGAGTGGATTGATGAATTAACAATAATGCGTGAGCGTATTCATCGGATGCGCCAGCTATTTGTTAAAACATTACAGGAAAAAGGCACAAACCAAGACTTTAGCTTTATTACCAAACAAAATGGTATGTTTTCCTTTAGTGGCTTAAACGAAACTCAGGTATTAACTTTACGTAATGAGTACGGTATTTATATGGTTAACTCGGGACGAATTAATGTTGCTGGTATGACGCTAGATAATATGTCACTACTCTGTGAGTCAGTTGTAAAAGTATTAGCTTAATCCCCTTCTACTTGCTCTGTTTATCAATAATGAGTATAAACAGAGCAATTTCCCTGTAGTTTTTGCATGTTTAATAAATAATCAATAGCATCTCAAATAAAATTCAGTATAATTGCCCCGTAAGTTATTAATAAGCAAATAGTTAAGTAGGATTTTATGAAACAAGATCGTTCTGTGATCGACCAATCACTTTTTTCGCTAAGTTGGCCGATTTTTATCGATATTTTTTTACACCTGGCTACACTTTTTATCAATACCTATATGATAAGCCATGTGTCAATGTTAATGGTCGCAGCCACAACGGTCGGTAACCAATTTTTTGATATCTTTATCCCTATTTTTAATTTTATTGGGATTGGTTGTAGCGTGGTTGTTGCCCAATACTTAGGTGCGGGTAACCGAGAATTTGCACGCAGAGCGATCCACCTCTCAATATCATTCAATCTCGTCCTTGGTTTGTTATGTTATGTTTTTATATCCGCAATGGGCTATCAAGTACTAATTTGGATGAACACTCCAGCAGCAATTTTGGATATGAGCTATAACTACTTTCATATTCTCGGAATCTGTTTAATTTTTGAAGCGATTGCTATCATTATGGCATCTTGTCTACGAGTTTTTGGCCGTTCACAAGTCGCAATGTATGTTTCCCTAATTATGAATGTCATTACCGTCATTGGTAATATTATTGTGTTATACGGTTTCTGGGGCTTTCCACAAATGGGGCTGGAAGGTGTTGCATGGTCAACAGTTATAGGCCGAGTTATTGGTGTCACATTACTATTTTGCTTATTATTTTATGGATTACGAATCAAAACTGAGCTCTCGCTATTTTTCCATTGGAATAAAAATATCCTGAAGCAGATCTTTAAAATCGGACTGCCGTCAGCGGGTGAAAACTTATCATGGTCAGGGCAAGTTCTAGTCATGACAGCTTTTATTGGATTGATGGGTGAAACAGCCTTAGCCGCTCAAGCTATCTTTTTTCAAATATCCTATTTTATGATGTTATTTGCTATCGCGATCGGTGTTGGTAATGAAATAATGGTAGGTCATCTAGTCGGAGCCAAACGATTTGATGATGCTTATAAACGCACATTCAAAAGCTTAAAATTAGGTATTATTGTTACAGCAATTGTGGTAATTACATTCTTTTTAGTCAGAAAACCACTTGTGACCTCGTTCACCGATAATTTTGATGTCGTAAATACCATTTTACCTATTTTCTTATTATCGATCTTACTTGAACCCGGTCGTACACAAAATATTATTATGGTCAATGCACTACGTGCAACTGGTGATGCCAAATTCCCACTTTATACCGCGATCATTTTTATGTGGGGTGTTGCAATACCGATCGGTTATTTCCTCGGTATTGTTATGGAAATGGGCTTACTCGGTATTTGGATTGGCTTTGCTTGTGATGAGTGGATTCGCGGATTAGTTAATGCATGGCGCTGGAAGTCTCGTAAATGGGAGACGAAACGTCTAGACATTGATCACCATACGCTCTAACAGAACAATCATGACCAATAGTTTCGTTATAAAATTGCTGTAACCTATGATTATAGTATAAAAAAGACCTATATTGAACAATGAAATATTTATTTTGTGGTGTAATAAGCTCATCATCGCTGAATGTTTAATATTTCATTAATATTTATCACATATAATGTCGTAAAACTAAAATCATCATAAGGGCATAATTATGAGAATCTTATTAATAGAAGATGATACCTTAATTGGTGATGGTATCCACATTGGCTTAAAAAAAATGGGTTTTACCCTCGACTGGTTTACTGACGGTCAAGAAGGCGAAAATGCATTATCGATGGCACCTTATGATGCAGTTATTTTAGACTTAACCCTACCTAAAAAAGATGGTCTAACTATTCTAAAAAATTGGCGACAAGCGGGTCTAACAACACCGGTATTAATTTTAACTGCACGCGATGCAATTGAACAACGCGTTACTGGATTACAATCAGGCGCAGATGATTATGTGTGTAAACCCTTTGCACTATCAGAATTATCAGCTCGCCTGCAAGCATTGATTCGCCGTAGCCATCAAAAAGTAGTGGCTGAATTAACATTTGGTGATATTAGCTATAATCCAGAAACACAAGAGGTTAAAAAAGCCAATCAGTTAATTGTATTAACGGCCAAAGAGACTCGTTTATTGGAACTCTTTCTACTCAATGCCAATAAAGTACTCTCTCGTGAGCTGATACAAGAGAAGTTATACAGCTGGTCCGATGATGTCGCGAGTAATACTGTTGATGTCTATATTCATAACCTGCGTAAAAAACTAGGAAATCATGTCATAAAAACAGTTTATGGTGCAGGTTATGCCCTAAGTAAGGAAGCGGAGTCTAATTAATGAAATCACCAAGCCTACGTTTAAGACTCACCATGTTTATTAGCGGTATCTTGCTATTGGCTTGTTTAATCACAACTAGCATCTCTTATTTCGAACTTAAAAACTCATTAAATCAAGTTTTTGATAGCCAACAATTACTATTTGCCAAACGGCTAGCTGCATTAAGCTTTCATGGCAATATGATGCCAAAACCTATGGGACCTAAAAAAATCCCTGAAATCGATGAAGATGAACTTGAGTCATTACAATTTGATGATGATGCGCTCGCTTTTGCCATTTTTAACCGTAAAGGTGAAATGTTGATGAATGATGGAGAAGAAGGTAAAAATCTCTATTTTTATGGTGGTTTTTTCTCATCTAAAAATCATCGCGCAATGGTCAATGAACAGGATAAATGGCGTATCTTATGGCTACTCAGTAATGATAATCGCTCGGTTATTGCTGTTGGGCAAAAACTCGATTATCAACAAGATATTTTAGCCGATTTAGTTTATAAACAGTTGATTCCTTGGTTAATTACCTTCGTTATCGTTATTGTATTTGTGGTATTTTTAATTGGTCGTAGTTTTTCACCAATTAAGATATTAGCCAATAAGATAGCTAATCGGAAACCCGATGAAGCCAGTACCATTAATATCGAGGGTATTCCCAAAGAGATCAGCCCCTTTGTATTAGCATTAAATAAATTATTTGGCCGGATTTCGTCGATGATAACACATGAAAGACAGTTTATTTCTGATGCTGCTCATGAATTAAGAACGCCACTAGCAGCACTACGAGTGCAGACAGAAGTTGCCCAATTATCAAATGATGATGAAGAGAGCCGTAATCGAGCACTTAATAATTTACTAATCGGTATTGATCGGACATCACACCTAGTTGATCAACTATTAACCTTATCGCGTCTTGATTCTTTAGAAATTAAAGATGAACTTAAACAAGTTCGTTGGCTAGATATTATTACTAATGTGGCCGAAGAGTTAAAACCATTAGCAGAACAAAAGCATATTCAAATTACAATAACGCCACAAAATAGTGATGAAACAATTATCGGGCAACAATTACTATTATCAATTATGGTCCGCAATATTATTAACAATGCGATTCGCTATATTGCAGAAAATAAACAGATCACGATTACAATTCAACAAAACCGCATCATTTTTGCTGACAATGGTAAAGGTGTAGACAGTGAAATACTACGTCGTCTCGGTGAACGTTTTTATCGACCAGCAGGGCAAAAAGAGAAAGGAAGTGGATTAGGACTATCAATTGTTAAAAAAATTGCTGAATTACATAAAATCAGCGTTACTTTTGCTAATAAAGATGGCTTTGTTGTAACGCTTGATTGTGAAAACCGTTATGTATCTGGAAAAAAATGACAAGCAAATAAATAAATCCACAAAATAACAGCGAGCAGAACTGATAAAAAAACAGCTGCAGAACCGTAATCTTTTGCGCGACCAGAGAGCTCATGTCTTTCCAGACTAATTCTATCCACAACACACTCAATCGCGCTATTAAGTAATTCAACGATCATCACAAAACCAACGGATCCGACAAGCAGAATCCGTTCGTAGATAGAGAAGTCGATCAGCATAACAATAATATACGCAGCAAGTAACAAAAAACACTCTTGTCTAAATGCTGTTTCATTCAAAAATGCTGATTTTAGTCCCTGTACTGAATATTTTCCGGCATTAATTACCCGACGTAAACCCGTTGCCTTTGCCATTATTAATACCTAAAATTATCTCACATATCCATAGTTCATCAGACGTTGGAAGCGACGTTCTAATAATACAGAGCTATCTAATGCTCCTAACTCATCAAGGTCACCAATGAGCTGTTTTTTCAATGAAGCGGAGATTGCTGTGTAATCTCGATGTGCACCACCTAATGGCTCAGGTACAATAGAATCAATTAAATTGAGTTTTAAAAGTTTATCTGAAGTCATATTCATTGCTTCAGCAGCTAATGATGCCTTATCTGCACTTTTCCATAAAATAGAGGCACAACCCTCTGGAGAGATAACAGAATAAGTACTGTATTGTAACATGTTAACCTTATCGCCTACGCCAAGCGCAAGTGCTCCACCAGATCCACCTTCACCAACAACAGTACAAATAATTGGTACATTTAAACGTGACATTTCACGTAAATTACGGGCAATAGCTTCTGCTTGGCCACGCTCTTCTGCACCAATTCCAGGATAAGCGCCCGGAGTATCAATAAAAGTAATAATAGGTAAACGGAAACGCTCTGCCAGCTCCATTAAACGTAAAGCTTTACGATAACCTTCTGGTGCAGGCATACCAAAGTTTCGATAAATTTTAGATTTTGTTTCACGACCTTTTTGATGACCAATAACCATTACAGGGCGATCATCAATACGAGCCATACCACCAATAATCGCTTTATCATCAGCATAAGCACGATCACCGTGCAACTCATCAAAATCAGTAAAAATCTCTTTGATGTAATCTAGCGTATAAGGACGATTTGGATGACGAGCTAACTGTGCAACTTGCCATGGGGTCAAATTTGCAAATATTTTTTTAGTCAATTCTTTGCTTTTTTTATTTAACTGCTTAATCTCTTCATCAAGATTAATATCAAGTTGAACTTCTTGCGAGTCCATATTTTTTAGTGAGTTAATCTTTGCCTCTAACTCAGCAATAGGTACCTCAAAATCTAAGAAATTATTCATAACTATCCAATGGTTGCCTCTTGTGATCTCGCCAACAACAGCGAGATTAATCAATCATTATATTTTGTTTAATAACTCATAGCGAGTTAATTTGAAAAATCGACTATTATCATTATAACGATATTTTATATATCAATGAATTAATTTTACTATGTATTGAAGATAAATCGCTACAAATTTCCTATTTTATCTGTAACTAATTAAATTCCAACTCAATTCGCTCATTACCCAACATCGTTTTTAGATTAATCAATAATTCATCATTCGGTGTTATTCGCCAAGTAGTACCAAATTCAATGCGCGTCCTCGCCTTACTCGTTTGGTAATAGATATGAACGGGCACTGCACCATTACGATAAGGCTCAAATGTTTTTTGCAATTGTTGTAGAAATTGCCGATTGATCTCAGTCTCTTCCAACGAAACACTCAATCCTTTAACATATTTTTCTCTCGCCTCGCTTAAATCAATAATATCGCGAGCGGACATTTTAAAGCCACCATTAAAGTCATCAACGCTGACTTGTCCGGAGACAATCAATATCTTATCAGGCACCAGTAAATGCTCAAATTTATCAAGAGTTTCACCAAAGGCGATTACTTCGATACGGCCCGAGCGATCATCCAGCGTAAACAAGCCAATGCGGTTTCCTTTCTTCGTTAATCGAATACGTGCACCAATGACTAATCCTGCAAATGTCGCCATTTTACCCCAACCAGTTGGGTTCGCCTCGCTGATGCGTGTTCCATTAGTATATCGATTTAACTCTTTTAAATATTGGGTAACAGGGTGGCCGGTTAAATATAAACCAAGAGCTTCACGTTCACCTTCTAGTATAACTTGTTCGGGTAATTCAGGAACATTGCCATAAGCGTATTCTACTTGTTCTGGCTCTTGTGCCAAAACACCAAACATATCCTCTTGTCCGATATCTCGTGCTTTAGTGTGTTGATCTGCGGCTTGTATCGCATCATTAATACTGTGTAAAATTGCAGCACGATGTGGCCCTAACTTGTCAAAAGCCCCTGCCATTGTCAATTTTTCAAGCACGCGACGATTAAGCTTTTTGATATCTGTTTTCGCACAAAGTTCAAAAATATTTTTGAAAAAGCCATTTTTACCCTGACTATTACGCGCCTCAACAATCGCTTCTATCGGTCCCTCTCCCACACCTTTAATCGCACCAATACCATAAACAATTTCATTTTTTTCATTAACATGAAAATGATATAGTCCGCTGTTGATATCAGGTGGATTAACCTTAATACCCATGCGCAAACATTCATCAACTAAACCGACAATTTTATCGGTGTTATCCATATCAGCAGTCATTACTGCGGCCATAAATTCAGCAGGAAAATGAGTCTTTAACCATAATGTTTGATAAGACACTAACGCATAAGCGGCTGAGTGAGATTTATTAAAACCATAACCGGCAAATTTTTCCACTAAGTCAAAAATTTTCATGGAAAGTTCACCATTTACACCACTATTTTCAGCCCCCTCTTTAAATACCGAGCGCTGCTTAGCCATCTCCTCAGGTTTCTTTTTACCCATTGCTCGCCGTAGCAAATCAGCACCACCTAAGGTATATCCTGCTAATGTTTGAGCAATCTGCATAACTTGTTCTTGATATAAAATGATACCGTATGTTGGTTCTAAAATTGGTTTTAATGATTCATGTTGATATTGACTATCAGGATATGACACCTCTTCTCGTCCATGTTTTCGGTCAATAAAGTTATCCACCATACCCGATTGTAATGGCCCTGGACGAAACAGTGCTACCAAAGCGATCATATCTTCAAAACAGTCTGGTTTTAAACGACGAATAAGGTCTTTCATACCTCGGGACTCTAACTGGAATACCGCAGTTGTCTCTGCTTTTAATAGCAATTCGAATGATAAAGAATCATCGAGAGGAATACGGTTGATATCGACAGTAGGCTGACCTTCTCGTTTCATTCTGGCATTAATCATCTCTAATGCCCAATCAATGATCGTTAAGGTACGTAGACCTAAAAAGTCAAACTTAACTAATCCTGCATATTCAACATCATTTTTATCAAACTGAGTAACTGGATGGTGACCTTCAGAATCACAGTAGATCGGTGAAAAATCAGTAATTTTAGTTGGAGAAATAACCACCCCACCGGCATGTTTTCCAGCATTACGTGTAACCCCTTCTAATTGTCGTGCAATATCAATTAGCCCTTTAACATCTTCATTATTATCATACAGTTCTTGTAACTGGGGTTCGACTTCAAATGCTTTGGCTAAGGTCATACCAGGATCGGGTGGAATCAGTTTAGATATTCGATCCACAAAGCCATATGGGTGTCCTAAAACACGTCCAACATCGCGAATAACTGCTTTCGCGGCCATGGTTCCAAACGTGATGATCTGTGATACAGCGTCTCGACCATACATTTCTGCTACGTGGTCAATAACCAGATCTCGCTTATCCATACAAAAGTCGACATCAAAATCGGGCATGGATACACGTTCTGGATTTAAGAATCGTTCAAAAAGTAGATCAAACTCTAAAGGATCCAAATCAGTAATTTTTAAAGCATAAGCAACCAGTGAACCTGCACCAGATCCGCGGCCAGGTCCGACCGGAACACCATTATCTTTTGACCATTGAATAAACTCCATTACGATCAAAAAGTATCCAGGGAATCCCATCTGATTAATCACGCCAAGTTCAATATCTAAACGTTCATCATACTCAGGACGACGTTTCTTTCGAACCTCCGGATCTGGGAATAAAAATTCTAACCGCTCTTCAAGACCAATTTTTGCTTTATGAACCAAATAGTCCTCTGTGGACATTTCACCGGTTGGGAACTGAGGTAAGAAATATTCACCTAGACGAATCGATACATTACAACGTTTAGCAATTTCAACACTATTTGCCAGTGCTTCTGGGATATCTGAAAATAACTCACACATCTCATCCTCGCTGCGAAAATACTGTTGAGGTGAGAATTTTTTAGGTCTTTTCGGATCATCAAGGATATCGCCATCATGGATCGCAACTCGAATTTCATGGGCTTCAAAATCACTACTATGAATAAATTTAACATCATTACTAGCAACAACGGGTAAATCATATTGCTGCGCTAAAATGACGGCTTGATTAATAAATAGATCCTCATTTTCGCGTCCAGTACGAATTAACTCTAAATACCAATGTGAGGCAAAATGGGTTTGATAGAAAGCAATGGCTTGCTCTACAAGAGTGGAATTATTACGTATGACGCCAATACCGATATCACTTTTATAACTAAGCAGTAGGATCAAACCTGAACGATGTTCAATTAACCACTCTTTATCAACAACAGGGCCATCACCAATATAACCTCGTTGATAGGCTTTAGAGATTAATAACGTTAAATTTTGATACCCTTCATTATTAGCAGCAAGCACAGTAATATCGTAAAAATCATCGATTTCAATATTGCGAATTTTAAGATCTGCACCAATTATCGGCTTAACACCTTTGGAAAAAGCACCACCATAAAATCGGACTAATCCACATAAATTAGTAAAATCAGTTATCGCAATAGCTGGCATATTCATTGATGCAGCTTGCTTGACTAAAACATCGGTTTTAGCCACACCATCAATCATTGAGAAATCACTATGCACATGTAAATGGATAAATTTTGGTTCAGACATAACATACATATTAATAATTAAATTATCACTAATTGTACCATCAATTTGTCATCGGATTGCAATAATCTTACGACAAAGAACGATGTTATTTATTTCACCGATGCTGTCAGTCACTTAGTTAAATTAATGTAATTATTATTTTTAGAATTAATAAAAAATGCCCATTCCACGCTAATTAAGTTAAAATATGGCAATATAAGTTAAATTAACACAGATAAAGGCATGATGATTTATGAATGAAAATGCAGACATGATTGCAATGCTCTGTCGCCGTATAAAAATAGCGAGAATTGAGAAGAATTTGTCGCAAATTGAGTTAGCAGAACGCTCAAATTTAGGAATTGCAACCATTAAACGCATTGAACTCGGAGAATCAATCACGCTGCTAACCCTAATTTCAGTGTTACGAGGCTTAGATGAATTAGATCAACTCAGAAATCTACTGGCTCACAATGAGTTAAAGATTGCCTCGCAAAAAAATGTTCAACAGCGTAAACGAAAACTTAAAGAGAAAGAGAGCCAAACTAAAGAAGAGATAGCTGGGGACGATTTTATTGTATCTAATTTACATAACATGCACTGGAAATACTAGAAAAACGGCTTACCTATAGATGTAAAAATAGGCAGAATAGGTGATATTACGGAATATCAATTATGATACTCCGTAATAAAACGATTTATTCACATTTAACCGTAATTGCTAATCCACCACGAGAAGTTTCGCGATATTTAGAATTCATGTCTTTACCTGTTTCATACATCGTCTCAATTACCTTATCAAGAGAAACGCGAGCAACTGTTGTACGTCTTAATGCCATACGCGCTGCATTAATCGCTTTTACTGCCGCAATCGCATTACGCTCAATACAAGGGACTTGTACCTGACCACCGACGGGATCACACGTTAGACCTAAGTTGTGCTCCATCGCGATCTCTGCCGCCATACATACTTGTTGTGCATTACCACCAAGTAGTTCTGCAAGTCCTGCCGCAGCCATCGAACAAGCAACACCGACCTCACCTTGACAACCAACTTCAGCCCCTGAAATGGATGCATTCATTTGATAAAGCTGTCCAATTGCACCACAAGTTAAGAAAAAGCGAATATAGATATCCGGAGTAACGGGTGTCACAAACTTATTATAATAAGCTAAGATTCCGGGAATAATACCACATGCACCGTTAGTTGGTGCGGTAACTACGCGACCGCCAGCTGCATTCTCTTCACTTACAGCTAATGCAAACATATTAACCCAATCGATAACAATCATTGGATCTGAAATTATTTTTTCAGATGAGGTAGCAAGCTGACGATATAAAGAGAGCGCTCGACGTGGTACTTTTAATGGGCCTGGTAATAAGCCTTCAGTATTCATACCTCGCTTAATACAGTCCTCCATTGTTTTACCAACACGAGTAAAATAGGATTCTATTTCATCATAGCTATGCATCGTTAATTCGTTTTTCATCATAATACTAGAGATTGATAAAGCGTTCTCTGTACAATACTCTAATAACTTTTCTGCACTAGAAAAAGGGAATGGCATTTCAAAACCAGAACTATCTTCTTGTCCAAATTCCTCTTCAAGAACAATTTTTCCGCCACCAATTGAGTAATAAGTCTGTTGTAAAACAAGTTTATCACCTTGATAAGCAGATAAAGTCATACCATTTTCATGTAATGGTAAAAATTTAGAATAAAAATTCATACTTGTTGCTAAAGGAAAAGCAACTTCATATTTACCATTATAGATAGGCAATCGACCTGTTTTACTTACGTTATAAATAAAACTAGGAATATGATCAATGGCAACTGCATCTGGCGTTTCACCTGATAGCCCCATAATAATAGCGACATCTGTTTGGTGCCCTTTACCCGTTAATGAAAGCGAACCATAAACATCAGCCACAATTGCTGTTACTGATGGCATCAAATTTTGTGCAATCAATTGATCAACAAAGAGCTTACCAGCCCGCATTGGTCCAACCGTATGCGAACTTGATGGACCAATACCAATTTTAAAAATATCAAATACAGAGCCCACAATTGCCTCCTTATATTTATTTAGACTTGATGATATTGGTCTAAATAAATAAAATTCAAATTACTTTTTATTAAAAAATGATAAATTAAGTGCCATTTATGCAATGGCACTTAAACTCTATTAATTAGACTAAGTTATATACTGCTGCTGAGATAGCAATAAGTCCCATAATAACAATGAAAATATTACTCAATTTGCCACGGTATTTAGCTAAAGCTGGTAAATTATGAATAGCATACATCGGCATAATGAATAAAATAATCGCTAGAATTGGGCCACCTAATGACTCGATTAAACCTAAAATACTTGGATTTAATGTCGCGACAATCCACGCAGTTACAAACATAAAAATAGCGGCAATATTGTCTAGTTTCTTCTGACCAATCGTTTTACCTTGACTACGTAACGCTTTATTTACCATACCATTAAACCCTTCTTTACCACCTAAATAGTGACCAAGGAAAGATTTTGCCATCGCAACAAACGCGATAATTGGACCTAAATATTCAATAACTGGAGAGTTAAAACGATTTGCTAGGTAAGATAAAATAGAAATGTTTTGCGCTTTTGCATCTAATAGTTCAGCTGGCGTTAAGCAAAGTGCACAACTAAATACAAAGAACATTACAGTTACAACCATCAACACATTACTCGCTGCGATGATTTTACCACATTTTGGTTCAGCATACTTATCACCATACTCTTTACGTTTAGCAACCGCTAAAGAAGAGATAATAGGTGAATGGTTAAACGCAAATACCATTACAGGAATAACTAACCATAGTGTCATCCAAAGTCCACGACCACCTTCAGCTGAACTACCAGACCAAGAAAAATCAGTAAATAATGCGCCATTCCATTCTGGAATTAAAAATAAAGCTAATACCATCAACACTGCAATAAATGGAAATACTAATACAGACATAACCTTAACGATCAGATTTTCGCCTAAATGAACAATTAGCATTAATGCACCCACTAGCACAAAAGATAATAATATTCTTGGTGGAGGAGTCATCGCTAATTGATGTTCCATAAATGAAATAACGGTATTAGTGATACCAACGCTATATACTAACAATATAGGATAAATAGCAAAAAAATACAGTATTGTAATTAATCCGCCCGCTTTACGGCCAAAAGCTTCTTCAACAACAACGGTGATATCACCATCAGCGCTTTTACCTGATAACACAAACCGACATAATGCTCTATGAGCAAAAAAGGTCATTGGGAAAGCTAATACTAGCATGACCAACATAGGTAATAAGCCACCGACGCCCGCATTGATAGGTAAAAACAATACACCAGCACCGATCGCAGTACCATATAAACTTAACATCCAAGTAGTATCACTTGCCCGCCATTTCGGCATTTGACCTACATCTTTTGTAATTATCTTTTGATCGCTCATAGATTAACTTCCTTAACTTTAATAATTAATAACAAATATTTCCTAACATGTATAATAGCAAACTTTTTCAAGTAAATAAGTGACCTATGTCACAAAAATAAATCTTTATTATTCAATAACTTAAAGGAATATTAATTGATACCAAACGCCCTAAAATTACATTAAAGTATCATAAAAGATACCTATCAATAACATTAATGCCATTAACATTGCAATTTTGATATGTTAATAGCAACAAAATATCGATTTTCGAGAAAAATCAAAAATAAATTTAAGAAAAATTGATTTTTTAATAAGGGAAAGGATTGTTTTTATTTTTCTGTTCGAGGTTAAGTAGTGAATCTTTGCGAGATAGTCCACCAGAATAGCCGACCAGTTTTCCGGTAGTACCAATGGCACGATGGCAAGGAATAATAATACTTACTGGATTCATTCCATTTATTTTACCAACAGCTCGAATTGCTTTTGGTGTTGCCATATAATTTGCCAAATCAAGATATGAACTGGTTGTACCATAGGCGATGACCATTAATGACATCCAACTCTCGGTTTGAAATGGTGTACCTTTAATATCTAATGGAATCGTAAATGTCTTCCTTTTTCCATCAAGATATTCATTAAGCTGTCTTTTTGCCTGTTCAATATAGATATTTTCACGATATTCCAACGTTGCATTATAACGGTTTATAAACGTTTTGAATTCACTCATTGGCTTCAATCGGTCACTGAACTCAAGCAAACAGACACCTTTTTCAGTCGCAGCAATAAACATTGAGCCAATTGAGAGATCTAAATAACTAAAACAGACAATATTATTGCCTTTTGGACCCTTTGGCTTTTCAGAGATATCACTAAAAATCATCTGATATAAATCACCAAAATGGACTAAAAGAGTCATACCTCCATAAGTATTAACATCAAAATGAGCGTTATTTAACGCTTTCATCGCCAACATCATTCTATTCATCCGCTGATAAATAGAAAAAGTCATATTATGGTGAGTTAAAAACCAGTTATCGACAATTTTGGCATCCAGGCCTCTTTCTCGTAAATCATCATCAGATAATGGCTTATTTTGATAATCATCTTCCCATGATAATAGCTCAACTATTTGATCTGGTGTCTGCTCGGACACATACAGCGGCTGACAAATTTTACATGCAGTATAACCACTTAAAATCGCATCATAAGTTGATGCAAAATGCTCAATATTTTCTGAAATTGACTCTCGCTCAGAACAAATATCACGACAGAAAATACCGGTCTGACGACTTCCAATATATGATCGCTGATCACCATTGGTATATTTATTATCTATATTTTCAGATATTGATTTCATTATTATGACCTTAAATGTTGCGTACTTTTACCATGATAATTTTAGTTACTGGACCAATATCAATAAACCGACTCTTTAAGTTGTCATTCCTAGCTAACAATGCGAGCTTATCAACAGCAAATAGTTCAAATTTTTATACATAACTTTGTTAATCAGTTTACCATTAGAATAGAGATAACCATCACCTAATTCACGATTATCGAGTTGCAATGCTGCTTTTTTATTCTTACTACAATATCATCAAGAATAATGGGTAATTCAATGATATTTAAATAATATTTTTTGATTGGGTTTAGATAATAAAAAATACCATTTTAAATCAATTTACTAGCTACCTTCAAAATCTATTTAGCCCTATTTTTTACTGTTATACTTGGTTATCGAATAATAAAGATAAAATCTATTATTAATTATTAAAATTAGCAACAAAATTTCTTTAGTGTTGGCTTATGTACTGCTACACTAATGCATATTTTGTATGTTAATTCTGGAATAAATCATGCGAACCAGTCAATATCTTCTATCAACATTAAAAGAAACACCTGCTGATGCTGAAGTCATTAGTCATCAACTCATGCTTCGTGCAGGAATGATCAGAAAAGTAGCCGCAGGTCTATATACTTGGTTACCAACGGGTTATCGAGTACTTAAAAAAGTTGAAAACATTATTCGCGAAGAGATGAATAATGCCGGAGCAATCGAAGTACTAATGCCTGTTGTGCAACCCGCAGACATTTGGCAAGAGAGTGGCAGATGGGAACAATATGGTCCTGAACTTTTACGAATCAAAGATCGGGGTGATCGTGAGTTTGTATTAGGTCCAACTCATGAAGAAGTGATCACTGATTTAATTCGTAACGAAGTCAGTTCTTACAAACAGTTACCATTAAACTTTTTCCAAATTCAAACTAAATTTCGGGATGAAGTGCGACCACGTTTTGGTGTAATGCGTTCACGTGAGTTTATTATGAAAGATGCTTATTCATTTCATACATCACAAGAGTCGCTACAAGCAACTTATGATGACATGTATAAAGCATATAGCGCCATTTTTACTCGCATTGGGCTTGATTTTAGAGCAGTAAGAGCAGATACCGGCTCAATTGGAGGAAGTTCATCTCATGAATTCCAAGTATTAGCAGAGTGTGGTGAAGATGATATTATCTTTTCGACCGAGTCAGATTATGCTGCTAATATTGAAATGGCAGCTGCATTAGCACCAACGGCAGAAAGAGCGGCACCGACTAAAGCAATGGAAATTGTTGATACACCAAATGCGAAAACCATTGACGAGTTAGTCACTCAGTTTAATTTACCGATTGAAAAAACCGTTAAAACGCTGATTGTCAAAGCAGATAAAAATAGTGGGCACCAATTTGTTGCCTTATTGGTGCGAGGTGACCATACCTTAAATGAAGTTAAAGCAGAAAAACAAGCTCTTGTTGCTTCACCATTAGAGTTCGCTACTGAACAGGAAATTCGCGCGGTAATCGGTGCCGGTCCGGGATCATTAGGCCCCGTGAACTTAACCTTACCTGTCGTGATTGATCGCGATGTCGCTGTGATGAGTGATTTTGGTGCTGGCGCAAATATTGATGGTAAACACTACTTTAATATTAACTGGGAACGAGACGTAGCTCTACCCGCTGTTGCCGATATTCGTAATGTTGTTGAAGGCGATATCAGTCCAGATGGCAAAGGAACACTGTTAATCAAACGCGGAATTGAAGTGGGTCATATTTTCCAACTTGGAACCAAATACTCACAAGCAATGAATGCAACGGTACAAGGTGAAGATGGCCAAAATCATGTCATGATTATGGGATGTTACGGTATTGGAGTAACTCGTATTGTAGCAGCTGCCATTGAGCAACGTTATGATGACCGAGGTATTATATGGCCTGAGGCTATCGCCCCATTTAGTGTCGCGATTATCCCAATGAATATGCACAAATCAAGTAAAGTACAAGAAACGACTGAAAGACTTTATCGAGAATTACAATCAGCGGGAATTGAAGTCCTATTTGATGATCGTAAAGAACGTCCTGGCGTAATGTTTGCCGATGCAGAACTAATTGGTATACCACACACAATCGTGATAGGTGAACGTAACTTAGAGAATGGTGAAGTTGAATACAAACACCGTGCTAATGGCGAAAAAGTAATGATTCGTGTTGATAACATCATTGATTTTATCAAAGATAAAAGCAAGTAATATCACTTAGTATTAAGCTCATTTTTATACTAAAATTACATATTACATCAAAAAAATAACGAAAATCTGCAAGTAAAATCCCTTATTAGTGACTAATAAGGGATTTTTTATTTAAGCTTTCGGTTTCCAACGTTTTAATAATAAAGCATTCGTCACAACACTTACACTGCTCAATGCCATTGCCGCACCGGCAATCATCGGGTTAAGTAGACCTAATGCCGCCAGTGGAACACCAATGACATTATAAAAGAAAGCCCAAAAGAGATTTTGCTTAATTTTATTGTAGGTTTTTCTCGAAATATCAATCGTATCAGCAATCAGTAATGGATTGCCTCGCATGAGTGTAATCGCGGCTGTCTGCATTGCCACATCTGTGCCGGTTCCCATTGCAATACCTATATCGGCAGCAGCAAGTGCTGGTGCATCATTGACACCATCACCAACCATCGCAACTTTGCCATACTGTTTTTGCATTTGATAAATTTTATCAGCTTTATCCATTGGCATAACTTGTGCCACAATTTCATCAATTTCTAGCTGTTTACCAACATTATTTGCAGCGCTAACATTATCACCGGTTAACATAATACTTTTCACACCCAATTGATGTAAAGCAGCAATAGCGGGTCCAGCCTCTTCTTTGACAACATCGGAAAAACCAAGTAGTGCTAAAATCTTAACATTATCGGCGCGCTGCTCTGCCAACCAAGAAATAGTACACCCTTTTGCTTCTAATGCCGGGACACTATTTTGTAAATCACCAAAGTCGGCCTGTAATGTTTGCATCCAACGAGAGCTACCTAATACATAGCAATGTTCATTGACAGTCGCTCGAATCCCTGAACCTGCAATATTCTCAAGATTTTGTACATAACTATATTGTAACTGCCGTTCATTAGCAGCTTGTAATACCGCTTTTGCTAAAGGATGCTCACTCCCAGCTTGTATTGTTGCCGCAATAGCTAACAGTTGATTATCATCCATATTCGGTATGCTTTTAAAACTCACTAACTCTGGTTTACCAATAGTTAGTGTACCAGTTTTATCAAAAGCAACAGCTTTAATACTGTGCACGGTTTCAAGGGCTTGAGCATCTTTAATTAGAATACCGTGACGAGCAGCAATACCTGTCCCGACCATAATAGAAGTCGGCGTTGCAAGCCCAAGAGCACAAGGGCACGCGATTACTAATACCGCAACAGCATTGAGTAAAGCCTCTTCCCAATTACCTTGTGTTATCCCCCATGCTAATAATGTCAGTAAAGCAATAACAAGGATTACAGGTACAAAAATAGCACTAATACGATCAACAATCCGTTGAATTGGAGCCTTTTTAGCTTGTGCGGATTCAACCAGTTGAATAATTTTAGCCAACATCGATTGAGCTTGAACAGCCGTTGTTCTAACTGTTAATAATCCTTCACCATTAATAGCACCGCCTGTAACATAATCATTGACTTGTTTACTAACAGGTAAACTTTCGCCAGTAATCATAGACTCATCACTACTTGATGCACCTTCAATAATTACGCCATCAACAGGGATACGTTCCCCTGGTTTAATTAGTACGATATCATCCAATTTAACTTGATCAATGGGCAATACTAACACTTTATCACCGCGTTTTACCGTTGCAGTTTCTGGACGTAACGTACTTAATGCCTCAATTGCTTTTGTTGTTTGATGTTTTGCTCTAGCTTCTAACCACTTACCAAATAGAATCAGCGTAATAATGACAGCTGATGACTCAAAATAAAGATGAGGCATGCTACCACTACCCCACCATTTAATAAGCTGATATAGCGATAACCCGTAAGCAGCACTAGTACCCATGGCAACCAATAGATCCATATTGCCAGTAAAAGCTTTTACTGCTTTCCAGGCACTACGATAAAAACGAGCACCTAGAATAAATTGTACTGGTGTTGCAAGAATCAATTGTACTAACGCCGGTAACATCCAATGAATACCAAAGGGCTCAAGCAGCATAGGTAAAACCAGTGGTAAAGCTAATAGCGCAGAGATAATCACTGGCCATAACGATGGTTGCTTAGGTTTAATAACTTGAGCCTTTTTTTCATCAAGAAATTGTGCTGTATAACCGGCATCTTCAACAGATTGAATCAGTTGAGCCACATCCAGATGATTTCCGATAACTGTCGCTTTTTCTGTTGCTAAATTCACTTGTGTACTTTTAACACCTGCAACTTTATTTAATGCCTTTTCGATTCGATTAACACAAGAAGCACAACTCATTTCACCAATCGATAGTATCACTTGTTGTTCATCATCCTCAGAGGGGGGAGCAATAGCATGATAGCCTGCATCTTCAACAGCCTTAAATAAGCTATCCATATTTATTTCATGAGCTGTTTGTACTGTTGCTCTTTCTGTCGCTACATTAACACTGGCACTCACAACACCATCAACTTTATTTAGCGCTTTTTCTACTCGACCAACACATGATGCACATGACATACCTTCAACAATTAATTGGTATTCAGCCATCTGATAAACTCCTTTATTAAAATAAATTTATATAATACTCCGCATTACTATAAACCTTATCCTTAGAGTAAGGTCAATAAAAAAGTCATTTTTTAACACTTTTTTATATTATTCAGAATCATGTAAAGTATGCAAAGTCTATTACCTCCGCCCTAATCAGATAGGAAAATAGGGGATTATAACGAAATACAGTCAATATTGAGGTTACCGTATACTGCAATATGTCATATTGACTAAATACAATTAGAAAAATAATAGATATGCGGCCAAAACAAGATTTAACCTATTGTATTCAATAAAATAAAACGCATTAAATTAACTACATTTAAATAGATAATCAAATTGAGTACTTTATCATTGACTGTAACGAAATAATTGTGGTCTTTTTTAACTAAATATGGTATAAAACGCGCGCACCTTTCTATTTTTTTAGTCGGGTTGCATAAACAATTTAATTTATTAACGTTATAACACACACATATTACAACGCTTTGCCGGGGTGCTTTAATGAAAATTAAGGTCGGTTAAAGGGAATATGTGGAGGCATAACCCCAATTTTCTATGAGGAAATCATGACTACAGTATCTATGCGCGATATGCTGCAAGCTGGTGTACACTTCGGTCACCAAACCCGTTATTGGAACCCAAAAATGAAACCATTTATTTTTGGTGCTCGTAATAAAGTTCACATTATCAATCTTGAAAAAACAGTTCCTATGTTCAACGAAGCATTAGATATGCTAAACAAGGTTGCTGCTCGTCGCGGTAAAATCTTATTCGTTGGTACAAAACGTTCTGCAAGTGAAGCGGTAAAACAAGCAGCAGAAAGCTGTGGACAGTTTTATGTTAATCACCGTTGGTTAGGTGGTATGTTGACTAACTGGAAAACAGTTCGTCAATCAATTAAACGTTTAAAAGATCTAGAAACACAATCACAAGATGGAACTTTTGATAAATTAACCAAAAAAGAAGCGTTAATGCGTACTCGTGAAATGGCTAAGTTAGAAAACAGCCTTGGTGGTATCAAAAATATGGGTGGATTACCTGATGCGATTTTCGTTATCGGTGCAGATCACGAACATATTGCTATCAAAGAAGCAAATAACTTAGGTATTCCAGTTGTAGCTATCGTTGATACCAACTCTAGCCCAGATGGAATTGACTATATTGTTCCTGGTAACGATGATGCTATTCGTGCGATCCAACTATACACAACTGCAGTAGCAAGTGCGATTAGTTCTGGACGTGAACAAAACCAAGCTCCTGTTGCAGCAGAAACATTTGCTGAAGAAGTTGCTGCTGAGTAATTTGTTAATAGATTCATCGCTCTAATATTAGGAGGAGATATTTCCTCCTATTCTTGTGTATCAAATACAATTTGTCGAAAGAAATTTGGGCAAATGACAGATTTAACTGAGGATTAAAAAATGGCTGAAGTAACTGCTTCTATGGTTAAAGAACTGCGTGAAAGAACTAGCGCAGGAATGATGGAATGTAAAAAAGCATTAGTTGAAGCAAATGGCGATATCGAACTTGCAATCGACAATATGCGTAAATCTGGTCAAGCTAAAGCCGCTAAAAAAGCAGGTCGTGTTGCTGCTGAAGGTGTGATTATTTCTAAAGTTTCAGCTGATAAACAATTCGGTGTTATTTTAGAAGTTAACTGTGAAACAGATTTCGTAGCTAAAGATGCAGGATTCTTAGCATTTAGTGAAAAAGTAGCAGCATTAGCGTTAGCTGATCGCATTAGCGATGTTGCTGTACTACAAGCTAAATTTGAAGAAGAAAGAACAGCTTTAGTTGCAAAAATTGGTGAAAATATCGGTATTCGTCGTATTGCTGAAATCGCTGGTGATGTTGTTGGTGGCTATCAACATGGTGCACGTATTGGTGTATTAGTTGCAGCAAACGGTGCAGCTGACGATGAATTAGTTAAACATATCGCAATGCACATTGCTGCAAGCAAACCAGAATATGTTAACCCAACTGATGTTCCATCTAATGTTGTTGAACATGAGCGTCAAATTCAAATCGATATTGCTATGCAATCAGGTAAACCACGTGAAATCGCAGAAAAAATGGTTGAAGGCCGTATGCGTAAATTCACCGGTGAAGTCTCTTTAACTGGTCAACCATTTGTTATGGATCCATCAAAAACTGTTGGTGACTTACTGAACGAGAAAAAAGCTGCTGTTGCAACATTCATCCGCTTTGAAGTTGGTGAAGGAATTGAGAAAGTTGAAGTTGATTTCGCAGCAGAAGTTGCCGCGATGTCAAAACAGTCTTAATTTGACAAGAAAAATAGCAAAACCGCCGTCAAGGCGGTTTTGTTTATCAAAAAAATGCTTTAGAATTGTATTAATAAATCAATGATTACTTTTATTCATAGGATCCCTCTGCTATGACAACGCAAATCCCCCGTTATAAACGTATCCTTTTAAAACTTAGTGGCGAAGCGCTCCAAGGTGAGGAAGGTTTTGGTATCGATGCCTCTGTTCTTGATAGAATGGCATTGGAGATTAAAGAACTAGTAGACATGGGAATAGAAGTCGCTGTTGTAATTGGTGGCGGTAACTTATTCAGAGGTGCAGGGCTTGCTAAAGCCGGCATGAACCGCGTAGTTGGCGACCATATGGGAATGTTAGCGACCGTTATGAATGGTCTAGCAATGCGTGATGCACTACATCGTATTGAAGTGAATGCCCGTTTAATGTCTGCTATTCCACTTAATGGTGTCTGTGATGATTACCGTTGGACCGAAGCAATTAGCTTATTGCGTCATGGTAAAGTTGTCATACTTTCAGCTGGTACAGGTAATCCATTTTTTACCACCGATTCTGCTGCATGTTTAAGGGGAATCGAAATTGAAGCTGATGTTGTACTAAAAGCAACTAAAGTTGATGGTGTCTACTCTGCTGATCCGGTTAAAAATCCAAATGCAACACTGTTTAAAACACTAAATTATGAAAAAGTGTTAGATGACGAACTAAAAGTAATGGATTTAGCTGCCTTTACCCTTGCACGTGATCATAATCTCCCAATCTGTGTATTCAATATGAATAAACCAGGTGCATTAAAAAGAGTGATCTTAGGTGAGCAAGAAGGAACGCTTATCAATAATGATGTTACTGTAAGTCAATAATTATAGGAAAGAAGGTTTTATATTATGCTTAATGAGATACAAAAAGACGCTCAGGATAGAATGGAAAAAAGCTTAGAAGCTTTCCACAATCATATTGCTAAAATTCGTACAGGTAGAGCATCTCCAAGTCTACTTGACGGTATTGTTGTAGAATATTATGGTAGTGCAACACCACTACGTCAACTCGCTAATGTTGTCGCTGAAGATTCAAGAACACTTGCAATTACTGTATTTGATAAATCATTATCAGCTGCTGTTGAGAAAGCAATTATTGCCTCTGATTTAGGTTTAAACCCGTCTTCAGCTGGTACAGTGATTCGAGTACCACTACCACCATTAACAGAAGAACGTCGTCGTGATCTAACAAAAATTGTTAGAGGCGAAGCTGAACAAGGTCGTGTCGCTATCCGTAACGTAAGACGAGATGCAAATGATCAAGTTAAAGCGCTATTAAAAGATAAAGCTATTTCAGAAGATGATGAGCGTAAAGCTCAAGATGTTATCCAAAAAATGACTGACAACATGATTAAAAAATTAGATGTTGTTCTTGCTGAAAAAGAAAAAGAGTTAATGGAGTTTTAAGAATTAAATCTGACTAGCTACTACTAGTCTAATTATCCAAATACGATAGATATAACTGAAAGTAATCATTCAGTTATATCTATTTTCTCTAGAGCAAATCTACCAAATAATAAGTCATATTCAAGTCCATGGAAAAAAAGCCAGCTTACTTAATTGATTACTATAGACAAAATCCACAGCAATTCGTTTCCAAAACAGTTTATTCTCGATTTTGTATTATTTTTTGGTTACTCTTTATTATATTAGGTTTTTTCATTCATCCAATTATCAGTATCATAGGCCTTATTTTATTTCCTCTATTTTTATTCATAAGTCGTAAACATTATTACTTCAATTCAAAAAATAACCATAAAATTACTGGTGTATTAGAACTGTATTTTAAAATTATTTAATGAAAAAGGATGAAATTATTGACTGTTTTTTAAACAAACGCTTTGTACGTTTAAAGCAGTTAATCGATGAAGCTGAGGATCTAAACTATACCGATCATGATTTTCCTGAAGATCCCGACGAGATTGATAAATTATCAGATAAAGAGCGTAGCTATTTTGATTCGATTTATCTTGAGATTGATAAAGAAGAAAATAGTCAAAATACTATTGTCTATTGTCTATTGTCTATTGTCTATTGTCACAACAACGAGAAAATCCGAAACAAGATGAGGATGACATAATCGGATTAACAGGTGTTCTTATTTTAGAACATGGCGATTATATGGCATTAAATGCCCTCATTGAACTAGCAAAAAACAAGTTAATTCAATTGTGTCTTAATATAAAATTTTTGAGTATAGATCAAAAAAGCCGAGTTTTAAAATGAAGTGACCCCATAAAGTTGGACACTTTAGTTAAGTAGCTCGTAAGGCTTGGTTTCGGTATGCTACCGGAGTCAGGCCTTTTAATTTAACTTTAATCCGTTTCGTGTTGTAGTATTCTATATATTCTTCTATTTTTTCAATCAATTCATCCGCATCTTTAAAATGTTGCCCATGATACATTTCTGATTTTAATAGTCCAAAAAAGTTTTCAGCAACAGCATTATCTAAGCAATTCCCTTTTCTTGACATACCTTGCTTTATACCATTATCAGCAAGTTGCTTCTGATAAATAGGATTTCTATATTGCCAGCCCTGGTCACTATGTAGCAAGGGGTTTTGTTTGTTTTTTAATCGTGATATCCCTTTTTTAAGCATATCGGTGACTAAAGTCAAACGTGCATTCTTAGCCACACTATAAGCAATCACCTCTTGGTTGTATAAATCAATAATGGGCGATAGATAAATTTTCTGTTCATTGACTTTAAATTCAGTGACATCGGTTACCCATTTTTTATTCGGTTTTGACACTTTAAATTTTCTCTTAAGACGATTGGGTGCCGTTTTACCCATCTCGACACGATAAGAGCGATATTTTTTGGGTCTTACTGTTGATTTAAGATTAAGCTCCCTCATTAATCGCTGTACCGTTTTATGATTGAGCCTGCTCCCCTCATTGATTAAAGATAAATGAATTCGGCGATAACCATAACGCCCTTTATGTTCATGGTAAATCGCTTCAATACGCTTTAATTCCTTCTCATAAGGCGATGGCTTTTTCAGCCTATTAACATGATAATAAAATACACTTTTTGCTAGCTGTATTACTGACAGCAAATGTTTTAAGGGATATTGAGATTTAAGCGCTAAAACAACTAACGTTTTTTCTTTGTTTGTTGTCGTTTCGTTTGTCTTAGCTCCTCCCACTTTTTTAGAACAGCGTTTTCCGCTTGTAAATAAGCTATCTCTTCTTTTAATTCTTCAACTGTTTTTTCATCATTACAATGAGTCGATACAATACGTGATGGTTTCATGGATGGTTTTCCTCTAGATTGATACTCAAGCCCGCTGAATCCTTTTTCACGATATCTATCAAGCCAAACGAATAAAAGCCCAGGAGAGGCTAAATTAAGCATAGCACTGGTGTGCCCGAGAGACCAATCATTTGTCCACATTAATTTTAGGGCCTGTAATCTGGCTTGTGCGTGACGTAAATGGGCTGTTGATTGAAAGGATTTATCACCATGAATCGCCACTACCTGCGACCAATACCTTATTTGGCGAGAAGAAATAGCATACCTTTTTGAAAGTGTTTCGGACGATTCTCCTGCTAAGAATTCATTAGCAATGATAATTTTTAAATCTCGACTGTATTTTGACATAAAAAGACCCCCTGTAATTGGTTGTCCAACTATTGGGGGTCACTTCAAAACTCGGCTTTTTTATTTCATCATTAACAATTAAGCTTCAATCGCTGCTCGTAATTTTTGCATCGCATTTTTTTCTAATTGGCGAATACGTTCAGCTGAAACACTATATTTTGCAGCTAACTCTTGTAATGTTGATTTACTATCATCAGCGTCAAGCCAACGTGCTTTAATAATATCCTGACTACGCTCGTCAAGTGATGATAATGCATCATGTAACTTATCCGTTGCATCATTTTCCCAATTATCATTTTCAATAGATTGAGAAAAATTAGAGTTAACATCCTCTAAATATAACGCTGGAGCAACAATTGAATTGTCATCATCATCATTATCAATATCGAACGACATATCTTGTGCAGACATACGAGATTCCATCTCTAATACATCTTTACGAGTTACGCCTAACTCATCAGCAACAAGACCGACTTCATCATGGCTAAACCAGCCTAATCGTTGTTTAGACTTACGTAAATTAAAGAATAGTTTACGTTGTGCTTTCGTCGTTGCAACTTTAACAATACGCCAATTTTTTAATACATACTCATGAATTTCAGCTTTAATCCAATGCACAGCAAATGATACTAGGCGCACGCCCATTTCTGGGTTAAAACGACGTACCGCTTTCATCAAACCGATGTTACCTTCCTGTATTAAGTCCGCTTGTGGTAATCCATACCCAGAATAGCCTCGTGCAACATGCGCAACAAAACGCAAGTGCGATAAAATCAACTGTTTTGCAGCATCAACATCGCCTTGATAATATAATTTTTCACCTAACTCTTTTTCTTCTTCTGCGCTTAACATTGGATACGAGTTAACTATGCGCAAATAAGATTCAATGTTACCTTGTGGAATAACGGCAACAGATTGCATTTTTATTTCGTTACTCATATAAATTCCTCTCACTAAATCCCGACTGTTTATTGTATATAAAACAATAGGTTTAAAATTCGGTGCCTAACTAAAACTTCAGTTTATTATGGCAATTTAATAATTAGACCATAAAAATGTGATTTAGTTCACATTTATATCGTTAAAGATAAAAATCATTCTTATTTACAACTATTGTATCAGTAAAGTTATTACTTAACTAAGCAATATGAGTCATCTTTAAATACTTTTTAGTTGCAATAAAGGCGGATAACCAACCAATTATTGTTGCAATAAGAACAATAAAAAGAGCCTCTTCCCAACTTAGACCTTCGATCGTAAATATTGTGCCAAAAACTGACGAAACATTCAAAATGATTGTTTCGATTTGAAAAATAAATATTGCCGATAATATTAGCGCGACAACGGCGCTAATAAAACCATTAAACATGCCGCTATACAAAAATGGACGTAGAATAAAGCCTTCAGTAGCCCCAATAAGTTGCATTACAATAATAGTTTGTCTTCTGGCAAAAATCGCTAAACGAATACTATTACCAATCACTAACGATACAGCAATGATCATAAAAATTGAAATAGTCCATACAATCGTTTTCACCATATCCGTTAATGCTGTTAAACGCGTAAACCAACTATCATCTAATCTAACGTCATCAACGCCATTGAGCTTCACAACTTCAGTTTGTAAAGCATGCAAAATAGTTGTTTGTTTGGCTTCTTCTTTAGGGATAATAATAGCAACAGCTGGCAATGGATTCTCATCAAGCAAATCAAGGGCATCACTAAACCCAGACCAAAGTTTAAACTCTTCTAGCGTATCACTACGAGAAAGATAATTGATCTCTTCAACTTCGGTAAATTGTTTCATATTATTAATTAAATTCGTTGTCTGCTCTGGTGTTAATGATTTATCCAAGTAGACAGTCAAATTAGGCGTTGGATACCACTGATGTGCGGCCTCATTTGCATTTTTCCAAAGCAAATAACAGATAGTCGGTAACGTGATCGAAATCGCAATAACAATAATCGTTAGTAATGAAGCGATAATATGTTGACGAAAGTCATTGAATACATTTTGCCAACCATATTTAATCTGCCTCAGCCAGCGTGGGAAAAAGGCATTGTCGTCTGTTGGCTGATTTTTATTTCTACTAGCTAACATTAGTATCTCCAATTAAGCGACCTTGGCTTAAGTTCAAAATACGATGATGCTTACGCCGTATGAGTCCCATATTATGGGTTGCCATTAAAACAGTAACGCCTGTTTGGTTAAGCTCTTCAAATAATTTAAGAATATCTTTCGATAATTTATCATCTAAATTACCGGTTGGTTCATCCGCTAATAAAATTAAAGGTTTATTGACGATCGCCCTTGCAATGCCTACTCGCTGCTGTTCTCCGCCAGAAAGCTGAATTGGATAAAACTTCATTTTATCAATCAATCCAACTTTATCTAAAGCAGCCGAAACGCGACGACGGATCTCTTCCGCTGATTTACCTAAAATAATCAGAGGGATCGCGACATTATCATATACTGTATGATCCATTAATAGCTGGTGATCTTGGAAAATGACGCCGATTTGGCGACGTAAAAACGGTAAATCATGTTTCCTTAACGTATTCACATCATGGCCATTTAATAAAACTTGGCCATCGTTTGCACGATCTAATCCGCTTATCAAACGAAGTAAAGTACTTTTCCCTGCTCCTGAATGACCAGTAAGAAAAGCCATTTCCCCTTGGTTTAAAGCAAAATTAATATTCTGCAAAGCCGGTTTGCCGCCAGAATAAACTTTACTAACGTGATTAAACTTAATCATGAATTTTCGCTATCACCCGAATTATTATCAAAGAGAGCATTAATAAAATCATTTGCCACAAAAGGTCTTAAATCATCAATCGTCTCACCAACCCCAATATAACGAATCGGAATGTTAAACTGATCGGCAATACTAAAAATGACACCACCTTTTGCAGTACCATCAAGCTTGGTTAATGTGATTCCCGTTAAACCGACAGCTTCATTAAATATTTTGGTTTGGCTAATTGCATTTTGTCCTGTACTCGCATCAATAGTTAACATAATTTCATGAGGAGCCGTTTCATCCTGCTTTTTCATTACACGGACAATTTTCTTTAACTCATCCATTAAATGTGCTTTATTTTGTAATCGTCCTGCTGTATCAGCAATTAAAACATCGATCTTTTTAGACTTAGCTGTTTGTAAGGCGTCAAAAATAACCGATGCAGAATCAGCATTAGTATGCTGAGCAACAACAGGAATATGATTACGTTCTCCCCAAACTTGTAACTGTTCAACTGCTGCCGCTCTAAATGTATCCCCTGCGGCTAACATGACCGACTTACCTTGATTTTGGAATTGTTTTGCAAGCTTACCAATAGTCGTTGTTTTACCAACACCATTTACTCCTACCATCAAAATAACGAAAGGTTTATGGCTATCTAAATCAAGAGGTTTATCAACATTAATCAGAATTTCACTCATCTCTTGTTTTAATAAATCATGCAAAGCATCAGCGTCTTTAAGTTGTTTTCTTGATGCATGTTCGGTTAATGACTTAATGATTTTTTGTGTTGTATCGACACCAACATCAGAAATAAGTAGCTGTTCTTCTAATTGATCAAACAACTCATCATCAATTTTTTTACCTTTAAATAGGCTAATAAAACCTGAACCAATATTTTGCTTGGTCTTAAATAATCCATTTTTTAAGCGCGCAAAAAAACCCATTTTTTTTTGTTCTGTCATTTGAACAACAACCCCAATAATTTCTTGTTATTGAATAATATTTTGACTTATTATCGACTAAATCGCGAATTTAAACAAATTCATATTATAACTTCAGTTAAGCCATGCAACCGATATGATAAAGCTGATGTCATATAAAAATATACCACATCAGCCGTGATTTCTATCTTTACTATTTACTGATTAAGGTTGACTAGCAAGCTCGGCTGCAATTTTAATTTGTTCAACCGTTGGTGTTTTACCAGTATACAAAATAAATTGTTCAACTGCTTGTAAAATCATCACCTCTCTCCCCGATATTGTCTTTATATTATGACGTATCGCTTCATTAATCAAAGGCGTATAAACTGGCATAGCGATGACTTCGAAAACAACGTTAGCACTTTTGATCAAATCCGCCGGGAAAGATAATGTATTAACATCAGCGCCGCCTGACATACCAAGCGGTGTCGCATTAACTAAAATATCATAATGGGAGGCGGGTTCCGTTACCCATGAAAAATGATACTTCTTAGCTAATGCTTGCCCAGCAGCCTCATTACGCGCAAAAATAGTCACATTCTTAAATCCAGCATCATAAAAAGCCGCAATAACGGCTTTAGCCATACCGCCACTGCCATGAATAATAACAGACTGAGAGGTATTTAATTGATATTGAGTAATCAGTTTACGAATCGCAATATAATCGGTGTTATAAGCGGTCAAATGACCGTTATCATTAACAATGGTATTAACGGAATCTATTGCTAATACTGAATCTGTTAATTTATCTAAAAATGGTATACAAGCCTCTTTAAATGGCATAGAAATTGCGCAACCCCGGATATTAAGAGCGCGAATACCTTTTACCGCATCTTCAATATTTTTGGTTGAAAAAGCCTTATAGATAAAATTTAATCCCAGTTGCTCATATAAACTATTATGAAATCGTGTGCCAAAATTACCCGGTCTTGCCGATAAAGACATGCACAGAGTAGTGTCTTTATTAATCATAATATTTCTCCCTTTATAATGTGTGTTCTTATTACTTACGATATAAATCTGTTTCCGCCAGAGGCATCCATTGTCCCAAAGCGAGTTGATTGGTGAATAGATTAAAAGCACCGATTTGAACGCGAACTAATCTTAAACAGGGAAAACCAACAGCAGCGCACATCCGTCTCACTTGACGATTTTTACCTTCGGTAATCGTGAGACTTAACCAAGATGTTGGTATAGTTTTACGTTCTCTAATCGGCGGCTCTCTTAGCCATAATTCAGTTGGCTCCTCTAAAATCTTGGCCACAGCAGGTAGGGTAGTAAATTCTTTTAATTTAATACCTTTCTCTAATTGATTAATCGCTTCTGCCGTTAATGAGCCTTCTACTTGTGCCCAATAAGTTTTAGGTAACTTAAATTTGGGTGACGCAATTTTTGCTTGTAGGCTACCATTATTAGTTAAAAGTAATAATCCCTCACTATCAGTATCTAATCGCCCAGCCGGATAAAATTCAGGTAGGTTGATATATTGTTTTAATGTTGGGTGTTGGTCATGTTCAGAAAACTGACAAATAACCCCGAAAGGCTTATTAAATGCAATGAGTGAAGGAGCCATACCATAAACATATATTTTATTCAGTGATAGCAAGATTATACACAATTTCTTATAGTGGCGTGATTATAAAATGCTAAGGACATATAATTGAGTCAAATATAACTAGTTTTCACCCTTTATAGATGGATCTTACATAAAGCGACTAACGCTTTTTTCTTAAAAAGCGTATTTCCATGCCTTTTTGTGCTCTTAGTTGTAAATTAACTTTTTATTTACAAATTATACCTTGAATTGTACAAATAATAATGATTATCATTCCCATCATAAATGAAATAAAATAGCAAGGATATTAAAATGAAACTAGTCTCTAAAATTACCGTTTCTGGTTTAGCCATTTTTTCAATGGCTGCATTTGCTCAAGAATACCCACTTGGTCACCCTGTAATCAAAAACGGAATGGAGATCCAAGGTGTATATTTACAACCGATTACAATGGATAGTGAAGAGGGACATCATGCAATGGCCCACCTTCCAGCCGATAAAGCCGATGTCCATTTAGAAGCTGATATCCATGCTGTAGAAGATAACCCCAACGGTTTTGCTGAAGGCGACTGGATGCCATATTTAACTGTAGAGTATACCGTCACTAAATTAGGTGATGAGGCACAGATGCAGTCAGGTACATTTATGCCAATGGTAGCTAGTGATGGTCCTCATTATGGTGAAAATATCAAATTAAATGGTAACGGGAAATATCGCGTAACTTACAAAATTTACCCACCTTCACATAATAAAGATGTGATGTTTGGTCGTCATATAGACAAAGAAACAGGTGTTGCTCCATGGTTCGAACCATTTGAAGTTTCTTGGGACTTCGATTATGCAGGTATAGGACGTAAGGGTAGTTACTAGTTTTAATTTAATAAATGGAAGGGCTTAATGTCATTCATTAAGTCCTTCTAATTCTTAACAGTAAAATAATCATACGAGCCAATAATGAAAACATTCATTAGCCTATTGATAGTCCTTCTATCGGTATTTTCCTCACCGTTTGCTCTCTCTGCTGAAAAATATACCGTTGAACTCGAAATGAATAACGGTGATTTAATACCTCGTGTCTTAGAAGTACCAGCTAAAACAATAATACGAATAAAAATAACGAATACGGGAACAGAACCGGCGGAATTTGAAAGTATTCAACTAAGAAAAGAAAAAGTACTAGCACCAGGAGCTAGCTCAGTGGTGGTTATAGCACCATTAAAACCTGGTACATATACTTTTTTTGATGATTTTCATCTGTCTCACCCAAAAGGCGAGATTGTTGCTAAAGAATAGGATTTAAAATGGGACAGGTTCTTTTTGTTGTCTGGCGTGAAAGTTTTGAAGCGCTCATTGTAATAGGGATTATATATGCCTGGATTAAACGTCATCCAGACGCTAAAAATGGCATGAAATACCTATGGGGAGGAGTCGCTCTCGGCCTTGTCATCTCTGTGTTATTAGCACTAATTATTTACGGTGTATTCAATGTGTTAGATGATACGGCTCAATCACTATTTATGATATTCATGGAACTGCTTGCCTGTATTTTGATAGTACAAATGGTTTATTGGATGAATAAACATGGCAGCTCGATGAAAACTCAAATTGAAGCAGGAATAACGAATAGCGCTGTACACCACAAATGGTGGGGAGCGACAATCATTATCGCGATTGCAATCGCCCGAGAAGGCAGTGAAATTGTTGTTTTTCTATCAAGCTTTATTATGTCACTGACATCAGTAAATGCCGGTGACTTTTTTATAGAAGTAGCAGGAGGCATTGCAATTGCAGGCCTTACCTTATATGCATTTTTGTTAACGAACCGTTATGTATCTTGGAAAATATTTTTTAAAGTGACAGGCATCATCTTATTATTCTTAGCTGTTTCTTTACTACTCAAAGGTGTCGAAGAGATCGCTAATTTATTAATTGAATACGATTATTCTATTCCTGAATTCTTAATTTACCCGGCGTGGGATACCACTTCGTTACTTGATGACTCTAGGGCAATAGGTAATTTTATCTCCTCATTTTTAGCTTACCGTTCACAACCTATTTGGCTAAGTGTTATTACCTTTATTGTATATTGGATTGTTGTCATTACACTTTTTGTTCGGAGCAAAAAACATGCGTAGCATTATTACTATTTTTTTGAGCTTAACCCTTCTTGGTATCACATATAACGTTACCTTTGCTAAAGCGTTACGCTCCCCTGTACA
Source organism: Orbaceae bacterium BiB (assembly GCA_036251205.1). Lineage (NCBI taxonomy): Bacteria > Pseudomonadati > Pseudomonadota > Gammaproteobacteria > Orbales > Orbaceae > Orbus > Orbus mooreae. Next base: position 1,961,533 of record CP133958.1, on the reverse strand, counting down.
AACAGGTGAAAATATTATTATTGCGAAGGGTGATATTCCAACACCAGAAAAATACCAACCTGCGATAGAAAGTTATTTAGAATTTGTCTCTGAGCAGGTAAATAAAATGGTTATTCAACTTGAAATCTTGCAGCAAAGCATTCAAAACGGTGATCTAAAACAAGCTCAAGACGCCTATGTTTTGGCCCACCAAGACTACGAACGTATTCGCCCGATAGTTATTTTATTTGGTAATACTGACCGAACTATCAATGCTCGTGCAGATTATTTCTTAGATCAAGAAAATGACTATCGTTTTGTTGGCTTTCATTTAGTTGAATATCAACTTTTTAAACTTAAAAATCTTAAAGATGCTCAAGCATCTAGCAATGAGCTATTAATGAAAGCTCGAGATTTACAAAAGCGCTTACAAGTTGAAACAATCGAAATCCCAAAATTAGTACAATCTTCAGCTGATTTTATTGAAATGATTTTAGAGACCAAATTAGCTGGAAAAGAGAATATTTACAGCCGATCTGATATTGCTGATATCGCTGCAAATATTCAAGGCTCGGAAGAGATCGTAAAAGTACTAACACCATTCATTACTACTGAAACGCTTGAAAATATTAAGAGTAACTTCGCAAAAATAAATGAAATAATAAATTCGTATCAATTAGATAACAACAAGTATCAAGTTTACGATCAATTAAATAGTAACGATAAAAATGTATTGTATTCATTATTAACACAACAAGCGGAATTACTTGCAACGTTAAGAGCTCAGATCAATGTAGATGTGTATTATAAATATTGAGGCACAAATTCATGCAAAAAAATAAACTATTATGCAGCGAGCAACCCATCAATAATTCTAGACGGACAGTACTAAAAACGTTGTCGATTGGTAGTGTCATTTTAGCTGCACCGACACTCAAAGCCAAAGAACAGCTCAAAAATTGCCAATTTACTTATGATAAAACAATAAATTATTTAGGTGAAGGTCAAGCTGGAGTCTTAACACCAGAACCAAAACAGGCTGCATTTATTGCATTTGACGTTACCATAAAGACAACTGATGAATTGCAACAGTTATTTCAAATAATAACGCAACGGATTGCTTATTTAACACAACCTAAAGCTGCACCATCGACAACAAATGATAAAATGCCACCCGCAGAATCTGGTATTTTAGGTACCTACTTAGAACCAGATTTACTAACAATTACAGTATCTCTTGGTAATAGTCTTTTTGATTCACGTTTCGGTTTAAATAAAATCAAGCCAGAACAGCTGGTTGAAATGACAAGCTTTCCAAATGATAGGCTTGAAGAGTCTTGGAGCGGTGGTGATATTGTGCTACAAATCTGTGCTAATAGCCAAGAAAGTGTCATTTATGCTTTACGCGATATATTACGCTATACCGCCCCATTTATGCATCCAAAATGGAAAATAGATGGCTTCCTGCCAGCAAGAGATATTGATCGTCGTTCGACGCCAATCAATTTATTTGGATTTAAAGATGGTACAGGAAATGCACCAGCCGATGATAAACAGCTGATGGATCAATTAATTTGGATCACTCCTGAAAGTGAAGAACCCGCTTGGTGTGATGGTGGAACTTATCAAGCAGTACGTTTAATTCGTTTCAATTTAGAATTTTGGGATAGAACTCCGCTTGAAGATCAAGAAAATGATTTTGGGCGTCATAAGGGTAGCGGGGCACCAATTGGTATGAAATATGAACATGATTCACCTGAATTCGAAAACGATCCTCATGGTGATCGCATCTTATTTGACTCGCATGTCAGACGGGCTGAGCCTCGCGATCCCGAGCGCTATACGGCTAAGCTACGCCGCCGCAGTTTTAGTTATTCATTAGGGCTAACGGAAACTGGTGGTCTTGATATGGGATTAATTTTTGTGTCTTATCAGCAAAATCTAAAAACGGGCTTTATTAATACTCAAAAACGCCTAAATGGTGAGCCATTAGAACGTTATATTAAACCATTTGGTGGAGGATATTATTTCGTCTTGCCAGGTATTGAATCCGCGAAAGATTATTTAGGAAAAAGTATGTTTGACGCACTAAAAAGTGCTTCATAGCTAGTCCATCATATTCCTATTTTTATAACATAATCATAAAAAATCGGGTGTATTGATTTACTCGTTATCAAGAACCCGTTTGATATCCTAAAATTAAGCAGAAAATAGAAGTTAGGTAGAAAATAATCACCTGAAAAATGGCAGATATTATTCTACCTGACTATCGGATTGTGTTCTAATTCGTTAAGTTGATAGCAAGGCAAGAGATCGACGCCTAACATTAAAGAAATATATTCGAAATAGTAAAAACAAGGCCTGATACTCGTTCATCAATAAATATGAGTAAATATTTTTAGCAACATATCGGAAAACCTCTCTAAAAATCACAATAGATCTTAATAATCAAATAATTAACCACATCATATAAATAGAATAGATTGATTAATCGTTATTTATTTTTTAAAATTAGAAATGATATTTTTTGTCGTGAATTAAATAAACTAATTTAAGCTATAAAATACTTTTTAAATGACTAATAAGGTTAATAAACGAACTAAAACTAGTTATTTATTTTTTATAGTAAAAAAAGTTTGTAAAAAGGGTAAATATTAGATAGAGTAGGTCATAGGATTTATTTTATAACTATGTGACTATTGGATAAGATGAGCAAATCATATATCTTCACATAGCAACTATATTAATTATTTAAACTATAGCGGAGCAAGAAAATGCGATTAATTCCATTAAAAAGTCCTCAAGAAGGTAGTGCATGGGCTGCTAATTATGTTGTTGAACAAATTAATAAATATCAACCGACGGCCGAAAAACCATTTGTATTAGGTTTACCAACTGGTAGTTCACCATTATTAATGTATCAACAATTAATCAAACATTTTCAAGCAGGTAATGTTAGCTTCAAACATGTTGTGACCTTTAATATGGATGAATATGTTGGTTTAGCTGAAGATCATCCGCAAAGTTACCATACTTTTATGTATGATAACTTTTTTAATCATGTTGATATCGATCATAATAATATCCATATCTTAAATGGTAACGCGCCTGATATTGAGAAAGAGTGCCACGAGTATGAAGAAAAGATCAAGTCGTATGGAAAGATTAACCTATTTATTGGTGGTGTAGGACAAGATGGTCACATCGCGTTCAATGAACCTAGTTCATCGCTGTGTTCACGTACTCGAATTAAAACACTAACTGAAGATACACGTATTGCTAACTCACGTTTTTTCAATAACGATATTAGTCAAGTTCCAAAATATGCATTAACAATTGGTGTTGGGACATTAATGGATGCTGAAAAAGTGTTATTATTAGTATTTGGACATAATAAGAGCTTAGCACTACAAGCAGCCGTGGAAGGTTCTGTTAATCACATGTGGACTGTCAGTGTTCTGCAAACACATCAAAAAGCGATTATTGTGTGTGATGAGCCAAGTACCGATGAATTAAAAGTAAAAACATTAAAATATTTCAAACAACTTGAAGTTAATAATCTAAAAGCGGAAATACTTTAATACTTCATTGTTTAAATATTATGTAAGGATAAATTGTATGTATGCATTAACCAATTGCCGAATTTATACTGGAATGGAAATTCTAAATAGCCATGCTGTAATCATTGATAATGACAAAATTTCGGCCGTTTGCCATATTGATGATATTCCTAAAAATATTCCTATGAAAAATTTGCAAGGAGCGATTGTCGCTCCTGGTTTTATTGATATTCAACTAAATGGTTGTGGTGGTGTTCAATTTAATGAGCAGATCGAAAACCTGAGTATTGAAACGCTTGAAACGATGCAAAAAACTAATTTATTATCCGGATGTTCGAGTTATCTACCTACGCTGATAACATCTAGCGATGAATTTATGCGCCAAGCAGTTCAGGTAATGAGAACTTATCTACAAAAATATCATAACCAAGCATTAGGTTTGCATCTTGAAGGTCCATATCTGAATCCTGAAAAAAAAGGGATTCATAATATTGATTATATCCGCCAGCCTGATCAAGAGATGATTGATTTTTTATGTCAAAATGCCGATGTTATTAAAATTATTACTTTAGCGCCAGAAATGGTCGAAAAACATTTTATCCATCAGCTAGTAGCAGCTGGAATACATGTATCAGCGGGACACTCAAATGGTTCTTATGAAGAGACTCGAGCTGGATTTAATGCAGGTATTCGCATGGGGACTCACCTATTTAATGCAATGCCACCAATTGCAGGGAGAGCTCCTGGTGTAGTCGGTGCCATTTATGATGAATCAGAAGTATATTGTGGAATTATTGCTGATGGTATGCATGTCAATTGGGCAAATATCCGTAATTCTCATCGAATTAAACATGACAAATTAATCCTAATTACCGATGCGAGTTTGCCAGCTGCTTCAACGAATGTTGAACAATTTACATTTGGTGGTAAAACTATTTACTATAAAGACGGTAAATGTACAGATATTAATGGCACATTAGCGGGTTCAGCTTTAACAATGATAGAAGCCGTAAAAAATAGTGTGAATTATGTTGGTATTGCCCTAGATGAAGCACTCCGTATGGCAACACTTTATCCAGCTAAAGCGATCGGTGTAGAAAATAAATTGGGTACTATTACAGCCGGAAAAATAGCTAATTTAGTTATTTTTGACCACAATTTTGTGATTCAACAAACCATTGTAAATGGTCAATAATCAACATTAAAATCAATAAAATAATCACTTCTAATACAAAGTGCTATGCATATTAGAAGTGATTAACCTCTAATGTCCAGATACAAGACCTATAACTGTCTAACAAATAAGGCTATAATGCACCATAGTTATAAAGATAAATAATACGAATTATTATGTAATTAAGGTAAACGTGGTCATGACATTAAGTTATTTAAATTTGGTTGGTAATGCAGAATTAGTTAAACAGCTTAATTATGCGATGATTTATCGGCTTATTATTCAACAAAGTCCTATTTCAAGAATCCAGTTAGCGGAAACAAGTGGACTTGCGCCAGCAAGTATCACTAAGATTACACGTCAATTATTAAAAAAAAAGCTGATTAAAGAAGTCGATATCCAGCAATCAACTGGCGGACGCCCAGCTGTATCGATTGAAGCGCAATTTGAAAACTACCAAGTTATCGCCATTCAGTTAGGTCGAACCAGTGTGAATATCGAACTCTATGATTTTGGTGGTAATAGTCTCGTTTTTCAACGCTACCCGCTTACTGATTTTACTCAGCGTCTTGCGCAAAATTACTTAATTAATCTAATTGAATTACTTTGTAGCGAACATAGCAAAAAAATTAAAAATTTAGTTGCTATATCAGTTGTGATGCCTGGGGTTATTGACTCAGTAAATGGCATTGTTCGTTATACACCACATATTGATGTTAAAAATTGGCCATTGGCTGAAGTTTTAAAAAATAAATTTAATGTTTCTGCTTTTGTTGGTAATGATGTACAAAGTTTAGCATTAGCGGAGAGCTATTTTGGTTCAACACAAAATGTTGCTGATTCCATTCTAATCCGAGTCCATCGAGGCGTTGGTTCTGGTGTCATCATTAATCATCAATTATTAATGAACCATAATCAAAGCGCTTGTGAAGTTGGTCATATCCAAGTTAATCCGCTAGGAGAGCGTTGTCATTGTGGTAATTTCGGTTGTCTTGAAAATCAAGTCGTCAACGCCGAAGTCGAGAAAAAAGCTAAACGATTACTTGAGCAAGGTTATGTTAGTAAATTGACACCAGATCAGTGCGATATTGTCACAATTTGCAATCTAGCAAATCAAGGTGATGATTTAGCCCAGAAGCTAATCAAAAATGCCGGGGAAAATTTAGGTCGTGCAGTGGCGATGCTAGTCAATATTTTTAATCCACAAAATATTGTTTTAGCGGGTGAAATCACCAAATCACCAGAAATTTTGCTCGATACGATTAACAGTGCCCTCAATTCTCAAAGTTTAAAACAGTTACGAGAAAATGTCTCAATTCACTGCTCAACCCTAAACGATTGTTCGGCAATCGGAGCGTTCGCATTAGTACAGCAATCACTCTTTAATGGTTCGTTATTAATGACGATGCTTGAAGATAAAAAGTAGTGCCAAATTCCCCACTATATCAATCATAGTGGGGAAACATAAGACTAAGCTAAAATTCTTAACATTCGACGCAATGGTTCAGCTGCGCCCCAAAGTAATTGATCCCCAACAGTAAAGGCTGATAAAAAGTCATTACCCATGTTCAATTTACGTAAACGTCCAACCGGTGTTGATAATGTTCCAGTCACAGCAGCTGGCGTTAACTCTCTCATCGATAATTCGCGATCATTTGGAATTACTTTTACCCAATCATTGTGAGCGGCAAGTAATTTTTCAATTTCAGGGATGGTGATATCCTTTTTAAGTTTAATCGTAAACGCTTGGCTATGACAACGCAAAGCACCAATACGAACACATAAGCCATCAACAGGAATGATACTCGATGTACCGAGGATTTTATTTGTTTCAGCCTGTCCTTTCCACTCTTCTCGACTTTGGCCATTATCTAATTGTTTGTCGATCCATGGAATTAAGCTGCCAGCTAACGGAACCCCAAAGTTATCGGTTGGCAACGAACCATCACGCATTTTTGCTGTCACTTTTTGCTCGATATCTAAAATAGATGAGTGCGGATTTTCAAGCTCTTTAGCAACATCGGCATGTAGCATACCCATTTGAGTTAATAGTTCACGCATATGACGGGCACCACCACCAGATGCAGCTTGATAAGTAGAGACTGAGACCCAGTCAACTAGATTTTCTTGAAATAAGCCACCAAGAGACATTAACATTAAGCTAACGGTACAGTTACCACCAACAAATGTTTTAATTCCTTTATCAAGGGCGCAATCAATATTCGCTCTATTTACAGGATCAAGAATAATAATTGCATCATCTTTCATTCGTAGAGTCGATGCTGCATCAATCCAATAACCTTGCCAGCCAGCAGCACGTAATTTAGGATAAATATCAGAAGTATAGTCACCACCTTGACACGTTACAATAATATCTAATGCTTTAAGCGCATCAATATCATTCGCATCTTGTAAAACGCCTGTTTTACCAGCAAAAGTAGGAGCTTGTTGACCTGTTTGAGATGTTGAGAAAAAAATAGCATTAATCCCATCAAAATCACGTTCTTGAATCATGCGCTGCATTAAAACTGAACCAACCATGCCTCGCCAACCGATAAAACCAACATTTTTCATAATCAATTATCCACAATTAAAATACATCATTGTTCGAAATGGGAGCAATCCCAAAATCCTCATGTTTAACTATTAAAACAAAATATCTGTATAAAACAAGCAAGATAATAAATTATTTTAAAAGAGCAACAGGTTATAAAAGCAGGTTATGTTATTTAATTAGCTGGTAGTACCATTAATTCTCGTTAAAATATTGCTGTAGTAATGCATTATAGTGAAAAAAAATATTTTATCGTTGCAATACATCAGCATGCTATAAATATACAATAATTTTATGCTATTATGACCGACCGAAATGCTAACTACTTCATGTGATATTGATTTACTATGCCAGCACCATTTGACCCAACGAAACGCTTATTGATTAAAGGAATAGCAGCAGCCTGCCTATTATCAGTAAGTCGTGTAGGTTTTGCCGCAACGGCTCAAATAGTTGCTGTTCGCGTTTGGCCGTCATCGACTTATACCCGAATCACATTAGAATCAAATGTCGCACTATCGTATAAGCAATTCGCACTGAGTAATCCCCCTCGATTAGTTATCGATATAGAAAATCTTAGCTTAAATAGTACATTTCGTAATATTACTTCGCTTGTCCAACCACAAGACCCTTATATAAAGCAATTAAGGGTAGGACAATTCGATAATAAAACGGTGCGATTAGTTATTGAGCTTGCTCAGGAAGTGAATCCAAATCTATTTACATTAACGCCAATTGCTGAATTTAAAAATCGCCTTGTTATTGATCTTTACCCAAGTAAACAAAGCAGTCATGATGAAGATCCGTTATTTGCTCTGTTGCAGGAGTTTAATAAGGGTGAATTAGATAGTGATGATGCCGCAATTACCCAGCCGCCTAAAAGAGTCAATGATAAAGTCATTATCGTTCTTGATCCAGGACATGGTGGTGAGGATCCTGGGGCAATTGGTTATTACAAAACAAAAGAAAAAGATATCGTATTACAAATTGCGCGCCGCTTAAGAGATCTCATCAGAAAAGAGAATAGTATGGCCGTGCATATGACGCGTAATGAAGATATCTTTTTACCACTGCGTGTTCGCGTAGAAAAAGCACGTTCGCTCCATGCAGATCTCTTTATCTCGATCCATGCTGACGCCTTTAGTCAACGCTCAGCAAAAGGCTCATCGGTATATGCCCTTTCAACTAAAGGGGCAAGTAGCTCAGCAGCCAGTTATTTAGCACAAACTCAGAATGAAGCTGATGAAATTGGTGGTGTTAGTCGTAGTGGCGACCGCTATCTTGATCACACGATTTTAGATCTCGTACAAACTATCACGACGAGTAATAGCTTAATCTTAGGTAGAGAAATTCTTAATAGAATTAAAACAGTCAATGCACTGCATAAATCGCAAACAGAGAGTGCTGGCTTTGCGGTATTAAAAGCGCCTGATGTCCCCTCTGTTTTAGTAGAAACAGCCTTTATCAGTAACCTCAATGAGGAAAGAAAACTAAAAACAGCCAGTTTTCAAAATCAAATTGCTAAAGCCATTTTAGACGGCATTAAAAATTACATAAAATTACGTAAAAATTAATTTACCGTCATACAGTAGTTATATATTATTCAATATTAGCATGTCTATTTTTCATCGCATCAAAGCTATCTTGACGCAGCTCAGCTAACATAATAACCAAGCTATCATAAACTAATAAAGAGAGCTGTTCGAAAGTACTGCCCATCGGCTGAGCGTACTGTACACATTGGCTTGGTAAACATAATTTAACGTCAGCAAGCGTTGCTAATGTCGATTTTTCACTCATCGTAATTAAGGCAATATCAATACCTAACTGTTTTGCTTTCTCTGCATAAGCAATTAGGCTAGCCGTTTCACCAGAACCCGATGCAATAATTAATAAATCACCAACTTGCGCTTTAGGCTTAGTAATTTCATTAACTAAACTTACCGATAACCCCAAATGCATTAATCGATTAGCAAAAGCACTAATCATAATACCTGAACGACCCGCACCCACTAAAAAAATATGTTTTGCAGCAACTATTTTATCTGCAAATTGTGCTAGCTGTGGTTCATTAAGGTAAGTGACTTGCTGGGATAACTCCACTAAGATCTGATTTAGAATTGGTTTTACTAACATAACGTACCTTTTATTTAATTTATTTACTAATAGAACACGTTAACTGTAAGATATTGTGCTCTATCTCATTGTTATTAAAAATAAATCCACCAGAAACAATATTATTTGCACCTGCATTAACACAGCTAACAATCGTTTGATCGGTAATATTACCATCAACTTGAATATCATAATGATAGCTATGAGCTAGTTTAAGCGCTGATAACTGAGCAATTTTTTCAACAGTAAAAGGTAAAAACGTCTCACCAGCTCGACCCGGATTAACGGTCATCACTAAGACTAAATCAACAAATGGTAATAACGGTTGGATAAGCTCAACTGGCGTACCCGGATTGATTGCAATACCGACTTTTATATTATGCTTAAGTAGTTGGTTAATAATCACCATATGATGAACCGTTGCCTCAGCATGAAAAGTAATGATATCAGCACCAGCTTTAATAAATGACTCGACTCGATCTTCTGGCTTCTCAACCATCAAATGACAATCTAAAATAAAATTACTATGTGTTTTTAAATTAGCCACAAAATTGGCATTAAACCCTAAAATGGGCACATAGTGACTATCCATTACATCAATATGTAAATGGCTGATACCACTTTTTTCTAACCTAGCTAAGTTAGCTTGAATTAAATATAGATCTGAATTAAATAATGATGGTGCAATAATCATAGTAAAGCCCCTATTAATTTCCCATCGTCATAAAATTAACTGTACGGTTACGTTCACGTAAGCCATCCCAATCAACAAAGTAGATACGCCCAAGTTCACCAAGCTGCGCAACACGCTCTTTAATAATTACACTTGCTGAAAAACAACCAAATAGAGATGAACGAATGTGCGCATCAGTATTTAACATAACCCATTTTTCTGCAGGATAATTTGGATCACTCAGACTTAAACCAAATTCAATATGTTTTGGTCCTGGACTGTTATATTGATTTTCACTGGTCATTTTAGGCACAATGTTGTCTAACACATTATTAATATCAACATGTAGATAGTCATCACCAAAATAGTTAGTGTCATGCATACACTCATCAAAAAATAGTGAACATGTGGTATGAGGCGTTGTGATAGTAAGTAGGCCATTTTGAATATTCGCCTGCTCAATAACAGCCTTTATCTCATCACTCATATCGTGATAAGACGGCCGCCCTGCGACCGTTTTTATTGTAATAGCTCGATGATAAATATTCATTTGATGCTCTCAATTATTGACTAATTAAAATGCTAGACGTTTTTTCAATTCAACAAAGAAATTATCTAGCATCACACCGGTTAATAGCGGTAATCCATTTAGTACTTTATCTTTAATTGAATCAGGTACTATCGTCGTGCTTACTACTGCGTCATATTCATCGATTTTATTGAGTTCATCAGCGATTTTAGATTGGTAAATTTTTACCTGATCTGCTAGCTTTTCATCATTTAACCATTTGTTCACTTTGCTCACTGCGATTGTTGATGTTGCATGGCCTGCGCCGCAGACAATAAGTAGTTTTTTCATTATGTTACCTCTGTTTAGTACATTTCAATTTTTCGGATTTTATTGATATAAATTAGCAGTGCTAAAATAATCAATGCCAATACACCTAAGCCAATATAGCCAGTATGATGTAATAACAAGACAAATAGTGTCACAGGCCATAATCCACATAAAATAGAAGTAATTAAACCACTTGTGCCAACATCATATTGCGCTAAATGGAAAACTTCTGTAATCGTTGGGGCTAACCAAGTAGACATATATAAGCAGATAACTAAATAGACAGTACCACCAACAATTGAACGAATAATGTTACCTTTGAAGAATGGCACCATTAAACAGACACCAAACGCATAGAAAGCTAAATCACCAAATGGTAAGACTTTGTTACCAGGTAAAACTAACGCGAGTAATAATGAAATAGGAACCATAATCAATGCTGTTGCCATTACAGCTGGATGACCAACAGTTAAAGCGGCATCCATACCAATATTGACTTGTTTACCATTTAGCTTTTTACTCGTGAATTCTCTTGCTGCTTCAGCGATAGGTAGTAATCCTTCCATAAACATGGCAACCATTTTCGGCATAATTTTCATTACTGCAGCTGTTGAAATCGCTAATTGACCAATTTGTGAAGCATCATAACCGGCTAAAATTCCGACGACTAATCCAATAATTAAGCCAATAACAACAGTATCTCCAAAAATACCAAATTTTTTGGTTAAGGTTTCAGAGTCAGCATTTAATTTATTAAAACCAGGAATACGATCAAATAGCCAATTAAGTGGAATCGCAACAACTGCGCCCGATAAGGCCATCAAGTGCGTCACCGCAATCCCCGGATAACCAAAAAATGAGCTAACACGTTTTTGAAATAGATCAGCCAATAACCACTGTAGCATGATCGCAGTAATTGCTCCTAAAATACCAACCCAATATTGTCCAGTTACCGCATACGCAACTAATCCCAGGAAAATAGCAAACCAAAAATTCCAAATATCGACATTTAATGTGCGTGTCCAACCTAAAGAGATAAAGATAAAGTTGATAATCAATGATGCCGGAATCAACAATAGCCCAAGTGTTGTAGAGAAAGCCAGAGGACCACCAACACCACATCCAATATCCATAATACTCAGCGATGAACCATATTGTTCACCCATTTGTTGAATTGCGACCCCAAGACTTTGTGATAGTAGCGTAATGACAAGTCCTAAACCAACAATACCTATCCCTACCGTAATACCAGACATAATCGCTTTTGATAAACTAACACGAAAAAATAAACCGATAATACAGATAATAATGGGTAAAAAAACTACGCCACCGAGATTAATTAACCACTGAAAAATATGTGCAATACTATCCATTAACACTCTCCTTTAATTAAATTTATGGCATTCTCAGTTAACGCCAGCACTCGCTAAAATTGATATAAACTCATGGGTTGAATGACATTGGGCTAATAACTGTACTTTTTGTTCATCCTGAAAAAGAGCGACTAAATTTTGTAAATTTTCTAATTGCTCATGAGGTTGCTTCATCGCTAACATAAAAATAAATTTTACTGGCACAATTTCATCTTTATCTGCCATGCTACAAAAATTCACTGGTTCAGCTAATGAGGCAAAACAGATTTGTGGCCGATTAACTTTTGTTGAGTCAGTATGAGGTAACGCAAATCCAACAGAATTAACCAACAGCCCTGTCGGATACTCTTTTTCTCGTTGTAAGATCCCAGCCAAAAAATCAGTGGTAACAATCTGGTGCTCTAGTAACATCTGCGCCATTTGCGTTAACACGGCTTGTTGACTGGTTGCGGTTATATTAAATAGACACAACTGCTGATCAAAATACATAGCTATATTCCTTTTTTATGACTTAAAAACTGTTCCAATTGTTGAAAACTTTGCATTGACTGTAATTGTAAAACTAAATTTTTATCACTAACTATTTGATAAATACCAGTAAAAACATCATTGATATTGATAATGTCCTTTTCAGCCAAACTAACCATAATAATGATCGATACATCAATCGTTCCCCATTTAATTGGTTTATTTAACGTTATTAATGAGATAGAGGATTTAGTAACAAACATCGGCGAACCATGAGGTAGGGCAATACCATGTTCAATAGAGGTATTACCAATCGCTTCTCGATTGAGAACCGATTCTCGATAATTAGCATTAACATAGTTTTCTCCCTCTAACTCACTAAGTAACATATCTAAACACTGTGCTTTACTCGTGATATCAACATTTAGGTGTACTAAATTCGGTCTGAGAAAGGTCGTAATCGATGGCCAATTACCGATTTTATCTACGCCATCACCATGTTTATTAAGCACGTAATTGGCGTAAGTTTGAATAATGTTTTGATAGTCGGCGGTATTAAGTAGAGATGAAATTTTGACAACTGGCTTATTGATCTGCCCAATATCTAACGTTGTAATAATCAAATCGACATTATCCAGTTGGGATGATTGCAGTTTGGATAGAGAATAAACTTCAATATTATCCTTTGCTGGTAATAATTGGCGGACTTTATTTAAAATTAAGTTTGATGATGAGATACCGTATTGGCAAATAATCACAATATTATTTGCATCAGCGGCTTTATCGAGTGCAATTTGAAAATGGATCAATAAAAAAGAGACTTCATGATCATTTAAGGTAATATCAAAACGACGCTCTAAATCCGATAGTGCATACCATAGAATACTAAATAGTTTTGAATATTCTACTTTGATCTCCTCTAAAATAGGATTTATAACCTGAATCTTTTTTTGCAAACGAGTGATCATCGCAGGAAAATGAGATAGTAAAGAGTGATACAATTTGGCATCTTGCGATAAATCAACTCGCTCTATTTCACCAATTTTATTAATTATTTGTTTAATAATTCGCGCATAAAACTGATCATTAATCTTACTAGTTTCATCAATCATGCGGTGTGCAAAAAACAATTTACTTAAATATTCAGTATCGCTGGTGGTAAACACCACTGAAAAATCTGTTTCTAACTTTTCTGCTAGTTGCGATGCAATCAGATAAGATTGCATATATCGAATATGGTTAAATAGAAAATCGTCTTCCTTTTCAACATGATAACCAAGGCTAAGGCGCTTAATCTGTATCGTAATCGCAATCAGTAATGAAGATAAATAGTATTCAGAACATTGCTGAATCAACATACCATTATGATTAACTAATAATTGATTTATATAATTAAACGAATCATCATCAGTCATAGAACGCATTAAAAGTTGTAGATAATCGTTATCTTGTTGCTGGATATAAAATGATAAAAAATGTTTTATTGCGTACTGTATGTGAATTTCTTGACCAGTTACCCCAATACCTTTATGAGTGATATGTAAAGCCACTTGCTCTTTAGCAATGGTGTTATTGATAAATTCAAAATCTTTATGTAATGATGTTTTACTCACAATATAATCAATAGATAATTGTTCTAACGAAACATTTTCTTGATTTAACAAACAGCGTTTAACAATATCTAATCGTCTAAAATGAGGATTAAATCGTCGAGCCTTCACATTAAAATAGCTATGGCTATTAGTTTGATTTAAATGAACAATAATCTGTTCTAGCTGGTTTTTTTTACCAACTAACATCATGCCTTTACGCGGTGATTTTTCAATGTGGAGATCCGTACTAGGTGATGTCGTCAACAAATCATTCAGCTCTTCAATATCGGCATACACTGTTTTGCTTGAAACAGATAATTTTTTACTAAAATAGTTAGCAGGTTGAAACGTCGCTTCATTAAAAAGGAGCTTCAACAATTCAATTTTTCGATTCATTACATCACCTCCTTTTGATTAAAAATAGGCTCATAAGATAGTTTTAAAGTATAGATAGATTAAGAAATAAAACGATGACATTATGTTCTGTATTAATATGGAAGTCGGCTATTGGCTTTACCTTGTTTCAATTACTATTTTTTTTAAAATCATTTTTAACCAATTAATTAGATAAGACTTTTTTATAAATCAGAACCAAGATAAGAAATTAAAATATATCTTTAAACAACAATTTATATTGATAAAAACCAGATCCTTCTCTCACCAAAAAGACCATACTACATGTAATTTTCAGCCCAAAAAATAACAATAGTTTTGATATAAATAAAAACTATATCAAACAATAAAAAAATAGAATTATTCAATACCCTGTTTTTTTGCTATCTTCAAATAAGACAAAATTTAACCAGTTAATTGAGGAAATCAACATGACTACATCTGTTATTGGCTATCCACGAATCGGTAAACTTCGCGAATTAAAATTCACTATTGAGGCCTATTTTAAAGGTGAGAAAACAGCTACAGAATTATTACAACTTGCTAAAACGCTTCGAGCAACCCATTGGCAACAACAAGTAGATAATAAAATTACCTATATCTCTTCTAATGATTTCTCATTTTATGATGCCGTGCTTGATACCGCAGCATTACTTAATATGATTCCAAAACGTTATCAACAACTATCACTACCTGAACTTGATCAGTATTTTGCAATGGCTCGTGGCTATCAAGGTGAGAAAGGTGACGTGCATGCCCTTGCAATGAAAAAATGGTTTAATACCAATTACCACTATTTGGTTCCTGAAATTGAAGAAACTACCAATATTAAACTTACTGGTACAAAACCATTCGATGAATATTTAGAAGCTAAACAGTTAGGTATTGAGACAAAACCGGTCATCGTTGGACCACTGACATTTTTAAAATTAGCAAAATTACCAGCAGGGAAAACCTATCAACAGTACCAATCTGCAATTATTACTGCTTATCAAGAGATCATCGCTAAATTTGCACAACTTGGTACACAATGGTTACAAATAGATGAGCCGATTTTAGTTACCGATTTAAGTAAACAAGATATTCAATCTTTTGAACAGATCTATCAAGCATTGCTACCAACTAAAGGGAAGTTAAATATTCTATTACAAACCTATTTTGGTGATATTAGAGATTGTTACCCAAATGTAACAGCACTCCCATTTGACGGTATTGGTATCGATTTTGTTGAAGGTAAAGAGTCGCTAAAATTATTACAACAACATGGCTTTCCAGCGGATAAAATTTTATTTGCAGGGGTAATTAATGGTAAAAATATTTGGCGTAATAATTATGCTAAAACATTAGCTGTACTTGATACCATTAAAACTAAAGCATCTAAAATTGTTATCAATACATCTTGTTCCCTTTTACATGTGCCTTATACCTTACAAAATGAGACTAAGCTGACGATAGCCCAAAAAGCCTATTTCACATTTGCACAAGAAAAACTACAAGAACTAACAGAACTTGGCCAATTGGTTGACAACTCGCAGCGCACAGATCATGCAGCTTATAAAACTAACCAAACTCTGTTTACACGTGAGCGTGAAGGAACAAATAATACCATTCGTCAAAAAGTTGCAGCATTAACCAAACAAGACTTTGTTCGTTTACCTGAATTTAATCAACGTGAAACAATTCAGAAACAAGCCCTTAATTTACCTTTATTACCAACAACGACAATTGGTTCATTCCCACAAACCAGTGATGTACGTTTGAATCGTTCGAAATTTAAAAAAGGTGAAATAAATCTAGCTCAATATACTGAATTTAATAAACAAAAAATAGCTGAGTGTATTAAATTACAAGAACAAATTGGCCTAGATGTCTTAGTTCATGGCGAATTTGAACGTAATGATATGGTGGAATATTTTGGTGAAAGCTTGAATGGTTTTGTCTTTACTGAAAAAGCTTGGGTACAATCTTATGGTACACGCTGCGTTAAACCACCAATTGTTTGGGGAGATATCTCACGCTCAAAACCAATTACAGTTGAGTATTCACAATATGCTCAAAGTGTTACAGATAAACCAGTGAAAGGCATGTTAACTGGACCGGTGACTATTTTAAATTGGTCTTTCCCGCGTGAGGATATTAGTAACAAAGATTCTGTATTCCAAATTGGCCTCGCTATCGCCGATGAAGTACTTGATTTAGAAGCAGCTGGAATCAATATTATTCAAATTGATGAAGCCGCACTAAAAGAGAAATTACCTCTACGTAAAGCAGATTGGCATAGTGAATATTTGGATTGGGCAATTCCCGCTTTCCGTTTAGTACATAGCAAAGTGAAAGCAGAAACCCAGATTCACACTCATATGTGTTACAGCGAATTTACCGATATTATTAAAGAGATCGACCAAATGGATGCTGATGTAATCTCATTTGAAGCTTCACGTTCAAACTTAGAGATTATTGATGTTCTAAAAGCGAATAACTTTAAAACGAAAGTCGGTCCGGGTGTTTATGATATTCATTCACCAAGAGTTCCTTCTATTGATGAAATCCGCAAAACAATTGAAAAATTGTTGACTAAAATTGACCAAAAGAAACTTTGGATTAATCCAGATTGTGGACTTAAGACTCGTGGTGAAAAAGAGGTTGTTGCTAGCTTAATTAATTTAGTGAAAGCAACGCAGGAAGTGCGTTCAGAGCTGTAATTTGGAGCAATAGCATGAAAACAAACCAACTATTTAAAGATAAAACAGTATTATCTTTTGAGGTTTTCCCGCCAAGGAAAACCTCCCCTTTAGAATCAATTTATGGCACGCTTCGAGAACTGGGTAACTTAAAACCAGATTTTATCAGCGTCACTTATGGTGCTGGAGGTAGTTTAAATGGAGAAACAACGATTAATATCGCTCATGCGGTAAAACACACCTACGGTATTGAGAGTGTGGCACATCTACCTTGTATTCATTTTACTAAAGATGAAATTAAGTCAATACTAACTGAATTAAAGTTTGCTGGAGTGCAAAATGTTTTAGCACTTAGAGGTGATATCACACTAGAATGGCAACCCAAAAAAGATTTCCATTATGCCAGTGAACTTGTTTCATTTATTAAAGAAAATGGTGATTTTAATATTATTGGAGCATGTTATCCGGAAGGACATACTGAAGTTGAAACAGTTAAACAAGACCTGATCAATCTAAAAGAGAAAGTGGATGCTGGAACCAATCAACTCATTTCACAACTCTTTTTTGATAATGACTACTTTTATACTTTCCGTGATAAAGCGGCTGATATGGGGATTCATGTCCCAATTGAAGCAGGGATAATGCCAGTAATCAATAAAAAACAGATAGAAAAAATGGTGTCTATTTGTGGCGTGAACTTACCAAAAAAATTTAAACAGATGATGGACAAATATGAACATCACCCTGAGGCATTTCGCGATGCGGGTATCGCTTATGCGATAGATCAAATTGTCGACTTAGTTTCACAAGGGGTTGATGGCGTTCATTTATATACAATGAATAATTCATTAATTGCAAGGCGGATTAATGAAGCCGTTGCCTCATTATTTACGGTTCCCAGAACACTTAACTAGGGTGCTTAACTGCATCCTATTTACATTACAGGGGGAGTAATAATCACGATTAGCTAATCGCAACAAAATGTAATATTAATTGAATTTAAATAGTGAATAACAAGACAAGAAAATTGGTTGCGGGGGCTGGATTTGAACCAACGACCTTCGGGTTATGAGCCCGACGAGCTACCAAGCTGCTCCACCCCGCGTCAGAGAGGTGCTTATCATATATCATAAAAAAAAGATTGCAACTATTATTCACCATCATTTGATAAAATAAACCTAAAATAAGTTACTCTGCGTAATAATTAAACAGAATAATAGGAATATATTCAATATCACTTTTAAGCAATAAAAGCTGCCATCAATTTAAGTCAATTAAGATCAATGTTAAACATTTTCAGATATGCTAGACTAATGGCGTCACTTCCACTACCTGTATTGAGAAGACTATACATGAAGTTTAAAACTGTATTATTAGGGTTTATCTGTTATTTTTTAAGCACAACAAGCTATGCAACTAATTTAGTTCTTGATAAGTTACGAACTCGTTTTGATAACTGGCAAAATACCTACTTATCATTAACTGACAGTGAACAGAAACAATTGCTTGATGAGTTAAAGGAATACCCTTTATATCCTTACGCACAATATCAGTATTTCATGGCACATATCGATACAGCGACACCAAAAGAAATTAATCAATTTGTTACTCAAAATCGTGACTTTTCTTTGGCAACGCCCTTAATCCAAAATTATTTACAAGAACAGACCAAACGTAAACAGTGGAGTAATATTCTTGCGTTAGAAATTGATAGTTCTATCGCATCTCAATGCCGCTATCAATATGCGCTATTTCAGCAAGGTCAAAAAGAGGCAGCATTAAAACCAATTAAAGATATTTGGCTATCAGGAAATGATTTATCATCGGCTTGTGACCCTATATTTGCAGAATGGAGTAAATCAAGTGATAAAACAGCCAATACCATTTTGCAAAGAATTGAACTCAGCCTACAAAAGAATAATATTAGGCTAGCAAGTTATTTAACAGCTCAGCTTCCTGATAACTATAAAACAATTAAAAAGAACTTAATTGCACTTTATAATAATCCTAAAACACTACCCGATTTCGCTAAAAATATTTCGCCAAGTGCCTTTAGTAAAAAAGTGGTGACATTATCCTTTGCCCGTTTTGCAAACGCGGATGCAGATAAGGCTAAAGCGCAGATCCCAGCCTTAGTAAAAGAACAAAAATTAAGTAAAAGTGATGAAGAAGCAATGTATAGAATCATTGCGAGTAATTATTTTAAAGATTCAGCAACCGATGAACAAGTTCAGTGGCGAGAACAATTTATTGCTCAAGATCGCAGTACATCATTAGTTGAGCGACAAATTCGGCTCGCTTTAAAAACAGCGAATATTGATAGCCTTGCTTATTGGCTAAACCTTTTGTCAAAAGAAGATAGCTTAAAAGATGAATGGCAATATTGGCGAGCGGTAGTACTACTTAATGATAAACATGAGCAAGAAGCCAATAAAATCCTAAACTCATTAATCAATAGTCGCGGCTTTTATGCCATGTATAGCGCCCAAAAATTGAACAAACCTTACCAATTCAATTTTGATTATCCCGTTATTATTAGCGAAAAGTCACCTCAAAAAGAGTTATCTTTATTGCAAAAAAAATATGAGAATGACAAAGTCATTCAGCGTATTGCGGAGCTCCACTTTTGGCAAATGCGTTCAGAAGCAACAAAAGAGTGGCGCAACTATTTATATACTGATACAGCAAATAAGCAATATGCCGAGCTTGCCCGTTATACCTATAATATGGGATGGGGAGAACACAGTATTCAAGCCACGATTGCCGGAAAGCTTTGGGATAATTGGCTAGAGCGTTTTCCAATTGTGTACCCAGATGTATTTAAAGAGTCATTAACAGAAAAAGCCATTCCACTTTCTTATACTCTAGCTATTACAAGGCAAGAGAGTGCTCTTGATGCGACAGTTCAGTCACCAGCCGGAGCCCGTGGATTAATGCAGCTAATGCCAGGAACAGCCAAAGATAGTGCTAAGAAAATTGCTAATTTTAATTATACTTCCGCAGATCAACTCTATGATCCGACAGTGAATATTGCATTGGGAACTTACTATTTAAATTATGCTTATCAAACATTTGATAATAACCGAATATTATCATCGGCAGCCTATAATGCTGGGCCCAACCGAGTGAATCGATGGTTACAAGATACTAGCGGTAAACTAGATGCAGTTGCATTTATTGAAAGCATTCCTTTTACAGAAACACGAAATTATGTTAAAAGTGTACTAGTTTATGATTACATTTACGCAGAGATATTGGGAAATAAACCCAAAGCAATCTTACATGATAACGAAATAAATTATAAATACTAAATATATTGTCTAACAAAACTTTGGAAGAAAATACTATGCTAGAAGATGATTGGCAAAAAACAGTCGCATTTTTGTATCAAGCATTTGAAGATAACCATCAACTTGATATTTTTAAGTTACTTCTAACTACGGATGAACGAAGTTCTCTCATTACTCGAGTGAAAATAGTTAAAGCACTACTTGAGGGGAAAGTGAATCAACGTCAACTCAAAGAGCAATTAGGCATTGGTATTGCAACTATCACCCGCGGTTCTAACTCCCTAAAAGAGGTTTCCCCTGAATTTAAATTATGGTTAGAAGAAAAGTTATTAAAATAAATAAGGAGCCGATTGGCTCCTTATTTATTTTGTATCTTGAGGTGTATCTTTTAAAATAACCGGTATACAGTAATCACATTCAAAAGTTCTGATATCCATTACATCACTCAATGGTGTTAAATTACTGTGGTTATAATGGATCTCTATAACATCAGCTAAACGTAATTTTACATTTAACATAGAAATAGCTTCTAAATAAATCTGTGAAACAAATGCAGAAAGCCCAGTTGGTGGTCCAATATATTTAAAACAAACATATAACCCGCCATGACAAGTGTATTGTTGTGCATTTTCAATAATATTATTATCTTCTATAGCAATCGTATAAAATATTTGTTGCTCATCAAGATTATCTTTATCATTATAACGTCGCGTAAAAGAGTAAACTTTGTCTGGTAATGCAGCGTTATTTTTGAAATATTTAGCTAAATAGTCAACAAAAAATTGTCCTCTTAAAATTGCATTATGTTGTAATAATTCATTCAAAGAGCAGTTATTTTTATATGTGATACCCCAAAAAGCTTTCTCAGGAAAATTGACAAAACTAGGCTCTGGTAATTTTAACTGAGTTTTATTCAGTTCAATCGGAGGCATTAACCCAGAAGGATCCCACAACTCTTTACGTCGATAGGTTGCAGGCGTCACATTAAATTGTTTTTTAAAGGATCGAGTGAATGTTTGCTGCGAATCAAATCGATATTGCATTGCAATATCTAAAATCGGTTTACTCGTTAACTTAAGTGCCAATGCGGCATGAGTTAGACGTCTATTACGAATATAAGTACCTAAGATTTGACCTGTGACTTTTTTAAACATGCGCTGTAAATGCCATTTAGAGTAGCCAGATTTTTCAGCGACATGATCAATAGATAAAGGCTGTTCTAAATTTTTTTCAATCCAAAGAATAAGATCAGAAATAATATTGGCCTGATTCATCATAATGCTCAATTATCCATAATATTCAGTCACACGTTTCGCGATTATGCCGTAAATTTAGGCATAATCAAAGGAAAATGTGATTTTTTTTGTATCTAATAATATGAATGAGAGCCTGATTGATGATCTGTCAAATCGCGAACACCTGATAACTCTGGAAACTCAGCTAATAGTTGTTTTTCAATACCTTCTTTTAACGTTACATCAACCATTGAACAACCATTACAACCACCACCGAATTGTAAAATAACACACTTGTCTTCCGTAATCTCAACTAAGCTAACATTACCACCATGGCTCGCTAATTGTGGATTAATCTGAGACTGTATCATGTAGTTTACTCGTTCAATTAACGGCGCATCATCTGCAACTTTTTTCATTTTTGCATTAGGGGCTTTTAATGTTAACTGAGAACCTAATTCATCCGTGACGAAATCAATCACAGCTTCTTCTAAAAACGGCGCACTAATTTCATCAATATAAATTGAGAAATCTTCATTTTTCTCTTCAATATCAGATGGTTCAACAGAGTCAGGTGGACAATAGGAGACACCACACTCAGCCGTCACGGTTCCTGGGTTCATAACAAAAACACGGATTTGAGTACCTTCTGGTTGATTACTTAATAACTTTTTAAAATGAGCTCTAGCTGCATCATTAATAGTAATAATTGACATATTTATCTCACTTCTATCTGAGAAATCCTAAAAAAACTGGATAATAGTTGACTTTATTTATCAATTATTATAAAGCTTGTTTTAGCTTTTACAAGCGTGTACGACATAAACAGAGTATTTGAATATGTAAAGAACCCTGTTGCTTTAATTTTTTACTCACTTCATTAACCGTATGGCCTGTAGTCACAACATCATCTACAACAGCAATTGTTTTTCCTGTCAGATCCTCATCGCAAGAAAAAATATCACTGACATTCATAGCCCTTTGTGACTTTGATAATAATTTTTGTTCTGTTCTACTGACATTTCGCTTAATAAGATACGGCTGAAAATCCGCCCCTAACCAATAAGCAATTGGTTTTGCTAATAAAGCAGATTGATTATAGCCTCTCGACCAATAACGTTTTTTATATAATGGAACACAAGTAACAATATCAGGCTTAACTAGTCCCGAACTTTGTCTAATTTGATACCAAGATAGAAAAATTAATCGTGCTAAGGCATAAGATATAGCGGTTCTATTATTGGATTTCAATTGATAAATGAGATGTTTAAAAGGCCATGAATAGTCAGAAAATGCAGTTAGCACCTGCCAGTTTGGCTTAAAAGTGATACAGTGAGAACATAATTTATTTTTTGGTGCAATCGGCAAACCGCAGACCGTGCAAACAGATAGAGAGATTGCAGACAACTTCAAGCATTGACTACAAATACCCCAAGGTAGATTAAGTGGTAAATGACATAAAAGGCAGTTCAAAATATCCCCATTTCATCCAAAATGTAAATTATAATAAAATCAAATAATTATATTAAAAACAGTAAAAAACTATGCGATATAATACAAAATTTATACAAAGGTTTTTCATATTAGTACGATTATTCGTTATAATGCATCGCTTAAAAACACTAACCGAAGGAAAGTTGAGTGAATAAGGTTAAAATTTTATTATTGACTGCAGGATTATCGTTTTTTTCAACATTTGCACTAGCTGATAGCAAGGTACTCATGGAAACCAGCTTAGGGAAAATTGAAATTGAACTCGATACTAAAAATGCACCAATTACAACACAAAATTTCTTAGATTATGTAAACAGTGGATATTATGATGGATTAATTTTTCATCGCGTTATCCCACAATTTATGATTCAAGGTGGTGGTGCGGATAGTGAACTAAATTTTAAAGCGACTAATCCACCGATTCAAAACGAAGCGAATAACGGTTTAAAAAATGATCGTGGTACCATTGCAATGGCAAGAACTCCAGCTGTTGATAGTGCAACAAGTCAATTTTTTATTAATGTAGCAGATAATGATTCTTTAAATTATAAATCCCCTGCTAACTATGGTTATGCTGTTTTTGGTAAAGTAATCAATGGGATGGATGTGGTCGATAAAATAGTTAATGTTGAAACCGATAGAAAAGGTCCTCATGCTAACGTTCCTGTCGATCCAATTTATATTATTAAGGCATCCGTTGTTGAATAATCCAGAGTAAAAAAGCGCATAACGCGCTTTTTTTATTTGAGTGTCATCAATAGATTTGCTAACGATCTTACACCAATTCCGGTTGCACCCGTTGCCCATAAGGCTGTTGCACTTTTACGATATGTGGCCGAGCAATCAATGTGTAACCAATTCTTTTTATAATTTTTGATAAAATAAGATAAAAATGCTGCTGCCGTACTTGCGCCTGCAGTATTTGGTAAGCCTGAATTCGCTATATCAGCAAAGGACGATGGAAATTGTCCACGATGAAATTCGGCTAGAGGCAGTTGCCAAAATGCTTCATGCTCACTATCAGCACACTGTAATAACTGTTTAGCAAAAGCGTCATCAAACGATAATAATGACTGATAATCATTACCTACCGCCATTTTTGCTGCCCCTGTTAAGGTTGCACAATCAATGATATATTTTGGTTTATCCATATCAGCAGAGAGTAAACCATCGGCTAGCACCAATCGACCTTCTGCATCGGTATTTTCAATTTCTACACTGACTTTGTTTCGATAATGAATAATATCGCCTAATTTAAAAGCATTACCACTGACTAAATTATCCGCACAGCAGACATACAGTTTAATGCGCTGCTTTACACCTCGAGTGATAGCTAAGGCTAATGCTCCAGTAACTAAAGCCGCTCCGCCCATATCAGAACGCATCGATTCCATATAGCTACTTGGTTTTAAACTATACCCACCAGAATCAAATGTAATTCCTTTGCCCACTAAACTGACACACACGGGAGCATTTGCATCTTTTGTCGGATTATAGTCCAATTCTAATAGTACGGGCGGACGAACAGAGCCTTTACCAACCGTATAAATGCCCATATAGTCCTTATCCTTTAACTCTTCACCCGCAATAAATTGATATTTGATATCTGCAGAAAGTGAAGTCAATAGATCAACGCAATATTCGGCAAGTTGCATTGGACTTTGCTCTTCAGCCGGTTGATTGATAACATTACGAGTCCAATCAATAATTTGTAAGCGATACTGTAATTCTTGTTTATCACTTTTACTCAATTTGGGCCACGTGATTTTTGCTGTTTGATAGGTTTTAGGATGACGATAACCAAGCCAAAAATGCCAAGCTGACTCAAGATCCCAATCATCACCCTCTAACTTAAGGCTATATATTCCCTGAGCTTCGATTTTTCGACCCGCTCTCTGAATCGCACCCAAGCGATGATCTGTTTTGTAATGAATCGTAATAGCACTATCTGAATAGCTTAGTAAAGCAGACTTACCCCATTGTTCACCAGGGGCTTCATGTGATAAAAAAATCGATATTTTAGGCATAATGACGCGTTCCAATTAAAATTGTATGTACCTTTATATGCTGATAAAGATGAATTTTCAAGTCATTAATCAAGATTATATCGTTAGATAGAAGAGAACATGAACAAACTTTATCCCTTTGTCATGATGAAAATTAAGTGATAATCTAACCAAAAATTAATAATAAAAAGAGGGATCATGATGTCAGCTTTATCGCCACATATTGTACCAATAAAAAATGGTATCAATTTTCGAGATCTTGGTGGAATAAAAACTAAAGATGGTCGAAAAATTCGCCCAGGATTACTGTTTCGTTCTGGTGACTTCTCCTCCATAACACCATCTGAACAAGATTTTATTGCAAAACAACTCAATTTGACACATGTCCTTGATTATCGAGATAAAACAGAATCGCAATTAAAACCGGATAACCTATGGCACCAAGCGCAATACTATAATGTTCCCGCAAATCCGTTGAGTGACGATGTTACAGCAACATTAACAAAAGAGTTAATCAATGCTAATGCGCTAAAAAAACAAGCCCCAGTCGACTTTATGATTAAGCTATATCAATTATTACCTTTTAATAATCCAGCTTATCATACGCTGACCAATTTATTACTAAATAACAATGGTCAATCTATTGTACAGCACTGTGCAATCGGTAAAGACAGAACGGGTGTTGGGGTCGCATTGACGCTATTTATTTTAGGTGCAGATGAACAAACCGTGATGAATGATTATCTATTATCGGATCAACTTTTAGGACCTTATCGAGAAAAAATATTTGCTAGTCATAATATCCCGTTAGTACCCGAAGAACTTGAACAGCGAAAACAAATTTTTGCAGCAAAAGAAATTTATTTACAATCGGCTATTGATGCAATTAAAGATAGGCATCAAACAATTAATCAATGGCTTGAAAATGAGTATCAATTAACAGATCAAAAACGACACATCATTCAAAATTACTATTTAGTATGATGAAATTAATTTAAATATATACTTAATATAGCAGTAACTATATTGTAGTAACTCAGCTTATGCTAATAATACGGGAGCAATACTATGTTAACGAAAGAAATGACACAAAAATTAAATGATCAACTTAATCTAGAATTTTATTCATCTAATCTTTATCTACAGATGAGCGCTTGGTGTGATGATCAAAACTTTTCAACTTTTGCACGTTTCCTACGCGAACATGCAAAAGAAGAATTAAATCATATGCAACGTTTATTTGATTACGTTCTAGACTGTGGCTCTCTACCAATTGTTGGAAAAATAGACGCTCCAGAAATAGAGTTTAATTCATTAAGTGAAGTATTTAACAAAGCTTATACTCATGAAATAAAAATAAGTAAATCAATTAATAATCTGGTTGATTATGCTTTAACAAATAAAGACTATGCGACCTTCCAATTTTTACAATGGTATGTTGCTGAGCAGCATGAAGAAGAGAAATTATTCAAAACAATTAAAGACAAATTAGAATTAGTTGGGACAAACAAACGCGATCTATTTTTTATGGATAAAGATTTTACGCAAGTTCTTTCTGAATCAGGATTACTTACCAACAACAATCCTTAATACTACGGTCTATTTAATCAATTAGAGGCTGTTAAACAGCCTCTTTGCTTTTATTGTTCCGGTTGCCATAAAATATTTTTAACATAGTTTATGATTGTTTCTGAAATATTTTGCATCATGCTACTTTCAGGAGCGAAACGATGCCAATAAAGCATTCTACGTTGAAACAAGCCTTCCGTTAAGTTAACTAATTCACCACTTTGTAGCTCTTTTTCAACTTGTAAAATAGGTAGCATACAACAAGCATTACCTTGTTTAGCTAGCTGTACAAAGGCCTCTGATGAACTGGTAATATGGCAAACGACACTACCTGGTGCCAAATTGAAGTTCTCATTCAAAAACATCTGATGCATATCATCCAAATGATCAAAAGCAACGGCTGGCGCTTTCATTAAAGTTGAACGAGTAACGCCATTTGGAAAATAACGTTTAGCAAAATCAGGAGAAGCAACAAAAATATAATCTAGTGCACCAAGCCTATCAGATAAGCAACCAGGTAATGGTAACTCTTGAATACTAATAGCACCAACGACCGTACCTAAGCGCAATAAATCTAACGTGTGTTCTTCATCTTTAACAATAATATCAAATCGTAAATTATTTTTATCCAACACAGGTTTTAGTGCCGGTAATAGCCATGTTGCTAAAGAGTCAGCATTAACAGCAATAGAAAGTAAAAGTGGCGTTGCATTATGATCATTATCACCTAACCATTGCTGTTCAAGTAATTCGACCTGATGCAATAATCCTAAAAGATGTTCGCCTTGTTTAGTTGCCTTGGGTGGAATAGTCCTAACAAGTAACTGCTGACCAAAAAAGCTTTCCAACTGTTTAATACGTTGCGATACAGCGGGTTGCGTTATACACAATTTATCCGCTGCACGTTCAAACCCGCGCTCTTTTATCACGGCATCCAATGCTTGTAATGCTCTATAATCTGGACGTTTCATAGTTATCTATATAGTTATCTAATAATTTTTGATTAATTTTATGGTTGAGATATTAATTTATTTTATCAAAATCATAATGATTTTTACTTTTTAATTGGTTACTATGCCATATATTAAATTATTTTGCTTTTAAAATTTTTCTTTTTTGTGAAGAATAAATCAAAGGGATCGTCAATGACTCAAGATGAACTAAAAAAAGCCGTAGGATTTGCTGCTCTCAAATTTGTTAGACCTAAAACTATTGTAGGTGTTGGAACAGGCTCTACGGCCTCTCACTTTATTGATGCATTAGCTACAATTAAAGATGATATTATAGGAGCCGTCTCAAGTTCTGAAGCCTCAACAAAAAAATTAAAAGCTTACGGAATTCCTATTTTTGATTGTAATGATGTAGATAGTTTAGATATTTATGTTGATGGTGCAGACGAAATTAATCATCAAATGCAGATGATCAAAGGCGGTGGTGCAGCATTAACAAGAGAAAAAATTATTTCAGCTATCAGTAAACAGTTTATCTGTATTGCTGATGAGTCAAAAGTCGTCAATACACTTGGAAAATTTCCTTTACCTATCGAAGTAATACCAATGGCTCGTTCCTATGTTGCTCGAGAACTATTTAAACTTGGCGGTAAACCAATATATCGTGAAGGCGTTATTACTGATAATGGCAACGTTATTTTGGATATTCATGATTTGATGATTCCTAATGCAGTAGAATTAGAAAATAAAATTAATAATATTGCTGGTGTTGTCACTGTTGGATTATTTGCCAACCGCGGTGCTAATGTTGCCCTAATTGGTACTGCAAATGGCGTTAAAGAGATTATCAAATAGTCTGTTAGAAAACCAAATTATGTCACTAATCTAAAGAGAGGATAAAATGGTAGTTCAAGCATTAACCAAAGATGAAAATAAATTTTTATTACTAGAAGGCGTTCACCCTAGTGCAGTAGAAATTTTGAAATCATCCGGTTATCACAACATTGAGTACCACAAAGGTGCTCTGGATAAAGAAGAGTTAAAACTTGCAATAAAAGATGCCCGCTTTATTGGAATTCGATCCAGAACCCAACTATCCAAAGAGATTATTGATGCAGCACCCAAACTTGCGGGTATTGGCTGCTTTTGTATTGGTACAAATCAGGTAGATTTAGTCTCTGCTGCAAAAAAAGGAATCCCTGTTTTTAATGCACCATTTTCAAATACTCGCTCAGTTGCTGAATTAGTCTTGGCTGAAATTATTTTATTATTTAGACGAGTTCCAGAAGCAAATGCACAGGCACATTTAGGTAAGTGGAATAAAATAGCAACCGGTTCTCATGAAGCAAGAGGTAAACGACTAGGAATTATTGGTTATGGACATATCGGTAGTCAACTAAGCGTTCTTGCTGAATCACTAGGAATGAAAGTTTATTTCTATGATATAGAGACTAAATTACCGCTCGGAAATGCGAAGCAGATGCCGACATTACGCTCATTACTCGAAAAATGCGATGTTATTTCCCTACATGTCCCTGAAAATTCAACAACGCTTAATATGATTAGTAAAACAGAATTAAATATGATGAAACCTAATTCAATTTTACTAAATGCTTCTCGCGGAACAACGATCGATCTCGATGCATTAGCACAAGCGCTGGAAAGTAAACATCTAGCTGGAGCTGCAATTGATGTATTCCCAACGGAGCCGGCAAGTAATAGTGAACCATTTACATCGCCATTATGCAAATTCGATAACGTCATTATTACACCACATATTGGTGGTTCAACAATTGAAGCACAGGAAAATATAGGTGTTGAAGTTGCGACTAAATTAGCTAAATATTCTGATACCGGTTCTACTTTAAGTGCCGTCAATTTCCCAGAAGTATCTTTACCAACACCAAGTAAAGGGGGAAGTCGATTCCTTAATATTCATAAGAATCAGCCAGGGGCGTTAACAGCCATCAATACATTGTTTGCCTCAAGAGGATTAAATATTGCTGCTCAATATTTACAAACAATGCCAGAAGTAGGCTATGTGGTCATTGATATTGATAATGTCGATTTTAGCAAGGCAGAAGAGGTTCTTGCTGAATTAAAAAATGTCCCAGGAACAATTAGAGCCAGATTATTATTCTAAAATTAAAAATCCCCATTATGGGGATTTTTTCATCAATAATACCGTATTGATAATTATGGCTGTTTGCCGATATAAGCTAAAATACCACCATCAACATAAAGAATGTGACCATTCACAAAGTTAGAAGCATCTGATGCTAAAAAGACAGCAGCTCCAGCAAGATCTTCAGCATTCCCCCAACGAGCAGCAGGTGTTTTAGCTATAATGAATTGATCAAACGGATGACGAGAACCATCAGCTTGTTTTTCTCGTAATGGTGCAGTTTGTGGTGTAGCAATATACCCAGGCCCAATCCCATTACATTGAATATTAGCATGACCAAATTCAGAACAGATATTTTTGGTCAGCATTTTTAAGCCACCCTTAGCTGAAGCATAACCGACAACAGTTTCGCGACCTAATTCACTCATCATTGAACAGATATTGATAATTTTGCCATGACCCTTTTTAATCATTGATGGCAACACAGCTTTTGCCATAATAAATTGCCCAGTCAAATCAATATCGATAATTTTTCGATAGTCCTCTACTGAAGTTTCAAGCATTGGCGTACGTTGAATAATTCCAGCATTATTAACTAAAATATCCACTACACCAACATCTTGTTCTATCTGTTTGATACCTTTTATAACACTTTGCTCATCGGTGATATCAAATAAATATCCATGAGCATCAATCCCTTCGTCTTTATATGCAGCTAAACCTTTTGCTAGATTCTCTTTTGATACATCATTAAAAACAATTTTTGCACCAGCCTGACTTAATGAAGAAGCAATAGCAAATCCAATACCATAAGATGCACCAGTAACAAGTGCAACCTTACCTTTTAAAGAAAACTGATTTAAAATATTTTGTGACATAATTTTACTCCACTTCGTCGTCTAGTAATTAGCGAATATCAAGCATTTTGATATGATCCATATCATCATATGTTAAATTCTCACCAATCATTCCCCAAATAAAAGTATAACGTTTGGTACCAACACCAGAATGGATAGACCAACTTGGCGAGATAACAGCTTGTTCATTATGCATGACAATATGTCTAGTCTCTTGAGGTTTGCCCATCATATGGAAAACAATCGTATCTTCATCCATATCAAAATAGAAATAGACTTCCATGCGACGTTCATGAGTATGACATGGCATTGAATTCCAGTTACTTCCTTCCTCTAAACGGGTCATCCCCATACTGAGTTGACATGTTTCAACTGCATCAGGAACCAGATATTTGCAAATAGTTCGCTTATTACATGTTTCTAAACTGCCCATCTCTTGTTTAATCGCATCATTTTGGGTTATTACTTTTGTTTTTAATACCGCATGGGCAGGGGCACTGTTATAGTAAAGTTTAGCGGGTTTTTTAGGATCAACACTAGCAAATTCAACATTTCTAGAACCTTTACTAATATAAATCGCTTCTTTACTGCGTACTTGATACACCACACCATCAACAGTAACAGTTGCATCACCACCAATATTAATTGCGCCAAACTCCCTTCGTTCTAAGAAATAACTGACACCAAATTGTTTACCAACTTCATCACTAATAGATACTTTCTTTGCAACCGGCATAATGCCACCAACAACAATACGATCTATATGGCTATAAACCATCGTATATTGATCTGCTTCAAAAATTTTCTCGATCAAAAACTCTTTTCTTAATCCTTCAGTATCGAGTTGTTTAGCGTGATCGCTATGAATGCTTTGTCTTATATCCACAATAATTACCTCTATAATAAAACGGTTAACATAAAAATATTAAGTTCAATCTATTTGCGATTAAGTATTACTCACTTTATTGGTACCGAAACGTTTAGCCCAAAGAGAGGTTAAAACCGGTACCACAATAGACGTCACAATAACACTCGTTGCAACAAGCGCTGTCGCAGCTGGCGCAATAGGCTTAAATTCAGGCGCCATTTCACCAATTAACATCGGTGTAGCAACTGCAGCACCAGCAGTACTTGATGCACCAATACCCGCTGTACCATTACCACCGCCTAAAAATTTATCAGCTAAAATTAATGGAATACCGGTAATAACAATAACACCTAAACCAAGAAGAATACCGGCTAAACCTGTATGAGCAATAACTTGTAAATTGATACCATTACCTAAAGCAAATGCAAAGAACGGAATAAGTGTTTGTACTGCACCACCAAACATTTTTCGTAAATCTGGATCAAGATTACCTAATAGGAATCCAATTAAAAAAGGTAATACAGCACCGACAAATAATTGCGGTTCAAATGTTGCAATACCAGAAGCACCAAGGATAACCATCGTCATTAATGGTCCTGATTCTAATGACATAAGAACGAAAGCACCGGCTTCTTCTTTAGATCCATATTGATTCATTAATGCAGCATATAATCCACCATTAGTCATATCCATTGATGCAACTAAAGCAAGTACTGAAATACCAGCAAAAATACCACCTTCAACCATATAGCCATGAGTCCAAAATGTACCAGCAATAAGAGCAACAACCCAAGCAGTAGCAATTTTAGTTAAAACTAATACACCTGATTTTCTTAGCATTGCCCCTGTTGCTTTTAACTCGATAGATGCCCCCATACAGAAAAACCAAACAGCTAAAATAGGAACAGTTCCTTTAATTAATCCGTTACTAAATGAGCCTAAATAAGCTCCCGCATTAGGAAAAAAAGTATTGCACAGAGCCCCTAAAAATAAAGGAACCAACATCAACCCACCAGGAATTTTATCTATCGTTTTTTTAATTTGCATATATTTCCCTCTATTTTATTATTAAATAATTGAAATTTTATCGGTGATTAACTGCATCTGATATTTTTTTACATGTCGCTAATAAGTTGTTTAAATGTTGCTGTTTTTTGCCATTTTCATACTGAGACTGCATACCATTAATACCTAATGCAGCAATAACATTACCCTCTGCATTATAAATTGGTGCTGCAATACAACAGATTTCAGTGATATCCTCCCCATCATCTATAGCCCATCCTTGCTTTTTAACTAGTTTTAAATGTTCTAAAAAATCGTCTTTATTGGTTATTGTTTTTTCTGTACGTTTTTCAAAATTACAATCAGCTAATATCTCTTCTATTTGAGTTTCAGGTAGCCATGCCAGTAACACTTTCCCTAATGCCATACGATTAAAAATAATTTTTTTACCTTCCCAGGAAGTTCTTACAATCGCTTGAGGAGATTCAACTTTACTAAGGAAAAAACCGCTATTACCATCTAAAATACCCAAATGACTAGTTAATTTCGTCAAATTGACAAGTTCATGCATGAACACAATTGCCTCTTTGCGCAAATCAAGGTTTTTAATAGATAACCCACCTAATTCAAATAGACGTAATCCTAAAACATAGCGACCATCCGCTCTTTGACGTAAAAATTGCGAGCTCGTTAACACATCTAGTAAATGAAATGTGCTACTCTTTGGAATTGAAAGCTCTTTGCAGATTTCAGTAAAACTGGCATCTTCATTGTTAGCAATGTAGTTTAAAATTGAAATTAATCTGACGGCTGCGGGAGCCTTGCTATTTGATAAATCGCTCATAGTTCTATATATAAAACATTTTGTTCTGTATTTAGAACTATACTAACAAAAGGAATTAAAATAATATTTGAGTTAGATCACAAAATAGATAAAATGTGTATAAAAAATATAAAATGGTTGTATAAAAAAGATAAGATAAGCGATATTAGATATAGAAGATGAGTAAAAAAATAAATTAAAACAATATATTGTATTATTTAAATATAAAAAAACCACTCCTTAATGGAGTGGTTAGTGCTAATAGCCGATTAATAATTAATCTTTGCTACCACCTCTAAATGCGCGTTTACGATCATTTTCAGTTAAATGACGTTTACGTAAACGAATAGAAAGTGGTGTTACTTCAACTAATTCATCATCATCAATAAATTCTAGAGACTGTTCTAAAGACATTTTAATTGGTGGTGATAAGGTTGTTGCTTCATCTGTACCAGATGCTCGCATATTAGTTAATTTTTTACCAGTTAAACAGTTAACGGTTAAATCATTTGAACGAGTATGAATACCAATAATTTGGCCTTCATATACTTCAGTACCATGACCAATAAATAACTTACCACGATCTTGTAAGCTGTAAAGTGCATAAGCTAATGCTTTACCTGTACCATTAGAGATAAGTACACCATTATTACGTTGACCAATTTCACCCGGACGAACATCATCATAATGATCAAATGTAGAATATAGTAAACCTGTTCCAGATGTCATTGTCATAAATTCAGTTCTAAAACCAATTAAGCCACGGCTAGGAATGATATAGTCTAAACGAACACGGCCTTTACTATCAGGTAACATATTAGTTAAATCACCTTTACGTAAACCCAATGCTTCCATTACAGAACCTTGGTGTTGTTCTTCAATATCTAAAGTAACTTGTTCAAATGGTTCTTGACGTTTACCATCAACTTCTCTAAAGATAACTTTCGGTCTTGAAACACCTAATTCATAACCTTCACGACGCATATTTTCAATCAGAACTGATAAGTGAAGTTCACCACG
Source organism: Orbaceae bacterium BiB (assembly GCA_036251205.1). Lineage (NCBI taxonomy): Bacteria > Pseudomonadati > Pseudomonadota > Gammaproteobacteria > Orbales > Orbaceae > Orbus > Orbus mooreae. Next base: position 1,926,891 of record CP133958.1, on the reverse strand, counting down.
ACCAGAAACACGGAATGCATCAGGATCTGGGGTTTCTTCAACACGTAAAGCAACGTTATGTACAAGTTCTTTTTTCAAACGTTCTAAAATTTGACGAGAAGTAACAAACTTACCTTCTTTACCAGCAAAAGGAGAGTTATTAACGTTAAAGAACATGGTAACAGTTGGTTCATCAACCGTTAATGCAGGTAAAGCTTCAACAGTATTCACATCACAAATGGTGTCAGAAATACCTAATTCACCAAGACCTGTGATAGCAATAATGTCGCCAGCTTCAGCAACATCCGCTTCATAACGTTGTAAACCTAAATGACCTAATACTTGACCAACTTTACCATTACGTCGTTTACCTTCACTATCAATGATAGTAACTTGTTGATTTGGTTTAATACGACCACGTTTAATACGACCGATACCAATAACACCAACATAGTTATTATAATCTAGTTGTGAAATTTGCATTTGGAATGGACCATCTAGATCAACTTTAGGTGGCTCAACATGCTTAACAATCGCTTCAAATAATGGAGTCATATCTGGCGCCATCACTTCATGATCAAGGCCAGCGATTCCCATTAATGCTGAAGCATAAATAATAGGGAAATCTAATTGTTCATCAGTCGCACCAAGGTTAACAAATAGATCAAAAACTTGGTCAACAACCCAGTCAGGTCGAGCACCCGGACGGTCAACTTTATTAATAACAACAATTGGTTTTAAACCATAAGCAAATGCTTTTTGTGTTACGAAACGAGTTTGTGGCATTGGACCATCCATTGCATCAACTAATAGCAATACAGAGTCAACCATTGACATAACACGTTCAACTTCACCACCAAAATCAGCATGTCCCGGGGTATCAACGATATTAATACGGTAATCATTCCAATTAATAGCGGTATTTTTTGCCAAAATGGTAATACCACGCTCTTTTTCAATCGCATTAGAGTCCATTACACGCTCAGCATCTTCGCCTCGAGTTTCACCAAGAGTTCCAGATTGTTTGAGCAATTTATCAACCAATGTTGTTTTTCCATGGTCAACGTGCGCAATAATGGCAATATTTCTTAAATTTTCAATCACAATATCTATTCCAGAATAATTAACGGGACAATTAGGCGCAAAATTATACACCTTTTTTATCACAAATGTTGATCTGATTCACAAATAATTCGTTAATTATTAGATATTGAATAATTTTTCACTATAATTAACCTTTACAGCAATATTTTAACGAAAAAGACTGATCTTTATACCGACTGAAACTGACTTTATGCTAAAATTTAAGCTATAACTCATCAATATCTAGGCGCTAATCATGAATCCTTTAAAAATAGTTATACTCACTGGTGCAGGAATATCTGCAGAGTCTGGCTTATCCACATTCCGAGCTCAAAATGGATTATGGGAAGGTCACAATGTCGATGATGTGGCAACTTATGAAGGTTATCAACGAGATCCGCTTGCCGTACACAGTTTTTACAACATGCTACGAAAAAAATTACATGATCCAAGTGTGCAACCGAATTCTGCCCACTATGCATTAGCTGAACTCGAAAGTAAATTAGGAAGTGAAAACGTAACTATTATTACTCAAAATGTGGATAATTTACACGAAAAGGCAGGTTCTAAAAATATTATCCACATGCATGGTGAATTACTGAAAACACGTGATGAACAAACAGGTGAAGTATTTTACTGCGATGAAGATATTGATTATCAAAAAAACCACAATATTCGCCCTCATATTGTTTGGTTTGGTGAAATACCACTCTATATGGATGAAATTTATGATCACTTAATGAATGCTGATTATTTCATATCAATAGGGACTTCAGGTCATGTTTATCCTGCTGCAGGATTTGTACAAATAGCGAATCAAGCCGGTGCAAAAACCGTTGAACTGAATTTAGAACCATCATTAAAACAGAGTGAATTTCAGGTAACAATTTATGGACCAGCAAGTAAAATTGTCCCTGAATTTATTAAGCGTTTTGAATAAAATTATTAATTAATGTGAACTAATTTTATTTAAATAACTGTTTTTATCTAAATTTTTAACCTGTTCTTGTATCCATCGTGCTTTATTTATCACATTTTGGCTAGGGTGCGTTGGACTCAAATTTCTAGGATTGGGTAAGATCGCAGCTAACAGACTCGCTTGCCCAAGGGTCAATTTTTTAGCACTAGTGTTAAAATAGTATTGTGCTGCAGCTTCAATACCAAAAATACCATTACCCCATTCAACACTATTTAAATAGACTTCAAGTATTCGTTCTTTTGACCAAAATAGCTCTATCCATAACGTAAACCAAAGTTCAAAACCTTTACGAATAAAACTTCTTGAAGGCCATAAAAATAGATTTTTAGCCACTTGTTGAGTGATTGTACTTGCGCCACGTATATTTTGACTATTTTCATTATATGTTATTGCGCGCTCAATTGCGTCGACATCAAATCCAAAATGGTTCACAAAATTTTGGTCTTCAGCAGCAATAACTGCAATTTTGATATTATCAGAAATCATATCAAAATTACGCCACTCTCTGACTTGTTTACCGTCCCAATCAGCAATTTTTTGTTGTACCATTAACATAGTACCCGGCGGGTTAATAAATCGAAAAATTAATACTAGCAGTATCGAAAGAATAATAAATGCGATAATGATTTTTTTAATCAGTCTAAAGACTCTTTTCATAAAATAACCAATAAAAATAATTAACTACGCATATTAATTAGCATTTTATTCACTAATTAACCTATTTTTTATAAAATTAGCAACTGTTCCAATATCATTAATATCCATCACTGGAATATCAATATCTAATGCCGTATCAGAAACAATAGCGATAGTATGTTGATCATAAAACAGCGCTTTACCGGTCTCTTCTCTATAACAAATTATTTTCGGTATAGCTTCTTCCTTAAAACCTTCAACTAAAACTAATTCAACATCACTAAATTGATTAGTAAGTGTTAGTAAATTTGGCGGATTTATTGGTGTTTCAGTAACCATAGCCCAACGATAATCGCTCGCAACAATGATCTGCTCAGCGCCAGCTTTTCTTAGCTCGTAACTATCTTTACCAGGAATATCAATATCCATATTATGATGGCTATGTTTGATCACAGCCAAGCGTATATTGAGTACTTTTAATTCGGCAATTAATTTTTTGAGTAATGTTGTTTTACCACTACCGCTATAGCCACAAATACCAATTATTTTGGTCATAATTGATTCCAATTATCTAACTCTTTTGGTGTGTTAATATTAATAAATGATTGTTTTTCATCTGAAAAATCGACGCTTATGGCATCAATACTCTGTAAAAATAGTAATAATTTTCGATCACCTTGCATCAAATATATTCGAATTTTTTCAGCTACTTTACGATGAATGAGTAAAATTGTTGGGTGTGATTTTTCACCATCAAAAACATAAGCAGCCATATGATGGGCTATTTTACTTTGTAAACGTAAAAGTAGATCCGCTGGTAAAAAAGGGGTATCACAACTAACAATTAAATTCCAATCCGTTTTACTTTTCATTAGTCCAGAATAGATCCCAGCCAATGGTCCTAAAAACCCAGTTAATTCATCACTAATAACCGGATAATGTGACTGTTGATATAATTCAACATGGCGATTTGTATTAATAATGATATCAGCGACTTGTGGTCTAATTTTATCAATAACGTGACAATATAATGGCTTATTTTTTAATAATAATAGCCCTTTATCATCACCATTCATTCTAGAACTTTTTCCACCTGCAAGGATTATTGCTGTTATCGGCTTTAACATAAATTATTACTTTTTTGCATTGATAAAATCAAAAATGATATTACTATACTGCAACATAGCAATATATGTTATTTACAATTTTAATTTAATAATGCTTAATTGGTTATAACTTCTAAGCAAAATATATGCTGTCGAGTATATACTTAAATTATCTGAAAATGCATAATAAATACCATGCACATAATTAAATAGGTAAATCATTATGGCCTGCCATAGAATAGAAGAGTTAATTGAATTATTGGAACCCGCCTGGGACAAAGAACAAGATTTAAGTTTGTTACAATTTTTACAAAAATTAGGCACAGAAGCTGGCTTTAATGGTGAATTAAATGAACTGAGTGATGAAATACTCATTTATCATTTAAAAATGCGTAATTCCGATAAATGTGAAGCCATTCCAGGAATAAAAAAAGATTATGAAGATGATTTCAAAACTGCTTTATTAAAAGCACGTGGTATCATTAAATAGTAGGTAATTAAGTTTAAGATTTTATTAGGAGTTTTATGATGATTAAAAAGTTTTTTGTCACCTTAGCTGTAATTCTTTTTTCATTTTCTGTTTTTGCTGAGGAAGCACAAGTTAATAGCCAATTACCTAAAATTGAAGAAGGGAAACAGTATATCACGTTAGCTAAATTTCCTTCCCCTGAAAAAGAAGTTGTTGAAATTTTCTCATTTAATTGCCCTAGCTGTTTCCGTATTGATACCGAATTTAAAATTGGTGAAAAAATCAAAAATAACTTACCTGAAGGCGTTAAATTCAAAAAATATAGTTTAAATTCTTTTGGGCCATTAGCAATGGAGTTATCTGAAGCATGGGCTATCGCTAATGTATTAGGGATCCAAAATGATTTTGCAATAGATATCTATAATGGTATTCAGCGTGATAAAACCGTAAAAACAGCTGATGATATTAAAGGTGTATTTGCTAATTTAGGTGTTGATAGCGATAAATATGAAAGTATGAAAAATAACTTTTTAGTTAAAGAGTTTATTACTCAACAAGAACAAGCAACTAAAGAGTTACAGCCTGCTTCAATTCCCAGTTTTTATGTTAATGGTAAATATTTAATCAATGCTCGAGGATTAGATCAAACCTCAGCGGATTCTTCAATAAAAGATTATTCAAGAGTCACTAATTATCTTGTAGAATTAAAATAAATACCCCAAACACACGCCATGTAAACGCGCTTTAATGCGCGTTTTCTATTTGTATCACTTTTTAGTATACTCATAATAAATTTATATATAACCAGTGGGTTTATTATGACAGATCAAAAACCAATTATCCTGATTGATGGTTCATCATATCTTTATCGAGCTTTTTTTGCTACACCATCACTAACCAACCAAAAAGGTGAACCAACCGGCGCAATTTATGGCGTAACAAATATGATTAGAAGTTTAATTAATCAATATAATCCTAGCCATATTGCTGTTGTTTTCGATGCTAAAGGTGGCTCATTTAGAAACGATATCTATAGTGAATATAAAGCCACTCGTGAAGCGATGCCAGAAGATTTAAGAGTACAAATAGAGCCTATTCACACGATATTAAAGGCCATGGGATTACCTTTACTTTGCGTAGAAGGTGTTGAGGCTGATGATGTGATAGGAACGCTAGCCAAACAAGCTGAAGCTGATAATTTGCCAGTTCTAATTAGTACTGGTGATAAAGATATGGCTCAGTTAGTGTCGGATAAAATAACCTTAATTAATACGATGAATAACGTTATCTTAGACCCAGAAGGTGTAAATAAAAAATTTGGCGTACCACCAACTAAAATTATCGACTATTTAGCGCTGATGGGGGATAGTTCAGATAATATTCCAGGCGTACCTGGGGTTGGGGAAAAAACCACTACCAGTTTATTAACTGAATTTGCAGGACTCGATGAACTTTATAATAATTTAGATAGTATTGAAAAATTACCTATTCGTGGGGCTAAATCAATTAAACAAAAACTGATTGATAATGAAAAAGAAGCTCGGTTATCTTATTTGTTAGCCACAATAAAGACAGATGTTCCGCTTAATTTTAGTAATGAACAATTGAAACCCGAGCTTGCAAATATAGAGAAATTAAAAGAATTATTTGAATATCAAGGTTTTAATCGCTGGCTAACTGATCTTAAAAATAATACGTTCTTTAAAGTGAACGAAGCTCAAATAAATCAGCAGCAAGCGAATAATGATGCCGAAAATAGTTCACAAAAAAGTGCTGAAAGTGAAGAGAAGCAGTATGAAACAATCCTGACAAGCGAGCAATTAGATAATTGGGTTCAAAAATTAATGAACTGTAAGCTATTTGCTTTTGATACAGAAACCAATAGTATTGACCATTTTCATGCACAACTAGTCGGTATTTCTCTCTGTATTACTGCCAATCAAGCTTGTTATATACCAATACACCATTATTATTTAGGTGTACCTAAACAGCTATCTATTGATGAAATAATAGAAAAATTAAAACCAATATTTGAAGATGATAAAATAAAAAAAATAGGTCAGAACGTTAAATTTGATTACAGCGTTCTTGCAAATTATGGTATCACTGTTAAAGGTATTGCTTTTGATACGATGCTTGAGTCTTACGTTCTAAATAGTAATGATCGTCATGACATGGACAGTATGGCTATGAAATACTTAAACCATAAAACAATCACCTATGATGAACTGACTAAAATTGATAGAAAAAAAATCACTATCGATATGGTTGATATAGAAAAAACCGCATTATACGCCAGTGAAGATGCTGATATAACAAAACAGCTTAATGATACATTATGGCCAAGACTTGAAAAAGAAGAGCGATTAAAAAATCTATTCCAAAATATTGAAATGCCGCTAGCCATAATTTTAGCAAATATGGAAAGAATGGGTGTATTAATTGATGAAAAGCAGCTTAATCATTACTCTAAAGAACTAAAAATAAAATTAGATCAACTCGAAAAACAGATCCATGACTTAGCGGGTGAAGTATTTAATATCGCTTCGCCAAAACAGTTACAAGTTATTCTTTTCGAAAAAAATCAACTACCTATTATCAAAAAAACACCTAAAGGTGATCCATCAACCAATGAAGAGGTACTCAGTGAACTAGCGAGTGATTATGAGCTACCACGTTTAATTCTTGAATATAGGGGCTTAGCTAAACTTAAAAATACTTATACAGATAAGCTCCCCTTAATGATCAGTGAAAAAGATGGTCGAATACACACAAATTATAATCAAATTGGGACTGTAACGGGCCGTTTATCATCAAATGATCCTAATCTACAAAATATTCCTGTTCGTAATGAAGAAGGCCGTAAAATACGCCAAGCTTTTATCGCACCAAAAGGTTATAAAATAGTTTCAGCTGACTATTCTCAAATAGAGCTACGTATTATGGCGCACTTATCACAAGATAAAAATCTTCTTGAAGCATTCGCAAATGATAAAGATATTCACCGCTTCACCGCCAGTGAGATTTTAAGTAAAAATGAACATGAAGTAACATCGGAAGAACGTAGACGAGCGAAAGCGGTTAATTTTGGTCTAATTTATGGTATGAGTGCTTTTGGATTATCAAGACAGATTAATATACCGAGAAATGAAGCTAAATTTTATATAGATCGTTATTTTGAACGTTATCCAAGTGTTGAACAGTATATGGAAAATACCCGTTTACTTGCAGCTGAAAAAGGCTATGTCGAAACCTTATCTGGTAGACGACTCTATCTACCGAAAATAAAGTCATCAAATGGCATCGAAAAACGCGCTGCAGAGCGTGCTGCGATCAATGCACCGATGCAGGGTACAGCTGCTGATATAATCAAAACAGCGATGATTGAGATGAGTAAATTTATCCAAACGCAAGATGACAAGATCAAAATGGTTATGCAAGTACACGATGAACTGGTTTTTGAAGTCAAAGAAGAACATATTGAAACTATGGTAAAACAGATTAAAGCTATCATGGAAAATTGTTATAAACTCGATATTCCATTAAAAGTAGATGTTGGTATCGGTGATAATTGGGATCAAGCTCATTAAGACTAATAAAAAAATAACTTAAAATCAGTACAAAGTCACATGTAAAAGTGTGACTTTTTTTATATTTAAGCTAATAGAATAAAAAAATATAAAGTTTATAGTTTATTTTTTAATCTATTAAATATTAATAAAGCAGCGATCAAATTTAATTTCTGTGGATAACTCTGTCATTAAAACGATCACTATCCTGTTATTATCAAATTTATAACTAATCATCCTATTCAGGTTGTGGATAAGTACCAAGGTTATCCCCAAAAAAAGATCCATTACCAAGTTGGTTTATAGACAGCTTAAAAAATCATATAACAATTTGAAAAATATAAATAAAAAAGAGTTATAAACAGATCTAACCATTACTAATAAAAATAATAATAAAATAAAAATATAAAAGATCTAATTTAATTAATTAACGATCCAAAATAGATCATTTGACGTAATTAAAAAGACGAGTAAAATTTGTCACGCTTATTTAGCTTTGATCTGATTATTAACTCTTTAACAGACCCAACCGAGGATATTATGTTTTACCCCGATCTTTTTGATGTCATTGTTGTAGGTGGTGGCCACGCAGGAACTGAAGCTGCAATGGCAGCAGCAAGAATTGGTAGAAAAACTCTACTTTTAACTCATAATATCAATACATTAGGACAAATGTCCTGTAATCCAGCAATAGGCGGAATAGGTAAAGGTCATTTAGTTAAAGAGATCGATGCAATGGGTGGCTTAATGGCTCATGCAACAGATAAAGCAGGGATCCAATTTAGAATATTGAATTCAAGTAAGGGACCCGCTGTTAGAGCAACAAGAGCACAAGCTGATAGATCTTTATATCGTGATGCAATAAGAATTGCACTTGAGAATCAAGAAAATTTAATGCTTTTCCAACAATCGGTTGAAGACGTGATCATTGAAAACGATCAAATAACCGGTGTTGTAACGCAAATGGGTATAAAATTTAAAGCTAAAGCTGTTGTATTAACAACTGGTACTTTTTTGGATGGAAAGATCCATATTGGATTAAATAATTATAGTGGTGGTCGAACAGGTGATCCTGCATCAATCGGTTTATCTAAATCTCTTCATCAATATGCTTTTAGAATGGGTAGATTAAAAACAGGAACTCCACCAAGAATTGATGCTCGGACGATCGACTTTTCAAAATTGGGAATTCAAGCTGGTGATAACCCTGTTCCTGTTTTTTCATTTTTAGGTAATGCAAACGAACATCCAGAGCAGATCCCATGTTATATCACTGAAACAAATGAAAAAACCCATGATCTTATTCGTAATAGTTTGGATCGCAGCCCTATGTATACCGGGGTTATCGAAGGAATTGGGCCACGCTACTGCCCCTCTATTGAAGATAAGATTATGAGATTTGCAGATCGTAATTCTCATCAGATCTATTTAGAACCTGAAGGATTAACGAGTAACGAAATTTATCCTAATGGAATCTCAACAAGTTTACCATTTGATACACAGTTAGCTTTTGTAAGAAGCATGAAAGGTCTTGAAAATGCAAATATCATTAGACCAGGTTATGCTATTGAATATGATTACTTTGATCCAAGAGATCTAAAACCAACACTGGAAAGCAAAGTAGTTAAAGGATTATTTTTAGCTGGTCAAATAAACGGAACTACCGGTTATGAAGAAGCTGCTGCACAAGGGTTACTAGCTGGATTAAATGCTGCTAGATTCGTTTGTGAAGAAGAGCAATGGTTCCCTAGTCGTGATCAAGCTTATTTAGGTGTATTAGTTGACGATCTTTGTACTTTAGGTACTAATGAACCCTATCGAATGTTTACTTCTCGAGCTGAATATAGATTAATGCTACGTGAAGATAATGCTGATATTCGTTTAACTGAGATTGGTCGAAAATTAGGTTTAGTTGATGATAATCGTTGGGCTATTTTTAACAAGAAACTTGAAGCAATTGAAACGGAACGCGCTCGTTTACGCGATATTTGGGTTCACCCACATATTCAAACGATTGATGAAGTGAATGCTGTATTAAGTGCTAATTTGACGAAAGAAGCTAATGGTGAAGAGTTATTGAAGCGTCCTGAAATGGATTATAATAAATTAAAATCATTATCTTTATTTTCACCTGGTTTGGATGATGAACAAGCTGCACAACAAGTTGAAATTCAAGTTAAATATGATGGTTATATTAAATTACAAATAGAAGAAATAGAGCGTCAAAAGCGTAATGAGGAAACATTAATTCCTGATTTTATTGATTATGCTGACATATCTGGATTATCTAATGAAGTTGTCGCTAAATTGAAACAACATAAACCGGTTTCAATTGGTCAAGCATCTCGTATTTCAGGTATTACACCAGCTGCTATTTCAATGCTATTAGTCTATTTGAAGAAAAAAAATTATATTAACAAAACTAAAACTGAATAAATTATGTTAAAAAAGAGACTTATTAATTTAATAAAACAGACAGATCTTGTTATCACTGAGCAACAGATAGATCAACTTGTTAATTATGTCGAGATGCTTAATAAATGGAATAAAGCTTATAATTTGACATCTGTGCGCGATCCTAACGAAATGTTAATTAAACATATTATGGATAGCTTAGTTGTTTCTCCTTATTTACAAGGAGAATCTTTTATCGATGTTGGTACGGGCCCTGGTTTACCTGGTATACCACTTGCTATTATTAACCCAAATAAAACATTTGATTTAGTTGATAGTTTAGGTAAACGTGTTCGTTTTTTAAAGCAAGTACAATTTGAATTAAAATTAAGCAATATTAATCCGGTTCAAAGCCGAATTGAAGAATATACTAATAAAAAGTTTGATGGTGTTATAAGTCGAGCTTTTGCTTCATTAAATGATATGCTTAACTGGTGTCATCATTTACCTAATGATAATGGTCTTTTTTATGCATTAAAAAGCCTTGATTGTGAAAAAGAAATTATCTCTTTACCTACTGCATTTCAGGTTATTGATGTGATAAAGCTTGATATACCTGAACTCAACGCAGAAAGAAATCTAGTTATGATTAAATAATATTTATCATAGATTTATATTTTTCTCTACTGTAGACTTAGTCTTATTATCTGTAATATTGTTACTATTATAATAATGAAATGGATGAAAAATGCATAATAATTTGATTAGTTTGATACTTTTTTTATTTTTTTCTTTCAATGCCTTAGCGAGTATTTCTACGTTAACAAAACTGACAGTTAAAGGAACTGAACCTGTTTTTAATACTGGGGAAGGTGAAAAAAGTATTGTCGCTCGTTTATCGTTTGAATTAGATGGTCATAATTATAATGAATTTGATGGAACTTATACGACTGAAACCATTTTTTCTAAAGAGATAAAACTTTCTGATTTTACTATAATTGGTTTATCTCCCACCGATTTTGCTGACAATTATTATAATGATAATGATGGCGATAGTCATGATCCTATAAACCCACTTTTAGTGGGTACGCTGAGTTATAAATGGATAGATAATAATCAGTATGAAATTCCAACTACAGATTATAATAAAAGCTTATTAGATCTTGATGCTGATCCTAATATTAGTTTTCCTTTAAGATTAGAGATTACTAATACAAATGCCCAAGTACAATCAGCTTATGGTGATCCGATTTTAAGTCAAGGTATCGTTATTACTAAGTCTTATCTAATTAATTATCAATCAGGTATTTATGCGATAAAACCAGCAAGTACAAGTAATTCTTGCCAATGGGTTGAAAAAACAAATGGAGCGGGAACAACGACTTCAGATGGCTGGGTTTGTGCATCCCAATCAACTGATGGTCAAAGTGGTAAAAGAGTTGAAATGGGCGGAGGATATACATCTGATTATATTCCCGATATAGGATTTAAGCCGGTTCCAAGTAATAAAGCATTTCCTACTGTTGGTTTTCCTGGTGCTGAATTTACTATTATTATGATTGGTAAGCAAAGTGATTATAAATTTACCTCAGATAATCCAGCCGTTTCAGTGAATTCGGATACTGGGGTGGTTAAATTAATTGCAAAACCATCGGGTACTGTGACGATAACTGCCAATCGTCTTTCTTCTAATATTGATTATCCTTACTCTTTTACTATAACAAAATGGTATACCCCTAAATCAGGTACTCATAATTATAGTTCTGCTATAACGTTGTGCGGTGGTGAAAATAATATTATATCTCGTGCTGAGTTTACTAATTCACCAATTGCTTATATTCCGACTAGTAATAATTGGTCATATGTTAGAAATTATGGTACTCGCGCTATTGATGGTACGCTTTATGGTGAGTGGGGATATATGAGTGATCACTCTTATTCAAGTTCTACATGGCAAAATAACCGTTATTGGACTCGGGATATTAATGAAGATAACTCGCCTAATGTTAATCAGAACTTTTTTGTTGCTTCTTATGACGGTGGTTATATCGGCTATCAATGGGTTGATGATACCGGACTAAGCGTTGTCTGCAAATAGCTTTTCTATTATTTGATAAATCATGATATAATTATTCCTCAGTGGTTATAGCAACCTAATGAGTAGTATAGATTCATAACAACTGAGGCCCTCATGAAAATTGTTGAAGTAAAACATCCCCTTGTACGTCATAAAATTGGTTTAATGCGTGAGCATGATATTTCGACCAAAGACTTTAGAGATCTTGCCAGCGAAGTTGGCAGCTTATTAACCTATGAAGCAACAGCTAATTTACCTACCGAAAAAGTAACCATTCAAGGATGGTGTGGCCCAATTGAAGTTGAACGTATTAAAGGTAAAAAAATTACTGTTGTTCCTATTTTAAGGGCCGGTCTAGGTATGATGGATGGTGTGCTAGAACATATCCCTAGTGCTAGAATTAGTGTTGTTGGTTTTTATCGAAATGAAGAGACTCTTGAGCCAGTTCCTTATTTTCAAAAATTAACATCTGATATTGAAGATAGAATGGCATTAGTTGTTGATCCTATGTTAGCAACAGGTGGATCAATGGTTGCGACGATTGATTTATTAAAAAAAGCAGGCTGCAAGCAAATTAAAGTACTTGTTTTAGTTGCTGCTCCAGAAGGGATCAAAGTGTTAGAAAAAGCACACCCTGATGTCGAATTATATACCGCATCGATCGATGATAGGCTTAACGAGAAAGGATATATTCTCCCTGGGCTTGGTGATGCTGGAGATAAAATCTTCGGTACAAAATAAAATCTCATTTTTTAGACCGGCAGAGCCGGTTTTTTTATGTCTATAGTTTTAATTTTATCAAAGAGAGACGTTTTATCTATGAGTTCAAATGAAATAACGCATGAAGTAACCAATAACAAACACTCGTGGTTGGATATTTTAACTGGTGCACAAATGTTATTTGTCGCATTTGGGGCATTAGTTTTAGTTCCCTTACTAACGGGATTAAATCCTAATGTAGCACTATTTACAGCTGGTTTAGGTACTATTTTATTTCAACTAGTAACGAAAGGGAAAGTACCGGTATTTTTAGCCTCTTCTTTTGCCTTTATTGCACCTATATCTTATGGTGCAATGCAATGGGGTATCCCTGCAACATTGGGTGGACTGGTTGCTGCTGGTTTTGTTTTTATGTTTTTTAGCTTTTTAGTTAAAATAAACGGTTCTAATATTATTAATCGGATTTTACCGCCCGTTGTTACTGGACCTATTATTATGGTGATTGGTTTATCATTAGCACCAGTAGCAGTGAATATGGCTATGGGAACAGATCTAGAGACTACTTTACCTAAATACCAATTAATCATCGTTTCAATGGCATCATTAGTCACAACTCTTATTGTAGCCATTTGGGCGAAAGGATTTGTTAAATTGGTACCGATCATATCGGGTATTGTTGTCGGATATACATTATCTTGCTTTTTAGGATTAGTCGACTTCCAACCAATTTATGATGCACCATGGTTTGCAATACCTGATTTCACTTTCCCAGAGTTTAAGTGGCAGGCAATACTTTATATGATTCCTATCGTTATTGCGCCAACTATTGAGCATGTTGGTGATATTATGGCTATTGGTAGTGTAACAGGTAAAGATTACACAAAAAATCCTGGTTTACATAAGACATTATTTGGTGATGGGATTGCAACTTCTGCTGCTGGATTTTTAGGTGGGCCACCTTGTATCACTTATGCTGAAGTTATTGGTGCCGTTACACTAACAAGAAATTTTAAAACACGAGTAATGACTTGGGCTGCGATTTGGGCTGTTGTTATGTCATTTATTGGAAAAGTAGGCGCATTTTTAGCATCTATCCCATCTGTTGTTATGGGCGGAATTATGGTGCTATTATTTGGTTCTATTGCTTCTGTTGGTATTAATATTTTAATCAAGCATAAAGTTGATTTATCTGTATCGCGTAATATGTGTATTATAGCATTAGTATTAGTTTTTGGTATTGGTGGAATGGTTCTTGATTTAGGATCGTATGTATTACAAGGCATCAGCTTATGTGGTATTGCCGCGATTTTATTGAATCTTATTTTACCTAATAAGTAATATTACCAGTAAGGTAGTATTACTACCTTAGCTAATCTTTTATAAATAATTTTGCTTTTTAAATTTCAGTATTTATACTACAGCTGTTGTAAAATTTTTAGGAGTTATGGCAATTAATTCGCAGCAGCTTGTTTTACCTGTCTCATTACCTGATACAGAAACATTTACTAGTTTTTATACTGGTGATAATCAGTTATTACTTAATGATTTAAAGGAAACTTTACATAAATCAGGTTTTCATTCGCTTTATATTTGGTCAGCTTGTTTATCAGGAAAAACTCATTTACTGCACGCATCTTGTCATTACTCGTCTATTTTAAAGCAGCGGATTAGTTATATTCCTCTTGAACAACATATATTTTTGGAGCCAGATATTTTATTGGGTCTTGATGATTATGATCTCGTGTGCTTAGATAATATTGATAAAATAGCGGGTAATAAAGAGTGGGAAGTTGCTATATTTAATCTTTTTAATAGGTTATCTGAAAATAATAATAGTAAATTAATTATTACCAGTAATGCCCCTCCTAAAAAAGTTCCTTTTATTTTGCCAGATTTAGTATCTCGGTTAGAGTGGGGACCCGTATATCAATTAAAAGAATTGAGTGATGAAGATAAATTACATGCATTACAATTTAGGGCTTTATTACGGGGATTTGAACTACCTACAGATGTTGGTCTATTTTTGTTAAAACGTGTTGATCGTGATATGAGAACTCTATCGGGCTTGCTTGATAAGCTTGATAAGGTGACAATAGAAGAAAAGAGAAAGCTTACTATTCCTTTTATTAAAAGTGTGTTCAATTTATAAATTTACGGTGTGATGAATGATGAACAAACCTAATGCAATTGTTTTTTTTGATTTAGATGGCACTTTATTAACTAGCGATGTAACTGTTGCAAAAAGTACGATCGATGCGATAGCACAATTAAAAAAGAATAATATTTTACCGGTAATAGCAACAGGCAGAACTGTTTGTGAAGTTCAACATATTATGCATCAGTCTAATATTGACTCCATTATTGCAATGAATGGACAATCTGTTTTTTATCAAGGTGAGCATATTTTTTCAAATAATATTGATCCCACTGTTATTGAACGTTTAGTTAATTTCTCCAAAAATCAAAAGAATATTCCAGTTGCATTCTATAATGATAAATTAATGAGAATTTCTGAGTTAAGTGAGCCTGCAAAAGTCTTTTATGCTTATTTAAAACAGAATATTCCACCCGTCGATATTAATACTTATCATCATGCACCTATTCAGATGTTACTACTTTTATGTCAAAGTGGCGAAGAACATTATATCGATTTATTTCCTGAACTAACATTTGTACGCAATACACCTTATTGTGTTGATGTTTTTAATTCTGGTGGTTCTAAGGCATTTGGAATTCAAAAATTATTAGAAAATAAAGGATTTTCTGGTATACCAACTTATGCATTTGGTGATGGCTTAAACGATATAGAGATGTTTCAGTTAGTCGATAACCCTATTGCGATGGGGAATTGTGTTGAACCGTTAAAGAAACTTGCAAAATTTATTACTGATAATAATAATAATAATGGTATAGAGAATGGATTAAAACATTTTGGATTAATATGATTGAGTGTAATTGATCTATTACACTCAATTAGTGTTAATTTGTAGTAATTGATTTAATCTACCTATTTTGGAGAGGGTCCGTATTTATTATCCCCTTTTGTTGGTTGTAAAAATATTGATACTAATATTACTATTCCAGCAAATCCAAAATATAATAAACATAACCAACCAGATAAATTAGCGTCATGTAATCGTCTAATATTATATGGTAGTGTGGTTAACAATGAGATAGCGCAATAAACTAGTGCTATAAAGTCTTCGACTCCACTACTAAAACCAGGCATTTCGCGTAATAATCTAGAACAGATTAATCCTAATATTATAAATAAAATAAACTGAATTATAAGAAAAAAACCAAAAGCACTGCGTCTTTCTCGTCCATAGTAACAACCTATTTTTTATAACCATTAATCCATGAATTAAAGGCATATTTTATCATTTTTTATATTCCTTATTTATTTTGTTATTTTGGATATATTACACCTAAGCTAACAGCTTGTGTTGCACCTGTTACACTCGGTAAATTGCTTGTTAAATTATTTATTCGGCAATAAGCTAACCAAGCAAATGCCATTGCTTCCATATAATCACTACTAATACCCAATTTATCGGTAGTCATTATTTGCCAATTTGGTAATAGTTTTGCTAATCTTTCCATTATTAGTAAATTTCTTGCCCCACCACCACACACTAATAATTCACAAGGTAAATTGTTTAAATGGGGTAAATTTATCAATTGATCTGCGATTGATTTAGCTGTTAATTCAACAAGCGTGGCTTGTATATCTTGAGGGGATAGATCATATTTTACTAATTTTTGTTTCAACCAACTTAAATTAAATAGTTCTCGACCAGTACTTTTTGGATAAGGGAGTGCAAAATAAGATTCATCGAAAAACTCATTTAATAATGATCTATTAACCTTACCTGTTTTTGCCCAATTTCCATCTTTATCATAAGGCTGGCTTTGTTTTTCCATTATCCAGCTATCTAATAATACATTACCAGGACCTGTATCGAATCCAATAACTGGCTGATTTGGGATTAAAACAGTAATATTACTAATTCCACCTATATTTAATACAATTCTATTTTTATCATCTGTAGCAAAAATAGATTGGTGGAAAGCTGGAACAAGAGGTGCTCCTTGCCCACAAAAAGCCATATCTTTACGACGAAAATCAGCAACAGTAGTTATGCCTGTTTTAGCTGCAATAATATTACTATCGCCTATTTGCATCGTAAATGGATACCCACCATTAGGTGAGTGAAATACAGTTTGGCCATGGCAGCCAATGGCAATGACATCTTTTATTTGATATTTTTGAATAAAATCATTTATTGTTGTGGCATAAAGTTTACCTAATTGATGATCAATTTGGCCTAATTTTTCTAAGCTACTGTACTTTTTTTCACAAAGTGTTAATAACGCTAATTTAAGATCTTCAGGTATTGCGTAACACTCACTGGCTATTAATGATATGTTATTGTTTGATATATCAACCAACGCAATGTCTACGCCATCTAAACTTGTTCCTGACATAACACCAATATAGAGTGAATGTTGCATTTTTAGCCCTGCCTAATAATTTTACCTGTTTTTATATCGCGAATTTCTGAAGGATTGATACGCTTACCTGTTTCTCCACCAAGTACGGGAAAATTTTTGCCAAACTGTTTTTCAACTTCCTCGACCGTTCGACAGGGTTCAATGCCAGAAAGATTAGCGCTTGTTGAAACTAGTGGTTTGTTAAAAACTTTACAGATTTTACCAACTAAAGGGTGATCGGTTACTCTAATAGCAATTGAGTCAAACTGACCTGATAAAAAATAAGGGGTATTTTTATTTTTAGGTACTACCCAAGTGACTGGTCCCGGCCAAGAACTAAGCATCAAGTCCTTTTGCTGTTCAGTGATAGATTGTATATCTATGTAGGGGATAAGTTGATCAAAATTTTCGGCAATTAATATTAACCCCTTCTCAACTGGCCGTTTTTTTAATGACAAAATAGTTAATACTGCATTTTCACAATCGGGATCACAACCTAAGCCAAAAACTGCTTCTGTTGGGTAAGCAATAACTTTACCATCGTTTAATATTTGACATGATTCTGTCACGGATAAGATTGTCATATTGATTAATATATCAAGAAATTAATTGCTTAATATAGTATCACTTTTAGCTTAATTCCGTTATAGAATTAACTTTATTTATGACGAATATATCCTCCATTTATAGATTTAATTAATCCAGCTAACTCTAATTCAATTAACTTAATCGCAATATCTGTTACCGATTGATCTGTTTTGTCAGCAATCGTATCAATAGGTATTGGATCCTTATTGAGAAGAGCAAAAATATCGGGATGAATAATGGTACTATTACTCAGATGCTGAGTTTCAATTTTCTGCTTTACCCATACTAAACTACTTGCATAGTGTTCTAAAATATCGATCGGTTTACTGACTAAATAAGCGCCTTGTTTGATAAGCCAATGAGTACCTTCACTATTTTCATTTCCAATATCACCAGGTAAAGCAAAAACATCGCGATTTTGTTCAAGTGCATAACGGGCGGTGATGAGTGAACCACTTTTCTCTGATGCTTCAATAACAAAAGTACCTAAACTTAGACCACTGATAATACGATTTCGGCGCGGAAAATGTTGGGGTTTTGCTACTTCATTGGGTAAAAACTCTGAAATTATTACACCATCTGTGGCTAAAATATCTCTCGCTAAATGGTAGTTTGTTCTTGGTGTAATATTAGCAAGCCCACTACCTAAAACAGCAATAGTTTTACCTGATACTTCAAGCGTTCCTCTATGACAAATTGCATCAATCCCTAATGCTAGTCCACTGGTAATGGTTAGTCCATTGATTGCTAGTTCTCTAGCAAAATATCGGGCCCATTGAGCTCCATATTCACTAAAAGTGCGGCTACCGACCATCGCTATTTGCGGAGTAGATAATAAATCAGCATTACCGATACCAAATAGTAACAACGGTGGACTACTAATTTGTGTGAGTTGCAGTGGATACTGAAAATCATTATAAGTTATTAAAAAATGGTTATCTTGTTCAAGCCAATTAACTATTTTTGTAATATCATATTGATAGAATTGATCAATTTGTTCTGAACTAAAATTTAGTTTAGATAATAGTGAACAATAGTTAATATTTGTTGAATTTTGTAAAAGATACTGTCTAATTTTGCTTGGTTTTTTATTGTTTACTATTGAAAATCGAATTAAGAATTCATATCTATTCATAGAGTCACTATTTTACTAATAGGAATTAAGGGCTACTCAACAGTCTAATTAACGTTTAAAATGCATTTTAGTAAGTAAAAGATTATTTAGAGGAAGATCGAAAAATTTATGGCTATTTTACCAGTATTACGTTTTCCTGATGAGCGGTTACGCAAAGTTGCTAAACCAGTTGACGAAATAACATCAGAATTACAAACAACTATTGATGATATGATAGAGACCATGTACGCAGAAGAAGGTATTGGCCTTGCTGCGACACAAGTGGATGTCCATCAGCGCATTATTGTTATTGATGTATCTGAGAACCACGATCATGTCTATGTGATTATTAATCCTGAAGTTATCAGTAAAGCAGGAGAAACAGGTATTGAAGAAGGCTGCTTATCTGTACCTGATAGCCGTGGTTTTGTTCCTCGATCTGAAACGATAAAAATTAAAGCACTAGATCGAAATGGCCAATCTTATGAAATCGAAGCTGATGGCTTGTTAGCGATCTGTATTCAGCATGAAATGGATCATTTAATGGGTAAACTATTTGTTGATTATCTTTCTCCATTAAAACGTCAACGTATTGAACAAAAAATGAAGAAAATAGAACGTCTTAATAGTAAATAATCAATTAGTCACTATTCATATTGTTATAACCCATAATTTCTGTGGGTTTTTTAATGAGAATTATCGTTATCGATTCCCCACTGACAAATATCTGAAATAAGCTGTTTTAAACTTTTTCCCTTTAGTGTTAGTGAATATTCTACTTTAGGGGGGATTTGTGGATACTCTTTTCGATTAATAATACCATCTTGTTCTAGCTCTTTTAACTGCGCACTGAGCATTTTGTGGGTAATACCCGTAATGCTGCGTTTTATTTCTCCATAGCGAGCTATTTCACAATTAATAAGTAGATAGATTATTTTCATTTTCCATTTTCCAGCAATAATCGATAGCGTGTATTCAAATGGTTTTTTATCTATTATTAACATCTGTTTTTTCCCTTTTACTTTCCTTTTGGTGTATATCACACTAAAAAGTGCATTCTTTCTAAAAAATAGAAAAAGATTATAATCAATTTATATCAAACGATTCAATTTTTTCTTTATTAGTATAGGAGTTCAACATGAGTAAATTATTTAGCCCAATTAAAATTGGTGCACAGAACTTTGAAAACCGGATTGTTATTCCACCAATGTGCCAATATTCAGCAACTAATGGTTTAGTTAGTGATTGGCATTTAATGCATTATGGTTCACTTTCACACTCTGGCGCAGGTTTAATGATTTTAGAAGCAACTTCTGTTTGCCCAGAGGGCCGTTTATCTCCGTTTGATTTAGGTATATGGGGAGATGAGCAAGAGCAAGCGATGGCTTCTCTAGTTTCATCAATACGTCAATATTCAAAAATGCCTATTACAATTCAACTCGTTCATGCTGGTCGTAAAGCTTCAATGCCTGCACCCTGGCAGGAAGAAAAGCATGTTCCAGTATCACAAGGTGGATGGCAAACAGTTGCGCCTTCTGCAATCGCTTTTGATACTAATTATGATACACCACAAGAGTTAACGACTGAACAAGTTAAAAATATTGTTAAACAATTTGCTGATGCGGCTGTTCGTGCAGATAAAGCTGGTATCGATTTTATTGAAATTCATGGTGCTCACGGTTATTTAATCCATCAATTTTTATCTCCTTTATCAAATCATCGTACTGATCAATATGGTGGTAGTCTTGAAAACCGTATGAGATTTGTTCTCGAAATATTTCAAGCTATTCGTGCCGTTTTCCCTAAACATAAAGGTGTCGGTATTCGTATTTCAGCAACTGATTGGGTTGATGACGGTTGGAATTTAGATGAGTCCATTATACTAGCAAAAGCATTAGATAAACTTGGTTGTAGTTATATTCATGTTTCAACTGGTGGTTTAGATATAAGACAAAAAATTCTAGTTGGGCCTAATTATCAGGTACCTTTTGCTCAAGCAATAAAACAGCAAGTAAGTATGCCTGTTATTGCTGTAGGTTTAATTACGGAAGCGGCACAAGCTGAAGCAATTGTATTAACCGGGCAAGCTGATATGGTAGCGATTGGCCGAGATATGTTATTCAATCCTCATTGGCCTTGGTTTGCAGCTAAAGCTTTAGCTGCTCAAGTGACAGTACCTCCACAATATTATCGTAGTGCCCCTCATGGAGCAAAAGCACTCTTTAAATAATATTAAATCATATAAAAAAAGCCCTTGTATTGGGCTTTTTTATTACGATCTCAAATTTATCGTTGATTTTTACACTATAATTAAGTAATACAGCAAAAAAATAACGAATTAATAAACGGTTTCCTTACAGGCAAATAAGTTAGATCGCTGTTGCCATCCAGTAAGACCAACATCTAATCCAACAACAAATTGTTCACTAATTGGATTAACATTTCGAGCAGGTCCAACGAGCAATGTATCTGTTTTATAAGTATTACCATTGCCATCAGAAGCTGTTCTATTATAAAAATCACTATTCGGATATCCATTATATAGGTCTTCCCAGACGCCCATAAATGTTTTATCCAGTGTACGTGTAAATCTAGCATTTCCGCTTATTGTTACGGAACCGTCTGACGCTAAGGGAATATTGCTAATATCTTGAGTTGAGTAGAAATAAGTCAATGATTTTGCATAGGTCATTGTAGCTGTTGCGGCGTTACCTGCGCATACATTTGCGGCTGGGTAAACACTTTGTTCATTTGGATTGACCTTTGTGCTAGCAAAATAGGGTTTAGGTCCTTGAACTGTCATCCATTTGCTCGGTTTTTTGAATGTATAACTATCAATTTTTTCATATACGTTTGGTTCTCTTTCATAGGATAGATCAATGGTAATATCGCTTGAAGGCTGAGTACTTGTATATTCGACGTAACAATTTTGACCAGATTTTCCTGATACCGTCGATAATTTAACCACATTACTTGCACCACTAGAAATTGAGCATTTATATTTGCTTTGATCTCCGCCTGATCCTAGGATATAAAATCCAGCGCCTTTAAATGCAGTACCTGGGAACTCTTTGTTTTTAGGTAAAAAACCATTGTTCGGATCATAACTAGTACTATCATAGCCACCACCTAATCCACTACTTGCTGGGTAAGTCTTTAAGTTTAAAGGTTGTAAATAGCAAATAGCCATATCTGCTTGTTTAAAAGTGTATGTTACCGATTGGGTTCCATAATCTCTTAATCTTGGATCACCATATTGTGTTTTGGCTGATGTATTGGTGATAGATACCGTTAGTGAATACGGACCACCACAAGTAGTTGGTTGACTATTTAGCGCTGTAATTACTTCACCATTATTTTTCCAAACAGCTTTAATGGAACCATCAATCGTTCCAGGAGTATCTCCATCATAGTCATATGATTTATAATAAGTTGCTAGTGATGAGAAACTACGGTCTTGATTATCAGCAGTGATTGCTTTAGTTACAATATCATTAAATGTTTTTCCTACCGGAAAATCGATCGATTTACTTGCTGAACTTGGTAATATAGTCGAAGTGCCACTATCGTTTGGTACACTTATCGTTAAAAATTCATCTGATGTAAGAATGATATTATTTTTTTAAATATCCCATATATATGGTGATTGACCTTGTATTGTCAGTGATGTTTGTGCTTTGATAGCTAAGGCATTGATTGGCAATATGGCTGTTATAATAATGGGTAATGATTTAAAGATAGATAATTTTTTCCTGTTTTCCATTGTTTACTCTTAATCTATTTTTATAAAATTTTTATTAGAGGCGTCGATTGTAATTATAAAAATAAATTATTCAATAAAACTATTGTTAAGTAATGATGAAAAAAAGAACAGAAATAGTTAAAATATTAAGGGAATTAAGCATTCCCTTAATTTAATTTTATTGCTAACTATTTATTTTTAGGCGCACCAATTGGTAAAATTGTTCGGCCATATTGTTCATTTAGAACTTCAGCCATTGCTAAATAGATTGCACTTGCACCACAAATAATACCTTCAAAACCAGCGATATTAATAATTGTATGGTTATCAGCGATATTACCAATAGCAAGTAAAGCAAATAGAATAGTTAAGCTACCAAATACAAACTGTAGTCCTTTATTTGCTTTAAGAGTACCGATAAACATAAATGCTGTGAAAATTCCCCATAATGCTAAAAAGATTCCAAGAAATACTTTATCTGTTGGTGCGGTTGCCGCTGATGTCGGTAAATACCAGATACCAACTAAAGCGATCCAGAAAAAACCATAGGAGGTAAATGCGGTTGTACCAAATGTGTTGCCTTTACGGAATTCTAAGATTCCAGCAATAACTTGTGCAAGTCCACCGTAAAAAATACCCATTGAAACAATCGCTGTTGCAACAGGGAAAAATCCTGCATTATGAATATTTAATAATACTGTTGTCATACCAAATCCCATTAAACCTAATGGTCCTGGGTTGGCTAATTTAATGTTTTCCATAAAATCCTACTGATAATAAGTGTAGTTAGTGTTTTTAAGCGCTGCAATAATAAGGGTAGAGACACTATCAATCAATAGGCATTGAAAAAAAATTTAATTTTTCCCCTTGATATTATTAATAACGATCCCATTTATGTGGAAACAGAATATTTCCTTGTAAATATTGAGGGCTTGAAAAAAAATATTTAAGACCTATATACAAGAAATAAAATACAGGTTTCTAGGAGAAGATTATTATGGGTAAAATTATTGGTATTGATTTAGGTACAACAAATTCATGTGTTGCAGTAATGGATAATGGTCAGGCTAAAGTATTAGAAAATGCTGAAGGTGATCGCACAACCCCATCGATTATTGCTTATACTCAAGATGGTGAAATTTTAGTTGGTCAACCAGCTAAACGTCAGGCTGTAACTAATCCACAAAATACATTATTTGCTATTAAACGTTTAATTGGTCGTCGTTATGAAGATGCTGAAGTTCAACGTGATGTAAGCATCATGCCTTACAAAATTGTTAAAGCAGATAATGGTGATGCTTGGGTTGATATTAAAGGCCAAAAAATTGCTCCACCACAAATTTCAGCTGAAGTATTAAAGAAAATGAAAAAAACAGCAGAAGATTATCTTGGTGAAGCGGTAACTGAAGCGGTAATTACAGTACCGGCTTACTTTAACGATGCTCAGCGTCAAGCAACAAAAGATGCTGGTCGTATTGCTGGTCTAGAAGTTAAACGTATTATTAATGAACCAACAGCAGCTGCGCTTGCTTATGGTTTAGATAAAGATGTTGGTAACCGTACTATTGCTGTTTATGACTTAGGTGGTGGTACATTTGATATCTCTATTATCGAAATTGATGATGTTGATGGTGAAAAAACATTTGAAGTATTAGCAACAAATGGTGATACTCATTTAGGTGGTGAAGATTTCGATTCACGTCTAATCAACTATTTAGTTGAAGAATTTAAACGTGAGCAAGGTTTCGATCTTAAAAATGATCCATTAGCGATGCAACGTTTAAAAGAAGCGGCTGAAAAAGCCAAAATTGAATTATCATCAGCACAACAAACTGATATCAATTTACCGTATATCACTGCTGATGCAACTGGTCCAAAACACTTAAATATTAAAGTGACACGAGCTAAATTAGAATCTTTAGTTGAAGATTTAGTTAAACGTTCAATGGATCCGGTAAAAACTGCGTTAAAAGATGCTGGCTTATCAGTTTCTGATATCCAAGATGTGATTTTAGTTGGTGGTCAGACTCGTATGCCGATGGTTCAAAAAGTTGTTGCAGACTTCTTTGGTAAAGAACCACGTAAAGATGTTAACCCTGATGAAGCAGTAGCAGTTGGTGCGGCAGTTCAAGGTGGTGTACTTGGCGGTGATGTTAAAGATGTATTATTACTTGATGTAACACCATTATCATTAGGTATTGAAACCATGGGTAGTGTGATGACTCCGTTAATCGAGAAAAACACCACTATTCCAACTAAACATAGTCAAGTATTCTCAACCGCGGATGATAACCAATCTGCAGTAACAATACATGTGTTACAAGGTGAGCGTAAACGTGCGAGTGATAATAAATCATTAGGTCAGTTTAATCTTGATGGTATTCAACCGGCACCACGTGGTACACCACAAATTGAAGTAACATTTGATATTGATGCTGATGGTATTTTACATGTATCAGCAAAAGATAAAAATACGGGTCGTGAGCAAAACATTACCATTAAAGCCTCTTCTGGTTTAAGTGAAGAAGAGATTCAAAAAATGGTTCGTGATGCAGAAGTGAATGCTGAAGCAGATCGTAAGTTTGAAGAGTTAGCACAAATTCGTAACCAAGCGGATCACCTTGTTCACTCAACACGTAAACAAGTATCTGAAGCTGGCGATCAATTACCTGCTGATGATAAAAAAGCGATTGAAGAAGCGGTAAATGCGTTAGAAATCGCAGCTCGTGGTGAAGACAAAGCGGATATTGAAGCTAAAATTCAAGCATTAGTTGAAGCATCGAAAAAATTATTAGAGATGGCTCAACAACAAGCTGGTGGTCAACAGACTAGTGATGCAGGAAATAGCAGTGCTAAAGCAGAAGATGACGTTGTTGATGCTGATTTTAAAGAAGTTGATGACAATAAATAATAATGCGCTATTGTCTAAAAGTTATCTCTGATAGCTGATTAGGTAAATCATAAAAACGGGCAAGGGGTAACTCAAGCCCGTTTAGTGTTTTTAAAAAAAGAGTTTAAATTTATTTTATTTATTGAATATGAATAGTGCTATTAATGTAGCACTATTAAATTTAGTGCTTTAGGCTATGAGCCTAAAAATAACTAAACTCACTATAAACACTAAATTATCTTGTAGATAAGTTTAATAAAATTAAAGGATTATTATGGCAAAGAAAGATTATTATGAGGTTTTAGGTGTCAGTAAAGATGCTGATGAGCGAGAGATTAAGAAAGCTTATAAACGCCTTGCCATGAAATATCATCCTGATAAAAATCAGGATAATAAAACTGAAGCAGAAGCTAAATTTAAAGAAGTTAAAGAAGCTTATGAAATTCTAACCGACTCACAGAAGAAAGCAGCCTACGACCAATATGGTCATGCAGCATTTGAACAGGGGGGCGGGCATGGCGGCTTTGGCGGCGGAGGTTTCGGTGGTGGAGCTGATTTTGGCGATGCTTTTGGTGATATTTTTGGTGAGTTCTTTGGTGGTGGTCGAAGTCGTGGTCAATCAGCATCAAGAGGAAATGATTTACAATATAATATCACGCTTACACTTGAGGAAGCCGCTACTGGCGTTTCAAAAGAAATTAAAGTACCAACAGCAGTTGAATGTGATGCTTGTCATGGTAAAGGTGCTGAAAATGCGTCGGATATTAAAACTTGTGATACCTGTCATGGCAGTGGTGTTGTACAAATGCGCCAAGGCTTTTTTGCAGTACAGCAAGAGTGTCCAACATGTCATGGCCGTGGAAAAATAATTAAAAATCCATGTAAGAAATGTCATGGTGAAGGCCGTGTGCAGAAAACAAAAACCTTATCAGTTACTATCCCTGCTGGCGTTGATACTGGTAACAGAATTCGTTTGTCTGGTGAAGGTGAAGCGGGTAAAAATGGTGCGCCATCTGGTGATCTTTATGTTCAGGTTCAGGTAAGACAGCATGCTATTTTTGAACGTGATGGTGTCAATTTGCATTGCGAAATTCCAATTAATATTGTATTAGCTTCCCTTGGTGGTGAAGTCCAAGTTCCAACACTAAGCGGCAAAGTTAGCTTAACTATTCCAGCTGAAACTCAAACAGGCAAAGTATTTAGACTGAAAGGTAAAGGTGTAAAATCTCTTAGAGGCGCAACAATGGGTGATTTATATTGCCATACTGTTGTTGAAACACCGGTTAATTTAACAAGTAAGCAAAAAGAGTTACTAAAAGAGTTTGGGGAAAGCTTAGTTGGTGATAAAGCATCAAAGCATAGCCCAAAAGAGAAGAATTTTTTTGATAAAGTGAAGAAATTTTTTGGTTAGTTAAGTCATTTAAAACATTATCCCTTATTCCTGAGTTATCCTTAGGTATAAGGGATAATTTCTTTCTATATTCTTTTGTAATTTATCCCTTCCTATATCTACAATTTTTTATCGTTACATTATTCTTTAAGATATCGATAACGCTTTATGTTAGACATAATAGATTTGATTTTTATTTGATAATGAATAACACTATAATCATTAATAAGCAGATGAATAACTGATGAGATAATTATTTATGGCAACAATAAAGGATGTCGCAAGGATTGCAAATGTTTCTGTAGCCACCGTGTCTCGTGTGATTAATCATGCTAATAATGTGAGTAGCAGTACGCGTGAAACAGTTGAAAAAGCGATGCTTGCTCTAAATTATTATCCTGATGCTAATGCTCGAGCATTATCACAGCAAGTCACGAATACTATTGGTATTGTTGTTGGTGATGTATCGGATCCCTTTTTTGGCGCAATGGTGAGTGCCGTTGAAAAAGTTGCTTATCAAACTAATAATTTTCTTTTAATCGGTAACAGTTATCATGATGAGCAGCAGGAACGTAATGCTATTGCACAGATGATTGAACATCGATGCTCTGCCCTAGTTGTTCATGCCAAAATGTTAAAAGATGAAGAGCTAATTCGATTAATGGAGCAAGTACCTGGCATGGTATTAATTAATCGTATTGTTCCCCAATATGAATCTCGTTGTATTGCATTAGATGATTATTATGGTTCTTTATTAGCAATACGCCATCTCATTCATAATGGTCACCAGCAAATTGGCTATCTATGTTCAAATCATTATATCTCTGATGCATCTGATCGTTTAAAAGGTTATGAAGATGCACTGATTGAAAACAATATTAATTTTAATCAACGAAATATTGCTTACGGTTCACCAAATGAACAAGGTGGTGAATATGCAATGATGACTTTACTCGAAAGAAATTGTCAGTTAACAGCAATCGCTTGCTACAATGACTCCATGGCTGCAGGTGCTATGTCTGTTTTATATGAAAATGATATTAAAATTCCAGCTGGCGTTTCTATTATTGGTTTTGATGATTTATTATTAGCTCGTTATCTGCATCCTAAATTGACGACTATTCGTTATCCATTACAATCGATGGCTCAACAGGCTGCACAATTAGCATTGGCATTAGCAAAACATGGCGCACCACCAGATAATATTGTCAATCTTTTTGTTCCAACGTTAGTAAAACGTTATTCAGTTCAAATGTTATATTAGTATTTTTAAGTATTGAAATCGGTATTCAAAATACAAAATAAAAATGCGCTTAACTCTTTTTAGAAAATAAATGTATACGTTTACATAAATGTTAACTTGGTCACTTTAATAAATCGCTATTTGTTTATAATGAAGCAAGCAACTAGCTATTTATTAGGGAGATATCATGCTTGATTTAACAACAAATACCTTAGGTGAAATTATCTCGAGAAAAGATTGGAATAATCTATCGATTCTTAGTCTCAATAGATTACCATCTCATCCACCATTTCATAGTTGGCGTAAGCAACAATTAGCTGAATTAAATCAACCATCCGAAAGTATGATTGATTTAAATGGTGAGTGGTTTTTTAGTTATTTTGATAAACCACTTGATGTACCAGAAGATTGGCTTCATAAAGAGTTATCACAAACGACAATTCCTGTTCCTTCAAACTGGCAGTTTCATGGTTATGATACTCCTGTATACACTAATATTCGTTACCCTTTCCCATATAATCCACCTTATGTTCCCGACGATAACCCTACTGGTTGTTACTCTAAATATATCGACATTACTGAGCAGTGGTTAAAGATGGGGAGTCCTCGCATTGTTATTGATGGTGTGAGTAGTGCATTTCATCTGTGGTGTAATGGCCACTGGGTTGGCTATTCTCAAGATAGTCGTTTAGCTGCCGAATTTGATTTAACCCCTTATTTACAAGTGGGTCGTAATCGTATCGCTATTATGGTCTTTAAATGGTGTGATGGAAGTTATCTCGAAGATCAAGACATGTGGCGTTTAAGTGGCATATTTCGGGGTATCTCTTTATTAAGTAAACCACAAAGTTATTTACGTGATGTACAGGTAAAAACGTTACTTGATGCTTGCTATCATAATGCAGTTTTAGATGTCTTAGTCGATGTTACTCATCAACATAATTATGATGATTTAACCGTTCAATTAGGCTTATGGAATGGCACTCGTTTAGTTGCTAATCATGAACAGAAGTTAGGTACGGAGTTAATTGATGAAAAAGGGGCATATCACGATCGGATGATGTGCAAATTGCCCGTTTCATCGCCAAAATTATGGAGTGCTGAAACCCCCAATTTATACCGTTTAGTTATTACCTTAAAAAGTAATAATATTGAAATAGAGTCTGAAGCCTACAATGTTGGTTTCCGACAAGTAGAAATTAAGCATGGACAGTTGATGTTAAATGGTAAGCCTTTATTAATTAAAGGAACTAACCGTCATGAATTCTACCCTGATCAAGGTTATGCGGTAACTAAAGAAGCCATGTTGCACGATATTAAGCTGATTAAACAGCACAATTTTAATGCCGTACGTTGTAGCCATTATCCAAATAATCCAATGTGGTATGATTTGTGTGATGAGTATGGTTTATATGTTGTTGATGAAGCCAATATTGAGTCTCATGGTATGTTCCCAATGTCTCGATTATCTGATGATCCACTCTGGTTTTCCGCTTACAGTGAAAGAGTCACGCGTATGGTTCAACGAGATAGAAATCATGCCTCAATTATCATTTGGTCTCTAGGTAATGAATCGGGTCATGGCGCGACTCATGATGCTCTATATGCTTGGATAAAATCCAATGACCCAACCAGACCAGTTCAGTATGAAGGTGGCGGCGCAAATACAGCTGCAACCGATATTATTTGCCCAATGTATGCCCGAGTTGATGAAGATCAATTGCATCCGAATGTACCAAAATGGTCTATTAAAAAATGGATTAGTTTACCAGATGAGCATCGACCATTAATTCTCTGTGAATACGCTCATGCGATGGGAAATAGCTTAGGTGGGTTCTATAAATATTGGCAGGCTTTTCGTCAATATCCACGTTTACAAGGTGGTTTCATTTGGGAATGGGCTGATCATGGTATTCGTTGTAAGACCGATGATGGAAAAGATTATTGGGCTTATGGTGGTGATTTTGGTGAAGCATATCACGATCGACAATTTTGCTTAGATGGCTTAGTTTTTCCTGATCGACAGCCTCATCCTAGCTTGATTGAAGTTAAAAAAGTACAACAACCTTTTCAGTTTGAATTGTTAAGCCAACAGCCATTAACGATTAAAATTAATAGCGAATATCTATTTCGTCAAACTGATAATGAAGTTTTATGCTGGAATTTACAAGTTGATGGTAAAACAATTTCTGAAAATCAGATTAAATTAGAAATTGATGCCGGTGGTTCGACAATATTAACGTTATTAGATTCTTTGCCTTCAGCGTTACCAGAAGGACACTTATATCTTAATGTTAAAGTAACACAAGTTGCTAAGACAAATTGGTCTAGTGCTGATCATATCGTTGCTTGGGAGCAGTGGCCACTACGTCGAGCATTTTTAGCGACTCAACAATTTACCGATTGTACAAAGAATACTCTCTCATTAAGTGAACAAAATGATTGTTATATGGTTGAAAGCTCAGATCACCGTTGGCAAATAGATAAAAAAACGGGGTGGATTGTTCAATGGTGGAAACAAGGAAAAAGATCTCTCTTATCTGCAATAACTGATCAGTTTGTGCGTGCACCAATTGATAATGATATTGGTATTAGTGGCGATTTTGATAGTAATAACAATCCATTTGCTTGGGTTGAACAATGGAAAGCTGCCGGCTATTATGATTTAGAACATCGATGTATTCAGCTGAAGGCTTATGCTGTTGATAATTGTGTCATCGTGGAATCGATTCATGGTTATTATGTTAAAAACCAGCAAGTACTACAAACCCGTTGGTTGAAACGCTTTATTGGTAATGGTACTTTAGAGCTATCGGTTAATGTTGATATTGCCGATAACATGCCAGCACCTGGTAGAATTGGTTTAGTTTATCAAGTTGAACAGACTCCAGCATCGGTAAATTGGCTGGGTTTGGGCCCACATGAAAATTATCCAGATCGTCAATCTTCAGCTATGTATGGTGATTGGCAGCTACCATTAGCTGAAATGTACACTCCGTATATTTATCCATGTGAGAATGGTCTACGTTGTAATGTTAGCCAATTAGGCTTTAATGATTGGCATATTACTGGTGATATGCAGTTCAATATTAACCAGTTTGGAACTCAGCAACTAACACAATCAACTCATCGTCACTTGTTAGTGAAAGAGCCTGGCGCTTATGTCAGTATTGATGCATATCATATGGGGATTGGTGGTGATGATTCATGGACGCCAAATGTTCATACTGAGTTTTTATTAAATAGAAAACATTATGTTTATCAGTTAGTCATAAAACGTTAGACCGATGTATAAATGAAAAAAGCACTCTTTGTTTTATCATAAATAAAAAAATAACCACCATTAGGTGGTTATTTTTTGATGGAATATTACATTACAATCTTATTTCTCATTCTCTATAATATCTCGATGAGCTTGTATTTCGTTGAATTCATCAGGATTGGTATTTTTTATATTCTGATTTTTTGAGCAAAAAACCGAACGTAGACTACGTCCTGACAGTGTAAATAATGAAATTAAGGTAAAGATAAAGGCGATGCTACCAAGCACTAAATAAGCGCCATGATAGCCCATTGATGTATACATTTTACCGGCTACTGAAGACATAATCATAATCGATACTTGTTTCGCAAAACAGAAAGCGACTAAATATACTGTTGCTGATAGTCGTGCTGGAAAATGTTGGGCAATATATTTAAACGCACTAACAATAAGAATTGGCGCTTCAAACATGTGTAATGTTTTTAGGATAATGACTTCAAAAGGCGTTGTTGCAAAAGCCGAGCCGGTAATACGAATAGACATAATTAAACCGGCAAGTAATAGCGCATTTTTACTGCCAATTTTAAAGACAATGACTGGGGCGATAAACATAACTGCCGCATTGAGTAGTTCGCCTAATGTTGTTACATAGCCAAAAGCTTCACGACCTGATTCTTCAGAGGTAAAAAAGCTGGTAAAGAAGTTGGCAAATTGCTGATCAAACACATCATAGGTACAAGCAACGCCAATAACATATAACATGAAAAACCAAATTTTTGGCATTTTTAATAGTTCAACGACTAAAGCCATTTTAAATGGTTGTTCTTTATTTAGGCCCATTTGATCTATGACATTAGTGGTTGGGGTTTTTAGTGGATTTGCAAATTTAACTAAGATTAATAATAAAAGGGCAAAACCTGAACATAGCCAAAAAACCAGATTAATATTTTTAGAGATCATCAGGCCAACAAATGAGGCACAAATAGCCCAACCAAAGCAACCAAACATTCGAGCTCGTCCAAATTCAAAGCCACTACGTCGACTTATTTTATCAACATAAGCTTCAATTGCAGGAGCTCCTCCATTAAATACCATACCAAGATAAAAGCCCCCGATAATTGAACCTAGCAATATATTGATTTGTAAAAGTGGTCCTAGAATAAAAATAAAGAAAGGTCCAAAAAATACTAAAAGCGTGGTTACAATCCAGAGTAAATTTTTCCTAAGTCCTAATTTATCTGAAATTAATCCAAAAATGGGTTGGAATATTAAGGCAAACATTGATATGAATGAAAATACCAGTCCAGTATCTTCTTGATTGAGGCCATTCATTTTTAACCAAACAGGGAAAAAAGGAAAATAGGCACCCATAATAAAGAAGTAAAAAAAGAAATAAGCACTAAAAATCCAATAGTTTTGATTGTTTAGTACGGAATATTTTTTGGTATTCATGCAATGTATCCTTTTATTAATAGTCTAACAGATTAAGGCTTTTGATAAAGTAAACGATTACATCTAGCTCTATTTCATTTTAACAGGATGGATAATATCATTAATTAGATTTTAAAAGAGTGATCTAGTTATCATTTATGTAATCGGTTACATCGTGTTTTTAATATAGATATTTCTAGAAAATATGAGCTATGAGGTAAATGATTGAAATTGAATCGTGTTAGATTAAAGAGAATATAAGGATAAAATTATTCAATGAGAGGATATTGTAGATAATAAAAAAGCCCGTAATATACGGGCTTTTTTTAATCAGTACAGAATTACATATTAGTTGTAAATGTACGAGCGATAACATCGCGTTGTTGTTCAGCTGTTAATGAGTTAAAACGAACTGCATAACCAGAAACACGAATAGTTAATTGTGGATAATTTTCTGGGTGTTTAACTGCATCTTCTAATGTTTCACGACGTAATACGTTAACATTTAAATGTTGACCACCTTCAACTTTAACTGTTGGTGCTACATCTAATGGAATTTCACGATATTCGAAGTGACCAAGATCTTTAGTTGCAACAACTTGATCTTCTTTGTATTCAGATTTTGCTGCTACACAACGTGCTTCATTTGTTGCGTCATCTAATAGCCAAAAAGAATTTAAAAGAGCGCTGTTATCTGCTTTAGTAATTTGGATACCTGTAATCATTTTTTAATCCTCCTAATTGGGTTTAATTACCCTAATAAATCTAATGATATTATATCAGCTTTAAAATTTGATTTAAATCAAAAAAAACTATTAGTACGATAATTGTTTCCTTTTTAACCAATCAAACCGATATTCAATCTTCTTTATCTATTTATAACAGTTATTATTATTGTTGTTTTTCGGTATAATTATCTACAAATTGTAGCGTGTAAATTATTATTGTAATAAGGTGTGGCATAGATTATGGCAGAGCAGCTAACTTGGCATGATGTAATTGGTTGTGAAAAAGAGAAAGATTACTTTAAGCAAATATTACAATATGTTGATAATGAACGTAGTCGTGGAAAAATTATCTATCCTCCACAGCATGATGTTTTTAATGCATTTCGTTATACACCTTTTGCTGATATTAAAGTTGTGATTTTAGGTCAAGATCCCTATCATGGCCCAAATCAAGCTCATGGTCTCTCTTTTTCAGTGTTACCAGGTGTGAAGACACCACCTTCTTTATTAAATATGTATAAAGAGCTCGCAACTGATATTGCTGGGTTTGAAATTCCTAAGTATGGTTATTTAGGTTATTGGGCTGAACAAGGGGTGTTATTACTCAATAATGTATTAACGGTTGAAAATGGTCAGGCACATTCGCATGCTAAAATAGGCTGGGAAACCTTTACTGATACGGTGATTGAAACCATTAACCAGAATTTAACCGGCGTCGTCTTTTTATTGTGGGGCTCTCCTGCACAAAAAAAAGGTCAGTTTATTGATCGACAAAAACACCACGTTTTAACGGCGGTTCATCCTTCGCCATTATCTGCTCATCGCGGTTTTTTTGGTTGTAAACATTTCTCTAAAGCGAATGAATTTATCATATCTCAGGGTAAACAACCGATTGACTGGCAGCCTCGTTTACCACAAGAGAACCTATAATATGAATAAAAAACGTCGACCCGGTTTAATTGAGATCGCAAATCTTGCTGGTGTCAGCAAAATGACTGTAAGTCGATTTTTGCGAGATGCTAATTTAGTATCGACAACGTTACAAGCCAAAATATCTGCAGCCATTGATAAACTTGGCTATATCCCAAATAAAGCGCCAGATATGCTCTCTAATGCCAAAAGTTATGCGATTGGTGTTGTTTTACCCTCTTTAACCAATCAAGTTTTCGCTGATGTTCTAAAAGGCATTGAGATGATTACCGATGCGAGAGGATATCAAACCATGATTGCCCATACTGGATATAACCAAAGTAAAGAAGAGATGCGGTTACGATCGCTGCTTGGTTATAATATTGATGGCTTAATTTTAACGGAGCGAACGCATAGTCCTGCCACATTAAAAATGCTTGAAATTGCTCATGTACCTGTTGTAGAGATTATGGATAGTGCTACACCTTGTTTTGACATGGCGGTTGGTTTTGATAATTTTTCTGTTACTAAAAAAATGATGCACAGAATGATTGAAAAAGGTCGCAAACATATTATCTATTTTAGTGCTCGCCAAGATGACCGAAGTATTCTTCGTCAAAAAGCCTATGAAGAAGCAATGTTAGAAGCCGGACTCATTCCCTATACTATTGGTACTAAGGAAGCATCTTCTTACTCACTAGGTGCCAAACTATTACAGCAAGCGTTAATAACACATCCTAATATTGATGGTGTTTTTTGTACCAATGATGATTTAGCATTGGGAACACTATTTGAGTGTCAACGTTTAAAAATAGATGTTCCAAAAAAGATAGCGATTGTTGGTTTCCATGGTCATGATGTCGGTCAAGCCATTTCCCCAAAACTTGCATCAATTTTAACACCAAGGATTGAAATGGGGCGAGTTGCTGCAGAGTTATTACTAAAGCGGATTGATGGTGAATCTGTTACAAATAAAATAATTGATTTGCCCGTTAAGTACTTGGATGGCGAAAGTTTATAGTCCTTTTTTGTATTCATAATGTGATGTTTGTCACAAATTTTACTTTTATAAGTTGAATTCCGGTACTATAATAGCTAAAAATGTTACCCGTAACAAGCAAACTTTAGAAGGACTAATTTTATGGAAAAGAACAATAAACATGTTTTTATCTTAATGGGTGTTTCGGGAAGTGGCAAATCTGCTGTCGCTAAACAAGCTGCTTATGATCTTGATGCTGTTTTTTTAGATGGTGATTTTTTACATCCGAAAGCGAATATTTTAAAAATGCGCAGTGGCGTCCCTCTTAATGACGAAGACCGTATGCCTTGGCTAAAATTGATTAGTGATGCTGCATTTGCAATGAGTAATGTTAATCCAGTGTCAATTATTATCTGTTCCGCATTAAAACATAAATATCGTGATATTATTCGTGGTGAAAATGATAACGTCCACTTCATTTATTTAAAAGGAAGTTTTGACGTCATTCAAGAACGGTTACAGAAACGACAAGGACATTATCAAAAAACGGGGATGTTACAGTCACAGTTTGATTCTTTGGAAGAGCCTTCTGCAGATGAAAAAGATGTCTTTGTGGTCAATATCGAGCAGCCATTAGAAAAAGTAATTGCGGATACTGAAGCAATTATTCGTAATGTGTGTAAAGGTTAAAGAGTCATAATTTATCAAGAATTAAATATCTTGTTTTAAAGTAAAACTGTAAAAAGTTTAAGAGGTTATTAATGAATAATACTGTACAAGCTGTAACTCAGCGAATTATTGAACGTTCTAAAAAGACTCGAGCAGCCTATTTGCAAAAAATTGAACATGCTATGTCTAAAAAAGTGAATAGAGCAAGTTTACCTTGTAGTAATTTAGCTCATGGTTTTGCCGCTTGTTGCAGTGCTGATAAAAATGATTTAAAAAATATACTAAAAAGTGATATCGGTATTGTCAGTTCATATAATGATATGTTGTCTGCTCACCGTCCTTATGAATATTATCCCGAACAAATTAAAAAGGTATTACGTGAAACAGGCGCTGTTGGTCAAATGGCTGGTGGTGTACCTGCGATGTGTGATGGTGTAACTCAAGGTGAACCGGGTATGGAGCTCTCTTTGATGAGCCGAGATATTATTGCAATGTCTGTTGCCGTGGCTCTTTCGCACAATATGTTTGATGGCGCATTATATTTAGGTATTTGTGACAAAATTGTCCCGGGCTTATTTGTCGGTGCTATGACGTTTGGTCACTTACCTGCGATATTTGTACCAGCAGGCCCTATGCCATCAGGACTATCTAATAAAGAAAAAGTTAAAATCCGTCAACTTTACTCTGAAGGTAAAGCGACCCGTGAAGATCTGTTAGAATCGGAGTCAGCTTCATACCATACGAGTGGTACATGTACGTTTTATGGTACCGCAAATAGTAATCAAATGGTGATTGAGTTGATGGGACTACATTTACCAGGTGCTGCATTTGTGCATCCAGAAACGGCACTTAGATTCGAATTAACTAATGCTGCAGCAAGACAAATTACTCGTTTAACTGAACAGTCAGGTAATTTTATGCCAGTTGGTAAAATGGTTGATGAAAAAGTGATCGTTAATGGTTTGGTTGCTCTTCTTGCAACGGGCGGCTCAACGAATTTAACGATGCATTTAGTCGCGATGGCAAAAGCAGCTGGAATTATTATCAATTGGGATGATATCTCGGATTTATCTGAGGTTGTTCCTCTACTTTGTAAAATTTATCCAAATGGCCCAGCTGATATTAACTATTTCCAAGCTGCGGGTGGTACATCCGTACTGGTACGTGAGTTACTTGCTGGTGGACTATTACACGAAGATGTTGAAACTGTAGCTGGACATGGATTAACGCGCTATACCAAAGAGCCTATCTTAGAAGATGGTAAGTTAGTTTATCGCGAAGGACCATTAAAATCATTAGATGATAATGTGATAGCTTCAATTGATAAACCGTTTAGCTCTCATGGTGGTTTAAAAGTCATGTCTGGTAATTTAGGCAGAGCTGTAATGAAAACTTCAGCAATCGAACCTGCTCATCAAATTATTAAGGCTCCCGCTGTTGTATTTAATAGTCAGTATGACCTTGAGGCTCAATTTAAAGCTGGTAAATTAGATAAAGACTGTATTGTTGTTGTCCGGTTCCAAGGACCAAGAGCGATCGGTATGCCAGAATTACATAAATTAATTACACCATTAGGTGTATTACAAG
The DNA here is from genome assembly GCA_036251205.1 of Orbaceae bacterium BiB. Lineage (NCBI taxonomy): Bacteria > Pseudomonadati > Pseudomonadota > Gammaproteobacteria > Orbales > Orbaceae > Orbus > Orbus mooreae. The sequence goes on along the minus strand of CP133958.1, from coordinate 1,888,853 downwards.
ATCGTGGCTATAAAGTTGCTTTACTTACTGATGGTCGTCTATCAGGAGCTTCAGGTAAAGTACCAGCTGCAATCCATGTTACACCTGAAGCATATTGTGGTGGATTACTTAATAAAGTACAAGATGGCGATATGATTCTAGTGAATGGTAAAACGGGCGAGATGACATTGTTAGTTGACGAAAAAGAGTTAGCAGCAAGAAAACCGTATGAGATTGATTTAACGCCATCTCATGAGGGATTTGGTCGAGAATTATTTGGTGTTGTCCGTAACAATCTCTCTTCGGCAGAAGAAGGTGCTGTTTGTTTTTAATGGTAGATAGCTTAGTTGCTTTACAATTATAGCCATTTAATTGGGGAATGGAGATATTTCCCCTTTATTTTTCTATTGTGAACAGTTAGCTAGAACCACACGATATTTTATTGAATAGCCCTATTTTTATACTAGAATTAGATCTTACAGTAAGATTTTAACGAAATTATTAATTAATCATTATCTTGTGAATCGGAACTGAACAGCAAACCGATAGATACAGCTGTCTTAATTTTTGATGATATGGATAAAAACTGTCTGCAAATGTAGCTGTAATATCTTGTTGTGGCATGGTAATTGCCATTTCTTTCATTTGCCAAACACCTTTGGCATATACTTTTAATGCTGATTCACGTAGTGTCCAAAGTTTCCAGAAAGCGGCGAGAGGATCGTATTGTTGATTAAGCCAACTGTTTTCTGATGATGAAAAAAATTGTTTTGCAATTTTTTGAATATTTTTACGCGGTCGATCTATCTCAATATCTAATCCCACTAGTCCTTCTGAGCTGATAGCAACTGTAATAAAATCACCGCTATGACTAATATTAAAATCCGGTAGATTCGATTTTTCAAATTTAGGGCGGCTATTATCACCGATTTTTATTTTAGGCAACTGAGCAATATCAAAATATTCGTTTAGTAATTCAGCCAGTAAATAGCGGCAAGCAACAAATTGCTTTTGCCTTTTATGTTCAAAAGTTTCTGCTTGTGTAATAACTTGCTCTGATAATAATGGCGAGGAGAGTAATGCCTCATATGATAAATCATTTAAGTTAGCAGATTGGATAAAAACGAAATTTTTTCGCATGATTACAATTATTAAAAAATTTTTTCTATTTTAACAGATTTTGGTGCGTTGTTTTAAAACATGCTATGCTAATTAGTATTATTTTAGTATATATTTATGAGAATAGATCCCTTTAATCTTCATTTTGCGAGAAGCTAACATGAAATTTCCTAAAGCAACACAGACAACATTAATTAGTGCGGGGCGAAAAAAACGCTATACACAGGGTTCTGTTAATAGTGTAATTCAACGTGCTTCCTCGCTTGTTTTTGAGACCGTTGAGGCCAAAAAAGAGGCTGCTAAAAACCGTACGCAAGGTGCCCTTTATTATGGACGTCGAGGGACTTTAACTCATTTCTCCTTGCAAGATGCAATGTGCGAACTGGAAGGTGGTGCTGGTTGTTACCTTTATCCTTGTGGTGCTGCCGCGGTGACTAATGCTATTTTAGCTTTCGTGAAAGCGGGTGATCATGTTTTGTTGTCAGAGGGCGCTTATGAGCCAACTCATGACTTTTGTGAGCATATCTTAAAGGATCTTGGTATTGAGACGAGCTATTTTCCAGCATTAATTGGCCGATATATTACAAAATATATTCAACCTAATACCAAAGTACTATTTTTAGAGGCGCCGAGTTCAATCACCATGGAGATCCACGACATTCCAGCGATTGTGAGTGCTGCACGTAAAATAAATCCTGACATTATCATTATGATTGATAATACATGGGGTGCCGGCGTGTTATTTAAAGCGCTTGAATTCGGTATTGATATCTCTATCCAAGCGGGTACTAAATATTTAGTTGGTCATTCAGATGCGATGATAGGTACTGCCGTTGCTAATGAACGTTGCTGGCCTCAGTTGCGAGAGCGATCATATCTAATGGGTCAAATGTGTGATGCTGATACTGCATATGTTACAGCCAGAGGATTACGTACATTAGCGGTACGTTTAATGCAGCATCAAAAAAGTAGCTTAAAAGTGGCGAAATGGTTAGCAAAACATCCAAAAGTTGAGCGAGTTAATCATCCTGCACTCTCTAGTTGTAAGGGATACCAATTCTTTAGACGTGATTTTTTAGGCTATAGCGGTCTATTTTCATTTACGTTAACAGAGCGTCTTTCAGAAGTTCAGCTTGCTGATTTTTTAGATGAATTTCAATTATTTTCAATGGCTTATTCTTGGGGTGGCTTTGAGTCATTAATTTTAGCTCATCAACCCGAAGAGATCGCTAAAATAAGGCCGATCAGTGGTGCTAATTTTGAAGGAACATTAATTCGTGTCCATATTGGGCTTGAAGATCCAGATGATTTAATTGCTGATTTATCTGCGGGCTTAGATCGTATTAAGTTTCATAAAAATAAAATTAAAGCGTTGCAATCTCTAGTATAATAAAGATGGATAGACAACTGGCAATTCAATTAGCTGTACAAAATATTGTGCGCAATAAAATAGGTGCGCATCGTGATTTACTTGTTGCTTATAGTGGTGGGGCGGATTCTACCGTTTTATTACATGCATTAACTATAATAAAGCAACAATATCTGCCAGATTTACAGCTTAGAGCGATTTATATTCATCATGGCATCAGTCAAAATGCTGATAGTTGGGCTAACCACTGTCAGCAACAATGTTTAAATTGGCAAATTCCTTGTCTTATTGAAAAAGTTACCTTAGATCTTGAGCTGGGTAATATTGAGGAACAAGCTAGAAAAGCACGTTATTGCGCAATGAGTCAGTATCTTGCTACTGATACTATATTATGTACCGCTCAGCATTTAGATGATCAAAGTGAAACTTTTTTCTTAGCGTTAAAACGAGGGAGTGGTCCAACCGGGTTATCTGCTATGGCTGAAATATCAGACCTAAACGATATTCCACTCTTACGTCCACTATTAACTATTACTCGCGCTCAAATTGAGCAATATGCCAAAAGTTATGAGCTAGCTTGGATTGAAGATGAAAGTAATCAAGATGATCACTATGACCGAAATTTTCTGCGCCTTCATGTATTACCACTCTTAAATCAACGCTGGCCTCATTTTAATCAAATGGTAGCAAGAAGTGCTGAACTTTGTCAGGAACAGCAACAATTGGTTGAAGAGCTGCTTGTTGATGCGTTTCATCAAATGGTTGATGAACAGAAAAGTCTATCCATTCCCCCATTGTTGAGTGTATCTATCGCTAAGCGTAATGCTTTATTGCGGATGTGGTTCAAGCTTCATCAAATAATCATGCCTAGTCGCAAACAGCTTGATATTATTTGGCAAACTGTCGTATTAGCAAGGGAAGATAGTAATCCGCTATTTATGTTAGCTAATCGGCAAGTTAGACGTTATCAGCACCGTCTTTATTTATTGCCACAATACCAAGATTTACAGTCTATTATCATTGATTGGGATCTCAAAAATACCTTAATATTACCTGATAGCGTAGGACAATTGTCCATTATGAGTGCATCTGTAAATAATTGCCGGTTACCGCTGCCTCATGAATCGGTCTCTATTCGTTTTAATGTTCAAGGCATGTTGAGTATTGTTGGGCGACAGGGGTCGCGGTCGATCAAAAAAATATGGCAAGAAAAAAGTGTTCCGCCATGGATGCGTACTCGTACTCCACTTGTTTTTTATAATGAAATACTGATAACAGCGGTTGGTGTTTTTGTAACAGAGCAAGGACACGGTGATCAGATAAGTTTTTTGCTAACAGACCGTTAAATTTTTAACTTATCTAATCAATTTATTTACTTTATAATAATAACAATCTCTAGCGAACAATATTTATCCAAATCATCAAAGAATTTGATGATTTGTGTGCTAATTTAGGTTTTTATTAATCTGTTGTTGACTTGCTTAGGGTAAATGGGGTTAAAATATAAGGTCTAATTATTAGAACGATTGTTTATTCCTTTCATAAGTTATCTAGATTTGGGATAAGTAATTATTTTTTATTATATCAAGGGTAAGTGGTAATATGGCAATCTCCTCTCCAGAGACACCACAAAAGTACATTGAACACCATCTTCATAGTTTGCAGGTGGGTGAAGGATTTTGGACGTTTAATATCGATTCACTATTTTTCTCAATTGTACTAGGGTTAGTCTTTTTACTCATTTTTTATTGTGTTGCGCGTAAAGCTACTAGTGGCGTTCCTGGTAAGTTACAATGTGCTATTGAAATGGTTTTTGACTTTGTAGATAGCACAGTGAAAGGAATGTCTAGTGGTTCAAATAAGTTACTTGGACCTTTGGCATTGACTGTATTTATGTGGATCTTTTTGATGAATTTCATGGATTTAATTCCTGTTGATTTTCTTCCTTATGTAGCACAACAAATAGGGATCCCTTACTTAAGAGTTGTTCCGACAGCTGATGTTAATATTACTATGTCAATGTCTTTAGGGGTATTTTTGCTTATTATTATTTATACCTTCAAGTTTAAAGGAATAAAAGGCACGGTTAAAGAGTACACACTACATCCTTTTAATCACTGGGCATTTGCACCAATTAACTTTATTCTTGAAATGGTGAGTCTATTAGCAAAACCTATTTCTTTAGGTCTACGATTATTTGGAAATATGTATGCGGGTGAGTTAATTTTCATTCTGATCGCGGCGTTATTACCGTGGTGGTCACAATGGTTCTTATCATTACCTTGGGCTATTTTCCATATTTTAATTATTGTTTTACAAGCATTTATTTTTATGGTGTTGACGATTGTCTATTTATCAATGGCAGCGACAACTGAAGATCACTAATCGAAATTTTTTGTTAATTTAATTTGGAGTAATATGATGGAAATGTTATTTATCGCAGCAGGTATTATGATGGGATTAGCTGCAATTGGTGGGGCAATTGGTATCGGTATTTTAGGTGGTAAATTCTTAGAAGGCGCTGCGCGTCAACCAGAATTAATGCCTATGTTACGTACTCAATTCTTTATCGTAATGGGTCTTGTTGATGCGATTCCAATGATTTGTGTTGGTATCTCTTTATACGTTATTTTTGCGGTTGCAGGTTAATAATTGTTAGATAAAGAATTAAGAGGAATTGTCTCATGAATATGAATGCAACACTCCTCGGCCAAGCAATTACATTTGTATTGTTTGTTTGGTTCTGTATGAAGTTTGTATGGCCACCAGTTATGAGTGCGATCGAAAAACGCCAAAAAGAGATCGCAGATGGCTTAAATTCAGCAGAAGCAGCAAAAAAAGATTTGGAATTAGCCAAAGCAAATACATCTGAAATTATGCAACAAGCGAAGGTTGAGGCTAATGCAATAATTGAGCAAGCGAATAAACGTAAAGCAGCTATTCTTGATGAGGCACAACAAGAAGCAAATCGTGAAAGAGAGCGAATTGTTAATCAAGGTCTAGCAGAAGTTGAAGCTGAACGTAAGCGTGCTCGAGAAGAGTTAAGACAACAAGTTGCTACACTTGCAATTGCGGGTGCAGAAAAAATTATTGAACGTACTGTTAATGAGGCCGCAAATAGCGACATCATTGATAAACTCGTAGCTAAACTATAAGGAGTATTGAGCAATGGCTGACTTAATTACAATTGCTCGCCCTTATGCTAAAGCTGCTTTCGATTTTGCTGTAGAGCATAATAGTATTGAGTCTTGGCAAAAGATGTTGGTATTAACATCTGAAGTCAGTAAGGATGAGCAAATTAGAAGTATTTTGACATCCGATATGAAACCCGATGCTATTGCACAATTATTCATCAATATCTGTAAAGATGTGCTTGATGAATATAGTGCTAATTTTATTAAGATCATGGCTGAAAATAAGCGTCTCGCTTTATTGCCAGAAGTGTTTGTGCTTTTTCAACAGTACTGTTTAGAAAAAGCCTCTGCTGCAGATGTTGATGTTATTTCAGCAGTAGAGCTAACCGCCGAACAACTTAGTAAAATTTCTACAGCCGTCGAACAACGTTTATCTCGAAAAGTAAATCTGAAATGCCATATTGATAAGTCGATTATTTCTGGGTTTATTATTCGTACGGGTGATATGGTTATTGATAGTAGTATCAGAGGGCGGCTTAATCGTTTAAGCGACGCTCTACAGTCTTAAGGGGACTGATAATGCAGCTAAATTCAACTGAAATAAGTGAACTAATTAAAGAGCGAATTGCTCAGTTCAATGTTGTGAGTGAAGCTCACAGCGAAGGGACGATCATCTCGGTAAGCGATGGTATTCTTCGTATTCATGGATTAACTGAGGTTATGCAAGGTGAAATGATTGCATTACCTAACAACCGTTATGCAATGGCACTTAACTTAGAACGCGATTCTGTAGGTGCGGTAGTAATGGGTCCATTCGAAGATCTTGCCGAAGGGATGAAAGTTCAATGTACCGGTCGTATTTTACAAGTACCAGTTGGTGATGGCCTACTTGGACGTGTTATTAATACATTAGGTGAACCAATTGATGGTAAAGGTGCAGTTCAACATGATGGATTCTCTCCTGTTGAAGTCGTTGCACCAGGTGTTATTGATAGAAAATCTGTTGATCAGGCGATGCAAACCGGTTATAAAGCGGTTGACTCAATGATTCCAATTGGACGTGGTCAACGTGAGTTAATTATCGGTGACCGTCAAACAGGTAAAACAGCATTAGCTGTCGATGCAATCATTAACCAACGTCATTCAGGCGTAAAATGTATTTACGTAGCGATTGGTCAAAAACAATCAACAATTGCTAACGTTGTACGTAAGCTTGAAGAGCATGGTGCATTAAAAAATACTATCGTTGTTGTTGCATCAGCATCAGAATCAGCGGCATTACAATATTTAGCGCCTTATGCTGGTTGTGCAATGGGTGAATATTTCCGTGATCGCGGACAAGATGCACTTGTTGTTTATGATGATTTATCTAAACAAGCTGTCGCATATCGTCAAATTTCATTATTACTTCGTCGTCCACCTGGACGCGAAGCTTATCCTGGTGACGTATTCTATTTACACTCACGTTTACTTGAACGTGCAGCGCGTGTTAATGCTGAATATGTTGAAGAGTTCACTAAGGGTGAAGTTAAAGGTAAAACGGGTTCATTAACGGCATTGCCAATTATTGAAACTCAGGCTGGAGACGTATCAGCATTCGTACCAACTAACGTAATTTCAATTACTGATGGTCAGATTTTCTTAGAAACCAATTTATTTAACTCAGGTATTCGTCCTGCGGTTAACCCTGGTATCTCGGTATCTCGTGTTGGTGGTGCTGCGCAAACTAAAGTAATGAAAAAATTGTCAGGTGGTATTCGTACCGCACTTGCACAATATCGTGAATTAGCGGCGTTTTCTCAGTTTGCCTCTGACTTGGATGAAGCAACTCGAAATCAATTAAGCCATGGTGAGAAAGTAACTGAACTGTTAAAACAGAAACAGTATTCACCAATGACTGTTGCAGAACAAGCTCTGGTTTTATATGCCGTAGAGCGTGGTTATTTACAAGATGTTGTACTTGAGAAAGTGTTGCCTTTTGAGGCTGCGTTACTTTCTTATGCACATAGCCAATATGCTGATTTCATGAAAGAGCTTGCAGACACTGGTAATTACAATGACGATGTTGAGAAACAGCTAAAAGATATCTTAGATAGCTTTAAATCAACGCAAACATGGTAATTCGTGTAAGTGACAAGAGGTGATAAATGGCTAATGCAAAAGAGATAAGAACGAAAATCGCAAGTATTCAAAGTACACAAAAGATTACTAAAGCGATGGAGATGGTTGCTAATTCTAAAATGCGTAAAACGCAAGATAGAATGGCTGCAAGTCGTCCTTATGCAGAGTTGATTCGTAAAGTAATTGGACATTTAGCGTTAGCTCATTCAAGTGTTAAACATCCCTATTTAGAAACTAGGGATGTAAAACGTGTAGGCTACTTGATTATTTCAACTGATCGTGGTTTATGTGGTGGTTTAAATATTAATTTATTTAAAACCGTGCTAGCTGATATGAATGATTGGCAAGCTAAAGGTGTGGAGTCTGACGTTGCATTAATTGGTTCAAGAGGCGTATCGTTCTTTTCATCAGTAAAAGCGAATATTCTGACACAAGTAACAGGTATGGGTGATGAACCCTCTCTATCTAATTTGATTGGGCCGGTTAAAACGATGTTGGAAGCGTATGATAATGGTGAAATCGATCGTTTATATATTGTGACAAATAAATTTATCAATACGATGTCACAAAAACCAATAGTACAACAGTTAATTCCACTGCCGCCATCAGAAGATAACGAGTTACAAGATAAAGCTTGGGATTATATCTATGAACCTGATGCTGAAGCATTACTTGATGTAATGTTACGACGTTATATTGAGTCTCAGGTTTATCAAGCTGTTGTTGAAAACTTAGCAAGTGAGCAGGCAGCAAGAATGGTAGCAATGAAAGCAGCTACAGATAATGGTGCAAATCTAATTAATGATTTACAAATTGTCTATAACAAAGCTCGACAAGGTGCAATCACTAATGAGTTGATTGATATCGTGTCTGGAGCATCAGCTGTTTCGAGTTAACGTTAAGTCGCGTTGATAGATTAAAGACTATCAGCGGTTATATTAAGTTATAAAGACATAGAGGAATTAAGATGGCTACTGGAAAGATTGTCCAGATCATTGGCGCAGTTATTGATGTCGAATTTCCTGAAAATGCGGTACCAAATATTTATGACGCATTAGAGGTAGACACTGGCGCTGAGAAGCTTGTTCTGGAAGTGCAGCAACAATTAGGTGGTGGTGTCGTTTGTTGTATCGCAATGGGTTCTACTGATGGCGTTCGACGTGGATTAACAGTTGTTAATACTGGCCACGGTATTGAAGTACCAGTTGGAACTGAAACATTAGGCCGTATCATGAACGTGCTTGGTGAACCAATTGATAAAGTGGGTCCAATCAACGAGAAAGAGCGTTGGGGTATTCACCGTAGTGCACCTACTTATGAAGAATTAGCTAACTCTACAGAGCTTTTGGAAACAGGTATTAAAGTTATCGACTTAATCTGTCCATTTGCTAAAGGTGGTAAAGTTGGTTTATTTGGTGGTGCCGGTGTTGGTAAAACAGTTAACATGATGGAGTTAATCCGTAATATTGCGATTGAGCATTCAGGTTATTCTGTATTTACAGGTGTTGGTGAACGTACTCGTGAGGGTAATGACTTCTACCATGAAATGAAAGATTCTAACGTACTTGATAAAGTATCGTTGGTTTATGGACAGATGAATGAGCCACCAGGGAACCGTTTACGCGTTGCATTAACTGGTTTAACCATTGCAGAAAAATTCCGTGATGAAGGTAAAGATGTACTGTTATTTATCGATAATATTTATCGTTATACACTAGCAGGTACTGAAGTATCAGCATTGTTAGGTCGTATGCCATCAGCAGTAGGTTACCAACCGACACTTGCAGAAGAGATGGGATTATTACAAGAACGTATTACTTCAACGAAGAAAGGGTCTATCACCTCTATTCAAGCGGTATATGTTCCTGCCGATGACTTAACCGATCCATCACCAGCAACAACATTTGCTCACTTAGATGCAACTATCGTATTAAGTCGTCAAATTGCGTCATTAGGTATTTATCCAGCGGTAGATCCACTAGATTCAACCAGCCGTCAATTAGATCCATTAGTTGTTGGACAAGAGCATTATGACTGTGCTCGTGGAGTACAATCAATTTTACAACGTTATCAAGAACTAAAAGATATCATTGCAATTTTAGGGATGGATGAGTTATCAGAAGATGATAAATTAATTGTTGCTCGTGCACGTAAAATTCAACGTTTCTTATCACAACCATTCTTCGTTGCGGAAGTCTTTACTGGGTCACCAGGTAAATATGTATCGTTGAAAGATACCATTAGTGCGTTTAATGGCATCATGAAGGGTGATTACGATCATCTTCCTGAACAAGCGTTCTACATGGTTGGTTCAATAGACGAAGTAATTGAGAAAGCAAAATCTCTGTAAGAGATTAAGTGAACGGAGATCATTATGGCACTAACTTCCTATCAACTAGAAGTTGTTAGTGCTGAATCTCATCTGTTTTCAGGTGATGTTCAGCGAATTAGAGTGACCGGTAGTGAAGGTGAGCTCGGGATTTATCCTGGCCATACGCCATTGTTAACAACAATTAAGCCTGGAATGGTCGGAATTGTTAAATCGAATGGTGATGAAGAGTTTATCTATCTTTCTGGTGGGATTTTAGAGGTTCAGCCAACGACAGTAACGATTTTAGCTGATACAGCAATTCGTGGTGAAGATCTCGATGAAGCTAAAGCGCAAGACGCTGTGAGACAAGCTGAAGAACGTATTAGAAACCCATCTAACGATATGACATTTGCTCAAGCATCAGCTGAGCTTTCCAAAGCGTTAGCGAAATTACGTGTTATTGATTTAACGCGTCGAAATCGTTAATTGACGGTATACTAATTATTATCGCACTTATAAGAGTGCGATAATTTTTTTAGATATTCGATCCTCTCCCATTATTTATCTATAAAATTATTCGGTCTTTCATAACTCGTTGATAAATTAGTAGCTAATTCATCTGAAAGAATTTATAATCCATTGCCTGTTAAATCAGCGATTATTTTTATTTTATGTCAACTTCAACTAAGAGTGAACTAATCTACCGATTAGAGGATCGTCCCCCGTTACCACAAACCCTTTTTGCTGCTTTCCAACATTTATTAGCAATGTTTGTTGCTGTGATTACTCCAGCTCTAATTATTTGTCAAAGTTTAGTATTACCAGCAGAAGATACTCAGCATGTTATAAGTATGTCATTATTTGCCTCTGGTGTTGCATCATTAATTCAAATTCGCACTTGGGGACCTATTGGTTCAGGACTTTTATCCATTCAAGGTACTAGCTTTAATTTTGTTGCACCGGTAATTGCCGGCGGTTTAACGTTAAAAGCGGGTGGTGCCAGTATTGATGTTATGATGGCAACGCTGTTTGGTACTTTGATGTTAGGATCATTCACTGAGATGATTTTGTCTCGTGTTTTGCACCTTGCACAAAAAATCATTACACCTTTGGTTTCCGGTATTGTTGTGATGATTATCGGGTTATCGCTTATTCAAGTCGGTTTAACTTCGGTAGGTGGTGGATTTGCAGCGATGCAAAATGGGACTTTTGGTGCTCCAATTAATCTATTATTAGCTGGTGTGGTGCTGTCGGTTATTATTATTCTTAATATTCAGAAAAATGCCTATTTACGCTTATCTTCACTCGTGATTGCAATGGCTATCGGTTATGCTCTGGCATGGTGGTTGAATATGTTACCTGAATCAACAGAGCCATCGTCAAATGCGATTATGATTCCAACACCCTTATACTATGGTTTAAGTATCGACTGGGGATTATTGTTGCCATTTATTTTAGTCTTTTTGATTACATCATTGGAAACGATTGGGGATATCACTGCAACGTCAGATGTCTCTGAACAACCTGTAGCTGGTCCACTTTATATGAAGCGTTTAAAAGGTGGTGTTTTGGCAAATGGTTTTAACTCTTTTGTTTCAGCTGTATTTAATACTTTCCCTAACTCCTGTTTTGGTCAAAATAACGGTGTGATTCAGTTAACTGGAGTAGCTAGCCGTTACGTCGGTTACTTTGTGGCTAGTTTTTTGGTTTTATTGGGTTTATTCCCGCAAGTGAGTGGTTTTGTGCAACACATTCCTGAACCTGTTTTAGGTGGAGCAACATTAGTTATGTTTGGAACTATTGCCGCATCAGGAGTTCGTATTGTATCAAGAGTTCCACTTAATCGCCGAGCTATGATGATTATTGCGTTGTCATTAGGTATTGGTCTGGGCGTTTCACAACAGCCTCAAATTTTCCAATTTATGCCTGATTGGATTAAATCACTATTCTCATCAGGTATTGCTGCTGGTGGTTTGACTGCAATTGTTCTTAATTTTCTTTTCCCAGAAGATAAAGAATAGTAATTTTATCGTATTTATAAAAATGCGGCTTATGCCGCATTTTTAATATAATTTTTTAGACCATCCCAACTTAGTCGATAAATTACGAAAATAATTGTAACGTGCTGAATGAATTAGATTGAATTGGTAAGGGGCTCGGCGAATCAATATTTCATCTGTTGGCTTAGCAGTTAAAATAATTTGACTATCACAGGCCACTTGTAGCTCTTCTTGTGTCGATGGAAACTTAACCTTAATTAAATTATCACTTTTAATCACTAATGGTCTTGCCGATAAAGAGTGAGGAAACATAGGGGTCATAATAAAAGCATCAAGCTCAGGTGTAATGATTGGTCCACCCGCGGAGAGCGAATAAGCGGTAGAGCCGGTCGGAGTCGAAATAATTAATCCGTCAGCGCGCTGTGAAAACGCTTTTTTATCATTAATATACGCTTCATACTCTAACATATGTGCAACTTGGCTTGGATGCAAAACAATTTCATTAACAGCAAAGCTTGATACCGTACTTTCCCCTCGATTATTATATAGGGTGACTTCAAGCAAAAATCGGCTGTCATCGATATATTCTCCAGATAGTACATCCGATAAACTTTCGATAGCTTTATCTGGTGTAATATCGGTTAAAAATCCTAGATTACCCCGATTTATACCAATAATTTTAATATTATAATGAGATAAATAACGAGCTGCCCTTAACATGTTGCCATCACCGCCAATCACGATAGCAAGTTCGGCATTTTGCCCTATTTCATCTAAGGATGCGTATTCTGAAACAGGAAAAGATAAGTGCTCTTGGAGTTTTTTTTCAACTAAAATTCGATAGTTATTTTTTGTTAACCAATTATATAGCATTTCATGTGTTGCTAATGCTTCAGGTTGTCTTGGTACACCAATTAATCCGATACAATTAAATAGTGTGTTCATAAAATTATCCTTTTAAGTGATTGATTTTAAATTAATAAAATCATTTTTCTTATTCTTGTTGATGCGACAGCCTTGTAATATTAAATTTTAGCCCCATAATACCTAAAACAAGAAGTAATTTTTGATAATTTTGGAGTATGTTATGGCTGAACATAATGAAGATATTAACATAAAAGCTGATGCATCGGATCATAATACTGAGACAGAGAAACAAGAGAACGAGCAGCAGTTAGATCTTAATGCGATTATTAAAGAAAAAGATAATCGTATTAGTGAGTTAGAAAAAGAGTTACAAATCGCGAAAAAGAATGAAAGCGAAGCGATGGTTCGTGCTAGAGCGGAAATTGATAATGTACGTAAACGTGTAGAGCTGGATGTTGAAAAAGCGCATAAATTTGCTTTAGAAAAATTCTCTAATGAGCTTTTACCCGTTATTGACAATTTAGAGAGAGCATTGGAGTCAACAGATAAAACCAATCCTGAGCATAAAGCAACAGTTGAAGGTTTAGAATTAACACTAAAATCGTTTTTAGATACAGTTAAAAAATTTGGTGTTGAGGTTGTTTCAACTGAATCAGGTCAACTCAATCCTGAGCTTCATCAGGCTATTACGATGATTGAGTCACCAGATCATCAATCAGGGCAAATTGTTAATACCATTCAAAAAGGTTATACCCTTAATGGTCGTTTAATTCGTCCAGCTATGGTTATTGTCGCGAAGTAATGAATAATCAATAATCTCACATAATATATGTGAGATTATTGTGATCGTTGGTGCTTAACAGTTAAAAATACATTGAACAACAGTACCTTGTTGACCATCATCACGGTTTTTCAAAATAAGCTGTCCCTGATGTAATTTAATTATTCTATGCACAATACTTAACCCTAGACCAATACCTTTATGTCGTCGGTCCATCCTAAAAAAAGCTTCAGTGAGTTGTGATATTTTTTTCTCATCAATGCCAATGCCTTCATCTTTAACTTCAAGCATGACTTGTTTATCATTATAGTTATAACTACTGATTATTATTTGGCTATTTTCTGGGCTATAACGCGATGCATTTTCAACTAAATTACGGATAAGTAGACATATTAATATCTTATCACCTCGAAAAATAATAGGTTTTTCAGGGTTATGCCAAATTAATTGTTGCTCTTTCAGAGCCGTCATTTCAGTTAATTCGTTGGTCAGTAAACCGATAATATCACTTTGAAAATTAATCGATTGATCATCGCTCGTAATTAATCGTTGGCTGGCCCTAGCCAGCGTTAGTAACTGTTCTACGGTATTGACTAATCTATCAATTCGTTCGATGAGTTCTTGGCAAGGAATATGCTTTGTTCGTTCAAGTAACTCTAAATGTAGACGAATTCCAGCTAATGGAGTACGTAGTTCATGAGCAACATCTGCAGCGAATAAACGTTCTTGTTGCAGTGTTTCATTCAGACGATAAAATAAGCCATTAAGCGCAGATGAAATTGACTTTATTTCTCGCATTTCACTTAATGATTGAATCGGATTTAGATTTTCTGCTGCACGAGCCGATAAATCTTGTTGCAATAACTCTAATGGTTTTGTAATTCGCTTAATGGCTTTATAAGCAAGGAATAGTGTGACACACATAATTACAAATGTTGAAAGGAGTAAGGCAAAAATCGCCTCCATCTCTTCTTTATGCACCACACTATCTGTAATCTCTTTACTTAAGGTGAGATCAACTAATACATCGATTTGCTCTTTACTTTCATGCCATAACCAAAAGACCGTAATGATCTGACAGACTAGCATCAGTAAACCTAAGGTAATAAAGAGGTTCCAGCGGATGCTATATCGGATTTGATTCAGCTTTTGCACTATTTGCATACATTTTTTCTCAGTCGGTTAGCGATTCGAGGGTAAATTGATAACCGTAGCCACGAATGGTACGAATATATTGCTTACCAATTTTTTGGCGTAAACTATGGATATGAACTTCTAATACATTAGAACTTGGATCGGTACTCCAGCTATAGAGATCATTTTGCAAAATATCACGATGAACTTGCTGTTCTGCTTTACTCATTAAACACATTAAAATAGCAAACTCTTTAGCGGTTAATGGAATAACGGTTTGATTAAATTGTACTTGCTGTTGAGTTGTATCAAGTGAAAATGGCCCACAATTGATATGATTATCGCTACGGCCTTGATTACGACGGATCAGTGCTCTAACTCTTGCTAATAGCTCAGTTAATGCAAAAGGTTTGATTAAGTAATCATCGGCCCCTAGATCGAGTCCTTCGACTCGATCTTCGATCGTATCACGGGCAGTGAGAATTAATACAGGAATTGGGTTTTTCTGTTTACGCCACAAAGCCAGCAATTCTAAGCCATCGCAATCTGGTAGGCCTAAATCAAGGATCACTAAACTAAATTGCGACATGGTCATAAACTGATTAGCTTGTTTACCCGTTTCAGCAATCTCACAGGCAAAGCCCTCAGCAGTTAACGCACTATATAACCCTTTTTGTAATAAACTATCATCTTCAGTAATGAGTATTTTCATAAATGTTTTATATCAATTTGTTGTTTGACAATTATTCAAAATATTAAGCGATGCTTTATACTCGGTTGTTTCAATATTAAACATTCCTAATAAAGAATGGAATAAATTATCTTGGGAAAATTGTTCTGCTTTGGCTTCTTGAGCTAAACAGGTAGTATTAATATTATGCTGCGTTTGGTATTTATCTGATAACCATAGCAGTAATGGAACATGCTTCTGCTCTTTTGGTGCAACAGCATAAGGCATACCATGTAAGTAAATATTATTTTCCCCTAAAGATTCACCATGATCAGATAGATACATTAAAGATGTATTATAACGTTTATCATAACTCTTTAATAAATTAATTGCTTTATCGATGATTGCATCAGTATAGACAATGGTATTGTCATAAGTATTTATTAACTCTTCTTGTGAACAACGGTTAATTTCATTGGTATCACAAGTCGGTGTAAATTTACGGTATTGGTCAGGATAGCGCTGATAATAGGTCGGGCCATGGCTACCAATCATATGTAATACAATCAAGGTATCGGTTTGAATATTATCTAAATACTGAGGTAAATCAGCGAATAAAATATCATCATAACAGACATCATTATTACATAGTTTAGAGCTATTTTTATATTTTTGAGTGATATCGACTGTTGGTACTCGTTCGCATACACCTTTACAACCACTATCATTATCAACCCATAATATATTAACACCAGCTTTTTGTAATATATCTAAAGCATTCGATTGTTTATTAGCGAGCTTAGGATTGTAATCATCTCTGGTCATATTAGAAAACATACAAGGTAATGAATAAGCCGTTGCTGTACCGCAAGAAGTTGTATTGGGATAATAAATTACATCTTGTTTAGCAAGTAATGGATTAGTCTCTTTATCATAATCACCTAAAGAGAAATTATCTCCTCGTGAAGTCTCACCAACAATTAAGATCATGACATTTTTTTGTCCATTGTTATTGAGCAATGGTTTTTGATGAGCATCACCACCTAATTCAATGAATGGTAAATTTTTATATTTTAAATAATCATATTGATTATAGATTGCAGCAATATAGTTTGATGGTGTTAGATATTTAATGATGCCACTATTATTACGCATAAATGTCGCGTAGTTTTTATAAAAGAAAACTGCAACTAATAGAATAACGGCAATTGCTATGATAATGGCAATAACGCGACGTAATAAATAATAGACCCATTGCTTAATTGGCTTAATCTTAACGAAGATAATCAATAATGCCGGTAATATTCCAAATATCACTACATTAAAAATTAAATTAGGTGTAACTAAGGCTGTTGACTCAGCTCTAGTGGTATCTAAGGCATTTTGTAACATATCTCGGTCGATCATGATACTGTAGGTTGACATAAAATAATTGAGCCATGCGCCTACTATTACTAAAAAACACGCCAATATTTTGATTAATTTAGGGAAAATAAATAAATTAAGTAAGGCAAAAATAACACAAAAAACGACAACTGGCATCGAGCAAAGAAATAGCACATCATCAATACTTTGAATTGATAGTGCTGCTATTACATGTTGATAATAAGTTGAGTTTAATAATGTTGCTTGATAAATTGCAACTAACCCAGCGAGTAGTGAGACTGAAATAGTCCACTTATTTAGAAAATTTTTGATTTTTTTTAACATAGTTTTGTTATCTTATTAATTTGAATTTTTTGTTACATATTTGATAATTTTTAATTTACTTACGACTATTGGTCGTAAAGAGTAGAGTTTTAATAATAATCGTTCAATATGATGCCATTGCTTATTAACTAAGTAAGCACAACCAAAGCTTGTTAAAATACCGGCTAAAATATCTAATGGCCAATGTACTCCCAAATAAATTCGTGACCAACTGACTAGGATCCCGATAACTAGGCAACTAATAAACAGTTTTTGCTGATTAAGCTGATTCTTAAGCCCATAAAATAGAGCAAAAGTGATGGCAAAAATGAATGTAGCATGTTTACTTGGAAATGAATTGCTACTTGAATGTGGTAAAAAGTTAGTGCCAATTGCGAGTTCAAAAGGTCTTGGTGAACTGATAAATGAACGTAAAATGGCTGCAACAGCCAAAGAAATAAACACTGTGACGATAATTTTTAAAATTAATCCTCTTGTCTGTGGTCTTTTGAACCAGCAAAAAATCATAACAATAAGAGGTGTATAAATTAAATACTCAGCACAAAAAGTAGCAATTGTTATCATCAATTTTGATGTATTTGGTGCTGCATTGATAAGCATGAAAAGTTGGGTATTGAGAACCTTAAGCATAATTTTACCTTTTACATTACTAAATAAGCTAATGCATAAAAGTATAAGTTTTGAAGCTTAAGAAAACCTTAAGGTCGCTATTTGATCTTAAGGTCAAGTCAATTTTAGATAATAAAAAAGAGCTTCATCAATGACGAAACTCTTTTTAGACTATCCATTATTGTGATAGCGTTAGTTTAAAATTGATAATAACTCTTTTGTTACAGCTGGAACTGGTTGAGTTCCATCAATTTTAAAGTATTTAGTATTACCTAATTTAGCTTCATGCTGATAATAATTAATTAATGGTTTTGTAAGCTGATGATATTCAACTAAACGTTTAGTGACAATCTCAGCAGAGTCATCTTTACGAATGGTAAGTTCTTCACCAGTAATATCATCAATGCCTTCATTTTTTGGCGGATTATAGCGAAGGTGGTAAACTCGGCCTGAAGCAGCGTGTACACGTCGTCCACTCATACGGTCAACGATTACTTCATCTGGTACATCAAATTCTAAAACATAATCAACTTTAATACCTGCTGTTTTCATTGCATCAGCTTGTGGCACAGTGCGAGGGAAACCATCTAAAAGAAAACCATTTTTGCAATCTTCTTGTGCAATGCGTTCTTGTACTAAGGCTATGACTAATTCATCAGTAACCAGTTTTCCTGCATCCATTAGCTCTTTAGCTTGTAAACCAAGCGTCGTCCCAGCTTTAACTGCTGCACGTAACATATCACCAGTAGATATTTGTGGAATGCCATATTGCTGCATAATAAATTGTGCTTGCGTGCCTTTGCCTGCGCCAGGTGCTCCTAATAAAATAATTCGCATTAAAGATAACCTCTTTTATTTGTTTAAACCTATTATTCCGCCTGATAGCGAAATATAACTTTGCTTGCTGATATTAAGCCGTCAGTTCTACATAAATAATTAATTGCACCACATCCCTTTATTTGTTCGAGCATTTGCTGACAAATTGGACAAGTATAATTTTCGTAATAGTGTTGCCGACATGTTTGGCAATAATAGTGCCGAGGGGATTGTTTTTCCATTGCTTTATGGCAATTAGGACAATATCCCTCAGTATTGATAGCCGATTCGACCTTGGTCATATTAGTGACGACCTCTACCTTTAATATGTTTTAATAAGCGACGACGTTTACGTTGCTGAGAAGTTGTTAATGTATTCTTTTTACCTTCATAAGGGTTATTACCTTCCTTAAATTGAATACGGATTGGTGAACCCATGATTTTTAATGAACGTCTAAAATAGTTCATCAGATAACGTTTATAAGAATCCGGTAGATCAGCGACTTGATTACCATGAATTACCACTATAGGTGGATTATAACCACCAGCATGGGCATATTTTAATTTTACTCGGCGACCTTGTACTAATGGTGGTTGATGATCATCTTGCGCCATTTGCATAATTTTAGTTAGCATTGCAGTATTGACTCGACGAGTCGCACAATCATAGGCTTCTTGGATTGAATCAAATAAGTTACCTACACCACTACCATGTAATGCTGAAATAAAATGTAAACGTGCAAAGTCAATAAAATCTAGTCGATCATCAAGGGTCGTTTTAATCTGTTCTTTAACATCCTGTGATAAACCATCCCACTTATTAACTGCGATAACAAGTGAGCGGCCACTATTAAGAATAAAGCCTAAAAGTGATAAATCTTGATCTGCAATACCTTCTCTAGCATCAATAACCAATATGACAACATTAGCGTCTTCAATTGCTTGTAAGGTTTTAATTACTGAAAACTTTTCTACAGTTTCAGTTATCCGACCGCGTTTTCTCACTCCAGCCGTATCAATTAGAACATATTCGCGTTCATCTCGAGTCATCGGAATATAGATACTATCACGGGTTGTTCCTGGCATATCATAGACAACGACACGATCTTCACCCAGAATTCTATTTGTTAGTGTTGACTTACCAACATTTGGTCTACCAACAATAGCAACTTTGATTGGCTGATTGATGATTTCTTCAATATCATTTAAAACGGAATCGTCGTAAGATTCAGGTAGATTATGTCGCTCATCGTTTTCATCATTAAAGATGACAGGATCTTCAAATTCAAAAATAGGATCAAAAACCGTTTCAATTAACGATGCTACCCCTCGACCATGACTCGCGGCTATTGGATAAACATCGCCTAAACCAAGCTCATAAAATTCGTGCATTACAACGTTAGTATCAAGGCCATCCGTTTTATTTACGGTTAAAAATGTTGGTTTTTCTCGGCTACGTAGATGTTTAGCTATGGCATGGTCAGCTGGCATGACTCCAGCTCTTGCATCAACCATAAATAAGACGATATCTGCTTCTTCAATAGCCAGCAAAGATTGCTCTGCCATAAAGCTTTCGATACCCTCTTCACTACCATCAATACCGCCGGTATCAATGACAATGTATTCGTGGCCTTTTATTTCGGCTCTACCATATTTACGATCACGAGTTAAGCCCGGAAAATCAGCAACTAAAGCATCCCGTGTTTTAGTTAATCGGTTAAATAGTGTTGATTTCCCAACATTGGGGCGACCAACTAATGCAATGACTGGTGGTACCATGTATCAATTCTCTTCTTTAAGATACGTTAAAAATTATTTTTGCCCATACGCATAGACATTGCCATTTTTAGCCTGAATAATAATTTTATTATCAGCAACGGTGAGATCGGCAGCTAAGCCACTACTACTCACTTGGGTTTTCGATATCACTTCACCTGAGTTGATATCAATTAGGTATAGATATCCCTCAAAGTCTCCGACAACAAGATAATTTTGATAGATTATTGGATCGGTTAATTGTCGGTGTAATAAATCAGATTGTTTCCATATAACAGCACCGCCATTTTTAGCGAGTGCATAAATGTTATCATCTTGGTCTACAACAAAAATATGGTTCTGTTCAATGACAAAGCTATGGGTTGAGCTAAGTGATTTCTTCCAAACAGTTTGTCCATTACTGAGATCTAAAGCAGCAATATTACCGTTATAACCGATTGCATATACTAGACCTTGATCAATGATTGGCGTTGTATCAACATCGTTAAGTTTAGCTATTTCAGTTGACCCACTTGGTTGAGAAATACGTTGTTGCCAAATTAACTGACCATCTTTAGCAAAATAAGCATTCACATGGCCGCTATCATCACCAAGTATGATTGCACCATAAGCTAAGGCTGGTGTTGATTGTCCGCGTAATGTTAAACTAGGCACTTCAAGATTTGTTTGCCAAACTTCATTACCATTTTCTTGTGACAAAGCTTGTAAATAGCCACTTGTTGTACGAACAATCACCATATCATCGGTGGATATCGGTTTGGCAACGATCTCACCTTTAGTATCTTGCTGCCAAACAACAGAACCATTATTTTTATCTAATGTATAAAGTTTAGCACGTTCACTGCCTAAGTAGACATACTTATCATCGGCACTAACACCGCCAGATAGGAGTGCTGATTGGCTACGAAACAGTGAGCTATTAGATAAATCGATGTTCCATTTTGTATTGCCCGTCGATAGATCAATCGCTTTTACTTGTCCAGTTCTTCCTGCTGCGTAAACAACATTATCATTTACCACAGGAGAGAGTTGGGAGTATATTTTAGCGTTACCGGATAAACTATTACTCCAGATTTGGCTAAATGGAAATGCAGTTTGGGTTACGGGGGAAGGGGAGACTTCAATCGTATCCACCTCACCACCAAATAGTGAACATCCTGTTGCCATTGTCGTCAATGAAACAACTAATGTACTTGTTAAAAAATATTTACGTAGATTCATATTACATTTCCCTACAAATAAGCTTGAGTTGAGCTATTTAACTATTACGGCTGAAAACTATTGCTGTGTTGTTGTTGCCGCTTTTTCCGCTAGCTCTTTCGTTTCTTTCTCTTTTGCTAACAGTTGTGCTGCTTTTAAATACTCAGCTTGGTTTAACTTAATTTTGATATTCTTTTCTAAATCTGCGGTAGGATTTGATGCTAGCGCAACCTCATAAGCAGAACACGCTTGTGAATATTGTTCCATTTTAACTAAGACATCGCCGCGAATATCATTTACGGTGGAAGCCCAATTATTATTGGTGACTTTCGCTAATGACTGTAAACTAGCATCATATTCACCAAGTTGATATTCTAGTCTAGCGATACGAATATTTATAGTTGCTAAGACCGGTTCAGAGTCAGTTTTTTTACTTGCATCAATTAATAACGTTTTAGCACCAGCGTAATCTTTTAGATTATCTACATAGAATTTTGCAGCTTGTAAACTTGCAAATACGCTATAGATAGAATCATTCTGTTTAGCAAATGAGACTAATTCATTAACCGATGTTGGTTCATTAATATTAAGTTTAGAAATTAATAACTCATATCTGTCTGATGCTTCTGTTAAGCTTTCAGCTTTATATGTCTGCCAGTAGCGCCAGCCCCAAACAGCTAGCAAACCAATAACAATAACCGCAACAATTATCTTCCAAGTTTTAGCTAGAAACTCTTTAATTTCTAGTACTTGTGCTTCACTATCAGAATGACTCACGTTATTCTCCCTTATCCAGTATTTCTAAACATTTTTGAGCAACTAAATCCTGCATTATTGCGTATTGGTTGCCTGTTTGTAACTCTTTTATCATGGCTTTATTTTCTAAAGCTTCATTTCCACCAACGATGACAGCAATTTTGGCGCCATATTTATCTGCTTTGCTAAACTGTTTTTTGAAATTAGTGCTGCCGTAATTGGTCATAATGCGTTTGTGCGGCATTATATCACGAATTTGTTCAGCAAGTCGCTGAGCTATCGCAGTGGTATGCTTGCCATTAATTAATTCGCCAGATGATATCATATAAACATCAATACTATTATCACTTTTCAATTCACTATTTACGGTTTGGATAAGTAAGACTAAGCGTTCAACGCCAATTGCAAATCCAACGCCAGGTGTTGCTTGTCCCCCTAATTGGCTCACAAGTCCATCATAACGTCCACCACCACAAACCGTTCCTTGGGCACCTAAACTCGTTGTTACCCATTCAAATACAGTGCGATTATAATAATCTAAACCTCGTACAAGGCGTTGATTAACACGATATTTGATACCAGCACTATCTAATAGTTGGCATAATCCCGCGAAGTGGGTTTTCGACTCTTCATCTAAATAATCAAATAATTTAGGAGCATTATTCAAAATTGTCTGTATCTCAGCATTTTTTGAGTCCAAAACACGCAATGGATTTGTATACATACGACGTTTGCAGTCTTCATCAAGATGATCTTTATGCTGCTCTAAATAGCTAACTAAGGCTTTTTTATAGTCGGCTCTAGCTGCTAACGAACCAATACTATTAAGTTCTAATGTAGTATGTTCGGTAATACCTAAGGCATTCCAAAGTCTTGCGGTGAGTAAAATCAGCTCAGCATCGATATCTGGTCCTTCAAGTCCAAAAACTTCTATACCAAATTGGTGAAATTGACGATATCGACCTTTTTGTGGTTTTTCGTAACGAAATGCCGGACCAAAGTACCATAAACGTTGTTCTTGATTATATAATAAACCGTGCTCAATACCGGCGCGAACACATCCTGCAGTAAGTTCTGGCCGTAAAGTGATGCTTTCATCATTACGATCATTAAATGTATACATCTCTTTTTCAACAATATCCGTAACTTCACCTACTGCACGTTTAAATAATGCAGTATCTTCAACAATGGGTGTACGAATTTCATTATAACCATAGCTATTTAATACACCTTTAACTGTTTTTTCTACATATTGCCAAAGTGCGCTTTCTGTTGGGAGTAAGTCATTCATTCCCCGGATTGATTGTATTTTTTTCTCAGTCATTTTCATTTCACTAATTGGGTTTAATTATTCGGTTTTAATATCAATTTTATTTAATAATAGTTGTGCTTTAGCTCGAATTTTCGCTTCAAGCTCTTCTATCATTGTTGTGTTATCGATGCGACCAATTCTTACACCATCCTCATAAAAACCGCTCTTATTATTGCCGCCAGCAACGCCCATTGTTGAAGCAAGTGCCTCTCCTGGACCATTTACAACACAGCCAATAATCGAAACATCCATTGGTGTAATAATATCTTCTAACCGTCTTTCTAGCTCATTAACCGTACCAATAACATCGAACTCTTGTCTTGAACAAGTTGGACAAGCAATAAAATTAATGCCTCGAGAGCGGATGCGTAATGATTTTAAAATATCAAAGCCTACTTTTACTTCTTCGGTTGGATCGGCAGCGAGAGATACTCGCAAGGTATCGCCAATACCCTCCGCTAATAACATACCTAAGCCGATAGCGGATTTAACAGAACCGCTTCTTGCTCCACCTGCTTCTGTAATTCCTAAATGAAGCGGCTGTTTAATTTGTTTAGCGAGTAGACGATAGGCTTCGACAGCAGTAAATACATCAGAGGCTTTTACGCTCACTTTAAATTGGTCAAAATTGAACCTATCCAATATTTCAACATGGCGCATAGCTGACTCGACGATCGCTTGCGGGGTTGGTTCACCATATTTTTCTTGAATATCTTTTTCTAATGAACCCGAGTTTACACCAATTCGTATGGGAATATTTTTGTCTCTAGCACATTCGACGACGCTACGAATACGGCTCTCATTACCAATATTACCGGGATTGATACGTAAACAATCAACACCATACTCTGCAACTTTAAGCGCAATACGATAATCGAAATGAATATCGGCAATTAAAGGTACTTTAACTTGTTGTTTAATAAGTTTAAATGCTTCTGCTGCATCCATTGTCGGTACTGATACTCGAACAATATCCACACCAACTCGTTCAAGAGATCTAATTTGCGCAACGGTTTTTTCTACATCCGTTGTGCGTGTATTAGTCATTGATTGAACTGCAATAGGAGCCCCGTCGCCAATAGGCACATTGCCCACATAAATTCGAGTCGATTCTCGGCGCTTAATGGGTGAATCCGCATAACTCATAGGTAGCCTAACTAAAATAAAATAATTTGCGGCTAATCTTAGCAAGATTTATTAAAAATGTCTGTATGTAATGAGAAAAATTAGCATTTATAGTCATTTGAACTATAAGGAGTTTGATTAGTAATTCTACTTTTTTACGCTATAATGATATGTTATAGCAATATTTTAACGAAATAGAGGCTAGTTTATTAAGTTACTAACTAAACTAGGTGTGGATTTAGCTGTTTGTAGAAGATGGCTGAGATATATAATGTGTCACTTCGACAAGTTCATTTTGGCTGTCTTTCCACGCAAAAAATGAGATTATTCCAATAATAATAAGAATAATAAAGAAGCTTGCTAATACTAAGCGTTTACCATTACGTTTTTTTTGCTCTTTATTGGAGTAATTCTTCATGGTTTGTATTGTGGAGTGATTCTGTTGAGACTCAATAAAAGAGATATATTCACTTTCTGGAAGATTAACAATCGTTGCGTAGTTTTTGATGTAACCTTTCAAAAAAACAGGGGGAACATTCGGCACATTATCATTCTCAATATCAAAGATAATAGACGTTCTAATATGTATTTTACTGGCGATATCATGTTCAGTTAATCCAAGTTTTTTTCGTTGGTTAGCTAACTTTTGGCCTAATGAAATAATCTGTTCAGTCTGTTCGATATTTTCTTCTTTCATCAGCTTTCTCTCTGTTATTGTTATTCTGTTTCTTTTTAAATTATCTACTATTTAGTCTAGTTTTGTTGCTTTAAACCACTGTTCTGGTTTAGCAATTTGATCTTGTGCTGCAACTAATTGCAGTTCGTACTGATCACGTTTTAATGTTTCAAGCATCACAGCATAAACCGCTGAGGTAGTATGTTCAAGTGATTCGACTAACGATTTACCAAGTAAGATATTGGCAATAAATAGGCCACTAGTCATATCGCCAACACCAACGGGTTGTCTAACACCAAAATCTACTAATGGGCGGTGTATATGCCAAGCTTCGTTATGAGTAACAAGCAGCATTTCAAAACGATCTTTTTGGATACCCGCACGACTGAGATGTTTTACCAAAATAGCTTTAGGGCCTTTTTGACATAAATCACGGCAAGCAATAATAGCTTCATCAACATTATTGATTGCTCGTTTATTATTCAGTTCTTCTAATTCTAAAATATTGGGTGACATCATGTCACTAATTGGCAACGCAACATTACACAAAAATTCAGATACACCAGGAGCAACAAAACACCCTTTTTCTGGATGTCCCATGACGGGATCACAAATATAAAGGGCGTTAGGATTAGCTTGTTTTACTTTTTTGACAATTTCAATAATGGCATTACCTTGTTCAGGTGATCCCATATAACCACTAAGCACTGCATGGCAATTTTTTAATTCATCAATTGCACTAATACCGTCGGCGATTTCAACTAAATGTGAAGCAGGCATCACAGTACCCGTCCATTGACGATATTGAGTATGATTAGAGAATTGTACTGTGTTTAGTGGCCAAACGTTTACCCCTAGTCGGCGAATAGGAAATTCAGCAGCACTATTACCTGCGTGACCAAACACAACATGAGATTGGATAGATAAAATGTTTTGCATCTCGTTTCCTTTCACTTTACTTAATTATTGCCAAATTAATAAGCAATAGTATTTTTTACCTCGACGAAGTAAAGTATAGCGCTGATACAGTTTATCTGTATCACTAAATTTATAGTCAGCAGAAGATTGTTTTTCACCATTGATTGAAATCGCATTAGATTCAATCATTGTGCGAGCTTGTCCTCTCGATGGAGCAAGTCCAGCATTAACTAATGCTTGCTGCAAATCAGCATCTTTTTCTAATGCTACAATTGGCATACCGTCTTGTTCTAGTTGCTCAAAATCATCTTGAGATAACTCTTTTAATGATCCTGAGAATAGGCTATCTGTAATTCTTTTTGCTGCAATTAAGCCTTCTTCACCATGAACTAATTTAGTCACTTGTTCTGCTAAAACATATTGGGCGCGTGGTGCTTTACCACTATTTTTATCTTCCTCTGCAAGTTTATTAATTTCTTCTAATGACATAAATGTGAAGAATTTCAAGAAACGGTAAACATCAGAATCAGCAGTATTAATCCAGAATTGGTAGAATTTATATGGACTCGTCTTTTTCGGATCAAGCCATACTGCACCGCTTTCTGTTTTACCAAACTTGGTACCATCAGATTTAGTAATCAGTGGTACAGTTAGGCCGAAAACTTGTTGTTGGTGTAAACGGCGAGTTAAATCAATACCTGAAGTAATATTTCCCCACTGATCTGAACCACCGATTTGTAATGTCACATTATGCGCTTTGTTTAAACAGGAAAAATCATAAGATTGCAGTAGATTATAAGCAAATTCTGTAAATGAAATACCAACATCATCACGTTCGATACGTTGTTTCACTGCTTCTTTACTAATCATAGCATTAACAGAGAAGTATTTACCGATATCACGTAAAAAGGTAAGAACACTCATATCGCCAAACCAATCATAATTGTTAACTACGATAGCTGAATTATCACCACAGGCAAAATCAAGGAAAGGGGACACTTGTCGTTTTATTTTATCGGCCCAGTCTTGCACTGTATCTGAGGTATTTAATTTACGTTCTACGGCTTTAAAACTTGGATCACCAATCAATCCAGTCGCACCACCGACCAGTGCAACGGGTTTATGCCCAGCTTCTTGAAAGCGTTTTAGGCAGAGTAATGGTACTAGATGACCTAAGTGTAAGCTATCTGCGGTTGGATCAAAGCCACAATATAAGGCAATAGGGCCTTTGGTTAATTGTTCAGTAAGAGCTTGTTCATCTGTAATTTGCGCAATAAGCCCGCGTTCTTGAAGTTGTTTGATCACATTTGTTGCCATAGTCGTACCCTATCTTCTCTCTATGCCCTAGCTATGAAATAAATTTTGTTGAAGTATAACTCATTCTTATTCTAATGTCTTGGTTTATATACAATTTGCGCCCATTTTATCTATTTAGATTAACTGAATAAAATATGCATCGGTAATATTATTATTCAGTCTCTCAAGCTAAGATGGTTTACGATGATACAATTCGTATGCAGTATCGAAATGCTCAAGGATCGATTTTTCAGGTTTACGGTCAAGTAAGCTAATGATAATTATCGATAATGAAGAAAAAATAAATCCTGGTATTAATGAGTATAGATTAAACCATTTAAACTGAATCCAAATTAAAACAGTAACTGCACCAATAATCATTCCACCTAACGCACCATTTCGAGTCATTCGTTTCCAGAAAACGGAGAAAATAATAATTGGACCAAATGCTGCACCAAAACCAGCCCAAGCATCACTGACTAAATCTAAGACGCTATTATTAGGATTGAGCGCTAATAGGATCGCAATAATGGCGACAACAAGTACCATTGCTCTTCCTACCCAGACAAGCTCTTTTTGTTTGGCTTTAGGCCTAAAAAATGCACGATAGAAATCTTCGGTAATCGCACTTGAACAGACGAGTAACTGGCAGCTTAAGGTACTCATTACCGCAGCTAAAATCGCTGCAAGTAATACGCCAGCAATCCAAGGATTAAAGAGTAGTTTCGACAATTCAATAAAAATACGTTCTTGTTTGCCATCATTAATCAAATAAGCAAATTCTGGGTGACTTGAGAAATAAGCGATACCAAAAAAACCGACTGTAATCGCTCCAGCTAAACACAAAATCATCCACGTCATACTGATTCTACGCGCATTTTTCATGACTTCATGTGAACCTGCTGCCATAAATCTAGCTAAAATATGGGGTTGACCAAAATAGCCTAATCCCCAGCCTAGTAAGGATATGATGGAGATAAAGTCCATATTAGCAAATAGATTAATATATTGTGGATTAAGAGCTTCAATTGCTGTAATTGTATCGCCAAAACTACCACATGATATAATTACCATTATAGGGGTTAAAATAAGGGCAAACATCATTAAACTGGCCTGTACTGTGTCAGTCCAACTCACCGCTAAAAAACCACCGACAAAAGTATAGATAATGGTTGCTCCAGCTCCGGCAAGCATTGCCCAACCATAGCTTAAGCCAAAGGTACTTTCAAATAATTTTGCGCCAGCAACAATCCCTGATGCACAATATATTGTAAAAAAGACTAGAATAATGACGGCTGAAATAAGTCTTAACAATGAACTATTATCATTAAAGCGGCGAGTAAAATAATCGGGTAATGTTAATGAGTTATGGTTGATTTCAGTAAAGACACGTAGACGGCCGGCAATCAATAACCAGTTAAAATAGGCTCCGATCACAAGCCCAATTGCTATCCAACTTTGTGATATACCAAATAAAAAGACCGCACCTGGTAAGCCCATGAGTAGCCAACCACTCATGTCCGATGCTCCTGCCGATAATGCAGTGACAAAACTACCTATTTTTCTACCGCCTAATATATAGTCACCAAAATTTTTGGTCGCTCTAAAGGCAAAAAGCCCGATAGCTATCATGCCAATAATATAAACGGAAAATGTAACGATCATTGGTAAAGACATAGTTGTGTTTTATTCCAAAAAACAAATTAGCGAAAAAGCTTATCATATATTTATCACTCTAAAAAGAGTTAACATTAGGATATAGATACAATTTTGAGTAATTATTGTTATACTAGCATTAAGTTTTTTTAGGAAAGATTTTACTTGTGAAACAGCAAACTCGTATAGAAATATTGAATCGATTAAAACAGCATATTAAGGATCCTACAACAGAGCTGGTTTATCATTCGTCGTTTGAGTTATTGATTGCCGTACTGCTTTCTGCTCAGGCAACGGATGTGAGTGTCAATAAAGCAACTAAACCTTTATTTGCTATTGCTAATACACCAGAAACAATTTTGGCCTTAGGATTGGATACCCTTAAAAGTTATATTAAAACGATCGGACTTTATAATAGTAAGGCTGAAAATATTCTCAAAACGTGTCAAATTTTGATTGATAAACATCATAGTCAAGTACCCGAAAACTTTGAGGCATTAGTTGAACTGCCTGGTGTTGGTCGTAAAACGGCTAATGTAGTATTAAATACAGCTTTTGGTTGGCCAACGATAGCCGTTGATACACATATTTTTCGCGTGTGTAATCGTACTAAATTTGCACCAGGTAAAACAGTTGAAGCAGTTGAAGATAAATTATTAAAAGTAGTTCCTGATGAGTATAAAATTAACTGTCATCACTGGTTTATTTTACATGGCCGTTATACCTGTATTGCCAGAAAACCACGTTGTGGAGCCTGTGTTATTGAAGATTTATGTGAATTTAAAGAGAAGGTTTATCCTGAGTAAATAAAAATGTCAAAAAATTATAAACCGAGTTCTGAAGAGCTAGCACTATTTAAAAGTGCAATTGGTCATGCCAAAAAATTAAAGCAAGATACTGTCATTCATTCTCCACGTAGAGAGAATAAAATAGTTATTACTGAAAAAAAACACCAGCAAGATAATATTAATAATGAGTTCTACTTTTCTGATGATTTCCAACCACTATTATTGGATGACCCGATTCGTTATTCACGTGAAGGCAGTGACCCCAATGAGTTAAAAAAGTTAAAACGAGGTTACTATGAGCCAGAATTATTTTTAGATTTACATGGGTTAACCCAATTAGAAGCAAAAAAAGAGATTGCTGCATTAATTGCTGCTTGTATTCGAGAACGTGTACCGTGTGCATCCATCATGTATGGCCATGGTAAAAATGTTCTGAAAAAACAGACACCAATGTGGTTGGCTCAACACCCTGATGTTATTTGTTTTCATCAGGCTCCAAAAGAGTTTGGTGGAAGTGCGGCACTATTAATATTATTTGATTTAGAGAAGAATGCTGAAGATTTTTTCAAAAATTTTATATAAATAGTAAGGTAAATCATAATGATAAAGAATAGGATAAAAGTTGTTATATTTTTTTTATTCACTATGTTATTAGTTGGCTGTGACGGGCTTGGTAAAATTCCAGCAGAGAAGAAAAATTATATTGGTACTTGGTATGGGCAATATATGGTACTGACTATTACTTCAGAAGCGAGAGTTGAGTATCAATATAAAAATGGTAATTCATCTAAATCTATTGATGCCCCAATCACCGATTTTATCGGCGATGATTTTAAAGTTGGTGCTTTAGGAATATATACAACTTTTATTGTTTCAAAGGTACCCTATTATGAAGATGGTGTATGGAAAATGGTTGTTGATGATCAGTTGGTCATCAGAAAAGAGAGTAGATTGTTTTCATCTGAGTTATAAATAAAAAAGCCAGCTTAATGGTTTAAGCTGGCGAAACATTGGAAGCAATGTGAGCAATGTCATACTTTTTCGAAGCTAGACCACCTGTGGAGGTATCTACTAAAGTATGAGTTAATGATAATGATTATCATTAACTTATGCAAGTGTTATTTATCAAAATAGTTAATAAAATTAAAAATTATTTTTAATTAATTGATTTTTGACTATTTTTCATAGAAAGTTTCAACACCTTCTTCATCACTTTCATCCCAATCGTCAAATTCATCATCTTCAAAAGTATCTTCCATCACTTTTTGGTGATAATCATTCCACATAAATTCAACTTTCTCTTTAGGTTGCTCTGCTTCTTCTTGCTCTCTTGGATGCTCATTGATATAACTCATCAAATCCCAACACAGTGGTTTCACGCCATCTTGGATAATGGCTGAGATTAAGTAGTATTTGTCTTGCCAGCCAAGTTGCTTAACTATTTCAGCTGCTTTTTCTGCAGAAGCTTCTTTACCTAATACGTCACTTTTATTAAAAACTAACCAACGTGGTTTTTTTGCTAAAGTTTCACTGTAGTTTTCCAGTTCCTGAATAATCACTCTTGCATTATCAACGGGATCTGATTCATCAACTGGTGCAATATCAATTAGATGAACTAAAACACGACAACGCTCTAAATGTTTTAAAAAGCGGATACCTAGTCCAGCACCTTCTGATGCACCTTCAATTAATCCTGGAATATCTGCGATTACAAAACTCTGCTCATTATCCATTCTCACAACACCAAGACTTGGTACTAATGTTGTAAATGGATAATCGGCTACTTTTGGTTTGGCCGCTGAAACTGCACGAATAAAAGTTGATTTACCTGCATTAGGTAAACCCAGCATTCCCACATCAGCCAGTAGCAATAACTCTAATAAAATATCGCGTTTTTCACCCGGTGTTCCATCTGTTTTTTGTCTTGGTGCACGATTTACAGAAGATTTAAATCTCGCATTACCTAAACCATGAAAACCGCCTTTTGCGACCATGATTTTTTGTTGGTGTTTGGTTAAATCACCAATGATTTCATTAGTATATTTATCGATAATTCGTGTTCCAACCGGGACTTTAACCGTGATATCATCACCGCGTCTTCCTGTACAGTCAGAACCTTGACCATTTTGTCCTCGTCCGGCACGATAGGCTTTTTCAAAACGAAAATCGATTAAAGTATTTAAGTTTTCGTCAGCAATAAAATATACGTCGCCGCCATCTCCGCCATCACCGCCGTC
The DNA here is from genome assembly GCA_036251205.1 of Orbaceae bacterium BiB. Taxonomy (NCBI): domain Bacteria; kingdom Pseudomonadati; phylum Pseudomonadota; class Gammaproteobacteria; order Orbales; family Orbaceae; genus Orbus; species Orbus mooreae. The sequence goes on along the minus strand of CP133958.1, from coordinate 1,856,493 downwards.
AGGGCCACCTTTGGGGATATATTTTTCGCGACGAAATCCTACGCATCCATTACCGCCATCACCGGCCTCTACGCGAATTGAAGCTTCATCAACAAACTTCATTCTATTTCTCCTTTTTTGCGGTTCTTAAATGAAAAACCTTTTCTATGATGCCATATGTGATGGCCAACTGTTGCAAACATTGCCCCGCATACTACAGCAAAAGCACCGATATAACCAAGAATATTTAGATATTGCATCACAAAAGTTTCTGGCCAAATTAAAGCAAATAGATCCGAAAAAATTAATGCAAATAGCGGAGTTAAAGTCGTTATTGCGCTAACTTGTGCAGCTTGCCATCGCTCCATTGCGGCAACTAATGCCCCGTAGGCAATTATGGTATTTAAACCACAAAAAATAATAGCGAAAATTTGCCACACATTGGCTAACAGTATTTGACCTGGCGATGATATCGGTAAGAGGACAATGGCACACATTAAGTAAATCAGCCAAAGTAGCTGCTCTGCTCGTAATTTTTTTAGTAATACTTTTTGGGCTAAGGCGTATAAAGCCCAAGATATTGCCGCTAAGGACGTTAATAATACGCCGAATCCATGTTGAGAAAAATTAGCAAACATATCTAAAATATTTTTGTTGAAAAATAATACCAGACCAATTAACAATATACTGATACCAATAATTTGTGATGGTCGAAGTCTTTCTTTAAATACTATAGCACTTGATATCATGAAAAAAACGATACCGAGTTGAGCAACAACTTGTGATGTTGTCGGCGATAGGTATTTGACTCCAGAAGCAAATAAAATGAAATTACCTAGTAAACCAAAACCTGCAACCATTAACATAATAAAACGTCGACGTTTTTTAAAAATAGTAAAATCAGGAAACTGTTTTTTATAGCCAAGCCAGATAGTTAATCCAATGGCTGAGATAATAAATCGGTACCAAACGATGGTATAGGGGTCGACGACTTCTAAGGCATATTTCATCGCAATAGGCACAACTCCCCACATAATGGCTGTTAGCATAGCCAATAGAAAGCCCATTTTTACATTTTGTTGCTTTATCATGATGTAATCTACAGAGAGTGAATGTTTTGTGTCGAATATGGAGTAATCATACTCATAATATTTATTTTAATGAAGTAGAAAATGCAAAAAGCCCTACAAAATGTAGAGCTTCTAATTTATAAAATTCGTTCGAAATTAGCTGTTTGCTACAATGCTAACATAACGACGATTTTTAGGTCCTTTAACTTCGAACTTCACTTGACCATCAACAAGTGCAAATAGAGTGTGATCACGACCACAGCCAACATTTGTACCTGGGTGGAATTGAGTTCCGCGTTGACGAACTAAAATGTTGCCAGCTAAAACTTCTTGACTACCGTAACGTTTAACACCTAAACGTTTACTCTGGGAATCACGTCCGTTACGTGATGAACCACCAGCCTTCTTATGAGCCATTGTTAGTTACTCCTATTAAGCGATTGCAGTGATCTTCACATCAGTGAACCACTGACGGTGACCTTGTTGTTTACGGTAATGTTTACGACGACGAAATTTAACAATTTTAATTTTGTCACCACGACCGTGCTCAACGATTTCTGCTTTAACTGTTGCACCTTCAACAAACGGAGCACCAACTTGGATGTTTTCACCATTTGCTACCATTAAAACTTTATCGAATACGATTTGTGAACCGGTTTCGACTTCTAACTTTTCCAAGCGAACGACTTGGCCTTCGCTAACTCGGTGTTGTTTACCACCACTTTGGAAAACTGCGTACATATCTAACTCCGCAATAAAAAGCAGACGACATCATTCAATATTATTTACAGTCTGCATAGATTAATCATATAGGGCAAGAATTTTACGCAAAAAAAAGGGTTGTTGCAAGTGCTGTTTCATAAAAGATCGTAAAAAGTGGTAAAAAAGATCTGAGGAGTTATCATTTTAGCGTTACAATACAAACAGATATTAAGCAAATTTTTAGATAAAAAATGTTAAAAAAAGTAAGATACAAAGTTTCGATCGTTAAAAGATTAACATTATTAATGCTTTCTTTAGGCGCGATCGCATTACTGGCATTATCCCTATCTGTTAGTATTGCAAATGATACTAAAGGTAGTGCTTATATGGTGAATCAGTTAGGTTTATTGCGTATGAAGAGCTATAAACTTTTGTCGATGCTCCCGTTAGAAAAAAAAGAATACTTTCGATTAGATTTATTTGCTAGCGTTCCTTTATCTACAGAATATAGAGATTTATTAATTCGTTATCAACTACTTGATAAATTCACTCAACTACAGGTGGAGTGGACTGATAATCTTGTACCTTTACTGAAAAATGCTCAATCGATTGAAGAGGTCAGATATAGTATTGATAGGTATGTACAACAAATTGATAGCTTAGTTCATCATATAGATCAGAAAACAGAAAATCAGTTACAAACGATCTCTCGTTTGCAACTACTTTTTATGCTCGTGATTATCTTTTTTTTAATTCTACAAATTTATTATTTGCGTAAAAATCTTCTAGCTCCTTGGCGACAGTTGTTAAAAATGGCTGAAGCTATTTCTAGAAACGATATTAGTGAGCGGTTTAAATTAAGTAATAAACATAATGAATTCGATATTTTGGGACAAGCGTTTAATGAAATGTCGCAACAGATAGAATTGCAATACCAATCCCTTGAACAGCGGGTTAAAGAAAAAACGGCTGAACTACAACATAAAAATAGTATTGTGTCATTTTTATATCAAGTTACTAAGCAGTTTCATACCTCACAACCATTATGTGAACGTTTTTTAGCAATCCTACATCAACTTGAGGGTATTAGTCCATTAAGTCAGTTCCAAATCCGTTTCTATGAAACAGAAGATCTACAACGTTACCAAGAAATTGGTTATGACAATCAGCAAAAATTACCGTATTGTCAAAACTCAGCGTGTTCGGCCTGTTTGATTCCAGCACAAGTACAACAAAAAGAGCGCTATTCTCGTTATTGGTACTTGCAAGATAATCAACAAAAATATGGTTTATTGATCGCGACTTTGCCGAAAAATACACTGTTAACTGCTGAACAAGAAGATTTAGTGATGGGTATTGTAGAACAAATGACAATGGCAATTGCTCTTGATCGACAGATTGAGCGGCAAAAGCAGTATCTATTAATGAAAGAGCGATCTGCAATGGCTCGTGAATTACATGATTCTATTGCTCAATCACTATCTTGTATCAAGATTCATCTAAGTTGTCTACAGATGCAAACTTCTCTAGCTTCTTCAGAAAGTATTGATTTATTAGGCAATATGAAAAAAGAGATTAATAGTGCTTATTCACAGTTGCGTGAGTTGATCACCTCTTTCCGTTTACGCCTAAATCAAACGGGTTTCTATGCTAGTTTGCAAGAGTTAATTAAAGAGTTTAATAAAAAATTAAATTTTCCGATTCAATTTAGCTATCAATTGCCGTTAAATGTTATTGATAGCAAATACGCGATTCATTTATTACAAATTATAAGAGAAGCATTAAATAATATTTATAAACATGCTGATGCAACATCTGTAATGATTAGTGCGACGATTGATGAAGATGATATTATTACAATAATTATTGAGGATAATGGCATTGGTATGCAACAAACCCATACAAGTCAAGATAATCATTATGGCTTAATTATTATGCGCGATCGCGTGGAATTACTAAATGGTAATTTAGTCATTGAAAGCTTCCCAGATAAGGGAACTAAGATTGTAGTCACATTTAGAAATACACATATTCCATTTACTGTTATTGAAGGTTAAAAAGATGCAACAATTTAAAACAACGGTATTGTTAATTGATGATCATCCCATGTTGCGTAATGGAGTAAAACAGCTAATTAATACGGTCGAGAATTTTCAAGTTGTCGGCGAAACGGGGATTGGCAGTGAGTGTGTGCAATTAGCCTTAGAACTTGAACCCGATATTATTCTACTTGATATCAATATCAATGGTGTTAATGGTCTAGATATTTTACGCCAACTTAGAGAAAACAATATTTCAAGTCGGGTTATTATGTTTACCGTTTCTGATGATCGTGACGACATTATTACTGCTCTAAAAGCCGGAGCTGATGGTTATCTACTTAAAGATATGGAACCTGAGGATTTTCTGCAATCACTACAGCAAGTGATGAGCGGTAAGTTAATCATGGATAGTGCGATATCGAATATTATCGTTAACTATATGCGAGGTGAGGAGCATACAACGAATCAAGTGCATGATGTTAGTTCATTAACACCTCGGGAACATGATATTTTTAATTTATTAGTACAAGGCTTATCTAACAAATTGATTGCGAAAGAGCTTAATATTGTTGAGAGTACCGTTAAAGTTCACATTAAAAGTATTTTCAAAAAATTAAACTTTAAATCGCGAATGGAAATGACTGTTTGGTACCTGCAAGGTAAAGAGTAGTCATTGGTTATCGAGCGGTGACTCAACTGAGAACAGAATTCATTAAGGGGTTGCTCCCCTTAATGAACGTAGTGAATTTGAACGAGCTTATCGTTTTGAGATGATACGATCTATAATTAACCGAACTTAATAAATCAGGTACTTTAATGAGTACTTATGAACTAAAAAACCAATTCAATTTTTCCCGTAAAGCAACAACCTGACCAATAATCATTAAGCTTGGACTACGCGCTTGTAAAGCTAATTCATGCAAGTTGTCGAGTGTACCTACAAGTACTTTTTGTTTGGTCGTGGTTCCTTCTTCAACAATTGCTGCCGGTGTATTACTATCCATACCATGATTTATTAATTGCGTACGGATACTTTCTGCTTGGGATAATCCCATATAAAACACTAATGTCTGTTTTTCAGCAGCAAGGCTTTGCCAGTCGATGTGGCTGCCATCTTTAACATGTCCAGTTATTAAGCGAATACTTTGTGCATAATCACGATGGGTTAACGGGATACCACTATATGCTGAGCATCCTGATGCGGCAGTAATGCCTGGTACTACGGAAAAGGGAATGTTGGCATTATATAATGTTTCCAATTCTTCACCACCGCGGCCAAAAATAAATGGATCTCCACCTTTTAAGCGAACTACTCGTTTACCTTTTTGCGCTTGTTCTAATAAAATTTGATTGATCTGTTCTTGTGGTACACAGTGATAACCCGCTCTTTTACCAACAAAAACTCTTTCAGCATCTCGCCTTGTTAAATTTAAAATATCTTCTGATACTAAACGGTCATAAACAATGATATCCGCTTGTTGGATTTGTTGGAGCCCTTTGAGGGTCAGTAATCCAGCATCGCCTGGGCCTGCACCGACTAATACAACTTCACCACGATTTTCGATCGGCTCAGAAAATAATCTATCAGTTAGTAACTCGACTTGTTCTGAATCATTGTTCGCTAAGGCTTGTGCTAACCGTTCATGAACAAATAACTTTTCCCAGAAACGTCGCCGCTCTGTTAACGAACCATAAACTGTTTTAACTTTTTGCCGTAAATATCCTGCGTAATTGGCTAATTTTCCTAAATGTTGCGGTAAAATTCCTTCAAGTTTTTCACGTAGCAAACGGGCTAAGACTGGAGCTTTACCCGCAGATGAGACGGCAACTATAATTGGAGAACGGTCAATAATAGAGGGCATAATAAAGCTAGCATCTTTGGGGGAGTCAACGATATTACAAAAAATTTGGTGCTTTTCCGCTTCAAGACTGACTTGATAATTAACATCATCATTGTCGGTAGCAGCAATAATAAGCCATTTATCAATAACTAGATTAGGATCAAAATTACTGTATGTTAGTGTTAACTGTTTTTGTTCGGCCCAAGCTTGAAATTGAGGAGTAAATGTCGGTGAATTAACCGTTAATTTCGCGCCTGCATCAAGTAGTAAACGTGCTTTGCGTTCGGCAATTTCGCCTCCACCAACTAATAAGCAGTCACGATTAGTTAGTTTACAAAAAATGGGTAAATAATCCATAGTCCCTCAGATAGTACAAATTAATAATAGATAAGAACCAATTGCTATAACATACCAGTTCTTATGCAATAAGAATAGCTTTGCTTTATATTAAGATTGTTTAGATTATGGTGTTGTATACCAATAATCGGTGTTCCTAAATAATGCTGATCTGATACTATGTTACTCAAAGAACGGCTAAATAAATTATGTGCAGCTTTGGCTGCACATTGATTAAAAAGTTGAGTATAGATAATAGCGTACTGCCAGTTCATTAGCGATTTTGGCCTGCTTTAACTTGCACTGTACCATTTTCATCTACTCTTACCTCATAGCAAGGAATCGAGTATTGTTCATCTTCTAAACAGTAGCCATCTTTTAAGCGGAAACGTTGTTTTTTTAGTGGGCTAGCAACCCACAGTTCATTATTGTGCTCTGCAATAATTCCTCGAGATAAAATACTTGCGTCAGCAAAAGGATCAATATTGCTAATGGCATAAAGTTCGTCACTTTGATATGGACGAAAAATAGCAACATGCGCTTTTTCTACTAGAGCACAAACCCCTGTTGCAGGTAAAATATCATCTAATTTACAAACGGTAATCCATTGGTTCATTCTTCTTTCCTCGCCTTATTCTCGTTCCGAACGTGTTGCTGGTCGATGTTGTGCTCGTTCAAGAACAAATTGAACATTTTCATCTCGTAATGGGCTGTTAATAAAGTGAGCAAAACGCGTTTGTTTATCAGGATTATTAACTGTTTCTTTCCATTCACACATAAATAATTTACGGATACGAGCCATCTCTTTTTCCAACTCTTCGTTGATTCCTAATTTGTCATCAATAACGACACTGCGTAGGTAATCAATTCCTCCTTCTAAACTTTCTAACCACACTGAAGTACGTTGTAGTTTATCGGCGGTACGGATATAAAACATAATGAAACGATCTAGATACTTAATTAATGTCTCTTTATCTAAATCAGAGGCTAATAGATCTGCATGGCGAGGTTTCATACCTCCATTACCACAAACATAAAGGTTCCAGCCTTTTTCTGTTGCAATAATCCCAATATCTTTACCTTGTGCTTCTGCGCATTCACGGGTACAGCCTGAAACACCTAATTTAAATTTATGTGGGGCTCGGATTCCTTTATAACGATTTTCTAATTCAACACCAAAACCGACACTATCACCGACTCCGTAACGACACCATGTACTACCGACACAAGTTTTGGCCATACGTAGCGCTTTAGCATAGGCCTGACCTGTTTCAAAACCAGCTTCAATTAACTCTTGCCAAATTGCAGGTAGATCATCTTTTTGCGCTCCAAATAGCCCAATACGTTGTGATCCTGTAATTTTAGAATACAAATTATATTTTTTCGCAATATTACCAACGGCAATTAGACCTTCTGGTGTAATTTCTCCGCCCGCACTACGAGGAATAACCGAGTAAGTTCCATTTTTTTGTATATTACCCAAAAAGATATCGTTACTATCTTGTAGCGGTACTAGTTCTGGCTTTAAGATATATTCGTTCCAGCAGGAAGATAATATTGAACCGATAGCGGGTTTACAAACTTCACAACCATAACCATGCCCGTGTTTTTCGATCACTTCTTGGAAGGATTTTAGTCCTTCAACGCGAATTAGGTGATACAGCTCTTGGCGTGAATATTCGAAATGCTCGCATAATGAGTTACTAACTTCAATTCCTTGTTTGGTCAGCTCCAAGTTAAGAATTTGAGTAACCAATGGTAGACATCCACCACAACCCGTTCCGGCTTTTGTTTCTGCTTTAATTGCTGCAACCGTATGACAACCAGCGTGGATAGCATTAATAATTTTTTCTTTAGTCACATCAAAGCACGAGCAGATTTGTGCTGAGTCTGGTAGGGCATCAACCCCCATCGCTGGTTTTGCACCTGCATAAGCCGGTAAAATTAAGCTGTCAGGATGCTCTGGTAACTCCATCTTATTGAGCATTAACTGTAATAAATTACTATAATCGGAAGTGTCACCGACTAATACTGCACCAAGTAGTTGTTTATTATCACAAGAGACAACTAATTTTTTATAGACGGGAATACTTTCATCGAGGTAGACATAGCTACGACAGCCTGAAGAACGACTTTTAGCATCGCCAATACTACCAACATCAACACCCATTAATTTCAATTTTGCACTCATATCAGCGCCGGTAAATGTTGCTTCTTGCCCGGTTAAGTGCGCAAGTGCAACTTGTGCCATTTTATAGCCTGGTGCAACTAGACCAAAGACTTTACCTTGCCAAGAAGCGCACTCTCCAATAGCATAGATATCAGGATCAGATGTTTGACAGTAATCATTAATCACAATACCGCCACGAGTTCCAATCTCTAGCTCACAAGCTTTTGCCAGTTCATCATGAGGACGAATACCTGTTGAAAAGACAATAAAATCAACTTCTAACGCTGTTCCATCAGCAAACTGCATGATTTTACCTTGTGGGGTATGAATAATTTCTTGAGTATTTTTACTCGTATGAACACCTACACCCATCTCTTCAATTTTTCGACGTAGCTGTTCTCCGCCAATGTTATCTAATTGTTCCGCCATTAATACCGGCGCAAATTCAATAACATGGGTTTCCATACCTAAGTTTTTGACAGCACCAGCAGCCTCAAGACCCAATAGACCACCACCAACAACAGCACCACTTTTACTTCGTTTAGCACACTCTTGTATTGCATCGAGATCTTCGATAGTTCGATAAACAAAACAGTCTGGACCGTCAGACCCTTTGATTGGTGGAACCCAAGGGTATGAACCGGTAGCGATAATTAATTTATCGTATGTGACAATTCGCCCTGTTTGAGAATGAATCTCTTTGCGTTGTCGATTGATTAAAATAGCCAGCTCTCCAAGCAAAATATTCACATCATTTTCTTCATATAATCCATCTCGTACTAGAGATAAAGCTTCAGCGGTATGTCCTGAAAAATAAGAAGAGAGGTGAACACGATCATAAGCGACTCTTGGTTCATCACAAAAAATGGTAATGTTAAATTGATCAGACTGCTTTTTGTCGATTAATTCTTCAATAAAGCGATGACCAACCATCCCATTGCCAATAATAACGAGATTGGTTTTGCTCATATAAATACTCCAAGTTTAATTTTTATCTTAAATTTTCAGCTATGAGTATTGTATAAAACCTCACGTATAATATAACTACCCACAAGGATTACCTCTTTGGTAGTAGTGTAGAAAAGTTATATAGAATAATTGGGTATAATGATTTAGTGGGTCACTATTTATATTGATATGTTACTAAAGCAAGGTGAAATCAGTTAAATATTTTTGGTATTATTACTTGTGATATTTAATCTTGATTATTTTATCTGACTATTAAGGTGATTGTAAACCACCTTAATATTGTTTAGATGTTAAAAGAAAAGTGCATTAACAATTAATAGGGTAACAACTCCGGCAGCCCAAAGAACCGTCGATGTCATACTCCAAACTTTTATCTGTTCTTTTATTTCGGTAATACCAAGTGAGCGGTTTACTACCCAAAAATAAGCATCATTAAAATAGGAAAACATAAATGAACCTATTGAGCAGCCCAATCCTGCCATAATCGGATGAACGCCTAAGGTACCAATCATTGGCGCTGTAATACTTGCTGCGGTTATCATCGCTACGGTTCCTGAGCCTTGAATTAAACGAATCAACGTAGATATTGTTAATGGCAGTAAGATACCTGGGACACCAATTGCAACAATATATTCAGCAATCACTTTCCCCGTGCCTGAATCACGTAATACCATTCCAAGCGCACCGCCACCACCAATAACGAGTAAAATAATACCAGCAGAACGAATCGATCCCTCCATATGGTGAACGACTTCTTTACGAGGAAAATTATTACTCAGTCCAAGAATTGCCACTAACAACCCGATACCAACAGCAATAACAGGATGTCCCATTGTTTTTAGCATTATCGCGATAGTGCTAGTCCATTTCATTTCAGTGATTAATGTTGCACTTAATATTAAAATAATCGGTACAAAGATTGGTGCGAATGAGACTAGTGTTCCTGGTAATTTCTCATCATTATCGATAGCTTGTTCTGAGACAATTAACCGTTCGCGTGTAAAATTCTCTCCATCAGCTGTGGGAACTTGGTAAATTGTCCGACCAATATGACGCGTATAAATAAAGCCAGCAATGGTAATCGGGATCGCGATGATCATTGCCCATAACATATATTCGCCAAGACCAATACCAAATTGAGATACAACACCAAAAGGACCTACTGCTGGTGGAATCATACTATGGCTGATAACTAACCCCATCGCAAGTGTGGCACCTAAACCAACGACGGATTTACCCGTACTACGTGAAATAGCTTTTACTAATGGTAGAAGCACAATAAACGCTGAATCACAAAAAACAGCCAGACTGACGAGTAAACCAATAATGACAAGCGCTAACTCTTCACGACCTCTTCCGAGTAAACGAATAAATACTTGCGCCATTTTTTGGGCGGCACCACTCATTTGTAAAATTGAGCCCATCATTACGCCAAAACCGATAACAATACCGATATGACCAAGTGTTCCGCCAAATCCTTTACTGATAGTTGCTATCATTAGTTCACTCGGCATTCCACCAAGAGAACCGGTGATAATTGCCGCTATAATGAGTGCCGGAAACGCAGGAATTCGAGTCTGTAAAATCATAAAGAGAAGTAAAGCAATGGCGATGAGTAAACCAACAATCATTCTAAGGCTATTTTTTTCAGTTGTCTCCAGTGTTCCTAAATAAAAAACAATTAATCCCACTACTAATAAAATAATGCTATTAAGCACAACATAGGGATAAAGTGATTTTTGGTTATTCGATTTTTTTAGCATAAAAATCTCCTTTTAAGTGTCCTTGAGGGGACACTTAAAGATTAGTAAATAGTAAATGACTAACGCTATTTAAGATTTAAAATTTGGTGCATATAGTGCAGCTAATCGTATCGCTTCAATTAAGCTAATTGGATTGGCGATTCCTTTTCCTGCAATATCATTAGCTGTACCATGATCGACGGATGTACGAAGAATTGGCATACCGTTGGTAATGGAAATAGTACGATGAAAATCGACCATTTTAGTCGCAATATGACCTTGATCATGGTAAGGCGAAAGGACTGCATCATAGCCTCCTCCTAAAGCAAAGTGGAACACACTATCTGCTGGTTTTGGTCCAGTGATATTGATCCCTTTTTTCCTTGCCATTTCGATACCGGGTAATAAGATATCATCATCTTCATGACCAAATAGACCGTGTTCGCCACAGTGTGGATTGATACCGGCAACCGTCATTCTTGGATTTTCAATGCCAAGTTTTATTAACGCTTCATGGCAACGCTGAGCATAATCACACACTCTTTCTGGGGTTAGAGATTGGATTGCATTAACCAGCGAAAGATGACGAGTTAAAAAGAAAACTCTTAAATCTTTTACTTGAAACATTGTTAATGGATCTTTAGTACCAGTAAGATCCGCCAAAATTTCAGTATGGCCAATATAGTTTATTTTTCCTGCTTTTAACGACTCTTTATTGATAGGTGTTGTGGCGATAGCATCTAATTTTTTCGCTAAAGCTAAATCAGTGATTGTTTTGATATAATCGAATGCAGCTTGCCCACATTGACCTTCAATCATCCCATTTTTAAATGTGTCATAATTTATTTTACCGCATTGAATTAAATTCAAAACACCAGGTTTATCAATGATTTGTTGAAGGTTTTCGATAATATTAAAGGTTAATTTGATATTGGAAAAATGACAAGCATTCTCCAATATTTTTTGATCTCCAGTAACGACAACACAGCCGTATTGATAAGTTTGTGGATCGGCAATACTTTTTACTACGATTTCCGGACCAATACCTGCTGGATCTCCCATTGGAACACCAATTAAACAACGATGACTCATTTTTAACTCCTTGTATAATTTATTCAAAATAATTTGTACAGTAATAAACTAATTTGTGGCTGTTCTACTTTCGTGAGAAGATATTTTGGTTGTTAGGTAATCAATGCAACGTACTAACGTATTATCATTACCAACAAAACCACCTTTAGTGACGATGGCATAACCATCACATTGCCCACCAACTAAATGTCCATAGACAGCTAAGGGTTCGACTTCATCTTTTAATAAAAAGCCGCAACCACCCAAACGATTCACAACACTAACGGTAACATCACCACCGCTGGTATAAATTGCCCTGATAGGGGAGTTTTTGCTTTGTAATACTTGTCCTGTAATCTCTGCAATACCTTTATTTAAAGCATTACTAGCTTCGACAATGGTCAGATTATTTTTTTCCGCAATGCAGGATAAATCACATACATCATCAGGCGTTTCAACAGTATCAATACCGATTAAATCTACTTGTTCAAGCTTACTTAATAATTTATCAACAATGGTTTTTGATTTTTTACTATCATTGGCAATATCAATAAGTGTCTGTACTGAAATCGTTTCTAACCAAACTTTTCTGTCGTATCTCAGTTTTTTGATTTGGCGCTGGGTTAGTTCCGATACGCTTCCAATCGCAATAAATACCTTATTGGCCATTTTTCGTTCACTGGCATAACGAAGATGTGCAAATTGTGCAGTAAATGGACCTGGATCAACGCAAAATACGGGTAATTTGGTACTTTCTGATGCTTGAGCTATAACATTAATGTCAGCATCAGTTGTTGCATCAAAAATAACGACTCTGCCACCCTGTTGATAAATTTGTTTGAGGCGTTGTTCTATACGCTCTTTGCCTTCAAGCACCTCTTTTAAACAGATATGAGAAACCGGATAACGTGATTGGCAACGGAATAATTCTAAAATAGATGATTCGGTCATTGGATTTTTTGGATCATTACGCATTGCAGTATTTTGTAGTGGAATACCATTAACAAGTAGTGATCCTCCAACACAGATACGCTCACTTGATGGATATACGGGCACAACTAATGCCATTAGATTTGGATTATTATCAATTACGGCATCAACTTCTGCTCCTAAGTTACCGCGTAGAGTAGAGTCAATTCGCTTACTAATGAGCGGTTCATATTTTTTGAATTGATTAATACAGTCGACAACTCTGGAATAAGCTTCTTTATAAGGGATAGAACGTGAATCTGTAGCAAAAGAAACAATTTCAAATTGCGTTAAATCTTCATGAAATTTTTCTAAGCAAGTTATTGCTTTAAAGCCTTTTTTACTGAGTAAGGCACTGGTGGCATTTGCACCAGTTAAATCGTCGGCTACAACGGCTACTTTCATATATGATCCCTCTGTATTTTTAAATTTATGGTTACACGACATGTCGTGTTTTATTATTTTTTGCAAACAAAGCTTATTTTTAAAAACTAATAGAGCAGTTTTACTTCTTGATTATTTAATGTTTTTACCATCTCCTCTGGTAATCTCTTTTCACTAATGATGTAATTAAACTTTTCTAATGAACAAATTTTATAGCGGCAGCGAAGCCCCAATTTGCTGTTATCAACCAATAAAACTGATTGAATGGAACGCGAGATTGCCATCCATTTACAGTCAGCTTTGACTTGATTTGTTGTTAATGCACCGTCTTCAAAGCTAAAACCATCTGCACCAATAAAAGCTAGATCAATGACTTGCTCTGATAGATATTTCATAGTTTGTGAATTGTAGGTTGCCATCCCATGGCTTTGAATTTCACCCGGGCAGATAATTGTTTTTACTTCCGTTTTTTGTGCAAGTTCGACTGCAACATAAAGATCGGGTGTAATTACGGTGAGTGGTACAGTAATATTTAATGAAAACTCACGCATCGTCGTACCACCATCAATAAAAATGACCATTCCAGGTTCTAATAATTCTGTAGCTAATTTTCCAATTATCTTTTTCCCTTCGGAACAGCGGCTCTGTTTCATATTGTATTTTGGCGTTCCACTGAGGAAACTTCGCTTAACTTCACCACCATAAGCAACTTTAACTAACCCTTTATCTTGTAGTCGTTTAAGATCCCGTCGGATGCTCATATGTGACACTGAAAATAAATTAGATAATAGATTGATTGTCGTAGAATCATATTTATCTAAATGTTCTAAAATTTGTTTATATCTAGGAATATTCTCTTCCATACTATTTTTCTTATTTATGTCAGCTAAGAGTGGCTAGATTCTAATCTAGTAAAAATAGGATTTATGTTATTGTGTTAACACTTTCACAATTCGTTGTAACAATTGTGAGTGAGCTCAAGCTTTGTGAAAGATATTCACACTTTTTCGTTAAACAATTGATTGGAATAAAAGAGTAAACTATAGCTTCAACCGCTGACTGTAACGGGCGTATATTATTTATAGCTCGGTTCCAAGAATAAATAAAATATATTTATAAGTAGGATAATTGAATCTGTTATAATTAAACTAATTAGTTATCTTTATTAATTGAATTATTTTTATCTCGATAAATGTAAAAATAATTACTCATTAAATACAAGTTATGTGTCAAATTTTAATCAGTTTTAATGATTAGATAAAAGGATTTTGGATGAAACGATATATCATCTCGCTATTTTTAATGTTAAGCAGTAGTGCTTTTGCTACCGATATTCAATCTTCTGAAAAGCCTTCTGCAGAACAAGCAAAAGTTGATGCTTGTTTATCGGCTTATTTCGATGGGCTAAAAAGTGGTGATTTTACCCAAGCCGTCCAAAATTGTATTAATGTACCAACCAATCAAGGGCAGATACAGTATATAGCTGGTTTAATGTATGCTAATGGGCAAGGTGTGGCAGTCAATGTGTATGATGCGTTAGCATATTATACACGTTCGGCCGAAAATAATTATGCTGAAGGTCAATATTCTTTAGGTTTATTACTACTTGATAATAATGAATCACATAATAAAGGATTAGCTTGGTTAGAAAAAGCAGCAGAGCAGAAACACCCGGTAGCGCAATATTATTTAGGTGCGTTATATTTTAACGGTGATGGTGTTGCCCAAGATTATAGTAAGGCAGAGGAGTGGTTAGAGAAGTCGGCACAACAAAATTATGCACCAGCGCAATATCATCTTGCATTAATGTATACTGGTGGTATGGGGGTTAATCGTGATTTCAATAAAGGACTGGAATTATTAAACCAAGCCGCAGAGAATAATGACAGATTAGCCCAAAATACACTTGGTTTTATTTACACCGATGGTAAAGAGGTGACGCCTGATTATGAATTAGCGATGAAATGGTATGAAAAGGCTGCTAATCAAGGTGATATTTATGCTCAAAACCAGCTTGCAAATATGTATTATAAAGGTGATAAAATTGAGCAAGATTACTCAAAAGCGCTGGATTGGTATACAAAATCAGCCGAACGCGGCGATCTCACTTCAATGGTAGCCGTTGCCTATATGTATTATAACGGAAAAGGCGCAGTACAAAATTACCCACAAGCCTATTCGTGGTATCAAAAAGCAGCTGAACAAGGCTCTGTAATATCCCAGAGAATGCTAGGTATCATGTATCAAAGAGGGCTAGGCTACGATGACTCACCTGATTATCCAAAAGCAATTGAATGGTTTGAAAAAGCAGCGGAACAAGGCGATCCAGTAGCTCAAAATAGTTTAGGTATTTTGTATGCGAATGGTAAAGGTGTTGAACAAGATACATTTAAGGCTATCACCTTTTATGAAAAAGCAGCGACACAGGGATATACTCCAGCTCAAAACAATTTAGGTCTAGTGTATCAATTTGGATTTGGTGATCTTGATGTTGATACTGATAAAGCTATTTATTGGTTTGAAAAAGCAGCCGCAGGTGGGCATGAAAAAGCCAAGGATAATTTAACTAAATTAAAACAACAATTAGCGATAGAAAAAGCGACAAATACTAAGAAAACAGAACCTGTTGCTCCTGTCCCTGTGAGTTCCCCAGAGACGAAAAAAACGACATCTCAAGTTAATAAAGCTAATACCAATAACCAAATTACAGATTTACGTATTGGGGATAATAAAAATTACTCTCGTTTTGTTGTTGAATCTTCTCAACCAATTAACTATACATTGACTGAAGATAGTGTTGATTCATTTACGTTAGTTCTTAATAAAACGAATGTCAGCGAAAAGCTTATTAGGCTTTTAAATAGTAGGGTAAAAAAGATATCGGGTGCTATTGAGTCAATTCAAAGTATTGAGAAACAAGATAATATTAATTTTGTTATTAAGTTAAAAAAAGATATTACTAATGTAAAAAAAGTACAATATAAAGATAATAATCATCTGTTGATTCTTGATTTTATGTTTCAATCTTAACACTATTCATTAAAATAGTTCGACTAGATTATTGATAAATAATCTAGTCGAGTAAAACTCCTTTCTGTTGAAAGTCATTTATTGATAATAATTATTGCCATTATTATGCTGTTATTATCCCATGGAAATAAGATTGTTAATCTTTGTGGCTATAATTGTGAAGTGAGTCAATTTTTTTAAACTCCATGATGAGTTTTCTGTTAATCTAGATAACCACCTCTATATTTTCTTACTAAAATCGATTCAAATATCTCAAAGTCATTAAATAAAGAATAGAGAGCAATGAGTGTCGATATAATCGAATATGCACAAAGTATCTTAAAATCAGAAGCGCAATCTATTGAGAAATTAATTCCTCGAATTGATGAGCAATTTATTAATATTATTGAATTAATTCTTACTATTAAAGGACGAGTTATCTGTACGGGTATGGGGAAGCCCGGTTATATTGCACACAAATTAGCGGCGACACTGATGAGTACGGGGACTCCATCTATTTATCTTCATCCCGCTGAAGCGATTCATGGTGATCTTGGTATGGTCACTCCACAAGATGTTGTTATTGCTATTTCTAATAGTGGTGAAACCGCAGAGATACTCAATATTTTGCCAGTGATTAATAAAATAGGTGCCCCACTGATAGCCATTTGTGGAAACAATCAATCGACTCTGGCCAAACAGTCTAAATATTATTTAGATGCTGCGGTGGATAGTGAATCCTGTCCATTTAATTTAGCACCGACTAATAGTACTACCGCTCAGCTAGCCTTAGGCGATACTTTAGCTATTACGTTAATGAAAATGAAAGGCTTCACTTCACAAGATTTTGCTTTTTATCATCCCGGCGGTAATTTGGGATCCGTGCGTTTATTAACTTTAAATAAACTGCTTGAACAAACTCATCGAAATCCGATTATTACAAAAGAGAGACCATTATCAGAGGCACTTTTTATTATGACAGATGCGGGTATTGGTGCAATTTCGGTGGTTGATGATAAGCAGCATCTACTAGGGATTATAACTGATGGTGATATTCGCCGTAGCTTAAAGTGCAATGTTGATTTTTTCTCTAAAACGGTTAACGATGTAATGACTATAAATCCTACCGCCATTCATGAATCACAATTGGTTTTAAGTGCATTAAACTTCATGCAAAATCATCAACCAAGCCCAATTACGGTATTGCCTGTTATTAATCATGAGAATGTTGTAACTGGCATGATCCATATCACAGATATATTTAAGTTAAGTCGATAGCAGTTGATAGTTAGCCGTAGCGATATTAATTATTTTATCGGGTTAACTATTCTTCATATTCACTTCACAATATAGGAATATCATTTTCAGTATAATAAAAAATAGAATAATATCATTATGCGTAAACCGTTATCTCATTATCATCCTGTACTATATTGGTTACGAGTATGGCAACGGAGGTTATTTCGTTACCTGTCTTGGTATGCTACAACACGTAAATACAGCCTATCTCTTGTTACTAGTGAAAAACTACCTTATCGTTATAAAAAGCATACTTCTAAATTAATTCGTCGATTGGGTGATAGCGATATCCAGCTGCAATATAATAAAGTCACTAATTTGAAACTGGCTGTTAAAGAGTTAGATGGTATTATTATCGGGCCAAAAGAGTACTTTTCATTTTGTCGTTTAGTCGGTTTACCGACTCGCAAAAGAGGTTTTATTGCCGGTATGGAGCTCTCTTTTGGGCAAGCTCGTAGTGGTATTGGCGGTGGAATTTGTCAGATTAGTAATTTAATTCACTGGTTAGCACTACATTCTGAGCTAAAAATTATTGAGAGAGCTAATCATAGTTTTGATCCATTTCCTGATGATGGACGAGTATTGCCAT
This sequence comes from Orbaceae bacterium BiB, assembly GCA_036251205.1. Taxonomy (NCBI): domain Bacteria; kingdom Pseudomonadati; phylum Pseudomonadota; class Gammaproteobacteria; order Orbales; family Orbaceae; genus Orbus; species Orbus mooreae. The sequence continues at coordinate 1,838,321 of CP133958.1, read as the reverse complement.
TTGGTTCTGGAGCTGCAATATTTTATAACTATATTGATCTGGTTCTTTATAATCCTACTGACAAACATTTCCAGATTCGTCTAAATGTAAGTGAGCACCAACTGGAGGGGGAACTTTTATGTGATGTTCCTCGTCAATATAGTTTTCATATATACGAAAAAAATCATCAATTTGTTAGAAAAAATGGCGTTATTTTCCGTCATAACGAGATTTGGCGTGATATTTTAACTAAATATAATGTCAATGCACAGCCAGTCTGTTTAAGTTCAACGCAGCTATATCAAAATCAGGTTGTAGTTAAGTATCAGGTTGCTGATGAGGATGTGAGTAATGAAAAAAGTTAGTACCTACTTACAATTGGCAACGCTATTTATAATATTATTCTCTTTTACGGGATTGGCTGAGACTAAAGTCATTCATCTCGTTGTTGCATTGTGTGATAATAAATACCAACAAATTGCACCAGTACCAGCATTAATTGGTAATGGTCAAGATCCCAGAAATAATCTTTATTGGGGTGCGGCTTATGGTGTTAAAACCTATTTTGCTAAGCAGCCAGAGTGGCAGGTTGTGCAGACAGTTAAGCCAGTAAATAGTCATATTTTGGAGCAGATTATTTATAAACATCGTAGTAAAGATATCTATATTGTTGCAGAAGCTTATGACGGGCAATATATTAGTGATGCGGTCGATAATTTCATCTCATACTCCGCTGGTCAATTACCTCTGACCTTAAATGTTAATGGTTCTGAAATTAAGTTTGGTGGTGATGCTAATCTAGTGGTATATGTTGGTCATGATTTCTTAATGGAATGGTCTTGGTCACAGTTTTTACCTGATGATTGGCGCTGGCAAACTCTATCTAAAGAGCAGCAGCAACTACAACAATCTCGTTATGTAGCGGTATTTGCGTGTCAAAGCCAGCGTTATTTTTCACCGCCGCTTTCTCGATTAGGCATTACACCACTTATTTTAACAACACAGAGTATGGCACCAGAGGCGTATAGCATTTATGCTATGATCGATGGTTGGGTAAATAATCAAAGTAAAGCCCAGATTCGTCAGAAGGTAGCTACAGCTTATAGCAAATATCAGCGTTTAAATAAGCCAGCTCTTGAAATGTTTGTAACAGAGTATGCAGAGTGAAGATGAAAACTCTGCTACCGTTAACTGATATTTAATCAATTTAACGATAGCAAGAGAGCGGGTAATATCTAATTAACCATGTCTATTTTTTATAAGCATCGTTATGTACACCAACTGCCGCACGACCAGATGGATCGTTTAGATTTTTGAATGATTCATCCCATTCAATAGCCTTAGCTGTTGAGCAAGCAACAGATGGACCACCCGGTACACTTTCTGCTGCACTTGGTAGAGGGAAAAGTTCATCAAAAATTTCGCGATACATATAAGCTTCTTTTGACGCAGGTGTGTTATACGGAAATCTAAATTTCGCATTCTCTAATTGCTGATCGGTGACTTTCTTCTCTGCAATTTCTTTCAATGTATCAATCCAGCTATAACCCACACCATCAGAGAATTGCTCTTTCTGACGCCATACAACTGATGCCGGAAGATAAGATTCAAATGCTTCACGAACAATATGTTTTTCCATCTTGCCGTTGCTACCACACATTTTATCTTTTGGATTAATGCGCATTGCTACATCTAAGAATTTTTTATCTAAGAATGGCACTCGAGCTTCAACACCCCAGGCAGACATTGCTTTATTCGCACGAGCACAATCATACATATGCAGAGCTGCTAGTTTACGTACCGTTTCTTCATGGAACTCTTTAGCATTTGGCGCTTTGTGGAAATATAAATATCCACCGAACACTTCATCAGCACCTTCGCCAGATAAGACCATTTTAATGCCCATGGCTTTAATCTTACGAGCCATTAAGTACATTGGGGTTGATGCACGAATTGTAGTGACATCATAAGTTTCAATAAAGTAAATAACGTCACGAATAGCATCAATACCTTCTTGAATGGTAAAGTTGATTTCATGATGTACGGTACCTAAATGATCGGCAACCGCTTGTGCTGCTTTAAGATCTGGTGCACCTTTTAAACCAACTGCAAAAGAGTGAAGTTGTGGCCACCAAGCTTCTGACTTCTCGTGATCTTCAACGCGGCGAGCTGCATATTTTTTAGTAATTGCTGAAATGACAGAAGAATCAAGTCCGCCAGATAGCAATACCCCATAAGGAACATCAGACATTAAATGACTTTTTACTGACTCTTCAAGTGCAGTACGTAATTCGTTAATATCAGTTGGGTTATTTTTAACATTGTCATATTCCATCCAGTCTCGTTGATAGTAAGACTTGATTTCACCTTCAGTACTAGATAAATAACTTCCTGGTGGGAATGGGGCAATTGTTTTACAAACGGGAACTAATGCTTTCATTTCTGAGGCAACATATAGCGAGCCGTTTTCATCATGGCCCGTATATAACGGAATAATACCGATATGATCACGACCAATAAAATAAGTATCTTTATTAATATCATATAAAATAAAGGCAAACATCCCCTGCAATTCGTCTAAACAGTGAATACCTTTTTCTTGATAAAGCGCTAAAATAACTTCACAATCTGAGCCAGTTTGAAATTCATAACGATCTTTATATTGAGCACGTAGTTCTTGGTGATTATAAATTTCGCCATTAACGGCTAAAACTAAAGTTTTATCTTTATTATAAAGCGGTTGAGCTCCTGTATTAACATCCACAATTGATAGACGTTCATGAGCAAGAATTGCTTTATCTGAAGCAAAAATACCAGACCAATCAGGACCACGATGACGCATTAAACTTGATAGTTCTAGCGCTTTGGTGCGTAGTTGTTCTGGATCTGATTTAATATCTAGAATACCAAGAATCGAACACATTGAGTTTCTCCAACAATAAATATCGCTTAAGTAACGAACTTATATTTAAAAATAATAGGTAATAATGCAAAAAACATACCAAATCTATGTATCTACTTAAAATTTACTAAAAAGTAGATGGTTACCGAGATACATTCACCTATTTTATAACATATGGGATGTTGATCATAAAAACAAGTCAGAATGATCAATTACAATAATTTGCGATAAAATAAAAAAACCAGTGATAACACTGATTTTTTATTTTGCACTAAATTAATGCAGATTGCACGTAAAAGGGACTCTTTGCCCAATTACTGATCTGCTCTTGCAAGAATATAGTTAATCGCTTTGTCAATGCGCGATAACGTTCTGCTCTTACCAATCGCTTGAATGGTTGCATCTACCGACGGTGATTGACCAATCCCAGTTACTGCAACGCGTAGTGGCATACCAACTTTACCCATACCTACGCTCAGTTCATCAGCGGTGCTTTGGATCGCGTGATGAATCGTCTCCGTCTGCCAATCTAGTTCTGATATTTGTGTCAATTTATGTTTAATAAGTTCTAAAGGCTCTTTAGCGACAAGACGTAAATGTTTTTTAGCTGCATCAGCGTCAAAGTCACTAAAGTCGTTGTAGCAATAAGCACAAGATTCAGCCATCTCTTTCAAAGTTTTACAACGTTCACCATATAATTTAACGATACTCACTAAATCCGGTCCATGACTAAGATCATAACCTTGTTTTTGCATGTGCCACATTAAATGCTGAGCAACGTAATCAGCATCTAAGTGATTGATGTAGTGGTGATTTAACCAGAGTAATTTTTCAGTATTAAATGCACTAGCTGAACGACTAACTGCGTCTAAAGTGAAAAATTCGATCATCTCTTCTCGTGAGAAAATTTCTTGGTCACCATGAGACCAGCCTAAGCGAACTAAGTAATTGAGTAACGCTTCAGGTAAATAACCATCATCACGGTATTGCATCACACTAACTGCACCATGGCGTTTAGATAATTTTTGTCCATCATCACCTAAAATCATCGATACATGACCATATTGTGGTAATGGGGCACCAAGGGCTTTTAAAATATTAATTTGGCGTGGAGTATTGTTAATATGATCTTCACCACGAATAACATGCGTGATTTCCATATCCCAGTCATCAACAACAACACAAAAGTTATAGGTTGGTGAGCCATCAGTACGACGAATAATTAAGTCATCTAACTCTTTATTCGCGATTTCAATCGGGCCTCTAATTAGATCATTAAAGAGTACTGATCCATCAACTGGATTTGCAAAACGGATTACGTGCGGTTCATTACCTGTATATGATTTTTGGACTGACTCACAACGGCAATGACCATCATAACGGGCTTTTTCACCTTTAGCCATTTGCTCTTCACGTAACTGTTCTAATCTTTCTTTAGAGCAGAAACAACGATAAGCGCTGCCAGCTTTAATCATTTGATTGATAACTTGTTCATAACGATCAAAACGTTTCGTTTGATAAAATGGTCCTTCATCCCAAGAAAGATCTAACCAGTTCATACCTTCGATGATTGCCTCAATAGCTTCAGGTGTTGAACGCTCTAAGTCAGTATCCTCGATACGTAAAACAAAAGTTCCTTTAGCATGGCGGGTATATAACCAAGAATAAAGCGCAGTACGAGCGCCACCAACATGTAGATAGCCAGTTGGACTTGGGGCAAAACGAGTTTTAACTTTCATGAAATGATTCCTACTACGTAATAGAGTATATTGCTGGTCATTTTACCATGATCAGGATATTGAGCAATAAAGTGCTCAAATAAAATAGGGAAAGGCGGTTCGCATTTCCCTATTGTTAGTACATAAAATATGTATTTAAAATTTAGCTAGAATTGTTTGCAGTTCCGGTCTTCGCTCAAATTGCTGTTTAGCATAAGAACAAATCGGAATAATTTTACGTCCTTCTTGTTGCATTTTTTCAATAACAAGATTGAATAACTGACCAGCAATGCCTTGACCTTGATAATCATCACTCACATAAGTGTGATTAATGGAGGCTTTGTCATCACCAATCCGGCTGAACGTGATTTCTGCAATCTCACTCTTGCCATCTGGACTCTTAATATACAAACGTTCATTATCTTCTAAAATTTGCATGATATCGTCCTGTGATTATTAGTAATAATTAGAATAATCGTTTGGCTGTATTATAGAGATCGATATCAAATGGACGTTTCATATTGTTAAGTGCATCCATGATATCATGATGAATTAACTTACCATTTTGGATACCAACACTACGACCACCTTGTCCTTGGATTAACAATTCAACCGCATAAGCGCCCATTCTTGAGCCTAATATACGATCATAAGGAACCGGTGAGCCACCTCGTTGTACATGACCAAGCACTGTTGCACGAGTTTCATGTTTAACGGCCGCTTCAATGTCTTTAGCCAATTCACCCACATCTAGCATATGTTCGGCAACTGCAACAATGGCATGTTTTTTACCTTTTGCAAAGCCTTGCTTGATTTCAGTGATTAAGTCCTCTTTTGTATTGGTGATCTCAGGAATAATCATAAACTCACAACCACCTGCGACCGCTGCATTTAACGTTAAATCGCCACAACCTCGTCCCATAATTTCAATAATAGAAATTCGGTGATGAGAAGAGCAGGTATCACGTAAACGGTCAATTGCTTCAACTGCTGTTTGTAATGCAGTAAAATAACCAATCGTATAATCGGTACCTCTAATATCGTTATCAATCGTACCTGGTAGACCAATACATGGGAATCCTTCTTCAGTCAGTCGCATCGCCCCCATATACGAACCATCTCCGCCAATGACAACTAAAGCATCAATGTCGTTTTTCTTTAAGTTTTCAATGGCTTGTTCTCGGATCGCTTTTTCTTTAAAAGCTGGGAAGCGAGCTGAACCTAAAAATGTTCCGCCTCGTGTAATAATATCCGATACGCTATAACGGTGAAGTTGATTAATTCTATTTTCATATAATCCTAAGTAACCGTCTTCAACGCCATATACTTCTAAGCCTTCGGTTAAAGCGGTTCTAACTACACCGCGAATCGCCGCATTCATACCTGGCGAGTCGCCACCGCTGGTTAGTACACCTATTTTTTTTACCATATAAAATAACCTCAATTATTTAATTTTAGTCTATTATAGAGCCTTAACTTGTGACGCTCAATAGGCTAAGGATACCGATTTAGTTTAATTTCTCTCTTAATCGATGCTTTTCTTTTGGTACTACGGATAGTGGATCTTGGTGAATAATCACTTCTGCTGGATTAAATTCTTGTGAAATAAGTTTTTCCATTTTATCTGCGATAGCGTGTGCTTTTAGCAGTAACATATTATCATCAAGCTCGATATGGAGTTGAATGAAAGTCATTGGCCCTGAACGACGAGTTTTTAAGTCATGGATGCCATGCACTTCTGAAAAGGCGGATGCAATATCTAAAATACGTTCATTATCAGTATCAGGTAGCGCTTTATCAAGGAGATCTTGAATCGCAATCCAAGCTATTTTGGATGCACTAAAAAGAATATAACCGCCAATTAATAAGGCAAAAACGGCATCAGCATAGATAATACCGCACCAACTTAAAATCAAAGCAATAATAACAGCGCAATTCATCATTAAGTCTGATGAATAATGTAACATATCGGCCTTTATCGCCTGACTATTTGTGAGTTTGATAATCCGTTTTTGGTACATAACTAAACTAAGCGTTAAAACAACAGAAACAAAGGAGATGATAATCCCTAATAACGGATATGCAATAGGTTCTGGATTAAGCAGCAATTTTATACTATTTAGTAATAAAAATACGATTGAACCAATAATAAATGCACTTTGTGCAAGAGCGGCTAGTGATTCAGCTTTACCATGACCAAAACGATGTTCTTCATCAGCAGGTTTTAAAGAGTAACGAATAAGAACAAAATTAAAAGCTGAAGCTAATAGATCCATTGATGAGTCAAAAAGTGATGCTAATAAGCTTACCGATCCTGTTATCCACCAAGTAAATAATTTGATGATTATCAAAATGAAAGCAAAAATAACTGCAAAATAAGTCGCTTTTTTGACTAATTTACCATAATTATTGTTCATATGTATGTACTCAAAAATAAACTAATTAAAAACGTTTTTATATTAGCATGGCCACGTTATTTTATTGAGAAATATATCATTTTATTTTAGAATGGCGAGGCTATCACTAGGTTCAATTTCGATAGTATGACATAATATGAAAACAATAAAAAAAATAAAAACTCTTTAATCGCTATTGATGCTGAGGATGGTTATGAACAAGAAATTACTATTGGTTGATGATGATGTTGAAATAACAGCTTTATTAAAAGAATTATTAGAGCTAGAAAATTTCACTGTTGACGTCGCTAATAATGGTACAGAAGCTTTAGTCAAATTCAATGAATCAATCGATTTGATATTGCTTGATATCATGATGCCTGATATAACTGGACTCACTCTTCTTACGCAGTTAAGAACAAAATATACAGTACCTATCATTTTATTGACAGCAAAAGATAATGATCTTGATAAAATTATTGGTCTTGAGCTTGGTGCTGATGATTATATTATTAAACCGTTTAATGATCGTGAGTTAATTGCGAGAATCAGAGCAACCTTACGTCGAAAAGGTTGGGATATTGCAGTGACCCAACAAGATGATTCTCCTTCACTAGAGTATACTGTTGATGCATTGAAAGTAAATGTACGTCAACAATCAGCTTATTTTGATAATAAATATATCGAATTGACCGGAACAGAATTCCAAATTTTACTTAAGTTGCTAGAAAAATCGGGCGATATTATTTCTCGTGATATGCTAAGCGAGTCTGTCCTAGGTAAAGAGTTTTTACCTTTTGCTCGTTCTATCGATGTTCACGTTTCTAACTTACGTAAAAAACTTCCACCACGTAAAGATGGTCTACCTTGGATTAAAACACTTAGATCAAAAGGGTATCTCTTTGTAATTGATAAAGATTTTGTCTAATCCGATTATGATTATATAGTAGGCGGTAAAATGTGGGTTTTTGATCGATTAACAATAAGAATATTTACAATATTTTTATTTACTATCGGTTTTTTCTTGACCCTTATTATTATTATTCCTAGCTTAGATTCAAGAAATTTAGCTGTTCCATCTGAGAAGGCAAAAAGTACGGGCATTTCACTAGCATCAAGCATCCAGCATGAGTTGGTTAACGTGCCCAAAAATAGTTTTCGCTGGTGGATGCGATTTGTTGTTGCGATGGATAATGTTAAGCATTCAGGGCAATTTCTATATGTTATCACCCCGAGCGATCAAATTATTACCCCAGATACAAGTAATATTGATATTGTTCGTAATTTTAGTGAACTGACTAATGGGTTTGAGCGACCAGCAAAGAAAATTCACGATACATTAGAAATTATCGGTCCATTCACAATAATGTATAGTGATGAGGTTTATCGACTATATATTATGCAAGAGATCACGGATACTCAATCTCAATTTGTTAGTTTTATTTTTGATCATCCTTTCTTACTACTATTATTAACCATGTTAGCAAGTACACCTTTACTATTATGGTTATCATGGAGTTTAGCTAAACCTGCGAGACGATTGAAAAAGGCTGCAGATCAAGTCGCCCGAGGTAATATTAAAGAGTGGCCTGAACTAGAAAAATTTGGCTCTTCTGAATTTAAATCTACGGGAGCAAGTTTCAACCATATGCTACGTGAGCTAAAACGTATGCAGGATTTGCAACAGCGCTTATTGTCAGATATTTCTCATGAATTAAGAACGCCATTGACTCGTTTGCAACTTGCAACTTCGTTATCTCGGCGTAAATATGGTGAAACCAAAGAGACAGAACGGATTGAGATCGAAAGTAAGAAGTTAGACTTAATGATTGGTGAGTTACTTTCTTTAGCACGGCAACAATATGCTAACAATGAGACGAAAGCGCCTCATCAAATTGCACAATTATGGAAACCAGTGCTTGATAATGCGGTTTTTGAAGCAGCACAGTTGGATAAATCCTTAAATCTTATTAGTTATCCACCAGAACAATGGATTTTATGTTATCCACAAGCACTTTGTAGTGCACTTGAAAATGTGATTCGTAATGCTTTTCGTTATTCCTACCAAAAGATAGAAGTCAATTTTGCAATTGTTAATGAATGGTTATATGTCACGATTGACGATGATGGTCCGGGTGTTGAACAGCAAGAATTAGAACAAATTTTTAGACCTTTCTACCGCACTAGTGAGGCCAGAGATCGTGAATCAGGTGGAACTGGTTTAGGTTTAGCTATTGTTGCTAATTCAATCACACAAGATAGTGGTGAGGTATATGCTGAAAAAAGCCATCTCGGTGGTTTACGAATTGTGATAAAATTACCATTATATAAGAAGTAACGAGAGACATTATCGTGTTAAATATTGTACTTTTTGAACCTGAAATTCCTGCAAATACCGGTAATATTATTCGATTATGTGCTAATGCTGGATTCAAGCTGCATATTATTGAACCGATGGGATTTTTTTGGGATGACAAAAAACTTCGTCGAGCTGGTCTTGATTATCATGAGTTTGTTGATGCAAAACGCTATAAAAATTTTGTTGATTTTCTAGATACCAACCAATTAGCGCTAGAGCAGACAGATCGTCTATATGCAATGACAACAAAAGGGTCTCGTCCACATAGCGAAGTTAGTTATAAGACAGATGACTATTTATTATTTGGTCCTGAAACTAGGGGATTACCAGCTTCAATTCTTGATCCATTACCGATGCAGCAACGTATTCGTATTCCAATGTTAGCAAATAGCCGTAGTATGAATTTATCTAATTCTGTAGCAGTTGCTATTTATGAGTCTTGGCGACAATTGAACTATCAGGGCGCTAATCTTTAATTATAAAAAAACCGCTTTTGTAACGGTATACTTTTCTTGGAGACATACTTAGCGGTATGATAAACCATCAACTAAGGAGATTACCCCGTGACAAGACAACTAAGTAGTGAATTTAAACGAGAATGTGCAGAGCTCGTTCTTAATTATGGTTATGCACATAAAGATGCAGCAAAAACAATGAATGTGAGTATTTCATCAATTGGGCGTTGGGTAACACAATATAGAAAAGAACGACAAGGTATTACGCCTAAAAGTAGTGCGCTGACCGCTGAACAAAAACGAATACAAGCTTTAGAAAAACAAGTTAAGCAGTTACAAAGTGATAATCAGTTATTAAAAAAGGCTTCAGCCTTCTTCGCCATCGAAATGACAAGCAGCAACAAATAGCGTTAATACTGAAGAAGGCAGGAAATGAAACCGCTCAAATCTGTCGGTGTTTATCATTAGCACCGAGTACTTTTTATTATCGAATTAAACATCGCGCATGTAAATTAATGAATACTAGGCTTGAAATTGCCATAAAATCAATTCATAACGAAATGGACGGTATATATGGAAAAAGAAGAATGTTAGTTGAACTGGTTAAAAAAGGGTTTAAGCTTGGTTTAGATAAGGTCCGACGCTTAATGAGAAAATTAGGCCTAGTGGCTAAAAGGCCTAAACAGCATTCCTATCCTCGTGGCGGTAAATCATCGCTACTGGCACCCAATCATTTAAATCGACAATTTAATCCAGCAACGATTAATCGCTATTGGTCTGGCGATATTACCTATATTCGGACAAGGCAAGGTTGGCTCTATCTGGCTGTCGTGATGGACCTATGCTCTAGGCGTATTGTTGGATGGGCCTTTTCTGAAAAGCTAAACAGTTTACTGACGGTTAAGGCACTAAACATGGCGATACAGCGTCGAAAAGGAGAATGCCCTACGTTATTTCATTGTGATCAGGGGATTCAATATCGTAGTGAACAATTTCAACAGTTATTATCATATCATCAAATTACCTTTAGTATGAGTAGAGCTGGAAATTGTTTAGACAATGCCGTTACTGAACGATTTTTTAGATCATTAAAATCAGAAAGAATTAATTATCGAGATTATATAACAAGAGAGCAAGCGATGGTCGATATTATTGATTATATCGAACCGATTTATAATCAAAAAAGAAGACATTATAAACTTGGATTTATTTCACCAGCAGAATTTGAACATAATTTACTAAAAACTGCCTAAGAAGCTCTCCAATTTTTGTTGACCGTTACACAACACGAAACGGATTAAAGTTAAATTAAAAGGCCTGACTCCGGTAGCATACCGAAACCAAGCCTTACGAGCTACTTAACTAAAGTGTCCAACTTTATGGGGTCACTTCATTATAGCGGTTTTTTTATATCGAACACAATTATTTTACTCGAGATACATATTCACCAGATCGGGTATCAACTTTTAATACTTCACCGATTTGAATAAATAATGGTACGCGAACAACAGCACCTGTTGATAAAGTCGCTGGTTTGCCGCCAGTTCCTGCTGTGTCACCTTTTAAACCAGGATCTGTTTCAATAACTTCCAATTCAACAAAGTTAGGTGGAGTTACTGCAATCGGTTGACCATTCCACAAGGTTAAGATACATTCAGCTTGTTCAACTAACCATTTAGCATTATCTCCAACGGCTTTTGCATCTGCAGATAATTGTTCAAATGTTTCGTTGTTCATAAAATGCCAGAATTCGCCATCTGTGTATAAATAAGTTAAATTCATATCAACTACATCAGCAGACTCAACGCTTTCACCTGATTTAAAGGTTTTATCGACAGTTTTACCTGATAATAGTTTTTTGATTTTTACACGGTTAATTGCTTGACCTTTACCGGGCTTATAAAACTCATTCTCAATAATGACACACGGTTCATTATCTTGCATTATTTTAAGACCCGCTTTAAACTCACTAGTACTATAAGATGCCATACAAGCTCCAAAATTCTGAATACATAAAAATGAGCCACATTATACAGCAAAATTACGTACAGCCAAATAAAGAAGCATGGATTTATGATCTTGCTAATGTTGTTACCGACCTTAAGGTGCTTTTATCTCTCTTATCTATTGAGTTTAGCGAGCCTTCTCCTGCTATTTTAGCCGCTAAAAAACAATTTCCACTACGTGTTCCACGTAGCTTTATTAGCAGGATGGAACAAGGTAATCCGCAAGATCCCTTATTGCGACAAATACTATGTGATGCTCAGGAGATGGATATTGTTGATGGCTATAGTTCAGATCCGTTAGCTGAACAAAATAATTCCATACCCAGTTTATTACACAAATATCACAATCGAGCTCTATTAATTACCAAAACAAACTGTGCAATTAACTGCCGTTACTGCTTTAGACGGCACTTTCCTTATTCAGATAATCAAGGCAACAAAGCCAATTTAAGTCAAGCGTTGGACTATATTGCTAAGCACGATGAGCTTAATGAAATTATATTATCGGGTGGTGATCCCTTGATGGCAAAAGATCATGAACTGAATTGGTTGATAGAAGCGTTAGAAAAAATCCCTCATATTGAACGATTGCGTATTCATACTCGTTTAGCTGTGGTCATTCCCAATAGAATTACCGATACATTATGCCAATTGCTTGCAAACAGTCGGTTGGATGTTGTGTTAGTCACACATATTAATCATCCTAATGAGATCGATCAATCTGTTGTTGATGCTATGCAGAAGCTAAAGCAGCATCAAGTCACTTTACTTAATCAAAGCGTATTATTAAAAACCATTAATGATGATGCCAAAACACTCGCTCAGTTGAGTAATAAGCTGTTTAAAGCGGGGGTTTTACCTTACTATTTACACGTTTTGGATAAAGTGCAAGGTGCAGCTCATTTTTTTGTTGATGATAAAATAGCACAATCTTTAATGCGAGAGCTTGCCAGTCAAGTATCCGGCTATTTAGTACCTAAATTAGCGCGAGAAATCGGTGGTGAAAAAAATAAACGGCTATTACCTTACTGATTTTATTTAACCTTTGTAACCGATATGAATCTTTCGTCAAATTTTTGTTGTAAGCTATCATTATAGTGTAAAAAATAGTATTGATTTTTTGACAAAAAATCGGGACATTAGTGAGTCCCTGATTTTTAGTTAACATTGTTATTAATTAATTTAATGAATAATCCTTTATCGTTTTGTAGCAGCTTTCATTGTTTTAACAAAGGTACTTAATTTTTGTAGCATTAATGTTGGATTATCTTGATTTTCAGCAATAATTTTGACTGTTTCTGAACCTGCAATCGCACCTGCTGCTCCAGCTTTTATGGTTTCACTTACTTGCTCAGGGGTTGAAATACCAAAACCTTGAATTGCTGGCGGAGCATTAAATTGTTTGAGTTTATCAAGTAGATGGGTTAACGGTTTATTTGCCTTATTTTCAGTACCAGTAACTCCTGCACGCGAAACAAGATAAGTATAGCCTTGACCATGTTGTGCGATACCTTTAATCACTTCATCATCAGCATTAGGCGGGCAAATAAAGATTGGTGCGATGCCGTATTTTAATGCTGCAGTTTTAAACGGTGTAGACTCTGATAACGGTACATCGGCAACCAATACTGAATCGACTCCCGCTTGCGCACAACGTTCATAGAAACGTTCAATACCGCCTTTAAATACTAAATTGGCATAAATAAGTAAACCAATCGGTATCGTTGGATGTTTTTGACGGATTTGGGTTAGAATTTCAAAGCATTTGGCAACATTAATACCATTAGCAAAGGCACGTAGATTAGCATCTTGAATCGTTGGACCATCAGCTAAGGGATCGGAAAAAGGAATTCCGAGTTCTAAAGCATCAGCGCCTGCGTTAACTAATGTATCAATGATCTGTAGTGATAGCTCAGGAGTCGGATCGCCAACGGCTACAAAAGGGACAAAGGCGCCACGATTCTCTTTAGTAAGCTGAGCAAAAAGAGACTGGTAACGGTTTGGATTGACTAATTGGCTCATTCTATTTCTCCTCGTGCTTTTAAAATATCATAAACAGTAAAGATATCTTTATCTCCACGACCTGATAAGTTGACGATTAATAACTGTTCTTTGGTTGGGTTTTGTTTAATGAGTTTTAAGGCATAAGCTAATGCATGCGATGATTCGAGCGCTGGAATAATCCCTTCATGTAAGGATAACGCTTTAAAAGCTTCTAATGCTTCATCATCGGTGATTGAGACATATTCAGCTCTGCCAATACTATCTAAATAAGCATGTTGTGGACCAACTGATGGAAAATCTAGACCTGCTGAAATTGAGTAAGACTCTTCAATCTGTCCTTCTTCTGTCTGCATCATCGGTGATTTCATTCCAAAATAGATACCTAATTTACCGTGTTTGAGTGATGCGCCATGGTGGCCTGATTCAATACCATGACCACCGGGTTCGACACCGATCAGTTTGACAGCTTTATCTTCGATAAAGTTAGCAAACATACCAATCGCATTTGAACCACCACCAACACAAGCAATAACAGCATCGGGTAGGCGACCTTCCCGTTCTAAAATTTGTGATTTAGCTTCAAGACTTATCATCTGTTGGAATTCCCGTACGATTGTTGGGAAAGGGTGTGGACCGGCCGCGGTACCTAGCATATAGTGTGCTTTTTCATAACTGCCAGACCAGTCGCGCAGTGCTTCATTGCAAGCATCCTTTAATGTTGCTGAGCCAGAAGTAACCGGAATTACGGTTGCGCCCATTAAACGCATACGAAATACATTTGGTGCTTGTCGCTCAACATCTTTTGCTCCCATATAGATACGACATTTTAGCCCCAATAGTGCGCAGGCTAAAGCTGAAGCAACACCATGCTGACCTGCTCCTGTTTCTGCAATAATTTCAGTTTTTCCCATTCGTTTGGCGAGTAAAGCTTGGCCAAGTACTTGATTTGTTTTATGAGCTCCACCATGTACTAAGTCTTCGCGTTTTAAGTACAGTTTGGTTTTACTACCCGCGGTTAAATTACGGCATAGGGTTAATGCTGTCGGGCGTCCGGCATAATTTTTTAACAGATCATGAAACTCTTTTTGAAAAGCAGGATCATCTTTGGCTGATAGAAAAGCGGTTTCTAGTTCATCGAGTACAGGAATTAGAATTTGTGGTACATATTGTCCACCAAATTCACCAAAATAGGGATCTAATTTAGACATAATGCTGTTCCTTTTAATTATTCAAATAGGGATAATTTCGTAATACGTTAAAAATTTTGGTTATTTTTTGCTGGTCTTTGATACCCGGTGATATTTCGACACCTGAATTGATGTCGATACCAATGACACCCGTTTGTATCGCTTGTTGAGCATTTTCTGGATTAATACCACCAGCTAAAATAACCTTATCAAGTAATCTATTTTGTAATAGCTGCCAATTAAAGGTTTTACCACTACCACCCTGACCATTATCTAAGATATAACGGTTAATTAATGGATTATTGAGTTGCGGTATAGATTCTCCAATACTTATAGCCTGCCAAATTTGGCAAGAATTTGGTAACTGAGTTCTTAATTCAGTAAGATAGTGTTCATCTTCATTGCCATGTAGTTGTACTGCAAATAGATGGAGTGATTTAACCGTATTGACTACTGCATCGATCGGTTTATTACGAAATACGCCGACCCAGTTAAGTTTACTCGATAAAATCAAATCTTCGGCTTTAGCTGGACAAATATAACGAGGAGATTCTGGTACAAAGATCAATCCGCCATATACTGCACCAGCATGATAAGCGGCTACCGCATCTTGTACTGATGTTAATCCACAGATTTTATTTTCACCTAGCATCACTTTACGAATAGCCAGTTCTAAGTCATTTTCTGACATTAGCGCACTACCAATTAAGAAACCTTGAGCATATTGGCTCAACTCTAATACTTGTTGATGTGAATAGATCCCCGACTCACTGATAATAATACGGTCTTTAGGGATCATCGGCGCAAGGTGTTTTACACGATTGAGGTCAACAGTTAGATCACGCAAATTACGATTGTTAATACCAATCACTTTAGCATTTAAATTAATTGCACGTTCGACTTCATGGTCAGTACTTGCTTCAGTTAAAATACCCATCCCTAAACGATGTGCAATTTCACTTAAGTATTGATATTCTTCATCATTTAATACCGATAACATGAGTAAAATAGCATCAGCCTGATAATATCTTGCTAAGTAGATTTGATACTCATCAATAATAAAATCTTTGCATAAAATAGGTTGATGGGTCTGCTGTTTTACAATTGGTAAAAAATCAAAGCTTCCTTGGAAATATTTTTCATCAGTGAGTACTGATATTGCATCGGCATAATTGTTATAGATACTCGCAATTTTCTTAGGGTCAAAATCATCACGAATCATCCCTTTGGATGGTGACGCTTTTTTACATTCCAAAATAAATACACTATGTGGCTTAACTAGTGCTTGATAAAAATCACGATCACTCTGCTTAAGCGTGTCAATAAAAGATGATAAGGGTTGTTGTATTTTGCGCTTATCAATCCAGATTGCTTTATCTGCAACAATTTTTTTTAGCACAGTTGCCATTTGTACATCATTACGTAAGGATTCTATTGCCATGATTAGCCTCGCTGTGCTAATGCTAATAATAATTGATAAGGTCTACCAGTATGCATCATATCAATTGCTTGTTGAGCATTTGCTTGTAAATTATTGTGATCAAAGAGTTTCATTAACATTGCTACATTTGCAGCAATCGCAGCTTCATGAGCTTCTTTGCCATGACCTTGCAGAATATTAGTTAATATATCTCGATTTTGTTCGGGTGTACCGCCTTCAATATCTTTTAAGGTATAAGTTGCTAAACCAAAATCTGCAGGAGTAACTTGGTAATACTCGATTTTGCCGTTATTAACTTCTGCCACATACGTTGTACCATGGACAGCAACCTCATCCATCCCTGCACCATGTACCACGATAGCATGTGTATACCCTAACATACATAATGTTTCGGCGATGGGTTTTAATAAATCTTGATGATAAACACCTAATAAAATACGTTTTGGTTTAGCTGGGTTAATCAGTGGTCCTAAAATATTGAAGATTGTGCGGGTTTTTAGCTGCTGGCGTACCGGGGCAGCATGACGAAATCCCGAATGATATTGTTGAGCAAATAAGAAACAGACACCAAGCTCATCCAAAGCTTGTCTAGCAATATCTGCCGACATATTCAATTTGATACCCAGTGCTGCCAGTACATCTGAAGATCCTGATTTACTAGAGACACCTCGATTACCATGTTTAGCAACTTTAAATCCCATGGCTGCAGCGACAAATGCACTGGCTGTTGATATATTAATGCTATTAGTACCATCACCACCAGTACCAACGATATCAGTAAAATCATAATCTGGTGATACAAATTTATCAGCATTAGCTAATAAGGCTGTCGCTGCACCAGCAATTTCTTGTGGTTTTTCCCCACGTACTTTCATACTAATAATCGCTGTTGCAATACTTGTTGGTTCTAATTTACCTTGGATTATTTGTTTAAATAACTCGGTGCTTTCTGCTTGATCAATAGATTGACCTTGGTAAAGTTTATTGAGAATTGGCTGAATATTACGATCAGTTTTCTCTGACACACTATCTGTTATTTTCATTGATTCATTTGCAACATGTGCTGGGGATAATGCCCATTCAATCGTTTGGTTGAGCAGTTTAACTCCTTGAATTGTTAGAATTGATTCAGGATGAAATTGAAAACCACACACGCGATCACGCTCATGGCGCACTGCCATGACAATATTATTAAAATAGGCGTTAATTGTTAACGTACTGGGAATATTTTCGGCCTTTAAGGAGTGATATCGAGCAACCGGTAAAGGATTTGGTAAATTGGTAAACATCTCTTTATTATCATGTTCAATTAATGATGCTTTACCATGTAAAATATCACCAGCAGGTACTATCGTGCCACCATAAGATTCAACAATTGCTTGATGACCTAAACAGATACCAATAATTGGTAACTTACTTTTCAATTTTTGGAGGAGTTCAGGCATACAACCAGCTTGACTTGGTGCTCCAGGTCCTGGTGATAAAAAGAGAATAGGTTTTGTCATCATTGCTAATTTTTCAATAATCAGCTCTGCGGGTAGGGTATTGCGGTAAATTGTTACCTCATGGCCGCTATAGCGTAGCTGATCGACTAAATTGTAGGTGAAGGAGTCAATATTGTCTAAAAATAGGATATTTGCCATTAGAATGTTCCTTCTACGTTGTGTGCTTTAGCAATCGCTCGAATAACGGCTCTGGCTTTATTACGAGTTTCATCTGACTCTGATTGTGGATTTGAGTCTAATACTACACCACCGCCCGCTTGTACGGTGGCGATACCATTCTCGACATAAGCACTACGAATCACAATACAGGTATCTAAGTCACCATTAGCTGTCAGGTAACCGATTGCACCACCATAACTCCCTCGTTTAGTTTTTTCTGATTCAGAAATTAGCTGCATTGCCCTAACTTTTGGCGCACCTGTTAATGTTCCCATATTCATAGTAGCTTGATAAGCATGGAGTGTATCCAAGTCGGTACGCAATTGACCAATAACTCGAGAAACTAAATGCATAACGAAAGAGTAGCGGTCGACTTTTAATAGCTCTTTAGTGTAACGAGTTCCTGGCTTACAAATTCTAGCTAAGTCATTACGAGCAAGATCAACTAGCATTAAATGTTCTGCGAGTTCTTTTTTATCTGTTCGCATCTCTAGCTCAAGTCGACTATCAAGATCGTGATCAATCTCTCCATTAACTGATAAACCTCGAGGGCGCGTACCTGCAATAGGATAAATTTCTACTTGGTTGGTCGCTTTCGTGTATTTAAGAGCGCTCTCTGGTGATGCTCCAAAAATCGTAAAATCCTGATCTTGCATATAAAACATATAGGGACTTGGATTGCTTTGTTTTAATGTATGGTAAGCAGCTAAAGGTTGGGGGCAAGGTAATCTAAATCGTCTTGAAGGAACTGCCTGAAAAATTTCGCCTTGTTGGATCGCATCTTGCATCTTTTTAACTATGGTATTGAAATCATTATCACTTAAGTTACAGCTAATTTCGAAGTTCGATAATGATTGATATTCTATTGGTTTAATTGGTTGGTTAAGTTGGTTATAAATCTCATGTAAACGCTGTTTTAAACGCTGTTCTTCATTTTCATTTGCACTAAATAGGCTTGCTTTAAGCTCAGTAGTTTGATTTTTATGATTGATCTCTAATAGTGTTTCAGCCAGGTAGAAACAGTAATCATGACAACGCTGTTCTGATGGTAATTTAGGTAAATTTTCAAAACTCGCAACTAAATCATAACCAAATAGTCCACCTAAAAAGAGTGCATCCTTACTTGCATTATGGGGAATTGAAACAACTTTCAGGATACTGCGTAATGCATCAAAAATAGACTCTGATTTTAATCGTGAGTCTTCATCTTGAAGCTCATTAATAATAGGAAAATCAAGTTCTAATCTAGTCTCTGTGATGAAATTTTTTTTTACATTATCCGAAAATGAATTATTTAAAAAAGGCAATAAACTCGCACCATTTTGGCTGAGTGCTACAATTGTGACATGGGTATCTAGTGCAGTAATTCGTAGTGCACTATCAACAATCATCACACTTTTAATACCTTGTTTATTATCGATTTCAGCTGATTCTAATAGAAGTGTTGCCGAGCGTCCTGCACAGATATGGTTAAAAATTTTAGTTGGATCATTATAATAACCCACTAACTGTTTGAACTGTTTTAATTTAGGCATTTCATTTATTCCTACTGACTTTATATAAATGACATAAAAAAACCCGTCTTGACGGGTTTTGTGGATTTTATTGATATAGCAAAAAAACACATTACCCTATGAGAGTTATGTGCCACCAAGAAAATAGAACGGTCATTTGTTTTTTCATGAATTTGCTATCCTAGTTAGTGGTTATCAAATAATACTTTGTACTATTAAACTAGTTCATTAATACTTTGTCAAGTAGATTTGATGATCTTATTTTTATCTTATATTGAATAGTTATCGTACTATTCTGATTGCAAAGCGTGTTTTACATAGTGAAAGTTAGCAAAAACTAACGAGATTTAGCTAAGAATTAAAAAAATCAATTAGTTATCAGTATATTAATATTTATGTAAACAATTTATTTAAAAAATAGTTTACATAAATATTAAAGTGAGGCATGATAAAAACGCGTTTAACATTTATGAGTTAATTTATTATGAAACAACCAATAGCATCCTATTATCCTGCCTTTGTGATGACATTATTCAATTTGACATCATGGCAACGGAAATTAATTGCAACATCAACTGCAACCGCAATTTTAGCGCTAGCTGCAAATATTAGTATTCCTGCTTATCCAGTGCCATTTACGCTACAATCCCTTGTGGTTCTGTTAATCGGTGCTTTTCTTGGCCGGCGCCTTGGTGGATTAGCATTGTTACAATATTTATGTGTTGGTGCGATGGGATTACCTGTTTTTGCTAATGGAAGTAGCGGAATTGTTGCTTTAATGTCACCTTCTGCCGGATACTTATATGGCTATGTAGCGAGTGCATACTTAGCTGGGTTCGCGGCTGAAAAGGGATATGATCGTAAATTTTTAACGGGTCTTGTGGCTTTTGCTATAGCACATCAAGTTATTTTTCTATTTGGTGTAACATATTTGATGGCTTATTTCCAAATCGATATAGTTGCTGCGATGAAGATAGGCTATATCCCGTTCGTGGGTCTCGATCTGACTAAGTTTATTTTGGCAGCTTTGATTATGTGTTTATTGTGGCGATCTCGTGGTAAGACTCAGCGTTAGTCATAGTCCTGTTGGTGCGATTATTTTCCAATCTCTCCGGGATGAAACACCTTTTGGCATTGCTGTTAATGAGTGTAGTATCATTCCCCAACAGGAATTAATAGTTAGTCATATTAATCATGTCGGGCTGTATATTGGTGACAATAAAGTGATTGAAGCCACACGGCTAGATGGAGTTATTGAGCGCAAATTCAGTGATTTTTTATTAGATGCTAATTATAGTATTGCAGCAACGATCAACGACGTAGCCTTAATCCGCCACGCAATTAAACGAGCCCAACTCTATTTAGGACAACCTTATAATCATAGTTTTTATCCTGATGGTTGTGGCTTTTATTGTAGTGAATTGATTGTATATGCTTATCAATGGGAAAATGGTAATAACTATTTTGAGCAATATCCGATGAATTTTTGTGACGGGAATAGCTCACATATATTACCTTATTGGAAGGAATACTATCAGCGGCTAGGCTTAGAGATCCCACAGGGTTTGCTTGGATCTCACCCCCAACAGTTATTGAGGCAGACTAACTTGTTTGATAGCATGACATTGCTGACTTGATGATGTTATTAATTACAGTTTGCCATTTGATTTATATAAGTAATAAAGTTTAACGTACTTATTCATTGTATAGAAATAGTGGTTAACTGATAAAATCCAGCCCATTTTGCCATCTAAAAAACCACCTTGGATAAAGTATACTTTAATAAAGGCCCAGAATGGTCTTAAAACAATATCTTTTAAGAAACTACATTTTTTATGATTTTTTTTATATTTTTCCGCAGATAACGTCGTGTATTTATTAAATTTATTAAAATACTGCTCCCAGTTATCATACGTATAGTGATAAAGATAACCGGTCAGTTTTTTGTGAGGATAAGGGGTTATAATTTGTTGATGAACATAACCTTCCACATACGTCCCTTCTTTTGGCATTAGTCGGCAAACGAAATCGGGTCTGAGAATACCATGTGTGGCTTTATTAAAATGAAATTTATTTTGTCGCTGTATCCAATAAGCATTTTTTTCATTTTTTTCAATGGATTGGATTATTTGCGTAGCAAGCTCAGGGGAGACTCGTTCGTCTGCATCAATTAAAAAAATCCACTCTTTTGTTGCTTGATTAATGGCGAAAGTTTGTTGTCCTCCCCAATCGCCATTCAGCGAGCGTTGAATCACTTTTGCGCCTAATTCAGTCGCAATTTGAACCGTATCATCTGTACTATAATCATCAATGACGATAACTTCTGTCGAAAATTGACAGCTCTTAATACAGTCAGCAATATTATGTTGTTCATTTCGTGCAACAATAATAACCGATAACTCAATCATGTTTTACCTCTGCATCAGCTAGATGCTGTGTTATGCCATTTTGACAATAATGCTCTTTATTTTTTATTGCTAGCTCTAGTCGTTTATCGTTATCTTCTAAATTTTTACGAGTATTTTCATTATGATATAGATGATAAGCGATACCACCAAAGCGTAAATCTTGTCTTTTGACACCATTATTAAGTAGTCTTACAACAAATTCACTATCTTCCCGTCCCCAACCAACAAAGTCATCATTAAAGCCATTAATTGCAATAATGTCAGTTCGCCAAGCAGCAAAATTACAACTACGAATTGATTGATAAGATTTTTTAGATAGTAGGGGGCTTAGAATTACTGATAAAAGCGGGCAACAAATTGCGTTAAGTTTATTCTTCACTGCAGATGAAAATAGAGAAATAGGATATTGGTTATTTTTAAAGAGGGTTTCTGTTAATGAGGGCGTTAGAATAACGCGTCGACCCTGGGTAAAATAATTCGTTTTTGCAATACGTTTATGATCACGGATAAAATGTCGATGTAATACCATATCTCCATCAATCATCACGATATAATTACTTTGACTTTTCGCGATTGCGAGATTACGTGAACGGGCTGCGCGAAAACCATTGTCTTTTTGCCAACTATGGATTAAAGGAATAGGAAAAGTTGCTTGATAACGCTGAATTAATTCACGTGTTTCTTCTCCTGAGCCATCATCAGCAATAATTACTTCATTTGGTAGATGTGATTGTTTTTTTATAGATAATAGGACCAGTTCCAGTGCACTGGGCCAATTATAAGTGGTAACAATTAAAGAAACCGATTTAGGCTGCATAATTTAATCCAATTCATTTTAATGCGAGAGACCTAGCAATATCATTTAGATTCGTATAAATAAGCTGTTTTGGGCTAACAATTCTAACTAATTTTAGGTATGATATCACTCTTTATGTTTTATATCATACACAGGTTTGCCGATGAAAAAAATGCTGACAGCAATTTTCCCTGGTACGTTTGATCCTATTACCAATGGTCACGTTGATCTTATTACAAGAGCATCGTTGTTATTTCCTCGTCTCATTGTTGCCGTTGCCGAAAGTCCAGCAAAAAAAACGCTATTCCCTTTATCTGAACGGGTTGATTTGGCTTCAACAGCATTAGAGCATCTCCTCAATGTGGAAGTGATTGGTTACACTAATTTGATGGCCAACTTTGCTAAAGAGCATAACGCCACTGTATTGATAAGAGGAGTTCGGACCACTCATGACTTCGAGTATGAAAGACAACTTGCTGAGATAAATCGTAATTTGAAAGCTGATTTAGATACTATTTTTCTAATGCCTTCACTCGCAACAGGTTTTATTTCATCAACGATTGTTAAGGATGTGGCACTGCATGAGGGGGATATTTCCACATTGGTGCCAACTCATGTTAAAATTGCGCTCTTGAAGCATCTTTTTTAGTATTAATTATGGTTGTATTTTATTCTGCTCCCAAAAAAACGGTATCTAAGCCAACAAAAATGACCTTGCATATCGATAGCATTGATGCTTTCGGTCAAGGAGTTGCACGCCATCATGGTAAGACTATTTTTGTCAAAAATGCCCTGCCAACAGAAGATGTTGATGTTAAAGTAACCGAAGATAAAAAACAGTATGCTAAAGCAACGGTATTAAAATATTTACGTAAGAGTGATCAGCGTATTATACCTGCTTGTATGCATTATAGTGTCTGTGGTGGCTGTGAAATGCAGCATATACCAAGTAAAATGCAGCACCATATAAAGGCTCAGGCATTTAGTGATCTATTTTATAAAGAGGCCGACTATCAGATTGCGATTGAAGATATTCAGGTTCTTGCAGCAGATTCTTATCACTATCGTCGTCGTGCTCGTTTAGCACTAATACTTGATAATGATCATTTATTAGTTGGTTTTCGTAAACTAGAATCAAACCAAATTATTGATATTAAAACGTGCCCCGTTTTAGTTGAGCCATTAGAGAAATTACTTTCACCACTAAAAACCTGTTTATCGAGTCTCATTGATAAAAAATCATTGGGACATGTTGAACTTATTTATGCTGATAGTGATACTATTATGGTATTGCGGCATGTCCGCCCCTTGTCTGAAAATGATATAGCAACGTTAATGGTATTTGCTCAGCAGCAGCAAATCTCATTGTATCTGCATGGCAAAGAGTTAATACATCTTTTTGGGCATACTGAGCACTATTATTATATCAATGCGTTAAAATTGACGTTTAGTCCACTCAATTTTATTCAAGTAAATAGTGATGTAAACATCAAGATGGTTCGGCAGGCACTTGATTGGCTATCCCCACAGGAAGATGACCATATCTTGGATCTCTTTTGTGGCATGGGTAATTTTTCTCTACCATTAGCAGAAATGTGTCAGCGTGTAACTGGAGTGGAAGGCGTTACAGAATTAGTTGAAAAAGCACAACTAAATGCGGTATTGAATGCACCGTATTTACTAGGTAATGTTCGTTTTTTTGTTAGTAATCTTGATGACGAACAGGCTAAAATTGAGTGGTATGATAGCTCAATTAACAAAGTATTGCTTGATCCGGCAAGAGCTGGAGCCTTACAAATAATGGATAAAATTATTGAACATTCTCCTTCCCATGTGGTCTATATCTCATGCAATCCTGCAACATTGGTTCGAGATAGCAAGAAATTGATTAACTCTGGTTATGAAATTGCTCAAGCGGCTTTCTTAGATATGTTCCCACAAACTAAACATATTGAGTCAATGTTGCTGTTTACAAAATTAGGAAGAAAACAAGATGGTATCAATTAGAGAAGCACATCATCATACGAATGAGCGTTATACCTTAGCGCAATTTGATGCGGAGCGTTGGGCTAAGCAAATATTATCTTTAAATAAGCCTGATGCTTATGAAAAATTTAAAGCAGTATGGGGCTTTTGTTTTGAAAGTAGCGCGGGCTATGCTGAGCAAGATCACTGCTTTGAAAATGCGATTGAGATGGTTGAGATATTATCTACGCTCAATATGGATGTGGACAGTCTGTGCGCGGCATTTTTATTTCCATTTCTCGATGCGAAAATTATTCGCCGAGAAGATATCAGTGAGGTATTCGATCGCGAAATTTTGCATCTTGTTTCTAGTATTGTACGGATGAAAGAGATTAGGCAACTACGAGCCGTAAGAAACGGCAGCGCTACACTCGAGCAGATTGATAGTATTCGTAGAATGTTGCTTGCGATGGTGAACGATTTCCGTAGTGTGGTCATCAAGCTTGCAGAACGAATCATGTATTTGCGTGATTTAATTGATGCACCAAGAGAGATGCAAGTTTTAGCTGCTAAAGAATGTTTTAATATTTATGCTCCACTCGCTAACCGCCTTGGTATTGGTCAGCTAAAATGGGAAATTGAAGATTTCTGTTTTCGTTATTTACAGCCTGATGAGTATCGCTTGATTGCTAATAAGCTACACGAGAAACGGATGGATCGTGAACGATACATTAATGATTTTGTGAATAATTTACAAAAGTTGATGGAAAAAGATGATATCCGAGCAGAAGTTTATGGTAGGCCAAAACATATCTACAGTATTTGGCGGAAAATGGAGAAAAAGCATTTACAATTCGAAGATCTGTATGATATTCGGGCCGTGCGAATTATTTGCGAGCGTGTTGAAGATTGTTATGCTGCATTAGGCATTGTACATAGTCAATATAAGCATATTGCCAAAGAGTTTGATGATTACGTCGCTAATCCTAAGCCAAATGGTTACCAATCGATCCACACTGTTGTGTATGGTCCACAAGATAAAGTTATCGAAATCCAAATTCGTACTGAGCAAATGCATAATGATGCTGAGTTAGGAGTCGCAGCCCACTGGAAATATAAAGAGGGTAGTACCGATAAAGTGACAGCTTACGATCAACGTATTAGTTGGTTGCGTAAATTGTTAGCTTGGCAGCAAGAGATGTCGGAAAGCGGCGAGATACAAGAGCAGATCCGCAGCCAAGTCTTTGATGATCGGGTGTATGTTTTTACTCCTAAAGGTGATGTTGTTGATTTACCGACAGGTTCGACGCCACTTGATTTTGCATATCATATTCACAGTGATGTCGGTCATCGCTGTATTGGTGCAAAGATTGCAGGTCGTATTGTGCCTTTTACTTATCAGCTTAAAATGGGTGATCAAGTTGAAATTATCACACAAAAACAGCCTAATCCTAGTCGTGACTGGCTAAACCCAAATTCAGGATTCGTCAATAGTAGCCGGGCTCGAGCTAAAATTCAGGCTTGGTTTAAAAAACAAGATCGTGATAAAAATATCGCAGCTGGTAAAGAGATCCTTGATAATGAATTGGCGACTCTGGGGATCGCAATAAAAGATATTGATAAACTGTTAGTGAATAGATATAACGCCCATACATTTGATGAGGTACTAGCAGGAATTGGTAGTGGCGATATCCGAATTAATCAATTGACCAATTATCTTAATGCTCAATTTAATAAACCGACTGCGGCAGAAGAGGATCAAGCTGCTTTAAAACAGCTAACACAAAAATCGAATACTCAAGGGAAAAATAGTAAGAAAAACAGCAGTGAAATTATTATTGATGGCGTGGGTAATTTGATGATGACTATGGCGAAATGCTGTCGTCCGATCCCAGGCGATAATATTGTCGGTTTTATTACCTTAGGTCGTGGTATTTCGATTCACCGCAGTGATTGCGAACAGCTATTGGAATTAAAAGATCATGCACCAGAGCGGATTGTTGAAGCCGCTTGGAATAGTCAAAATATTAGTAGTTATACAATGGTACTTAGAGTTATTGCTAATGATCGTAATGGTTTATTGCGAGATATTACGACCATTTTAGCTAATGAAAAAGTTAATGTACTAGGTTTAGCTAGCCGTAGTGATGTGAAACAACAAGTGGCTACCATTGATATGGATATGGAAGTGACGAATCACGAATCATTAAATCGAGTAATTAATAAATTGACTCAGCTGCCAGATGTCATTGAGGCGAAGCGATTAGTCAATTAGAATTTCGTTATTTTCTTGTTGTAATGCGTGATTTTAGTATAAAAATGGTATTTATAACTTTGTATAATCAATTTGAGCTAATCGTTACATCGTATTAGCTCAAATTGATTTTGATTTAATGCACTTTATCTAGAATCTCAAAAGTATAAGCGTACTGATTTTTTTCATCAGCTTGATGTTTTTCACAAAATATACTCTGCCAGTCGGCAAGAGCGTAGTAATCTGGAAAATGGGTATCCCCTATAAGATCTGCCAAAATATGAGTTAAATAGAGACGATTAGCATAAGGTAACGCTTGTTGATAAATATTACCCCCTCCAATAATCATAATTTCCTCATCATTTTTAACTAACTCGATGGCTTTTTCTAATGATGATACCCATGTTAGTTGTGGATTATCACTAGTTTGTGGTGTCCGACTAATAATGATGTTGTGTCGATTTGGTAGTGGTCGACCGATTGATTCAAAGGTTTTTCTACCCATAATAATCGGCTTATTGAGGGTATTTTTTTTGAACCAAGCAAGATCAGCGGGTAGGTGCCATGGCATTTGGTTATTTAAACCAATGACTCGATGATTTGCCATCGCGACGATAAGACTTATGATCATAATTGCTCTCTTTAATTATATTGCATATCCCAATGCTTTAATGCGTTGCTGCACATGATATGGAAATTCAGTTTGTTGCCATAATCGTTTGCTTAATGAGACTAAGGTCTCTTGTTGTCCTGAAATAATCCATTTTGCCAGCTCGGTTGCGACATCTGGATAGATAACCGCTGATGGAGATGGTTGTGTTAACCAATGCTCGATAGTCTGTTTATCTAAGGTATGCATTACTGTTGCTAAATTGAGTTGAGCTAAACAATCGCCGTTATACAGTTGCTCAAACTGACCTGCAACGGGTTTAGTGAGAATTTTTTTACCGAGCACTAGGGCTTCTGAAATAAGTGCAAACCCGGTATTAGCAATAATTCCAGAGCATGATGTGACTGCATTAGTAAATACATCGCGGCTTAATGGTTTCAGTTTGATCTCATTATTGGTAGCTTCAAGCTTTACATCAGGATGAAAGCATTCAAATTCATAATTCTGGCTAAATGGGATAAGATTATTAATAATATCTTCAAGTGATTCGAATGGTAAATAGACAACAATTTTGCCATTTTCTGGCTTGCAGACTAAAGGATCAATCATCGGTGGGACAAGTGCATGGCCAAAATGAAACCAGTGTAGTCCAATTGGATTCGTTACTGGTGCGTAAAACTTCATAATCGTATTGGCAATAACGCCGTACTCTTTTGGTTTTAAATATTGGCAGACAGCTTGATTACTAATACCGATGCTTTCTCGCCCTTGATGATGTGCAGCCCAAGCACTAACCGGTTCAAAGTCACTAATGATCGTATCATATTTTGCTAGATCCAGTTCACGAACATCTTTAATTAAACGAAATGCTTTAATTCGTTGCACTGTTTTACGTAAATTAAT
Organism: Orbaceae bacterium BiB; assembly: GCA_036251205.1. Classification (NCBI taxonomy): domain Bacteria; kingdom Pseudomonadati; phylum Pseudomonadota; class Gammaproteobacteria; order Orbales; family Orbaceae; genus Orbus; species Orbus mooreae. The sequence goes on along the minus strand of CP133958.1, from coordinate 1,809,760 downwards.
TTTGCCATTTTTGGTTGCAAAGCTCATGCCTTCATAAACTTTATAATGGCCAAAAGCATCCATATCAAAGTAGTCTTTAGCATCGCGGCCACTAAAAATATAGTCTACATCGGCACCTGCAGCACTGAGTGCTTTTGCTAATGTTCGACATCTGCTGACATGTCCATTGCCAGTTCCTTGTACGCCAAATAAGATTTTCATCATGTTCCTTATTATATTTTATCTGATGTAATCACTCTGATATTATCATATCAGAATCTCGCTTCTTTTAGATACAATTGAGATACGATAAAGTGTAAATAAGTTATAATCTTCGGTAAATTGAAGGTTATTAAAGTGATCTTCTTGGTGTAACTTGATTAAAAGCTGCCTCTTCGAGAACGACTAGTATATAATACCGGCATTAGAAATTATGATAATTGTATATTATGTTAGCGCTATTTCCTGTTAATGCTTGGATTGTTTTCCCATTATTAATTATTTCCATTGTTCTGGCCTCTTTATTTACCTCGAAAAAAGTAAAATTGTTCATTATCGTTTTAATGACATGCTTTATTGTTATGGAGCTTATTTCTATTTATTTTAGTGGCGGGTTTGTTAATTATCAGTTTTATGTCAACTTAAATGTTAATGATATTATTGAAGGGCTATCAATCTTTAAGTTACAGGCATTACTTGCGATTGTTGTCTTTTTTATTTTAATCTTTTTATTACTTAAATTTGCTACGTTATGCCAGAAAAAAATATCAGTAATTATTCGCTTAATTGTGTTGGTTGCTGCTATTTTTTCATTAAATTACCAAAATGGCCCAATTAGTAAGCTTACTGAGATATATCATATTGTAACTGCACCTAAACTCTCTTTTCCAGAAGCGTTAAGTGAGATGAATTTAAGTGATTACCCACTTAAAGATCAGATCGAGACGACAAAGGGTAAAAATATTATCGTCATCTCATTGGAATCATTTGAACAGGGTTTTTTAGATTTACCATCGATTACGCCAAATCTAAATCGACTCCGTCAAAAATATACTTTCTATGGTGATATTCCAATGGGGACTGGGAGTTCATGGACAACAGCATCAATGCACACGTACATGACAGGTCTGCCATTACTTGTCGGAGGGATGAATACGACCCCATTGAGTGATATTTCTCAAACCAATATAGTCAGTTTAGGTGATGTGTTGCACAAAGCAGATTATCAAACACGTTATATTATTGGTAGTCCGACGTTTGCTGGTATTGGGCATATTATTTCGATGTTTGGTATTGATATTATTAGTGAAAAAAATTATCCAGGTGAGTATCCAAATGCACCATTTGGACTGTATGACAAAGATACTTTTGATATTGCGAAGAAACAAGTGAATGAACTCTCTGCAAGTGATAAACCTTTTGCTCTCTTTATCTCGACCATTTCTACCCATGCACCAAATGGGTTTTATGATGAACGTATGAAAAGTGTTATTGATGATTCACAAGATGATATGTCGTTTGCTGCGGCATCTCTTGATTATAATTTAGGACAATTTATACAATTTTTAGAAGACAAAGGGGTATTAGATAATACTGTATTTTATATCTTTCCTGACCACTTAATGATGGGGTCAGGAACTAAAACTATTGCAGAATTATCAAAGCAAAAACGTTTTTTATATGTATTAACAAATGCTAATGCTAAAGATTTGGCCAGTTATGCATCCCAAGAACATAATATATATCAAATTGATTTACCGAGAATCATTTTGAATGGTGCCGAGGTTAAAACGAATGCTCGTTTTTGGACCGATAGTTTTACTATTGAGAATGGTGATAATCGGGCCGAATATGTTGAGAAATATATTACAAAAATCGCAGCCTTGAATCGAGCGGCTGGAGTAGAATAAATATGAATTGGGATCTTCTTTTTGTTGCTGCAACGGTTAGTTTTCTAGGTATGATTTCACCTGGACCTGACTTTTTTCTGGTTGTTAAAAATAGTTTAAGTCATCATCGAAAGTACGCAATGATGACATGCCTTGGTGTTGTAATGGCGATTTTTACCCATATGATTTACTGTGTGGCGGGAATTGCGATTATCATTAAAGCGACACCATGGCTATTCACTTTGTTACGTTATGCTGGGGCATTTTACTTAATTTGGATTGGTATTAAAGCTATTTTAGCCAAGGCTAGTGGTTCTACCTATATTGGTCAAGATTCGCAAAAACATAACATAACGTATAAAAAAGCGTTTTTACAAGGCTATTTGTGTAATTTACTTAATCCCAAAGCTACTCTATTTTTTCTAGCAATTTTTACTCAAGTTTTAGCGGTTGACTCTTCTTTAACTGATAAGTTAGCGGTGGCATTTATTATCTGGCTTGAGGCCGTAATATGGTGGCCATGTGTTGTGACAGTTTTTCAATCCGAAATGATTCAACGTCGTTATTTTAAAATTCAATTTATTGTGGATAAGTTATTCGGCCTTATCTTAATTGGCTTGGGCGTTAAAGTAGCCTTAGGTATTTGATTTGTTATAATTATGGTGAAAAGTAATATTAACTTATTAATATTATTCGTTTTATATGTTTTTTTATTGCTAATAAGTAGTATCGATTTTATTTATAAACTAGAATAGTAGTACTTATTTTTAATAGGGACAGTTTATGCGCTGGCAGAATAGGAAAGGTAGTAATAATATTGAAGATCGTCGTTCACAATCAAGTTCACGGTTTCGTACTGGTGTTCCATTAAAAGGTAAGAGTGGACTAGTGCTATTAATCGTTATTGTTGTGGCGGGTTATTACGGTGTGGATTTAACGGGTTTATTAAATAGCCAAGTTAGTTCTTCACAATCGAATTCTTATGCGACCTCAACAGTACAAGAACAAGAGGCCGCTGAATTTACCTCTATTATTCTGGCAACGACGGAAGACTATTGGGGACAAGAGTTTCAAAAACAGGGTAAGAGATACATTGAACCTAAACTAGTGATTTATAATGGTGCGACAACCACGGGTTGTGGTACCGGGCAATCGATCATGGGACCTTTTTATTGTAGTGTTGATAGAACAGTGTATCTTGATTTATCTTTTTACCAAGAGATGAAACAAAAACTCGGTGGTGGTGGCGATTTTGCTCAAGGCTATGTGATTGCTCATGAAATTGGACATCATGTGCAAAATTTATTAGGTACTTTTGCTTATGTTGATCGCTTAGGCCAAGGACAATCAAAAGCGGTGAAGAATAAACTCTCCGTCAAGCTTGAGTTACAGGCTGATTGTTATGCTGGACTTTGGGGGCATGCAATGAATAATGAGAATATTTTAGAAGTTGGTGATCTTGAAGAAGCATTGAATACAGCGCAAGCAATTGGTGATGATCGCCTGCAACAACAGAGCTCAGGAACGGTTATGCCAGATAGCTTTACTCATGGTACTTCTGCACAACGTTACCAATGGTTTAAGCAAGGGTTTGATAGTGGCAATCTTGCCAGTTGTGATATTTTTTCACAATAGATGTGATTCCATTACGAACCACGATAAGTGACAAAAAATTGGAAATATGACTGATTTTTTATTTCCAATAAAATGAATTATTGAGCCAGATTATGGCTCAATTTATTTGAGGAAATGGAAAATCTATTATGACAAAAACTGTTTTTTCTGCGTTAATTATAGCATTATTAGCTGCTCTATTAGTATGGTTAAGTGCGTATCTTAAATTACCCTTTTGGTTCTGCTTACTAAGCAGTGCACTATTTTTTGCTTCTCCACAATCAAATCTGTTGGGATTAGTTACGACACTATTTACTGCTCTTTTAGGTATTCTATTTGGGGTAATTTATTTACAATTTAGCCCCTATATCGCTACTTTTCCTTATAAAATGGAAGTGATCGTTGCGGTAATCGTTTTTCTTCTCTTCTTAATTACGCAAACACAATATTTAAAATATTTTGCTTGTGCATTGATCACTTTATCATTACTTGTTCTACAAAATGGTGATTGGATATTGATTTGTCAATCCGTAGTCATTGGTATTGTGTTTGGATTTGTTGCTCGGGCGATCAGCTTACTTATTACCGGTAAAAATCTTAATTAGTAAAAATATGTTACTATAGTCACCTATTTTTTATTATTCTCACGATTAACTATGCTAGTTGCTAAAGTTGCACTGCCGATAAAATTACACCAAGTATTTGAATATATAGTACCAGAGGAGCTGCAATCTTCAGTATCCATTGGCTATCGAGTTAAAGTACCTTTTGGTAAGCGTCATGCTATTGGGATTATTACAACTGTTAGTGATAATAGTGAATATGATATTGATAAGCTGAAAGTTATTGATGAAGTTATCGATAACTGTTCTCTATTTTCTCATGAACTTTGGCAGTTTTTATTATGGGCTGCAGATTATTACCATTATCCTCTTGGTGAAGTTTTATTTCATGCGATACCGGTTTTATTGCGGCAGGGCCGTCCTGCCGCAATTAGCGAGACTTTAGTTTGGCAATTGACCGAACAGGGTAAAATTTTTGATAGTAAACAACTTTCACGTTCCGTAAAACAACAAGCACTACTCAATGCGATGCAAACTAATCAAATAATTGAGGTGGATCATTTTTCTGCTGCTATTTATAACGGACTACATCGTAAAGGTCTGATTGATAAAGTCGCTATCTCGACAGAAGTTATTGATTGGCAAAATAATATTTTATCTCGTCCTAGCCCTTTTCAGTTGAATGAAGAGCAGCGGTATGCAGTGGATGAAATTAATCAGCATCTTTGTCATTTTTCAGCATTTTTACTTGATGGTGTCACTGGTTCTGGCAAAACTGAGGTTTATCTACAAGTTATTCAGGCTGTTATTGAACAAGGCAAACAAGCATTGGTTCTGGTGCCAGAAATTGGATTAACCCCCCAAACGATTCGACGTTTTAAAGAACGCTTTGATGTGCCAATTGTTATTTTACATTCAGCAATGAGTGAAAAAGCACGTCTTGCTGCATGGTTACAATGTAAAAGTGGTGAAGTCGCGATTGTTGTTGGTACTCGTTCTGCGCTATTTAGTCCCTTCGATCATCTTGGTATGATTATTATTGATGAAGAGCATGATTCATCTTATAAGCAGCAGGAAGGATGGCGATATAATGCAAGAGATTTAGCCATAGTACGAGCTAAAATTGATAATATTCCCGTTATACTTGGTTCCGCTACGCCATCGTTGGAAACGCTAAATAATGCCAATAGTCAGCGCTATCATCATCTACATTTAACGGAGCGAGCTGGCAATGCACAGCTCGCTAAACAGATGATTTTAGATATTAAAGGGTTAGTATTATCGGCAGGTTTATCACAACCGCTTATTACTCAAATAAAAAAACATTTAGCTAATGATAATCAGGTATTGTTATTCCTCAATCGTAGAGGATTTTCTCCTTTACTTATTTGTCATGATTGTGGCTGGATAGCAGAGTGCCCTCGTTGTGATAAACCTTTTACTTATCATCAAAAGCAGCATAAATTAATTTGTCACCATTGCGATACTCCTAGAGTCATTCCTGAGCAATGTCCAAAGTGTGGTTCAACACATCTTGTACCGATTGGTTTTGGTACTGAACAATTAGAGAAACAGCTCAATTTACTTTTTCCAGATGTTCCAGTTAGCCGTATTGATCGTGATTCAACGAGTAAAAAAGGCGCACTGGATAATTATTTACAGAATATTAATTTAGGCGGTAAACATATTTTAGTCGGTACACAAATTCTAGCTAAGGGGCACCATTTTCCTGATGTGACTTTGGTCGGTATTATTAATGTTGACGGTGCTCTGTTTTCTAGTGATTTTAGAGCAACAGAACATTTTGCACAAATTTATACGCAAGTATCAGGCCGAGCAGGACGAGAAAATAAGACTGGAGAGGTAATACTACAGACTTACCATCCAGAGCATCCATTACTAAATATTTTATTACAGCAGGGATACCAAGCTTTTGCCGCTCAGGCACTACAAGAAAGAGAAATGACTCTGCTACCACCATTTAGTTATCAAGCTTTAATCCATGCAGCAGATCGTAATAATCAACATGCACCACAATTTTTGCAAAAAATAGAGGATTGGTTAAAACGGCAATTCGATGATTCATCTTTATGGTTATTTGGCCCAAGTCCTGCTAATCAAGTGAAAAGAGCAGGTTACTATCGTTGGCAGTTTTTACTTCAGCATACTCAACGAACCAAACTACAAATGGTATTAAATCAGTTAGTTTCTGTTATTGAACAGTGGCCTGAAGGGAAAAATATACGTTGGAGTATTGATATTGATCCTATTGATGGTTGGTAAGGATAAATAATTATTAATAACAATCAAATTTAATGATGTTCTCGTTTGAATAAAAAAAGCCTCGATATTTATCGAGGCTAGAGATTTAAGAACGATTAAAACTTATAATACATCAACAGCATTAAGTTCTTTAAACGCTGACTCTAAACGAGCAATCATTGACTCTTCACCTTTACGTAGCCATACGCGAGGATCATAGTATTTTTTGTTTGGTGAATCAGCACCTTGTGGGTTACCTAATTGACCTTGTAGATATGCTTCGTTTTCTTTATAGTAATTTAATACACCTTCCCAGTTTGCCCACTGAGTATCAGTATCGATATTCATTTTAACAACACCATAACTTACTGCTTCAGCAATTTCTTCTGGAGTTGAACCTGAACCACCATGGAATACAAAGTTTAATGGTTTATTCGGTAGACCAAATTTATCAGCAACAAATTTTTGTGAGTTATCAAGAATTTTTGGCGTAAGTTTGACATTACCTGGTTTATAAACACCATGAACATTACCAAATGCTGCAGCAATAGTAAATTTAGGGCTGATTGCACTTAATCTTTCGTAAGCGTAAGCAACATCTTCTGGTTGTGTATATAATGCAGAACTATCCATATGGCTATTATCGACGCCATCTTCTTCACCACCAGTACAGCCTAATTCTAACTCAAGAGTCATTCCTAATGATTTCATACGAGCTAAATATTGGCAGCATAGATCGATATTGTCTTTTAAACTTTCTTCAGATAAATCAATCATATGTGATGAGAATAAAGGTTTACCTGTACGTGCAAAATGTGCTTCACCCGCATCTAGTAGACCATCAATCCATGGTAATAATTTTTTTGCACAATGGTCAGTATGAACTAGCACTGGCACACCGTACTTTTCAGCAACTAAGTGAACGTGTTTTGCACCAGATACAGCACCAAGAACAGCGCTGCCTTGACCTTCTAATTTTAGACCTTTACCAGCGATAAATTGAGCACCACCATTAGAGAATTGAACAACTACAGGTGCACGAACCTTAGCAGCAGTTTCAATTACAGCATTAATTGTATCAGTATTAACACAGTTGACAGCAGGTAATGCAAAATTATTGTCACGAGCAATTTGGAAAAGTTTTTGAACATCATCACCGGTGACAACGCCTGGTTTAATTACATCTGAAATCTTAGTCGTCATTATTTTTTACCTATTAATTTAAAAAAATAGAAAAGGATAGACGATTGTCTATCCTTAATACTGCTAAATTATTTGCCGCGAGATTCTAGCATTGCAACAGCAGGAAGTGTTTTGCCTTCTACGAACTCAAGGAATGCACCACCACCAGTTGAGATATAAGAGATTTTATCTTCAATACCAAATAGATCGATTGCGGCTAATGTATCTCCACCACCTGCGATAGAGAAACCAGCACTATCAGCAATTGCTTTAGCTACAATTTCAGTACCGCGACGGAAGTTTGGAAACTCAAATACGCCAACAGGACCGTTCCATAAAATGGTTTTAGCATTTTTGATAATTTTAGCTAATTCTTCAGCAGAAGCATCACCAATATCTAAGATTTGTTCATTTTCTTTGACGTCTTTAACTGATTTTAATGTCGCAGTAGCTGTTTCGCTAAACTCAGTTGCTACACGAACATCTGTAGGTACTGGAATTTGACAGTTTGCCATTAATTTTTTAGCTTCAGGAATTAAATCTGCTTCGTAAAGTGATTTACCAACATTATATCCTTCAGCTGCGATAAAGGTATTTGCAATCCCACCACCCACAATAATTTGGTCGGCAATTTTTGATAGGGAATCGAGTACAGTTAATTTAGTTGAAACTTTTGAACCAGCAACAATAGCAATCATTGGGCGAGCCGGATTGTCTAATGCTTTACCTAAAGCTTCTAATTCATCTGCAAGTAGAGGGCCAGCACAAGCGATTGGTGCAAATTTACCTACTCCGTGCGTTGATGCTTGTGCGCGGTGAGCAGTACCAAAAGCATCCATTACATAAATATCACATAATGCAGCATATTTTTTAGATAATGCTTCGTCATCTTTCCCTTCACCAACGTTGAAACGAACATTTTCAAGAACAACTAATTCACCTTCTTTAACGTCAACACCATCTAAATAATCTTTAACTAAACGGACGGGGAAACTAACATGTTCTTTTAAATAATCAACAACAGGTTGTAAAGAGTATTCTTGATTATATTCCCCTTCGGTTGGACGACCGATATGTGATGTAACCATGACTTTTGCACCTTGCTTAATTGCAAGTTCAATGGTTGGTAATGAGGCACGAATTCGTGCATCCGATGTTACTTTACCATTTTTTACTGGTACATTAAGATCTGAGCGGATAAAAACACGTTTGCCTTTTAGGGCAAGATCAGTCATTTTGATAATAGCCATGAAATTTCCTCGTTAAATAATCGAATTCAATAAACTGTAGCCATTTTATCATAAAATCTTTGTTGCAGATCAATTTAAAAGGATATTTAATTGAAAAAAAGATTTAATTAAAATTTCTTATTGACAAAACCAGCTAAATAAGGCATATTTTGCCGCCTTAATGATAATTATATTTTATTAGTTCATCTAATTTGGGAGTTGACCTTGGCTAATATCAAATCAGCTAAGAAGCGTGCAGTTCAATCTGAAAAACGCCGTAAACACAACGCTAGTCGTCGTTCAATGATGCGTACTTATATCAAGAAAGTATACGCAGCTGTTGCAGCTGGTGATAAAGAAGCAGCGCAATTAGCATACAAAAATATGCAAGAAGTTGTTGATCGTCAAGCGGCTCGTGGTTTAATCCACAAAAATAAAGCAGCACGCCATAAAGCTAACTTAATCAAGCAAATTAATGCAATTGCATAATTTATTGCTTGGCTAAAAGTAAACAATGCAAGTTGTAGTATAAATTTTGTTTATCAATTTAAATAAAAAGTGGTGAAAGCCACTTTTTTTATTTGTATACTGCACCAATTGTAGAATAAAAATTTAGAGAGAGTCTAATTGTGGCACAACGTGATTATGTCAAGAAAAAATCCAAAGCAAAAAACACTTCACGTATTATTCCTAATTTAATGATGGCTATTGCTGTTATATTAGTGATCTTGTTTGTGGCTATTTTATACTTTGTTTCAACAAATAAAACGAATAAACCATCAGCCCCTGTTGATGTGATTACTGAAAAACCACAAATAACGTTACCTGATAAACAAGAGGAACGCTGGACATATTTGAAAGAATTAGAGAATCCGGGTGGAGCGAATAATTCAACACAGTTACAGCCTAATCAAGCATCGCAAGATAAAGAACGTCAAAAAATTCTTGATAATTTCATCAATGACAAGGCTCAAGTTAGTACGACTACCCCTGCTGTAGTTGATAAATCAACTGCTACAACTTCTACGAATACGAATCAAAACAAGGTTGACCAGTCAAAGCCTGCAGTAGATGTGAAATCGAATCAAACAGGAAATTGGGTCCTACAGTGTGGTGCATTTAAAGATCGGGCTAATGCTGAATCATTACAAGCCAAGTTGGCCATGATTGGGGTAACAAGTTTTGTAAAAAATGAAAAGTTCTATCGTGTTCTTGCTGGACCTTATGATTCTAAAGGTGAGGCTGAAAAAGTCGTCGCAACTCTTAAAAGTAATCATATGACGAGTTGTATAATAACTTCAAAATAGTTTTCCATCGTAGGGTATAGCCATGAAAAAGGTAAAAAATTTTATACCATCCACAACGGGAACTAAATCTTTCTTAGCTATTTTATGGCAGAGAATCAATAATGATCGGCTGACAACAGCCGCTGCCAGCTTAGCTTACACTTCTATTTTAGCCTTAGTGCCATTAATTGCGGTCATTTTTTCGTTATTGGCAGCGTTTCCCATCTTCAATGAAGCTAGCCAAGCTTTTCGTGAATTGATTTATGATAATCTAGCACCAACTGCCAGTGACACAATTCAAGAGTATGTTGATCAATTTATTGCGAATACTAATCGTATGACCGTATTTGGTCTTATCGGTTTGATGGTCACCTCATTACTCCTTATCCGTTCTATCGATAATACTTTAAATTATATTTGGCGAACGACACGCAAGCGTTCCATTATGTATAATTTGACGATGTATTGGACTGTATTAACCTTAGGCCCTATTTTGATTGGGGCAAGTATTGCGATTAGTTCTTATATCTTTTCAGTTAATTGGTTATCGGATATTCCTGTTGCGAGTATATTTTTAAAGTTCTTGCCTTTTATTATTTCAATTATTGGTTTTTGGCTCTTGTACTGTATTGTACCAACTGAATCTGTGCCAGTTAAAGAGTCAATCATTGGTGCATTAATTGCCGCAATACTATTTGAATTAGGCAAGAAACTATTTACCTTATATGTCACTTCATTTCCGACTTATCAACTGATTTATGGTGTATTAGCTTCGATTCCATTATTGTTAGTTTGGATCTATTTTTCATGGTGTATTATTTTATTTGGCGCTGAATTCGCAGTAGCTTTAGTTGATTATAATAAACAGAAAAAAGCAGCTTTAATATTATCAACACATAAGGAACAACAATGATTGCGTTAGTACAAAGAGTTAAGAATGCCAATGTAAACATCGATGGAAAAATTGTTGGCCAAATTAATCATGGCTTATTAATTTTATTAGGCGTTGAAAAAGATGATAATGAACAAAAAGCAATTCGTCTTTGTGAACGAGTATTAGGTTACCGTATTTTTAGTGATCATGATGGTAAAATGAATCTGAATATTAAACAAGTTAACGGTCAGGTTCTTGTCGTTTCCCAATTTACTTTAGTTGCTGATACTCATAAAGGAATGCGGCCGAGTTTTACTAATGGTGCTACGCCGAGTGATGCAAATAGATTATATGACTATTTTTTGCAGTTATGTCAGCAACAAATCAGTACTCAAAGTGGTGAATTTGCTGCTGATATGCAAGTATCTTTAGTAAATGATGGTCCTGTTACTTTTTGGTTACAAGTTTAGTATCGTTTTTATCGGCACTAAGTTCCCTCCTTTTCATATCAGAATATCCCTTTAAAACTTTATTTTTTTGATTTTTAATAATTATTTTTTATAAATCTTGTAGTTTATGGAACAATCATATTTGATCAGTCGCATAACATGGGTTAGATGAAGAAAAGTTGCCAGTATCTTGAAAATTGTCCTCTAATTAATTATATCCCTTTTATTTTTGTGGAAAAAGCGTATCTTATTAGGTAAGTTGATTCATAACTAAACAACAATAAGATGAAATGGTACCCGATAAATATTCAAATTAGTAGTGCGTTTAAAGCTTCATGTATTAAAGAACCTTATAACAAAGCTAGATTATTGAAGGATATTATTGCAGGCATTACGGTTGGTATTATTGCTATTCCATTAGCTATGGCTCTTGCTATGGCAAGTGGTGTCGCTCCCCAGCATGGTTTATATACTGCAATTATTGCTGGTATTGTTATTGCATTAACTGGTGGATCTCGGTTTAGTATTTCAGGGCCAACAGCAGCATTTGTTGTAATACTTTATCCCGTTTCTTTGCAATATGGTTTGTCAGGTTTACTGGTTGCAACATTATTGTCTGGTGTATTTTTGGTGCTTATGGGGATTGCTCATTTAGGTCGGGTAATTGAGTATATTCCCTTACCTGTTGTATTAGGTTTTACTTCTGGTATTGCCATTACTATTGCCACAATGCAAATTAAAGATTTTTTTGGTCTTACAATTGAGCATATGCCTGAGAGTTATACTGGCAAAGTAATGGCAATTATTCATAGTTTTTCAACGATAAATATTGCTGATATGATTGTTGGTTTTGCGACTTTAGGTATATTAATTTTTTGGCCTAAATTACGCGTTAAAGTACCCGGTCATCTACCTGCTATTATTATTGGGGTAGTTGCGATGTTGATTTTACAACATTTAGGTTATGATATTGCAACAATCGGATCAAAATTTAGTTATGTTCTTCCTGATGGTACGGTTGGTTACGGTATTCCAGATGTTTTACCTGAATTTATTTTACCATGGGACTTAGCTGAATTTCATTGGAATTGGGCGACTTTATCAGCTTTGATGCCAATCGCTTTAACTATGGCGATGCTTTGTGCTATTGAGTCATTATTATGTGCAGTTGTACTCGATGAAATGACACATACTAAACATAACTCAAATAGTGAATTGATAGGTCAGGGACTTGGTAATATTATTGTACCATTTTTCGGTGGTATTTCTGCAACAGCGGCAATAGCTCGATCAGCTGCAAATGTAAAAGCAGGTGCAACGTCGCCGCTTTCATCCTGTTTTCATGCTTTAGTCGTTTTACTGGCTTTAGTTAGCCTTGCGCCTATTTTATCGTTTTTGCCTTTAGCTGCAATGGCGGCTCTATTACTGATTGTGGCATGGAATATGAGTGAAGTAGAAAGGGTAATTTATATCCTTAAACGAGCCCCGAAAGACGATATTATTATTATGTTAATCTGTTTATCATTAACTGTTTTATTTGATATGGTGATTGCTATTACGGTTGGTATTGTTCTAGCTTCATTACTTTTTATGCGTCGAATTTCTCGAATGACAAAATTGGTTGAGTTGTCGCAATGCACTGAAGACACTTTAGTGATTCGTATTAATGGTCCATTATTTTTTGCCGCTGCAGAAAGAACATTTTTAGATCTATATAATCGAATTAATGGCCATAAACATATTGTTTTACAATGGGATGCGGTTCCTTTACTTGATGCAGGAGGACTTAATGCGCTGATTCATTTCATTGATGCATTACCTAATAATGTTGATCTTTCTATTGCTGAACTACAATTTCAGCCTTTGAAAACATTAGCAAGAGCGAAAATAATACCGATTCCACAAAAACTATCATTTTATTCTACATTAGAGGAAGCATTATCAAATATTGCTGAATAACTTATTCAGGCATAAAGAATTGTGTTTTTTTATGTTCTAAACGAATAGATAATGTCGTGATGGCGATAATAAGTGCTGAGCGGATCATCTGTTGGTAGCGTTGATGATACATGGATGACTTCATGCTATCAACGATTCCTACTTCATTGGTCTTTTTTTGCTGTGTTGGTAATCCGGGTGGAATAATCATATCATGTAGTAAACTAATTGGGCCTAAAATTTCATCATCAATATAGGTATATACTCTTTCATTATCATTATTGAGTTCATCAAGCACTGCCATTAATAACTCAATGTCCTCGTATTCTTCTCGTGAAATGATACCTAAAACATAAAGTAGCTTTAGTCTAATGGATAAATCATTTAAAGGTCCTTTATTGCCGACTAAGGAAGGTATAACAAATTTAATAGCATGTTGTTCTTTACGAAAAGCCTTCATTATTAGATGATCAATAATCTCATCTATAATTTCGATAGCACAAATCAACAGCCCATGAATATCGGACCGTTGATTTAATTTTTCGAGAATCTCATCTTCTTGTTGATTATCGGACATGATCTTAGCTAATAATTAAAAGCTCTTATTTTGCATGGAAGTGTAAATATCAGCAACTTTTTTTATTATTGGATGATGCATATCAATCGTAGATAATAGACTCAATGTTTTAGCTACACCATGTTCATCAATCATTTTTGCAAGTTCAATCGCTTGCTCATCCTCACTATTACGATAATGTAATGCTGCTGCGATACCAATTAGTAAATTTTCATGAGGGGTTTGATATTCAAATGTACCTAATAATGGTTTGATTAAACGATCTGCTACACCTAATTTACGAATTGGTTGGCGCCCAACGCGGTCAGTATCATCAAGTAAATAAGGATTTTCAAAGCGAGTAATAATTTTTTCTATATAAGCTTGGTGCTTGGTATCATCAAAGTTATAGCGTTTGATTAAAACTTGTCCGCTTTCTTCCATTGCACCTTGTACGATTAAACGAATTTTTTTATCTAAAATTGCATCTCGTATCGTGTTAATACCATAATAGTGTCCCAAATACGCAGTGATAGCATGTCCAGTATTAAGCGTAAATAGTTTCCGTTCAACGAATGCCATTAAGTTATCAGTGAGTTCCATTCCTCTAATTTTTGGTGGATGTCCTTTAAACTGTGTTTTATCAACAATCCATTCCGCAAAAGTTTCAACAGTTACTTCTAATATATCGCCTGATTTGGATACCGCAGGCGGTACAATTCGGTCAACTGCTGAATCAATAAATCCAACATGTTGTTCTACCCAATCATGATATTGCTGTGGTAATTCAGCTAAAATATAACCTTTAAACAAGCTAGTGCCTCTAACCATATTTTCGCAAGCAATAATATTTAATGGTTGAGTATTATTACATTTCATTCGTGCGACTAATCCATTTGCAATCGAGCTGGCAATTCTAGTCAATATTTGTGGACCCACCGCAGTAGTAATAAAATCAACTTCGGTGATCTTTTGTATTACATCATCTGATAAACTACTAATTGCATCAACACCTGTAACAATTTCAATCGCAGTTTGTTCACCAACAACGTTAACTGGGTATTTATGTCGAGTTGCTAATGCCTCAACAACGCTTTGATTGACGTCTGCAAATGTGACTTCTAATCCTGCATCTGATAATAATTTACCAATAAATCCACGTCCAATATTACCCGCTCCAAAATGTAAAACTTGCATAGTATTCACCTTAAAATAAATTTTATTGAAAGAATACGCCTTAAAGTAAGACGTATTCTTATAAATGTATTAAGCTAAAATAGATAACACATCTTCTATATTGTCTGTTTCAATCAATTTTTTGATAATATCTTCATCATCAAGTGCGCTAGTTAATTTTGATATCACATGTAGATGTTCATTATTACGAGCAGCGATAGCAATGACAATCCGTGCTTTATCATCTTCCTCGTCACCAAATTGAACTCCTTGTGGATATTGGCAGAAAACAATTCCTGTTTTGAGTACTTGATCTTTCGCTTCGATAGTCCCATGTGGCACTGCGATAGATTGTCCTAAGTAAGTACTTGTTAGCTTTTCTCGTTTTAGCATGGCATCAATATATTCAGGTTTAACATAACCTCTTTCTACTAGCTTTTGTCCTGCAAAACGAATTACTTCTTCTTTAGTTTGAGCGTGTTGAGCTAAAAAGATATCATCAGCAGTTAATTGGAATATATTATTAGTTGTCTCTTTTACTGGTTGTTCTGTTTCTACTGTAACTACAGTATGTGTTGCTAATAACGATTTAACAAGTTGTTCATATAGTCCACTATCAAGGAAATTTGTTAATGAAATATGATGAGCATTTGGAGCATATTGTTTTGCTCGGTCTGTTAAATCTTTATGTGTAATAACAATATCAACATCTGATGGTAAGTTATTAATAGCAAGATTTGTTACTGCGATATCGAGTCCTGCATCATTGATTTTTTTATTTAAAACACCTGCACCCATGGCACTTGATCCCATACCAGCATCACAAGCTACAATGATTTTCTTTACTTTGGCATAATTATGTTCAGTATTTAAACCTTTAGACTTGCTTTTCATTGTTGCTATATTTGCTTGTGCATCTTCCAGATTTTTTTCTGTATTTTTAGTACTTTTTAATAAAATAGCAGAGGCAATAAAGGTGACCACCGCCGAAGCAATCACTGATGAAATAACCCCAATCATTGAACCTTTTGGTGTAACTGCAAGCACAGCTATAATTGATCCTGGAGATGCCGGTGCGCTAAGGCCAGCATTAAACAAGGTTAGTGTAAATATTCCTGTCATTCCACCTAAAATCATTGCGATGATTAAACGCGGGTTCATTAGAACATAAGGGAAGTAAATTTCATGAATACCGCCAAAGAATTGAATAATTGCAGCACCACCAGATGAACTTTTTGCTGCTCCTTTACCAAAAGCCATATATGCTAATAGTAAACCTAATCCTGGTCCTGGGTTTGCTTCGATTAAAAAGAAAATCGATTTAGAATATTCGGCTGCTTGTTGAATACCTAAAGGTGAAAAAATACCATGGTTGATTGCATTATTTAAAAATAAGATTTTTGCTGGTTCAACAATAATAGCCGTTAATGGTAACAAATTAGCTTGTACCATAAAATCGACTCCAATTGCTAATATTGCTGATGCTTTAACAACAAAAGGTCCGATAGCAAAAAAAGATAAAAGGGCAAGCAACATACCAATAATTCCAGATGAAAAATTATTTATTAGCATTTCAAAGCCACTTTTAATTTTTCCATCGATGATTTTATCAAATTCTTTAATTGCCTTACCGCCAAGAGGTCCAACAATCATTGCTCCAAGAAACATTGGAATATCAGAGCCAACAATTACTCCCATTGTTGTTATAGCACCAACAACACCGCCTCTTTCACCGTAAATTAGCTTCCCTCCGGTATAACCTATTAATAGTGGTAATAGGTAGGAGATCATCGGTCCGATTAATTGTGCTATGGTTTCATTAGGAAACCATCCGGAAGGATAAAGAAAAATTGCAGTGATAAAACCCCAAGCGATAAAGGCTCCAATATTAGGCATCACCATATTACTTAAGAACCGTCCGAAATTTTGTACTTTTAACTTCAGGTTTGAGTTAGACATAATTTATTCCATTTTTTCTTCTAAGATGCTGGCTATTGTATGTGTTTAGTTAATCAAAATTCACCAAAAATTATTCTTTAACGTGATCATTGTCACAAATATTTTGAATGCATGGATTTTGAAAGTGTGACAAAGATCACGTTTATGTTTTTAACATATTGAAATATATTATATTAATATAAAATAGCCTTTTATATTATAGGGATTAATTATCTGTTCGTTTTCATTATGGACTAAATAGTTTACAAGTGACTTTGATTAGGATATGCTTCACGCAGAAATCAACCAGACAATCGCTGCTTTGTTGTTGTCCATAACTGGAGACAAACAAAGGGGAGGAAAGTCCGGGCTCCATAGGGCAAAGTGCCAGGTAACGCCTGGGGAGCTTTTGCGAGAGTGAAAGTTCACGACAAGTGCAACAGAAAGTATACCGCCGATGGCTGCTTGCAGATCAGGTAAGGGTGAAAGGGTGTGGTAAGAGCACACCGCGCAATTGGTAACAGTTGTGGCACGGTAAACTCCACTTGGAGCAAGGTCAAATAGGGATTCATTGGCGCGGCCCGCGTTGAATCCGGGTAGACTGCTTGAGCTAATGCGTGAGCATTAGCCTAGATGAATGATTGTCCTCGACAGAACCCGGCTTATCGGTTGATTTCTCTCTTTTTCTGTTTGCTGTTTTTCTGAGAAAAACGTCTTTTAACTACTACTATGATTGAAGCAATAAGACCTATCGTAAGTAGAAATACAGGAATAAGCATTAAGAAGGTCATAAACTGTTTCTCATATGCTTTAAATATTGATGATAATCCAAATAGATAGCCCAATGTTACAATCAAGAAAATCCATAGTGTTGCACTGACCCAATTATAAATATGAAAACGATTATTTTTTAATCCTGAAAGTCCAGCCATAATTGGTAGTGCTGTACGAACAAACGGAATAAAGCGGCCAATAAAGAGAGCTTGTAGGCCATATTTATGAAATAGTATCTCTGTTCTTTTGTGATATTTCTCAGGTAAATGTGCCATCCAGTTTTTAATGACTTTAGTATTACCTAGCCAACGCCCTTGTAGGTAACCGAGCCAAGTACCAAAAGCACCACCACAAATCAGAATAACATTAATGAGTCCAAAGTGAAAAACATCAAGGCTAATGAGTACGCCTGTTAAAAATAGTAAACTATCGCCAGGTAAAAATGCTGCAGGTAAAATACCATTTTCTAATAATAAAATAACAAATAGCATGCCATAAAGAGTCCACAAGACTTTAGGGTCTTGTAAAACAACTAAATCCATAGCAAGAAAAGCATGATAAAGCGCAATTATTGTATCCATTTATTCTATTTCTCTTCTCTCTAAATATCCTGTTACTATTTGTTAATAGTACCACCAACAGTCAAATTATTCACTTTTAATGTTGGCTGACCAACACCAACTGGCACACTTTGTCCTGCTTTACCACAAACACCAACGCCAATATCAAGTGCCATGTCATTACCAACCATTGATATATTTTGCATCGTTTCGATTCCTGAACCAATCAAGGTTGCACCTTTAACAGGCTTGGTTATTTTACCTTTTTCAATTAAATAGGCTTCAGAAGTTGAGAAAACAAATTTACCTGACGTTATATCAACTTGGCCGCCAGCAAAGCCAGGAGCATATAAACCATAATCAACACTATTAATAATCTCATCGAACTCTGAGGTACCACCTAGCATGTAGGTATTGGTCATTCTTGGCATCGGTAAGCAAGAATAGTTTTCTCTACGTCCATTGCCTGTAGAAGATGTATTCATTAATTTTGCATTCAATTTATCGAACATATAGCCTTTTAAAATGCCATTTTCTATTAATACTGTTTTTTGCCCTGCAACACCTTCATCATCGACAGTCAGCGAACCTCGACGATCTTTTAGTGTTGCATCATCGACAATAGTGCATAATTCAGAAGTTACTAATTCACCGATCTTATTACTAAAAACTGATGATTTTTTGCGATTAAAGTCTCCTTCTAGCCCATGTCCAACTGCTTCATGTAGCAGGACTGCTGGCCAACCAGCACCTAAAACAACGGGCATTGTTCCCGCTGGTGCATCTGATGCTGATAACGCAACTAGAGCTAATCTAACCGCCTCTTTAGTATAAGTATCCGTTTGCGTTTCGCCGGTTAGTGGATTAATCGATAGGAAATACTCGTAGCCGAATCGTCCACCGCCACCACAGCTTCCTCGCTCTCTGATTCCATTTTCTTCAACAAGAACCGATATAGATAAACGGACTAATGGTCGGATATCTGTAGCTAAGGTACCATCTGTCGCTGCAATAAGCACATCTTCATAACTGCCCGATAACGATGCAGTTACTTCAATGACTCTTTGATCTAGTGAGCGAGCCACACGATCAATATTTTGCAATAATTGAATTTTAGCTTCTTGTGGCATACTATTAATCGGATTGATACTTGCATATATTGCAATTTGGTTAACCGTCTTTATAGGCGTGATTGCTAGTTTTTGTGTATCTTGAATAATGCTTTGTACCGCAATAGCACTTTGTTCTAATTTCGGCAGCGATATGTGATCAGTATAAGCAAATCCTGTTTTTTCACCCACAATAGCTCTAATACCTACCCCTTGATCTCGATGAAAAGAGGCATTTTTAATGATTTTATCTTCCAAAGTCCAGCTTTCATAGTAGCCAGATAAAAAATAGATATCACCATAATCAATTCTTCTTGAAGACAAAATATCCAATAGGTTTACTAAATCATGCTGCTGTAGATTGTTAGCAGTTAGTAGACGTTCACTTACATCGGTTAATAACATATCTTCCCTAATAGATAACAAATATAATAATTAAATTATGCCAATTACATTAATACGACATCATACTGTTCTTGAATATATTGAGGCTCTAGCTTGACTTCGACTCGCTTGCCCACAAATAATTCTACTTCAGCTAAAGCATGAGACTCATCTGCTGTTAATGCTTGTGCAACTGCAGTTGATGCATAAACTAAGAAGTATTCACTGCGATGAGCCTTATGCACGCGAACAATTTCACGTAAAATTTCATTACAAACAGTTTCAACTGATTTAACCATACCTCGTCCATGACATGAGCTACACTCTTCACATAAAATATGTTCAATACTTTCTCTAGTTCGTTTACGCGTCATCTCGACTAAGCCTAATGGTGAAAAGGCATTTACTGTTGTTTTGGCTCGATCCTTACTTAAGGAGTCTTGTAAAGATTGCAACACTCTTTCTCGATGCAGATCTTCTTGCATATCTATAAAATCAATAATGATAATACCACCTAAGTTACGTAATCGTAACTGCCTAGCTATCGCAATTGTTGCTTCAATATTGGTATTAAAAATAGTTTCTTCAAGGTTTCGGTGACCAACAAAAGCACCAGTATTAATATCGATGGTTGTCATTGCTTCGGTTTGATCAATAATTAGATAGCCACCTGATTTTAATTTAACTTTACGTTCAAGCGCCCGCTGAATCTCATTCTCAATATCATACAGATCGAAAATAGGAATATTGGCTTTATAGTGAGCAAGCTTGTTGGTAACTTCAGGCATGAACTCTAATGTAAACTCTGTTAACAGATCGAAAGTTAATTTAGAGTCCACCAATATTCTTTCGATTGGGTCGCCGACGAAATCTCTTAAAATTCGCTGAGATAGGTCAAGCTCACCATACAATAAGTGTTTACTACCTGGTCTTGACATTCTTTCTTGAATTTTTTTCCAAAGACGACTTAAAAAGGCAACATCTTGTTCTAGTTCGTGTTGGTGTGCTCCCTCTGCAGCTGTCCTGACAATAAAACCACCGTCATCTGTAATATATTTTTCTATAATATTCTTTAAGCGTTCTCGTTCATCTTCACTTTCAATACGTTGGGAGGTTGCCACATGTGAAGAGTTAGGTCCAGGCATAAAGACAAGATAGCGAGAAGGTAGCGTAATATCAGTGGTTAGTCTTGCTCCTTTGGTACCGATTGGGTCTTTAACGACTTGAACCATGAGATCCTGTCCTTGTCTAACAAGTTCCGATATCTCTTTAACTTGAAACTTTTCTTGCTCTCTATCAGAAACACATTCAGTATAAGGCATAATATCCGATGCGTGTAAAAAAGCAGCTTTTTCCAAGCCAATATCTACAAATGCAGCTTGCATGCCGGGTAAAATACGAATTATTTTTCCTTTGTAAATATTGCCAACAATGCCGCGTTTTGATTCTCGATCGACATGAATTTCTTGCAGAATTCCATCTTCAATATAGGCAACCCGTGTTTCCGATGGGGTTACATTCATTAGCAATTCGACAGCCATAATATCCTCATTTAATCTATTGCAAAGCCACGTCTAATTTGCCGTAATAGCAAAAATAACCATATCCAGACCATTCCATCAATGCATGATGATAAGAAAATTAATGGTGACATAGTGATCATTTGATATATCGTGATTTGGAATATAAATAGTAACAAATCATAAAGAAGTGACAACGCTAATATAATGAAAGCTTGTTGCCACAAAGCTAAATTCCTAATTAATTGGAATCTAAAAATAACTAGATAAGCAATAACAGAAAAAATAAAAGCATGAACACCAAGTACCGTTCCTGAAAATAGATCTAATATCATACCGATTAGAAAAGCTGTCCAGATACCAACTCTATGGGGTAATGCCAATACCCAATAAATGGTAACTAGCATTAACCAATGTGGTTTTAACATGTAAAAGGATGATGTCCATGGGATGATTTGAAGTAGTAAACCAATTAATAGTGTAACCCAAATTACCCAATAATTATGAGCGATTCTATTCATTATTTGGTACCTCTTGGGTCACTTTTTCTGGCTCGGTCGGTTTATTTTTTTCATTCCATAGTAGTAATAAATAACGTAATCGCTTTAAATCAGCGGTTGGTGTAGCAGAAATAACGGGGGTTGAATCATGCATATCAAGTTTAACTGAACTCACTACTGCCACAGGATAACCCTCAGGAAACTGTTCGTCTAAGCCTGACGTCACTAAAACATCACCGACTTGTATATCTACATTATTAGGTAGGAAATCAAGTAATAAATCGTTATTACAACCATTACCTACAGCAACCATTGACATATCATTACGTAGTACTTGCACTGGAATAGCATGTTGGTAGTCACAAATTAAAATAGCTCGGCTCGTATTACTTGCCGTTTTATAAATTTGCCCAACAATACCTTTTTCATCGACAACGGGTTGCCCAACAAACACACCTTCCTTTTCTCCTTTATTGAGTACTATTTGGTAAACGTAGGGATCAGAATCGGCCAGTAATACTTGGGCAACTTTTTTATATTCATCATGTTGCAATGGAGAACCTAATAACTCGCGAAGTTTATTATTTTCTTTTTTTAGAAAAGCCAACTGTAATAATTCACTTTGTCGACTTTGTAGTTCATTTTTTAATGCAACATTTTCATCAAACAATTTTTGATGAGTTTTTGACATATCATTTAGCGTATCAAATGTCGCTCTTGGTGAATTTGATACATAATATAAAGGCGATATTATTGTGTCTAGATAGTATCTTATTGTCGCAAATGCTCGATAATTGATGTCTGCGACAATAAAAAAGATTGCTAAAAATAGTGCAAAGAAAAGCTGGAAAACGAGGGATGTTCTCTTAGTAAATAATTGCTTCACAACAAAAACCACCTCTTATTATAATAAAAAGTGGTTTTCAACAGTAAAATTGGACTAATCTTCACTAAATAGATCACCACCATGCATGTCTACCATATCCAATGCTCTACCACCGCCGCGAGCGACGCTTGTTAGTGGGTCATCAGCGATGACAACATGAATCCCAGTTTCTGCCGCAAGCAATTTGTCGATGTTACGTAATAGAGCTCCACCGCCAGTCATTACCATTCCATGCTCAGAAATATCTGAAGCAAGTTCTGGTGGACATTGTTCTAAAGCGACTTTTACTGCGCTGACAATACCACTTAGTGGCTCTTGTAGTGCTTCTAAAATTTCGTTTGAGTTTAACGTAAAACTTCTTGGTACACCTTCTGCTAAGTTTCGACCTCGAACTTCAATTTCCAGAACTTCATCACCAGGGTAAGCACTACCAATAGTATGTTTAATTCTTTCAGCTGTTGCTTCACCAATCAGTGCACCATAATTACGTCTAACATAATTGATGATAGCTTCATCAAATCGATCTCCACCAATTCGAGCTGATGCTGAGTAAACAACACCATTTAGAGAGATGACAGCAACTTCGGTTGTCCCTCCCCCGATATCAACAACCATCGACCCCGTTGGTTCTGATACAGGTAAATCTGCACCAATCGCAGCTGCCATTGGTTCTTCAATAAGATATACTTCTCTTGCTCCAGCACCTAATGCTGATTCACGAATTGCTCTTCGCTCAACTTGGGTTGCACCAACTGGTACGCAGACCAAAACGCGAGGGCTAGGTCTTAAAAAACTGTGGCTATGCACTTGTCTGATGAAATACTGTAACATTTTTTCTGTAACAGAAAAATCGGCAATAACACCATCTTTCATTGGTCTAATTGCTGCGATATTGCCAGGTGTTCTACCTAGCATCTGTTTCGCTGCATGTCCAACCGCCGCAACACTTTTAGGTGTCCCACTGCGATCTTGTCGAATCGCGACAACAGAGGGTTCATTGAGAACAATTCCTTGACCTTTGACATAAATGAGTGTGTTTGCTGTACCCAAATCAATAGATAGATCATTAGAAAAAATGCCGCGGATTTTTTTGAACATAATAAAAGCTCTTCCTAAATTGATAATATAGATGTTATTTCAATTAGCCCTGAGTTTATAAAATAATATTTTTATAGACTCAACGATAAGTTGACACATTAAAATATGTGCTATTGTAGCGCAATTATGCTATAACGCATAGTTAGAAATAGTAACAAAGATAAATATTTAGTGTATCGCTTTGCAACTTTTTGTCTAAAAAAACATCTAATCAAATATATATATAATGACAAATTAATTTTAACAGTGTATGCTTGCCCGTTAATATAATCGCCGCAAAAATAATAAAATTCTCGGCAAACGTCTGTTAACTTGTAGTCATATAGCAAGATTTAATAGAATATTAATGTGATAACGAATGATTATTGATTTTGATGTTATCACCTCATTTTATGAACTATAATACGGTGTTATTCATGGATATACGTAAAATAAAAAAATTAATTGAATTAGTTGAAGAGTCGGGAATTTCGGAGTTAGAAATTTCAGAAGGTGAAGAATCAGTTAGAATTAGTCGGGCAATCCCACAACCAGCTTACCCAGTGCAAAACATTCATGTTGCACAACCTACTCCAAATATTGTTAATACAAGTATTGAGCAACCAGCACCAGTAGCCGCTCCAAGTAATACAATTTCATCTAATGCAATTAAATCACCAATGGTTGGTACTTTCTATCGCACACCAAGTCCTGATTCAAAGGCTTTTGTTGAGATTGGCCAAACAGTTAATGTCGGTGATGTTTTATGCATCGTTGAAGCAATGAAAATGATGAACCAAATAGAATCAGAAAAAGCAGGTGTAGTTAAAGCGATTTTAGTTGAAAATGGCCAACCAGTAGAGTTTGATCAACCACTATTTGTGATCGAATAATATTAGTCTATGGTATCTATTTTCAGATAAATTTCTTATTTAATAAATCTGCTTAGAGGTTAGTATGCTTGATAAAATTTTAATTGCCAATCGAGGCGAGATTGCCTTACGTATTTTGAGGGCATGTAAAGAACTTGGCATCAAAACGGTTGCTGTACACTCAACAGCCGATAGAGATTTGAAGCATGTCTTACTTGCTGATGAAACAGTATGTATTGGTCCCGCTCCATCTGCTAAAAGTTATCTAAATATTCCTGCTTTAATTGCTGCGGCTGAAGTGACGGGCTCTTCTGCGATCCATCCTGGATATGGCTTTTTGTCTGAAAATGCGGATTTTGCAGAGCAAGTAGAACGTTCTGGGTTTATTTTTATTGGACCAAAGGCTGAAACTATTCGTCTTATGGGGGATAAAGTTTCAGCAATTAATGCGATGAAAAAAGCGGGTGTCCCATGTGTTCCCGGATCTGATGGTTCTCTTGGTAATGATATTGAACTTAATAAAAAAATAGCGAAGAAAATCGGCTATCCAGTGATTATTAAAGCATCTGGTGGTGGCGGTGGTCGTGGTATGCGAATTGTACGCCAAGAAAAAGATCTTGAGCAAGCAATCAAAATGACCAAAATGGAAGCAAAAACAGCTTTCAATAATGATATGGTTTATATGGAAAAATTTCTTGAAAACCCTAGACATATTGAAATACAAGTTCTTGCCGATGGTCAAGGAAATGCTATTTATCTTGGTGAACGCGATTGTTCAATGCAAAGACGTCATCAAAAAGTTGTCGAAGAAGCGCCTGCCATTGGTGTTTCTGAAAAAATGCGCCAATTTATTGGTGAGCGTTGTGCTAATGCTTGTGTGGAAATTGGTTATCGAGGTGCCGGTACATTTGAATTTCTTTTTGAAAACGGTGAATTCTACTTTATTGAGATGAACACTCGTATTCAAGTAGAGCATCCTGTTACAGAAATGATTACAGGTGTTGATTTAATTAAAGAGCAAATTCGAGTCGCATCAGGGTTGCCATTAACGATTAAACAACAAGATATTCATATTAAAGGTCATGCTATTGAATGCCGTATTAATGCTGAAGATGCTAAGACTTTTATGCCATCTCCGGGTAAAATAACTCGATTCCATGCTCCTGGTGGATTCGGTATTCGTTGGGAATCGCATATTTATGCTGGCTATACAGTTCCTCCTCATTATGATTCAATGATTGGTAAATTAATCGCTTACGGTGAAACCCGTAGTATAGCAATTGCTCGTATGAAAAATGCGTTAGCTGAGCTTGTGATTGATGGAATCAAAACGAATATCGATTTACATATTGATATTATGAATGATGAGAATTTCCAAAAAGGTGGTACAAATATCCACTATTTAGAAAAGAAACTTGGCATTTACGAATAGAGTAATCGGTTAATGTTCAAAATAGAGGGCAAGAGTGCCCTCTATTTTTTTGTGCATTTTAAATCCCCACCATAAAAATTATTGTTATTAATTAAATAATCAAGCGGGCAATTTGATTTCTTACAATTACTCTATTTATTTGACTTTAGCTTATAAACTAAAGTCGCTATACATGCAAGACCAGTAGCAACTCCACCAATAGTAAGTCATCGCATTGTGCGTTAAATTGATAACACTGTTATAGATAACTGAGAAGAAGAAAAGCAAACTAGTAAAAGTTATTACTGTTTTAGAAATCTGCCGTACGAAAATAATATCTAACTTTTGTTTCATGATATTACCTCATTATTTATGGTAACTTTTATAGTTATATAAACATATGTTTAATGTTTAATCAATTTTTACTCCTTTATTTTTTTAAAACAAATCGTTTTCAGTTATTGTATAAATAGATTAAAAAATAACTGTATTTATTTACAGCGGTATTGTAAGATAATAATTAAATAATAATTACTATGATCATTATATGCTCACCCAACTAACAATTAATAATTTTGCTATTGTCGATAATTTACTCATTGATTTTAATTCTGGTATGACTGCTATTACTGGTGAGACTGGGGCTGGAAAATCTATCGCAATTGACGCATTGGGTCTGTGTCTAGGTGCAAGATCAGATATTTCGTTAATTAAACATGGCAGTGCGCGTTTGGATATTTCTGCCCACTTTGTGTTAGATGATACACCAAGTGCGTTAAATTGGTTAACTGAAAATCAATTAAATGATAATAATGAATGTATTTTAAGACGTGTTGTTAGTCAAGATGGTCGTTCTAAAGCATTTATTAATGGCAGAGCGGTACCGATCGCTCAGTTAAAAGAGCTCGGTCAGATGCTTATTCAAATTCATGGTCAACATGAGCATCAGCTCCTTTTACGTGCTGATTATCAGCAAACGCTACTTGATCAATATATGGCGGATAACCATTTACTCTCTGCGATGAAACTTGCATATAAAAAATGGAAAGTTGAAACAGAAAAATATACACAGTATCTAAAATCTCGACAAGAGAATGACGCCCATATTCAATTATTACAATATCAGCTTAAAGAACTTAATGAGTTTTCGCCAATAGAGGGGGAATATCAACAAATTGATGAGGAGCATAAACGTTTAGCAAATAGTGAGCAACTTATCAATTTAAGTCATAATTTGATTGATTTGATACAGGAAAATCAAGATATTAATCTCTTAAATCACCTAAGTAATGCTAATCGTATAGCTCAAGATTTGGCGAGCCTAGATGGTCAGTTAATTGAAATTTCAACAATGCTAGATGAGGCTGCGATTCAAATTAGAGAGGCTAGTTATGAAATTCATCGTTATATTGATAATCTTGAAATTGATCCATCTCGCATTATGCAACTAGAACAACGACTATCGAAACAAATTTCATTAGCTCGAAAACATCATATTTCACCAGAAAAACTCCCGGAGTTACATCAACAGTTACTTGATGAATTTAACCAAATTTCAAATCAAGATGAAATTGGTGAGCAATTGAAGCAAAATATTGCTCAATATCAACAAGAGGCCTTATCTTGCGCTAAAGCCCTGCATGATAAACGCGTTAAGATCGCTGCAATATTATCACAAAAGATTACACATAGTATTCGAGAACTAGCAATACCGCATGGTGAATTTAGTATTGATATTGTTGATGATAGTAGCAAGATTAGTGAAACAGGCATAGATCAAATTACTTTTTTGGTCAGTACTAATCCCGGTCAACCGATGCAACCGATTAGTAAAGTCGCCTCTGGTGGTGAGTTATCGCGGATCGCTTTAACTATCCAAGTATTGACAGCGCAAAAGATGGAAACACCAGCGCTTATTTTTGATGAAATTGATGTGGGCATTAGTGGTCCGACAGCTGCAAAAGTCGGGAATTTACTCAGACAGCTCGGTTTATCAACACAAGTTATAACTGTAACTCATTTACCTCAAGTCGCGGGGAATGCACACCACCACTATTTCGTAGCCAAACAAACAGATGGCAAACATACAGAAACAAACATAAATATATTAACACAATCACAAAGATTGAAGGAACTGGCTAGATTATTAGGTGGCGATAAAATAACAGAAAATACATTAGCGAATGCTAAAGAGCTGTTAATACAATAGATGTTTAATGATTATATTAATTTATTTAATAGTGCATTAATAAATACATAAATCTGAGTAAATATTAAATTGTCACCAAGTCCTTATAAAAATTGGTTAATATCATAAGTATTCATGGTAAAATATAATAAATTTATGTGATAGAAGTTGATAATATGAATTTAGTTAATAAGCATATTTTATTAGGAATCACGGGCGGTATTGCTGCCTATAAATGTCCTGAATTGGTACGCCAATTAAAAAAAATGGGTGCTCAAGTTCATGTTGTTATGACTGAATCGGCAAAGCATTTTGTCTCTGAATTAGCTTTGCAGGCTGTGTCTGGTAATCGAGTTTCTTATGATTTATTTGACTCTTCCGCAGAGTTATCAATGGGGCATATTGAACTCGCTAAATGGGCTGATTTAGTTTTAATTGCGCCCGCTACAGCGAATATTATTGCTAAGTTAGCAAATGGTATTGCCGATGATCTTTTAACCACATTATGCCTTGCGACATCAGCCCCAATTGCAATTTCTCCTGCGATGAACCAACAGATGTATCAATCTACAATTACCCAGCAAAATATTGCAACATTGGCAGCTCGAGATTTCCATATTTGGGGACCTGATAATGGTTTTCAGGCTTGTGGAGATATTGGCCCTGGTCGAATGCTTGATCCAGTAGAGTTAGTTACATGTGTTGATAATTTATTTACTGATTTAGATTTATTAAGTGGCTTGAATATTGTAATTACAGCTGGACCAACTCAGGAAGCATTAGATCCTGTTCGTTATATTAGTAATCATAGTTCTGGTAAAATGGGTTTTGCTATTGCTAAGGCTGCGGCAAATCTTGGTGCAACAGTTACGTTAATTAGCGGGCCAGTTAATTTATCAACACCAGCAAAAGTAATGCAGGAAAATGTTAAAACAGCTTTGCAAATGCATGAAAAAGCAATGCAGTATGCTAAAACAGCTGATATTTTTATTTCTTGCGCGGCAGTTGCTGACTATCGAGCAAAAATAGTTTCTGATCAAAAAATCAAAAAACAGCAAGATAGTAATGAGTTAACAATGACTTTTACTAAAAATCCAGATATTGTTGCTGATGTTGCATCCATGAAGAGTCATCGTCCTTTTGTCGTCGGTTTTGCTGCTGAAACGAATAATGTTGAAGAATATGCATTAAAGAAATTGAAAAGCAAAAATTTAGATATGATTTGTGCTAACGACGTTTCATCTAGTGAGCAGGGGTTTAACGCAGATAATAATGCGTTAACTCTGTATTGGTCTTTAGGTAAATTATCATTACCTCTAACAAGTAAAGAGAAATTAGCACAAGCGCTACTTACTGAAATAATTAAACATTATAATGAGTATACTAATGAAAAAAATAATTGATATAAAAATTTTAGATCAACGTCTCGGTAACGAATATCCATTACCAACTTATGCCACAGAAGGATCTGCCGGTATTGATTTGAGAGCAATGTTTGATGAAAAAACGGAAATAAAACCAGGACAAACCATTTTAACACCGACAGGGCTTTCGATGTTTATTGCCGATCCGAATCTGGCGGCATTAGTTTTACCTCGATCTGGTTTAGGATCAAAAAATGGCATTGTTTTGGGAAATTTGGTGGGTTTGATTGATTCAGATTATCAAGGACAACTTTTTGTTCCTCTCTGGAATCGTAGCGATACTTCATTTACTGTTGAGCCTGGAGATCGTATTGCTCAACTTATTATTGTGCCAGTTGTTCAAGCCGAATTTAATATTGTTGATAAATTTGATGAGTCATCTCGCGGTGAAGGTGGTTTTGGTCATTCAGGTAAAAAATAATTGTGATTACCAAACGTAAAAATCGTAAAGAGGACATTTTGCAAGCATTGGCTACAATGCTTGAATCAAATGAAGGTACTCAACGTATTACTACCGCAAAATTAGCTGCTAACGTTGGAGTTTCAGAAGCTGCATTATATAGACATTTTTCGAGTAAAACGAAAATGTATGAAAGTTTAATTGTTTTTATTGAAGATACTTTACTTTCTCGTATTAATACTATTTTGCAGGATGAAAAGGAGACTGAAGTTAGACTAAGATTGATTATTGCTCTTATTCTTGGGTTTTGTGAAAAAAATCCGGGATTGACGCGTATTATGACAAGCCATGCGTTGATGTTTGAACAAGAAGAACTTCAGGATAGAGTGAGTCAGCTATTTGAGAGAATTGAAACTCAACTTAAACAAGTTTTACGCGAAAGAAAGTTACGAGAAGGTTTAGCATATAGTATTGATGAACGAATTTTAGCAAGCCAACTTCTTGCTTTTTGTGAAGGCATGATGGTGAGATATGTAAGATCTGGCTTTAAATATTTGCCAACAACAGATTTTGATATCCGTTGGTTGTTAGTATCAAAACAACTCGTTTAAATATTAAAATACTGAGTGCTATCAGTATATTTTTATTGTATAAATTTTTATTTATTTTTCTAAATAAGGTGGTAAGGGATGGATATAATTAATAAACTAATTCAAGTCGTTGAAAAGTACGACAGCGTAGTGCTATCTTATTTGTTGAATATTGCTTTCGCTATTCTAATCTTTTTCTTAGGTCGTTTTATTTCTATTTTTGTTAGTCGACAGTTACGTAAAATACTCATTAATAAAAATGTTGAATCAACTATAATTAAGTTTACCACTTCCTCTATCCGCTATGCCATCATGGCTTTTACATTGGTGGCGGTGTTAGGGCAACTCGGTGTTCAAACGACATCTATTGTTGCTATTATTGGTGCTGCTGGTTTAGCTATCGGGCTTGCTCTACAAGGATCATTATCTAATTTTGCGGCTGGTGTATTATTAATTCTTTTTCGTCCATTTAAAGTTGGAGAATTAGTGATTATTAGTGGTATCTTAGGTACAGTTGATGCAATACAGATATTTTCAACCACGATAATTACTCCAACAGGCGAAACTGTAACTATTCCAAATAGCCAAGTTCTTGGTACCAATATCATCAATTATACTAGACAACCTAATCGAAGAATCGATCTCAATATTGGGGTTGATTATAAAGCAGATATTAAAGCTGTTTATGACATACTAAAAGGTTCAGTTGAAAAGACACCTGATATTTTGCGAGACTTAGGCGTTACCATTCGTTTTAATGAATTAGCGGGCTCTTCAATTAATTTTGTAGTTTATGTGTGGGTTGTTAATGAAAATTATAGTACAGTTAGAACTGTGTTACTCGAAAACATTAAAAATGATCTTGATGCTAATAATATTAATATTCCATACCCAACTATGGACCTCAATATCAAAAAATAGTCCTTGTTAGAGCGATATATTCTTCAGTTAAGGCGCATCTTCATGAGCGCCTTAATTTTTTAGATATCTTGATCCATATTTAAAGCTGGTTTTTCACAATCGGGGCATCCTACTATTTTAGCAGGGACGCCTGCGACAGTAGTATGTTGTGGTACTGGATTAAGGACAACAGAGCCTGCCCCAATCTTTGCTCCCTTGCCTATTTCAATATTACCTAAAATAGTGGAGTTTGCACCAATCATAACACCTTCTCGGATTTTAGGATGACGATCACCATTTTCTTTTCCTGTTCCACCAAGTGTCACTGATTGTAAAATAGAAACATCATTTTCAACCACTGCAGTTTCACCAATCACAATGCCTGTCGCATGGTCAAACATGACACCACAGCCAATTTTTGCTGCGGGATGAATATCAACACCAAATACAATTGCAATTTGGCTTTGCAAAAAAGATGCAAGAGCTCGTCTATTCTGTTGCCAAAGCCAATGAGCAATTCGATAAGCTTGTAGTGCAAGGAACCCTTTATAATAAAGTAACGGAGTTGAGTAATAGTTTGTCGCTGGATCTCGTAGATAAACAGCCATAATATCAGTCATGCCTGATTGAATAATTTCAGGGTTAGCTATATATGCTTGTCTTATGACTTCTCGAATATCAATAGCGGGCATAACTTCACTTGATAATTTATTAGCCAGAATATAACCAATAGCGCTACCAATATTATCATGATTAAGTAGTGTTGCATGAAAATAGCTTGCCAACATTGGCTCACTTTCTACTAATTGGCTAGCTTCTTCACGAATAGTATGCCAAAGTTGGTTAGGCTTAACGATTTTTTTAGCCGCAAGCATGACGAATACTCCTATATGATAAACATGTATGACAACTACTATTTTGCTATATTAGGACTTTTCAGTTCTTCTTTTTGAGTTCTACCAAGTAAATCTTTTGCAGCTTCTTTAGGATCCTTATGGCAATAAAGAATTTGATAGATCTGTTCAGTAATAGGCATATCAACTTGGTATTTTTCAGCTAATAGTTTAACTTCTTTTGTGTTTTGACAGCCTTCAACAACTTGTCCAATGATTTGTTTGGCTTCATCGATAGTTTTGTTTTGGCCAAGTAACATACCAAATCGGCGATTACGAGATTGATTATCTGTACATGTTAATACGAGATCACCAAGGCCTGCCATTCCCATAAAAGTAATTGGATCTGCACCTAGCACGGCTCCTAATCTCATCATTTCAGCGAGTCCACGAGTAATTAAGGCAGTTCTTGCATTTGCTCCAAATCCGAGCCCATCAGACAATCCTGCGCCAATTGCAATAACATTTTTGACAGCACCACCAAGTTGAACACCGATAAAATCTTTACTACTGTAGACACGAAAACTTTTACCACAATGGAAAAGATTTTGTAACTCGACTAAAAATAGATCATTTGTTGATGCAACGGTGACTGCAGTAGGTAGTCCTTGTGCGACTTCTTTTGCAAAAGTTGGTCCAGAAATTACAGCTAATGGTATTTGATCACCTAAAATTTCTTTAGCAACATCTTGTAGTAAACGGCCTGAATTAGTTTCAAGCCCTTTGGTTGCCCAAACAATTTTAGAGTCAGGTCGTAGAAATGGCTTTATTTGGTTTAATACCTCTCCAAAAGCATGGCTTGGTACTACAATTAGTAAGATTGGAGAGGATTCAATAGCCGTTTGTAGATTTGTTTCAATAACTAGATTATTAGGGAATACAATACCTGGTAAAAATTTACTATTTTGTCTATCGTGTTCAAGCACATTCATTTCATCACGATTATGACCCCACAAAATAGTGTCATGACCGTTGCGAGCTAATAAGATTGCTAACGCTGTACCGTAAGATCCAGCACCAATGACTGTAATAGTTGAATGTGTTTGATTACTCATATTTACCTACTAAATAAATTATTGTAACTGTTCATTACTGTTAGCCGGATTTTCAGCTTGGCTATTAGCTGTATTTTGTTGTTGCTGTAAATAGTTCATAAATAAGCCATCAAAATTAACTGGCTCTAGATTAATTGGTTGGAATGTACCTTTATTTACTAAACTAGAAATTGTCTCACGCGCATATGGGAATAAAATATTTGGGCAAAAAGCACCTAAACAATGTTGTAACTGGTTACCTGAGAATCCTTGTACAGAGAAAATTCCTGCTTGAGTTACTTCACAAATATAAGCAACTTCATTATTAGATTTCGTTGTCAATGTAACACGCAAAGAAACTTCATATACATTTTCCACAATTAGGTGTGATGATGTATTTAGCTCAATATTAATTTCAGGTTTCCACTCTTTTTGGAAAATTTGTGGAACATTAGGTGTTTCAAATGAGATATCTTTAATATAAATACGCTGAATAGCAAAATTGTTTTCTTGCGTTTGAGCATTATTTTGTTCGGTCATGATTTTTTTCCTTTATTCATTTTATTTTTTTACTAATGGTAAATTCTCACCATTCCAACCTGCAATACCATCTTTTAGGACAAACACTTGTTCGAATCCTTGTTTATAAAGAAGGTCTCCAGATGCATTAGCTGACAAACCGTTATCATCAACTAAGATAATAGGTGATTGTTTATACTTCTCAATTGATTTGATACTGCTGTTTTTAATATCTACCGGCAGAATATTTAAGGCTTCTGTTATATGCCCTTTCTTAAAATTGTCAGCAGATCGAAGATCGACAATAATAGCCTCTTCTTTATTCATCATATGAATCGCTAGAGCATTACTGACAATTTTAACTTTTGTCAATTTAGCTTTAATTGTGAGATAGATAATGACAACAAAAAGAATAATCCACCCTAATGATAAAAACGGGTGATTTTTCACAAAAGGCATAATTTCGTTAACAATAAAGTCCATATTAGTACAATTACCTGTCTTGGTTGATTTATTACATTGTAGTGAGTGATTATAACGATATTGTTGTGCAAAATACAGTATTGAATCGAAAAGGCTGTAATTTTGGCTACATGATTAAATGAATTTAAGTTTAAAGGGGCGGCTACCCCTTTAAAAATAATATGGAGATTAAACTCTATTTATCGTATGAGTTACTATTAGATCTCTGATCAGTTTTATTATTTGCCGATAATTATTTTTAATCATCAATAGTTAAATTACGAGTATTTAAATCGTAAGGTGTCAATTGGTAAACATAATAGTTTAACCAGTTACTAAATAATAAATAGGCATGACTGCGCCAAGTTGCTTTAGCTGCTATTTCTGGGTTATTTTCAGGAAAATAGTTTTCGGGAATTGTTGGATTTATTCCAGCACTGATATCACGGAAATATTCGTTAGCTAAGGTAAATGAATCATATTCAGGATGACCTGTAACAAATGCCATTCGTTTATCTTGAGTTGCCATTAAATAAGCCCCCGTTATTTCTGATTCAGCCAGAATAATTAGGTCTGTTTTTTCTCGGATGATATTACATGGAAAATGAGCATAGCGCGAATGAGGGGCTAAAAATGTGTCATCAAACCCACGAGTTAAGATAGCTTTAGGGTCTGTAATATTGTGAGAGTAAACACCAGATAATTTTTTTTCTCTCGTTAATTTTGGTAAGCCATATAAAATATTTAATGCAGCTTGGACTGCCCAGCAAACAAATAATGTTGATGTAACATGCTCTTTCGCCCAATCAATAATATTAACCAGTTGCGGCCAATATACGACATCATCAAATTGCACCTTACCTAATGGTGCTCCAGTAATAATTAATCCATCAAAATTTTGATTTTTAATGTCATCAAAATCACAATAAAAACTATCTAAATGTTCAACTGGTGTATTTTTTGACTCTCTTTGATCTATGCGCAATAACTGAATATCAACCTGTAATGCGGAATTAGATAACAGACGTAAGAATTGATTTTCGGTCTCTATTTTTTTAGGCATTAGATTTAAAAATAGTACTTTTAATGGGCGGATTTCTTGAGTTTTAGCACGGCTAGCCGCCATCACAAATACATTTTCATTACGCAATACATCAACTGCCGGTAATGTATCGGGAATACAAATAGGCATAAGTTAACTCCTTATCTGATACTGTAATTATCTATCCATTTAAACGTTTAGACGTCTAGATATCTAAATATAACTTTTTTTAAGAGATTTGTCGAGAACTAG
Organism: Orbaceae bacterium BiB; assembly: GCA_036251205.1. Classification (NCBI taxonomy): domain Bacteria; kingdom Pseudomonadati; phylum Pseudomonadota; class Gammaproteobacteria; order Orbales; family Orbaceae; genus Orbus; species Orbus mooreae. Next base: position 1,774,028 of record CP133958.1, on the reverse strand, counting down.
ATTAATTTTGTTTTTATGCTGTCATTTATAATATTTTGTTATCACATTAAGATAATTAAAAACACATTAAAAACAGAAAAGTATTAAGCATTGCACAATCAACATAACTATTTCTAGTTGCTCTCTCCTCATCCATTAGAATGCGTAAAGCATTATTACCATAATGTTTCAATTATTTGTTTTATAATAATTTTATTAGATGAGGTTGTTATGCCGAAGCAAAAAAGTCATATTCGTTTTCATATCGCAGCATTAATGCTATTTGCTATTGTGATCAATTATTTAGATCGGACAGTTATGTCTGCAGCTGCACCAATGATTGCATCCGATCTCAATATTTCACCACAAGCAATGGGCTGGATCATGTCTGCATTTTTCTTAAGCTATGCTTGTTGTCAGATTCCAGCGGGATTTTTAGCTGATCGATTTGGACAACGCAAAACCTTAGCAGGCTCGGTAGCTTGGTGGTCTTTGGCTACAGCTGCGACAGCATTAGCAACATCACCTGCTGGATTTATTTTTGCACGTGTTTTTATGGGAGTAGGTGAAGCAGCAGCTTATCCATGTAATGGTGGTGTAGCGGCAAAATGGTTCCCAGATAGAGAAAGAGGACGAGTTACAGCTCTATTTGATAGTGGATCTCGATTTGGTACCGCCTTCGCTATGCCATTAGTCGTGTGGATTATTGCGCAATGGGGATGGCATGCTGCATTTTTTATTTGTGGTGGATTAGGTTTTATTTGGGTTGTATGGTGGCTGCTTGTTTATCAAGATCCAGAGAAACATCCTAATATTAGTCAAGCCGAGCTTAAATATATCCGTGATGGACAAGTAAAAAAAGAAGGTATTGATACAATTCAACCAATGAAGTGGTATGAGTTATTGAAATACAGAAATGTTCTTGCAATGTGTATTGGTTTTTTCATGCTTAACTACGCGGTATATTTCTTTATTACCTGGTTCCCAACATATTTAATAAATGAACGCGGTTTAAGTTTTACTGAAATGGGCTTTTTTGCTATGCTCCCTCCATTATGCGGTGTTTTAGGTCAATGGATTGGCGGCTGGTTATTAGATTTTGTTTTTATCAAAACAAATAATCTTAATATTGCACGAAAAATTAATCTAGTTGGAGGCATGCTAGTTGCAACAAGTATCGCTTTTGCTGGGTTGGTTGATTCTATGTCAATTATGATGTTGTTACTTTGTGTATCTTATGTCGGTTTAGCTTTTGCAGGATCTGCAATTTGGTGTTTACCTGCCGATATCGCTCCACGAAATATGACATCTGTCCTTGGTGGTATTCAAAATACTGTATCAAACTGCGGTGGATTTTTGGGTCCAATTGTAACTGGATATATTATTGGTGCAACTGGTTCATTTATGTATGCACTTATTGTATCAGGTAGTGCTTGCGCAATTGGTGCATTAGTTTATATGTTTATGTTAAAAGATATTAAACCAATTGAAGCGAAACAAGCTTAATGTTCTTAGTAAACAAATACGGTAATTACCGTATTTGTTTATGATAATTAAAAGTTTGGTAATCTACCTAAAACCTAAATCTAAAGTCTCCAACGACGATTCTATATTGGAAACTAATATATGAGCAGAAATCCAACTTTACGACAAAGAACAATTAACCAATTTATTGATTGTGTATTAAAAAATATTCTCACTTTTCCCTTACCACCACTCATTACTCTTGCTGATATGTTTAATGTCAGTCGAACTACAATGCGAGCGGTCTTAGTACACTTATCGGATACAGGTGTTTTAAATCAGGTAGATGAGCAATATTACCTACAACGTAAGCCAACAGAACAAGACAAAATGAATGGTATTTTTGAAGAACGAGAAGTACAGGATCAGCATTTTGAGAACTATTTTTATCACTTGATCAATAGTCATAAACTGTTACCAGGTGATCGTTTTGATGAAATTCAATTATCTAAAGATGCCAAAGTTAATCCGATTGTTGTTCGGGAATTTTTACTGCGGTTTTTGCATTATGGTTTAATTAATAATTACGAAAAGGGAAAATGGGCACTGATTATAGTAGATAAAGACTATGCAGAGAAACTTTATGAGTTTCGTAGTATTTTAGAAATATTTGCTTTGCGCTCATTTATGGCACAAAAAAATGATCATATTAATTGGACTAAAGCTAAGGAGTTATTGCAGCGGCATAAAAACTTACAACAAAATATTAATAATGATTATACTTTATTTGCAACACTTGATCGCGATTTCCATCAATTAATTCTGTCATCTAATAATAATCCATTTTTTGTACAATCTTTTGATTTAATTTCTGTAATCTTTCATTTTCATTATCAGTGGGATAATAGTGACTTGAAACAACGCAATAGTGTTGCTGTGAGCGAGCATATTGCAGTATTAAGTGCAATGTTACAAAAAGATGAAACGAAAGCGATAGCAGCATTATGTAAGCATCTTAATACCGCTAAAATGTCGATGCGTGAATCGATTGATCGTTCTCTAAAAATAAAAAACAGATAAAAAACAAAAAAGTGAAATGTCAGGCACGAAATACACAACAAATTTAAGTGACTCTGATTAGCTAAGATATAGTGCTCTTTACTAACCGTACACTATGTAAAGAGAAGAGAGCCCTGTATTATGACTAAACAACTTAATCGCCAAAATTTCTCAGGTCCTGTTTATCCTGAAAAAGTGATTCAATTCGGTGAAGGCAATTTTTTAAGAGCTTTTATTGATTGGATTATTGATAATCTTAATGAAAAAACAGATTTCAATAGTGGTATCACCATTGTTCGTCCGATTGATAGTCACCAGCCAAAACTCGATGAGCAAGATGGATTATATACGACAGTCATTAGAGGTATTAATGAACAGGGAGACGCTGTTGCCGTTCCTCGTATTATCTATTCTGTTAATCGTGAATTGTCAGTATATGAAGAGTTTGCACAATATTTGAAATGTGCTGAAAATCCTGAATTAGAGTTTGTATTTTCAAATACCACCGAAGCTGGGATTGCATTTAATAATAAAGATCAGCTATCAGATACACCACCAGCAACATTTCCTGCAAAATTGACAATATTCTTACATCATCGCTTTAAATATTTTAATGGTCAAAAAGAGAAAGGATTAATTATTATTCCTTGTGAATTAATTGATTATAACGGTGAGAAATTAAAAGAGTATGTTATTGATTATGCGAAGTTGTGGAATTTAAGTACAGATTTTATCAACTGGCTTAATGAAGCAAATACTTTTTGTTCAACATTAGTTGACCGTATTGTTACTGGTTATCCAAAAGACGAAGTAGATAAGTTAGAGCAAGAGCTCGGTTACAAAGATAAGTTTTTGGATACGGCAGAATATTTTTATCTCTTTGTTATTCAGGGTCCGAGTTGGATTAAGGATAAATTGAAACTTGAACAAGTAGATCTAAATATTTTAGTTGTGGATGATATTAAACCTTATAAAGAACGTAAAGTTGGCATACTTAACGGAGCCCATACGGCAATGGTTCCTGTCGCATATCTTGCTGGTATTCGTACTGTTGGGCAAGCAATGTCTGATAATCAAATCGAATGTTTTATTAAAAATCTTTTAAATAAAGAAGTGATTCCTACATTATCTTTGGATAAAGATGAACTTAATCAATTTGCACATGATGTATTGAATCGATTTAGAAATCCGTTTATTAAACATGAGCTTATTGCTATATCGCTTAATTCATTAACTAAATTTAAAACGCGTTTATTACCGCAATTGCTGACTTATAGCCAAAAATTTAATCAACCACCAAAATATATTTCATTCTCATTAGCTGCTTTGATTGCGTTTTATCGTGGTGAATATCAAGGACAAGTTATTCCACTCACTGATGATAAACCATTATTAGATCGTTTTAATGAATGGCATCCGTTATATCAGAGTAATGTAAAAAAATTAGTTTCTAACGTATTAGGTATGTCAGATCACTGGGAACAAGATTTAAATAATATTCCAGGTCTTACCGACTTAGTGACAGCAAATCTGACAGCAATTTTATCAAATGATATTAAAGCTATTATCCCACAGAATTAATTATCAAGGAGCAAACACATGTCTAGTATGAAATATATTGTTATTCCAGAGCCAGGAAAAGTTGAAATTAGAGATATGGAAAAGCCTGTTTTGCAAAAAGGCGAGGCTATTTTGAAGGTTCTTTATGGTGGTATTTGTGGTTCCGATATGGGAACTTATAAAGGCACCTTTTTATATGCGAGCTATCCTCGGATTCCTGGACATGAATTTTCAGCTGAAGTTGTCGAAGTTGGAGAAAACACGTTTGGCATTAAAAAAGGTATGATTGTTACCGCGAATCCTTATTTTAATTGTGGAACATGCTATTCCTGCCGAAGAGGATTTGTGAACTGCTGTACGAGTAATCAAACCTTAGGTGCTCAGCGAGATGGCATTTTCCGTCAATATTATAGTATGCCTATTGAACGTATTTATGATGGTAAGGGGTTAGATGCTTTAACGCTTGCTATGATTGAACCTTTCTGTATCAGTTACCATTCTGTTCAGCGAACAGCAGTTAAAGAAGGGGATAAAGTATTAGTTGTTGGTGCAGGTCCAATTGGTTTATTTGCTGTAATGGCAGCAAAACTAAAAGGTGCTGAGGTTTATGTTAGTGATATGATGCAAAACCGTTTAGATAAAGCCCTCGAGATTGGTGCCACTGGCGTGATTCGTACTGATAAAGAGGATTTTGCTACCAGAGTTAAAGAGATTACTAATGGGGACGGTTTTGATGTTTGTATTGAATGTGTTGGTTTGCCACAAACATTCCAAAATTGTATTGATGCTGCGGCATTTAGAGGGCGAATTGGTTTAGTTGGCGTTAGTAAGCAAAAGCTGGATTTTGCCTTTACTCAGATTCAAACTAAAGAGTTAGATGTATCGGGTTCTCGTAATGCTTTGAAAAAGGATTTTATTGAATTGATTGATTTAGTGAAATCAGGTAAATGCAACGTTAAAAGTATTATCACTGATGTATATGAACTTGAAGATGCTCAAAAGGCTTTTAAAGATATGGCGGATGATCCAATTAGTCGATTGAAATCTGTCATTAAAATTGGTTAATCGTTTTTTTATTTAGTTTAGTGGTAAATTTCAGGTGGATTACTGATAAATTCCACCTGAAATAAGATATATGATGCAATCGATAATTTTCAGTCTTAATGAAATTTGGTTGTGAGCCAGTATTGAATATTTTAGTGAGTGTTGAGACTAACAGTATGAAAAATATTATTAAAATCAATGATAACGATAATGTTATTATTGCATTGGAAAATTTAAATAAAGGTGATAGTTTATCTATCAATAATAAGCTGATAACCGTTTTGCAAGATATTCCTTCTGGGCATAAAGTTGCCATTAAAACGATTAGTCTAAATGAGAATGTGATTAAATATGGTTTCCCGATTGGCCATGCTACTACCATCATACAAGTAGGAGAACATGTCCATACTCATAATGTAAAAACCAATCTTGGCGAGTTACAAGAATACCAATATCAACCGACCAAGATAGCGATAGCGAGTGAGTTCTCTGATCGAGAAATTAAAATTTATCGTCGGGAAAATGGTGAAGTGGGGATTCGAAATGAACTCTGGATTATACCAACGGTTGGTTGTGTTAATGGTATTGCTCAACAAATAAGTAAAAAATTTATTGCACAGCTAGCCGCACAAGGTGAACAGTTCGAGAATGTATATGTACTTGCTCATCCTTATGGTTGTTCTCAATTAGGTAAGGATCACCAAAATACACGAACTATTTTACAAGACATGGTAAAGCATCCTAATGCAGGTGGCGTCCTTATTGTTGGCCTCGGTTGTGAAAATAATCAGTTAGCAGCTTTTCGCGAAACATTAGGCGATTATAATTCTGAACGCGTTAGCTTTATGATTTTACAAGAAGAACGAGATGAAATAGCTACGGGTCTCGCTCATCTTAATCAACTTTACCAAAAAATGAGGAATGATAAACGAGTAACCGGTAAGCTAAGCGAACTAAAATTTGGTTTAGAGTGTGGTGGCTCTGATGGTTTATCAGGAATTACTGCTAACCCACTATTAGGAAAATTTTCTGATTATGTTATCGCTCATGGTGGAACAAGTGTTTTAACTGAAGTACCTGAAATGTTTGGTGCTGAAACAATCTTAATGTCACACTGTATTAATCAACCAACTTTTGAAAAAACAGTTAATATGGTTAATAACTTTAAACGTTATTTTATGGAACATAATCAACCGATCTATGAGAATCCTTCTCCTGGTAATAAAGCGGGCGGAATTACGACACTGGAAGATAAATCTTTAGGATGTACTCAAAAAGCGGGTAATAGCCAAGTTGTTGATGTATTAGAATATGGAGAACGTTTAACTTGTGCTGGATTAAATCTACTTTCAGCACCAGGTAATGATGCGGTGGCGACTAGTGCACTAATTGCTGCTGGTTGTCATATGGTTCTCTTTTCTACGGGAAGGGGGACGCCATATGGCGGATTTGTGCCAACAGTAAAAATTGCAACCAATACCGCATTGGCAGAGAAAAAGCAAACTTGGATTGATTTTAATGCTGGTCAATTAGTTGAAGGGACTCCGATGCTTGAATTATTAAAACAATTTATAGATCTCATTGTTAATATTGCAAATGGTCAAACTAGTTGTAATGAAAATAATGATTTTAGGGAATTAGCTATTTTTAAAAATGGTGTAACTGAGTAATTTACTTCATATTCAATTTTACCCTTATTAAGACAAAAGGAATAAGCGCTTTTCTTTTGTCTATCTCTTCTACGATATGCCATTATTCAAAAAATAAGTTTATGTTTATTTATTCTATCGAATTTGAAGCATTAATATTTCTTTACGATAGGGCTATTTTGAAAATCATTAATCAAGAATTTGTTAAATTTGTTGTGTCTTTATTAACATAGATTTATATCTAAAGAGCATTTAGTTCTTATTTGAAGTATGTATTATGAAAATCTTATTAAGTTCTCTTTTAACCATTTGTTTAATCGGATTTGCTACAACTGATACTTATTCTCAAGATTTTATTTATGCACATAAAACGCTATTAATTGGTAATAGTTTAAAAATTGCAGATAAAATCAATGATTTTGATGATTATATTTTTTTACCCGATGAGCATATTGAAGAAATTGAGCCCGTATTTGAAGAAGATGCTATTAAAAATAATATATTCTCCAAGAGGAGCAGATAACCATATATGGTGTTTAACTAATGTCTATAATTGTTGCTATGTTGTTTTCTACTTCAAAACGAATATTCATGTTACTTAATGTTATTCCAAATATTTGTGGTCGCGTCGACTTCTTTTTATATGCAGGTCTAGGATCTTGTGAGACAACCTGAATAATTAGTTCTTGCAATTCTGGTAGCGATTTTAGTTGCTCGATTGCTTTATTAGAAAATATAACGGTTAATGATGGAAGTGGTTTATTATTCGCATAGCTTGCCGCCGCATTTGGATAGCAATCACTATAAGGAATATAAGGTTTAATATCAATGATTGGAGTTTTATCAACAATATCGACACTACCCAATTTTAAAATAATCTGTCCGTTAACATTAATAATATCGTGTAGCTCAACTGCTGATAATCCAATTGGATTAGGTCTAAATGTTGAACGACTTGCAAAAACACCGACTTTTTCATTTCCACCTAATCTAGGGGGACGAACTGTATTTTGCCAACCTTGTTCGATTGTATGATTAAAGATGAAGAGTAACCATAAATGTGAAAATTGCTCTAATCCTTTCACACATTCAGGATTATTAAATGGAGGTAAGAGATGTAACTCTCCTTTTCCTAGTGGGACAAGATTTGGTTGTCTTGGAACTCCAAATTTTTCTTTATATGGTGAATGGATTGTACCGATTGGTGTCAAATTAATCATATTAGATAAAAAATGAAATAGCAAATTTGCTATTTCATTTAAGTCGTTTAGTAATTATACGTTCGATGTAATTAAAGCATTACCAGCCTTTAATTGCACCACCATTAAATATTTCATTAGCCTTTTCTGCAACAGCATCTGTTTGGTATGCTTTTACAAAATTAATGACGTTTGGATCATCTTTATTATCTTCTCTAGCTACAAGAATATTAACATAAGGAGAGTCTTTATCTTCAACAAAGATTCCGTCTTTACTTGGTGTTAAATTCACTTGGCCAGCAAATGCATTATTAATTATTGCTAAATCTACTTGTGCATCATCAAGAGAACGTGGCAACATTGGAGCTTCAATTTCGATAATGTTTAGATTATAAGGGTTGCTAGTAATATCAATTACTGTTGGTAGTAAACCTTTTTCAGGATCTACAGTAATTAAGCCTTGTTTTTGTAATAATAATAGCGCGCGACCTAGGTTTGTTGGATCATTTGGAATGGCAATCGTTGAATTCGCTGCAATAAAATATGATTCCCCGCGAGGTGAAGTAACGACGACGCCATTTGCATCAGCTGGTTTATCTGTTATTGGTTTTAATTTATTACTATAAGCAGCAATTGGATAAACAAATGAGTTACCAACAATGGCTAGTTTATAACCACGCTCAGCGACTTGTTGATCTAAATAAGGTTTATGCTGAAATCCATTTACATCTATAAGTCCATCGTTTAATGCTTGGTTTGGTGTAACATAATCATTGAATACGACAAGTTCCACATCTAAATTATATAGATCTTTTGCTTGTTGTTTTGCTTCTTCAGCGACTTCTTGTTCAGGGCCCGAGATTACACCAACTTTAATTGAAGAAATAGCAGTTGGAGAAGCAGGGCTAGTTGCAGCTTCATCTTTTTTATCGCAAGCACTCAGAAAAAAAACACTTGCAAGAGTTGTAATTATAGCCAGTTTTTTAAATTTCATATCTTTTTTCCTTGTCAAAAGTTAGTGATGTGTAACGCGTTTTACAAGCTTATTACCAATAAACTGGATAATAAACACAATAATAATAAGTATAACAAGTACAGTATTCATGATTGCTAATTTATAGCCATTATAACCATATTGGATAGCTAGTTGCCCAAGTCCACCAGCGCCGACTGCACCAGCCATTGCAATATAACCTGTTAACGTAATAAGCGTAATTGTCATGCTATTAATCAATACAGGCAATGATTCAGGTAATAATACTTTATAAATAATCTGTAATGGTGTTGCTCCCATAGAGCGAGCAGCTTCAATTAATCCTTTTGGCACATCTAATAATGCATTCTCTACCATTCTAGCAATTAGCGGGGCAACGGCAATACTTAGTGGCACGATTGCAGCTTGTTTACCAAGAAAGGTTTTTGTTCCTGTTAGTAGGTCCATTGCAATATAGGTAAATGGAATAATCCATACAATTAATATGATAAATGGAATTGAACGGAAGATATTGGTTACAAATGATAGAATTGAATTTGCCATTCTACATTCTAAAATTTGGCCTTGTCGAGTCGTGTATAATAAAATACCTAAAGGTAACCCGATAACTAAACCAAAAAAACCAGATAAGATAACCATATAAATAGTATCATCTGTTGCTTGTGCCAATTTTATAAGCATACTTCCGTTAAAGCCATTAAATTGCGAACAAAATGCAACAAAACTATGCCAGAAATCAAACTGTGATAAAAACCGAAATAAAGTCTCGAAAGGTTTAAAAGAAGGTAAAAAACTAGACATAACCGAGAACCTCTATTTTGGTGTTATTATTTTGTAAAAATTGAATTGCGTTTTTTGTAGCAAGTTGAGATCCGATCATTTCAGTTAACATAATACCGAATTTAACGCCTCCCGCATAATCCATTTGCGCGCTAATAATATTATTATCAATATTAAACTCTTTTGCTGCTTGGGATAATAGTGGTGAGTCAACTGAAACACCAGAAAACTCTAATCTTAATAATGGATTCAGTCCTTCTTCGTGAATCGGAGATAATCTTTTTAAGTAATCATCAGGAATATTTAAGTGTAATGTAGCTTGAATAAACTGCCTTGCAATATCACTTTTAGCATTAGAAAACATTTCTCCAATGGATGCTTGCTCTATTAATTTTCCATCACTTATTACTGCAACTTGATCACAAATTTGTTTAACAACATCCATTTCATGCGTAATAAGTAAGATTGTTAAACCCAATTTTTTATTAATATTTTTCAACAATTCTAGAATAGAACGTGTTGTTTCTGGATCTAGAGCACTGGTTGCTTCATCACATAACAATACTTTTGGATCATTAGCCAATGCCCTTGCAATAGCAACTCGTTGTTTTTGTCCTCCTGACAAATTAGCCGGATATACACTGGCTTTGTCTGTTAGACCAACTAACTCTAAAAGTTGATTCACTTTTACTTTAATTTGTTTTTTAGGTACGCGATCTAATTCTAATGGAAACGCAACATTGTCAAAGACTGTTCTCGAAGACAATAAGTTAAAGTGTTGAAAAATCATACTTATTTTTCGGCGAATATAGATTAACTGATGATTAGATAATCCAGTTATCTCTTGATTATCGATAAAAACTTTACCACTTGTTGGTCTTTCCAATAGATTAATACAACGAATCAGGGTACTTTTTCCTGCACCTGATTTACCGATTACACCATATACTTGCCCAGCAGGAACATTAATATTAATATCCTTTAGTGCTTCGATGTTTTTTTTATTGTGGATAAATGTTTTAGAAATATTTTCAAGTCTTATCATAAAAGAATTCAAGCAAAAAATTGATTTAGAAATGTTAAGACGTCTAGACATCTAAGTCAATAGATATTATGCTACATACATACAAATAATAGATATATAGAGTAATAAATGAAGCCTGCAATTTTTCTTGATCGTGATGGTACAATTAATATTGATCATAATTATGTACATCAAATTGATGATTTTGATTTTATTGATGGTGTGATAGAGGCCATGCTTGAATTAAAAAAAATGGGTTTTTTACTTGTCATTACCACCAATCAATCAGGTATTGCTAGAGGTATCTTTTCACAAGAGCAGTTTGACGCCCTAACAGAGTGGATGGATTGGTCCCTAATAGATAGAGGTGTGGAAATTGACGGAGTATATTATTGTCCTCATGACCCTCTTTATACTAATTGTGATTGCCGTAAGCCAAAACCAGGAATGATTTTAACTGCTCAACAAGATTTAAATATTGATGTCGCTAACTCATATATGGTTGGAGATCGTGTTTCTGACCTTTTATCTGGTAGAAATGCTGGTGTTAAAAAAACAGTGCTTGTAAAGACAGGAGATCCTTTAACACCAGAGGCTGAGACACAGGCAGACTGGATAATTGATAGTTTAGCTGAATTACCTAGTAAGATAAAAAATGAGCAGTTGAAAAAATAAATGCAAAATAGACTTGATCTAAACGAGAAGATGTCTATAATGCGCATCCACTGACGTAACGCAAAGCCTTAAAGCAAGGCGGTTGGTTAAGTTGGAAAAGTTAGTGAATCGGTTGAAACGATTTTCAGAATTTGAAAAAAAGGATGAAAAAAGTTATTGACAGATTAAAAAGGAAAGCGTAGTATACGCAACCCTTGAGACAGCAAAACGAAACGCTGTCAGCTCTTTAAAAATTAAGAACAGACAATCTGTGTGGGCACTGTTAGGACAAAGAAATTAAAGTCTACGGACTTAAAAAAATCAAGTCTTAATAAGTGACACTGAAGATTCATTTGAATATGTCAGAAACAGTTATTGAGCATCAAACTTTAAATTGAAGAGTTTGATCATGGCTCAGATTGAACGCTGGCGGCAGGCTTAACACATGCAAGTCGAACGGTAACATGGGTGCTTGCACCTGATGACGAGTGGCGGACGGGTGAGTAATGTATGGGGATCTGCCGAATGGAATGGGACAACAGTTGGAAACGACTGCTAATACCGTATAATGTCGCGAGACCAAAGTGTGGGACTTTCGGGCCACATGCCATTTGATGAACCCATATGGGATTAGCTAGTAGGTGGGGTAATGGCTCACCTAGGCGACGATCTCTAGCTGGTCTGAGAGGATGACCAGCCACACTGGAACTGAGACACGGTCCAGACTCCTACGGGAGGCAGCAGTGGGGAATATTGCACAATGGGGGGAACCCTGATGCAGCCATGCCGCGTGTATGAAGAAGGCCTTAGGGTTGTAAAGTACTTTCGGTGATGAGGAAGGTACTTGGTCTAATAGGCCAAGTAATTGACGTTAATTACAGAAGAAGCACCGGCTAACTCCGTGCCAGCAGCCGCGGTAATACGGAGGGTGCGAGCGTTAATCGGAATGACTGGGCGTAAAGGGCATGTAGGCGGATGATTAAGTTAGGTGTGAAATCCCCGAGCTCAACTTGGGAATTGCATTTAAAACTGGTCGTCTAGAGTATTGTAGAGGAAGGTAGAATTCCACGTGTAGCGGTGAAATGCGTAGAGATGTGGAGGAATACCGGTGGCGAAGGCGGCCTTCTGGACAGATACTGACGCTGAGATGCGAAAGCGTGGGGAGCAAACAGGATTAGATACCCTGGTAGTCCACGCTGTAAACGATGTCGATTTGGAGTTTGGGGGCATGTCCCTTGGGCTCCGGAGCTAACGCGTTAAATCGACCGCCTGGGGAGTACGGCCGCAAGGTTAAAACTCAAATGAATTGACGGGGGCCCGCACAAGCGGTGGAGCATGTGGTTTAATTCGATGCAACGCGAAGAACCTTACCTGGTCTTGACATCCATAGAATCTTTCAGAGATGAGAGAGTGCCTTCGGGAGCTATGAGACAGGTGCTGCATGGCTGTCGTCAGCTCGTGTTGTGAAATGTTGGGTTAAGTCCCGCAACGAGCGCAACCCTTATCCTTTGTTGCCAGCGGTTTGGCCGGGAACTCAAAGGAGACTGCCGTTGATAAAGCGGAGGAAGGTGGGGACGACGTCAAGTCATCATGGCCCTTACGACCAGGGCTACACACGTGCTACAATGGCGTATACAAAGGGAAGCGAAGGAGCGATCTGGAGCGGACCTCCTAAAGTACGTCTAAGTCCGGATTGGAGTCTGCAACTCGACTCCATGAAGTCGGAATCGCTAGTAATCGTGAATCAGAATGTCACGGTGAATACGTTCCCGGGCCTTGTACACACCGCCCGTCACACCATGGGAGTGGGTTGCACCAGAAGTAGATAGCTTAACCGAAAGGAGGGCGTTTACCACGGTGTGATTCATGACTGGGGTGAAGTCGTAACAAGGTAACCGTAGGGGAACCTGCGGTTGGATCACCTCCTTACGAAGTTCCTGACAGTGTTCACATAGATTGTTTGTTTGAAGTTGTAAAAGATCATTTAGTCCCCTTCGTCTAGAGGCCTAGGACATCGCCCTTTCACGGCGGTAACAGGGGTTCGAATCCCCTAGGGGACGCCATTTAAAGACGGATGATTGAATGCAACGAATAATATATTGATAAGTGTACTAATTAGTGCATTGATTAATATAGCTCTTTAACAAAATGGAACAAGCTGAAAAGAAACGAGTTCTCGTTTTATGGAGGCGTTGATGTGAATGATTTCACGTTGATGTTGAAATAGAAAGAGAAAAAAACAAGCGAAATTGAAAAAGCCAAGACAACTGTAAGTTGTAAGGTTAAGAAATTAAGCGTACACGGTGGATGCCTAGGCAATCAGAGGCGAAGAAGGACGTGTTAATCTGCGAAAAGCGACGGTGAGCTGGTAAAGAGCGTTATAGCCGTCGATGTCCGAATGGGGAAACCCAGTGCAATAATGCACTATCATTAGTTGAATAAAATAGATTAATGAGGCGAACCGGGAGAACTGAAACATCTCAGTACCCCGAGGAAAAGAAATCAACCGAGATTCCCAAAGTAGCGGCGAGCGAAATGGGAGGAGCCCAAAGCGGGTAGCTTGATGTGTAAATGGAAGTATCTGGAAAGGTACACGATAGAGGGTGATAGTCCCGTACATGAATATGCATGAAGTGGAAGCTTGAAGAGTAGGGCGGGACACGTGGTATCCTGTCTGAATATGGGGGGACCATCCTCCAAGGCTAAATACTCCTGATTGACCGATAGTGAACTAGTACTGTGAAGGAAAGGCGAAAAGAACCCCGGCGAGGGGAGTGAAATAGAACCTGAAACCGTGTACGTACAATCAGTGGGAGCATCTTTATGGTGTGACTGCGTACCTTTTGTATAATGGGTCAGCGACTTATATTCTGTAGCAAGGTTAACCGAATAGGGGAGCCGAAGGGAAACCGAGTCTTAACTGGGCGTTAAGTTGCAGGGTATAGACCCGAAACCCGGTGATCTAGCCATGGGCAGGTTGAAGGTTGGTTAACACTAACTGGAGGACCGAACCGACTAATGTTGAAAAATTAGCGGATGACCTGTGGCTGGGGGTGAAAGGCCAATCAAACCGGGAGATAGCTGGTTCTCCCCGAAAGCTATTTAGGTAGCGCCTCATGTATAACTGTTGGGGGTAGAGCACTGTTTCGGCTAGGGGGCCATCCCGGCTTACCAACCCGATGCAAACTCCGAATACTGACAAGTTGAGCATGGGAGACACACGGCGGGTGCTAACGTTCGTCGTGAAGAGGGAAACAACCCAGACCGCCAGCTAAGGTCCCAAAGTCATAGTTAAGTGGGAAACGAAGTGGGAAGGCTTAGACAGCTAGGATGTTGGCTTAGAAGCAGCCATCATTTAAAGAAAGCGTAATAGCTCACTAGTCGAGTCGGCCTGCGCGGAAGATGTAACGGGGCTAAAACTATGCACCGAAGCTGCGGCAGTGTGTAAATAACATATTGGGTAGGGGAGCGTTCTGTAAGCCGTAGAAGGTGTCTTGTGAGGGATGCTGGAGGTATCAGAAGTGCGAATGCTGACATAAGTAACGATAATGCGGGTGAAAAGCCCGCACGCCGGAAGACCAAGGGTTCCTGTCCAACGTTAATCGGGGCAGGGTGAGTCGACCCCTAAGGCGAGGCAGAGATGCGTAGCTAATGGGAAACGGGTTAATATTCCCGTACTGGATGTGACTGCGATGGGGTGACGGAGAAGGCTAGGTTTACCGGGATAGGTCCGCAAGGAGCCCGGGTTAAGCAAGTAGGGGTGTGATTAGGCAAATCCGGTCACTAAAACTCTGAGATGCGATGACGAGGCACTAAGGTGCTGAAGTAATTGATGCCCTGCTTCCAGGAAAAGCCTCTAAGCTTCAGGTTACATGCAATCGTACCCGAAACCGACACAGGTGGTCAGGTAGAGAATACTCAGGCGCTTGAGAGAACTCGGGTGAAGGAACTAGGCAAAATGGTGCCGTAACTTCGGGAGAAGGCACGCTGATGGTAATTGAAATCCCACGCGGACGTAGGTGAAGTCAGTCGAAGATACCAGCTGGCTGCAACTGTTTAATAAAAACACAGCACTGTGCAAACACGAAAGTGGACGTATACGGTGTGACGCCTGCCCGGTGCTGGAAGGTTAATTGATGGGGTTATCCGTAAGGAGAAGCTCTTGATCGAAGCCCCAGTAAACGGCGGCCGTAACTATAACGGTCCTAAGGTAGCGAAATTCCTTGTCGGGTAAGTTCCGACCTGCACGAATGGCGTAATGATGGCCAGGCTGTCTCCACCCGAGACTCAGTGAAATTGAATTTGCCGTGAAGATGCGGTGTACCCGTGGCAAGACGGAAAGACCCCGTGAACCTTTACTATAGCTTGACAGTGAACATTGAGCCTTAATGTGTAGGATAGGTGGGAGACGAAGAAGTGTGGACGCTAGTTTGCATGGAGTCGACCTTGAAATACCACCCTTTAATGTTTGATGTTCTAACGTAGGGCCCTGAATCGGGCTTGCGGACACTGTCTGGTGGGTAGTTTGACTGGGGCGGTCTCCTCCCAAAGAGTAACGGAGGAGCACGAAGGTTAGCTAATCCTGGTCGGACATCAGGAGGTTAGTGCAATGGCATAAGCTAGCTTGACTGCGAGAGTGACGGCTCGAGCAGGTACGAAAGTAGGTCATAGTGATCCGGTGGTTCTGAATGGAAGGGCCATCGCTCAACGGATAAAAGGTACTCCGGGGATAACAGGCTGATACCGCCCAAGAGTTCATATCGACGGCGGTGTTTGGCACCTCGATGTCGGCTCATCACATCCTGGGGCTGAAGTAGGTCCCAAGGGTACGGCTGTTCGCCGTTTAAAGTGGTACGCGAGCTGGGTTTAGAACGTCGTGAGACAGTTCGGTCCCTATCTGCCATGGGCGTAGGAAAATTGAGAGGGTTTGCTTCTAGTACGAGAGGACCGAAGTGAACGCACCGCTGGTGTTCGGGTTGTGATGCCAATTGCATTGCCCGGTAGCTACGTGCGGAATAGATAAGTGCTGAAAGCATCTAAGCACGAAACTAGCCTTGAGATGAGTTTTCCCAGACTATATGTTTGTAAGGTCCGTTCGAGACTAGGACGTAGATAGGTCAGGTGTGTAAGTGTAGCGATACATTGAGCTAACTGATACTAATGAACCGAGAGTCTTAACCTTACAACTTAGAGTTGTTTTGGATTTAAAATCGCGAGTTGAGAGAAAAAGCTTGTTCTAGTTGTTAGAAAGCGAGACAGAGTTATGTCTGGCGGCGATGTTGCGGTGGACCCACCTGATCCATGCCGAACTCAGAAGTGAAACGCCGTGAAGCCGATGGTAGTGTGGGGTCCCCCCATGTGAGAGTAGGTCACCGCCAGACTATTAAATAAAACAGAAACCCGAACTATGTTCGGGTTTTTTTGTATTTGCAGTTCTCTTATTTTGATTTTTGATAAAAAATTGAATTTTTCTTTATCAATTTGTTTACCTTCATTAGGTTATATGTAACAATCTCCTGTAAATTAATTATTTGTGCGAATCCCTATGATAAATATTCTATTAATTGACGACGATGTTGAGCTTGCTCAAATGTTAAGTGAATACTTAACCAATGAAAGCTTTAAAGTAAAGGTAGTTCATACTGGTCAGGAAGGTATTGATGAAGCTTTATCAGGTAAGTTTAAGGCTATAATTTTAGACGTTATGTTACCTGATATTAACGGAATTGATGTTTTAAAAAGTATCCGTCAGTCAGTAAAAGTACCTGTCATAATGTTAACAGCTAAAGGTGATAATATTGATCGTGTTCTTGGTCTAGAATTAGGAGCTGATGATTATGTACCTAAACCTTGTTATCCGCGTGAGCTACTTGCTCGATTAAGAGCTGTTTTACGTCGTGTTGATGATCAACCATCTCTAGGTCCAGTTGAAACAAGTAATAAAAAATATGAATTTAATAATTTAATACTGGATATTCCTCAACGGTTATGTAGCTGGAATGATGTTACTATTGAATTGACATCAACTGAGTTTAACTTACTTGCTTTATTAGTTAAAAATCAAGAGAGAGTTGTGACCAAGGAAGAGCTTTCTGAAGCTGGTTTAGGAAGAGCAAGGGAGCTTTATGACCGTAGTGTTGATGTTCATATCAGCAATATTCGTCAAAAATTGCACCAGTTGACTAAAGATGCCGTGACTATTGAAACAATAAGAGCGGTAGGATATAGGATTAGATCGTAAGCTACTATGAGCAGACGGCTATTTTGGAAAATTCTCATTATATTTTGGGGAATTTTTTATCTGACATTTCAGCTCACTTGGATCGGTATTAGCTTTTATCTCGAAACAAGAGATACTAAGACTTTTTATCATATTCCAACTAAAGTTGAAATGATTGCACAGCTATTGCAGATATCAGGTGAACAAGAGGCCGTTAATTTCATTTCTCATTTACCAGAGCCAGAACGTAGTTGTTTTTCCATATCGTTATTCAAAGTTCAAGATTCTGATATTGAATTGTCTACTAGTAGTGCAAGTAATGGTAATTTTGTTTATCAGAAGACTGCAACAGCACCTGATGGTATTTCATACCTAATTTCATTTAAAGATCCTGAAACAAATTATGATCGGGGAATGATTTTTAATATGCCAATTCCTATGTTTTTGATGGGAATTACTGGCGGTCTTATTTTTAGCTTATTTTTGGCATGGAATTTAACTCGGCCATTAAAGCTGATTCGAAAAGGTTTTCATCGAGTATCTCAAGGCGATCTCTCTGTTCGTTTATTTGATAAGTTAAAAAATCGTCATGATGAGCTTGCAGAATTAGCGCATGACTTTGACTTAATGGTTGAGCAGTTAAATATTCTTATTTCAGATCGACAGGCATTATTGCATGATGTTTCTCATGAACTACGTACACCGTTGGCTCGTTTGCAACTTGCAATTGGTATTGCTCAGCAAAATACTCAAAATATTGGTAACTCATTACAGCGAATAGAACTTGAATCTGAACGATTAGATAAGTTAATTGGTGAGATCTTGACCTATTCTCGCTCTGAAATCATGAATCCATTAGATGAATATTTTGATTTGAAAGAGTTAATTAGCGTCATTGTTGAGGATGCAAAATATGAAGCTGAGCCGCAGAAAATACAAGTGACTTTTGTTCCAACATTGATTATCCATTCTATTATTAAAGGTAATGCTGAACAGATCCGTCGAGCTGTCGAGAATATTATTCGTAATGCGATCCGTTTTTCTAAGCCAGGACAAAAAGTTGAAGTTTCATTAAAAGAGAGTGGTAGATTTTTACAGATAGATGTTAGTGATCATGGGCCGGGTGTTGATGATTACAAACTTTCTACCATTTTTGAACCATTTGTACGTATACAGTCACCAGAATTAGGTAAAGGTTATGGTTTAGGATTAGCTATTGCTAAAAAGAGTATCGTTATGCACACAGGTACTATAAAAGCCCATAACCGAGATACTGGCGGGCTTATTATTACGATTAAGCTACCTTATTGGCGCCCTTAATCACTCTTTATAACAATCGCTATTTACGTCCAATACATACTCTTGTAAAAACGCCTGTAGAGTTATTTTATTGTGGCCTGCAAAATTTAGCTTATCCATGATTTTTTCAGGCTCTTTTTGCAGTACGGTTTGATATTGAGCAAGATAATTTTTGGCAATTGGTTTATATGACCAGTGCCACTCTTCAGGTTGGTAACCTCCGTTACGTCCCTCATTAAATGGTCGACAAAATCCATATTTAGGCATGTTTTCTTCTAACCATTGATGTAAAATTTTACCTTGAGGATTATTTTTGAAATAATCTGATGAGAGACTCGTTATATCAAAGTCAGTTCCCCAATGGTGTCTTGAACTACCTGGCATCGATGAATACTGCAAAATATTCAGCGCTGTTTGCTGTTCATTTTTGATTTTAGGCATCAAATCGTTCCATTTTCTTTGCCATATTGTATTTTGATAAGAATAATTACGAGTCGCACTGACTATGACAAATGGAATATTCGGATACTGTTTTTTAAAATCTTGATAAGCTTTTATTAATTGCTGTGTTGGCTCTTTTTGCAAATACATGCCACTTTTATTTACGGGGAGCACGGTCGAATCTAATGAGATAAAATCACTATCTTTTTTCTCATTGAATTGTCCAATTAACTTATTTAATGGCACTGAATTTGCCATAGCGGTAGCTGATAAAGTGAATAACATAAATAAAACAATTTTTTTCATGTGATATTAATCTTAAATATTAAGATATGATTAGCCAGATAAAAGTAAAACCAGTATAATCGCTCTTCATATTTTATTATACAATTTCATTATTATTTTTGCCGTAATGTGTAAAAACGAGGCTATGTACCAATTATGCAAACAATCAATGTGAGCGAAACTTGCGATTCGCTATCTTCATCCGTCTTGATCGAAAAACCTACTACAGAAAAGATCAATCTTTTAAATTATACCCGTCAAGATCTACGTGAGTTTTTTAAAAGTTTAGGTGAAAAGCCATTCCGTGCCGATCAAATCATGAAATGGATCTACCAATTTGGTTATGATGATTTTGATTTGATGACCGATATCAATAAAAAATTACGCGATCAGCTTAAAGAGATTGCTGAGATTAAAGCGCCAGAAGTAGCTCAAGAACAACGTTCTTCTGATGGGACGATTAAGTGGGCAATGGATGTCGGTAATAATCAGCTGATTGAAAGTGTCTATATTCCTGAAAAGGATAGAGCAACATTATGTGTTTCATCACAGGTTGGTTGTGCATTAGAGTGTAAATTCTGTTCAACTGCACAACAAGGTTTTAATCGTAATTTGAAGGTCGCTGAAATTATCGGTCAAGTATGGCGTGCTTCAAAAATCATTGGTGTTACAGGTAAACTAATTGATCGTCCAATTACCAATGTAGTGATGATGGGAATGGGTGAACCATTACTTAATATTGCTAATGTTGTTCCTGCAATGGAAATTATGTTAGATGACTTTGGTTATGGCTTATCAAAACGTCGTGTGACGTTATCAACATCAGGGGTTGTTCCTGCATTGGATAAACTTGCGGGTATGATTGACGTCGCTTTAGCAATCTCTCTACATGCACCTAATGATGATATTCGTAGTCAGATTATGCCGATCAACGATAAGTATAATATGGCCACATTACGTGATTCAATTCATCGTTATCTGGCTGTATCAAATGCTAATCACGGTAAAGTAACCATCGAATATGTATTACTTAATCAAGTCAATGATGGTATTGAGCACGCTAAAGAGCTCGCTCAATTTTTAAAAAATACACCGTGTAAAATTAACTTAATTCCTTGGAATCCGTTCCCTGGAGCCCCATATTTGAGGAGTTCAAATACTCGTATTGATCGATTTATGAAAACCTTGATGGAGTATGGTTTTACTGTTATTGTGCGTAAAACACGCGGTGATGATATTGATGCTGCATGTGGGCAATTAGCGGGAGATGTTATTGACAGAACTAAACGAACAAAACTAGTTAAGTCGTCTTTATCTCCATCTTTAATTGATGTTCGGCAGTAAATATACAAGGTAACGGTATCATGTTGAAAGCTACTCTTTATATTGCAATCGGAATTTTATCATTATCGATGTTAAGTGCTTGTCAGTTTACAGATCAGCAACAGCAGGAATTTAATCCTGAAAAAGCAGCATTAGCTAGGTTAAAGGTTGGATTAGGTTATTTAGCTCAAGCCAAAGATCCTACTGACAAAACGAGTGAAGAGATTAAATTAGCTCACTATAATTTAACCCTTGCTAATCAGTATTCACCTAATAATCCGAATGTCATGCTCGGAATGGCGCTTTTTGATCAACATGTTGGTGAGTATCAAGAAGCCGAAATGATTTATCAGGCTATCACTGAAATGGAGCCAAATAATGGTCTATATCAGATCCATTATGGTTCTTTTTTATGTGCAACAAATCATTATGAACAAGCGATAGCACATTATACTCAGGCAATTGAGCTCAATAAACCTCGATGGAAGATAGATGGTTTAGAGCAGATGGGGTATTGTGCTATTCAACATGATGATACCATACGAGCTGATAATGCTTTTAAGACATTATTTAGCTATGATTCAACAAGACGTAAACACGTTGAAAATACAGCTCGCCTATATGAGCAAAAAGGCGACTTAAGAATTACAAATTATTTACTAACAGTTATTAACCGTTATTAACTAATAACAATTATTTTAATTATAAAATTGAGCATATGTTATGAGTTTTCTAGCAATACTATTGTTGTCATTTGCAATGTCAACTGATGCGTTTGCAGTTGCAGTATGCAAAGGTATTTCACTTCAGGTACCCAAATTTATTGATGCATTAAAAGTGGGGGTACTATTTGGTTTTATTGAAGCAATTACTCCGATTTTAGGCTGGCTATTAGGCTATATTGCGGTGCAGTATATTGAGGAGTGGGATCACTGGATAATTTTCCTATTGATGCTCTTTTTAGGGTTACGTATGATCTATAACAGCCTTAAACAAGAACAAGCTTGTCAGGAAGAGTCACTCAAAGGTTCGATGGTGATGCTGGTTTTGACTGCAATTTCAACTAGCATTGATGCCTTTGCTGTCGGTGTTGGCTTAGCTTTAGCATCGGTAAATATTGTCTTTGCTGCTGGTATGATTGGACTGGCAACTTGTATTATGGTGACTATTGGTATTTTACTAGGTAAAAAAATCGGTTGTTTTGTCGGTAAAAAAGCTGAATTAGTTGGCGGATTGGTACTCATCTTTATTGGTGCTTTTACCTTATATCAGCATCTCTCTGCCTAACCAATGATCTTTATTGATATGCTATCTTATCAGTTATTGAATTATCAGATAGCATATCATCATAAATTTTAAAGATATGCTTAATATCTTTCTTTTTACTTCTTCAATGATAACTCCATTTGAATATTACAACGTTGGTATGGTGTATAATTTCGTACAACTTTTTTAAAGCCTAATTTTTGATAAAGATTTATAGCTGGTTTTAACATTGTATTACTCTCTAAATACAGTTTATTAGCGCCTAGCTCCAAAGCCTTTTTAATCGCTGCTTGACCTAATAGAAAGCCAATATTTTTACCCTGAGCAGTTGATGAAACTGCCATTTTCACTAATTCATAGTCATAATCGGGATCTGACATTTTTAATAGTGCATATACCCCAACAGGTTCTTGCTTATATAAGACAACAAAAATATAGCCGCCATTTTTGATGATTGATTGTTGAGGATCGGCAAGTACTTTATGATCGGCTTCTTCCATTTCAAAATAGCGACTAATCCATGCTTCATTTAGAGATTGGAATATATGTTGATAAATTGGTTGGTAATTAATAATGTCGACCTCTTGGCTTTCACGATGTTTTTTTTCTTCTTCGACACGTTTGAATAATGATTTTTCTGCTAACAGGAAATTCCCACTCTTCAATGGCTTGCTATAAATTGTGTGTTGTTTGTTTAGCAATATTATTGATGGCAGATGTTACATCCGCATACTGCTCAACTAATTGATTCGAAACATCATATCCTTTGTTTGATAATGTGATGAAATTTTTACGGCCATCAGATGGATCCGCTTTTTCATCAATAAAACCCTGCGCTGACATCTCTTTAATAATATTACTGACAGAGGGGGAGAGTGGTGAATTTCTTTCGCCAGGGTTGTAATTGTTTTTGATTCACCATTATTGAGGTATTTTAATAATTATCGGATATAATAATAAATTGAGAGACGAATAGGAAGGCTATCAGTTTTTTCACTAGAATGTTAATTTACATCAATATTATAACGAATTGTCGCATTATAATTGATGATTCATTATTAACAGATTGTTCAGTTTTGTCTCCTGTGGTTTTCTATTGTGCTATTTTACTTAACTAAATAAGCATTCCACGGTAGTATAGCGGGCAAAATAAGGTAGTAACACTTGGAATCTGTTATGGTAAATAATTACACACTACGTAGTATTCGTTATATGCTTGGTCTAAATGATTCGAAAATGGTTGAAGTTGTTAAGCTAGCAGGCATTGAGGTTGATGTTACAGATATGACCTGTTGGCTAAAAGCGGAAGATGATGCGGATTATAAGGAGTGTCCAGACTATGTTATGGCTCATTTTTTAAATGGTTTAATTTTTTTCCGTCGAGGTAAAGATGATCGTTTCCCTGCGCCAGAGATCGAACCGGTGATGACTAACAATATTGTGATGAAAAAACTGCGTGCCGCATTTGCATTAAAAGATACAGATCTTCTTGATATTTATTCATCGGTAGATTTTCGAGTTTCCAAACCTGAGTTAAGTGCTATTTTCCGCAAAGCGGATCATAAAAACTATCGTAAATGTGGTGATCAACTATTACGAAATTTCCTCAAAGGTTTAACGTTAAGAGTCCGTAAATCTTAAATCCAGTACATAAGGCGGATATTTATTCACTAATAGTCTTGTTATAAGCTGCTATTTTTGATTAATCGAATTAATATTCGCCCTTATTTTGCTACAACAGTAATTTGCTTAGCCGTTTCACTCTTGCTCAAGTTTATTAAATAAATCGCAGCCTGCTTGATCATGATTATCACATGCCTCGTTAGCATATTTTTTTGCGAGAGCTAAATCTTTTGTTCCGCCTAAACCATTTTGATAGATAATACTTAGGCTATATTGTGCATATGGATAATTTTGTTCAGCTGCTAAGGTATACCACTGTATTGCCTCAGCATAATCTTGTTTTACACCAAGACCATTTGCATACATAATGCCAAGATTGTTTTGCGCTGATGCATTGCCTTGTTTAGCTGCTAAAAAATACCATTTTAATGCTTCAGTATAATCTTGTTTAATTGCTTTCCCGCTACTATACATTATTCCTAGATTATTTTGGGCATCGGCATTATTTTGTTCTGCGGCTCGAGCATACCATTTGATCGCTTTATCATAATCTTGTGTAACTCCTTGTCCTCGATAATAGAGGTTACCTAAGCTATATTGAGCACTTGAATCTCCCTGTTGGGCAGCTTCAATATACCAGTTAAAGGCTTCTATATAGTCTTGAGTGACACCTCGACCATGATAATAAAGATCGCCTAAGTTATATTGTGCCGATGCATTGCCTTGTTTCGCGGCTAAGGTATACCATTTCAACGCTTCCGCGCTATTTTGCTCTACGCCTTGTCCCAGATTATACATAACAGCGAGATTATTTTGTGCAAAAGTATCACCTTTCTCGGCGGCTAGGGTATACCATTTTAACGCCTCAGCATAATTTGGTTCCACCCCTAATCCATCATGATATATAACACCTAAACTAAATTGTGATTCGGTATCTCCCTGCTCGGCAGCCGATATAATGGTTTGTATGTCATTTTTAGATTCTTCTGTTGCATAAACAGGGCGTACAAATAGGAGTGTTAACAGCACAAATAACGGATAAAGATTTTTTGACATAAACATATTCCAATATGTTGACTTATTGCGCAAATCCTATCAAATTTAAGTGGTTAAAGCGAATAGTTTTGATGATCTTTTTGTTTGCTTTTGTAAGGCTATTTGGTCGTTTATTGGTCATTTTGGCATGGTAAGTTTTTAGGTATTAATTTTTGGTTTGTATTTATGACATTCAGATAAAGTGAGAACGATATTTTGTATTGTGATATAGACAATACAAAATATATTATCAATGACTTATCTTCTTTGAACATTGCAGAATAATCACCTTTATTGAGGTAAAAAGTCACCTTCTCTAAGGGGGTAGATGTTAAAGCCCGCCAAATGGATAGCTTTAACATCAATATTATATTACTGATGTAGCCAGCTTGGTAGCCAATCACCATGAGCACCAATTAAGTCATCAATTAAGGCATAAATTTCATCAATGCTTAATACCACTGCTGTATGTGGATCAAGTAATGCTGCGTAGTAGACACTATTTTTATCTTCGCGCAAAATAGCTTCTGTAACTAATGTTTGTACATTAATATTAGTTTGCATGAGCGCAGCTAAATGGCTTGGTAATTTTCCAACTTTGGTTGGTGTAATTCCATTGGCATCAACCAAACAGGCGACTTCAACACAGCAACCTTCTGGTAAATTATCAATCAAATGATTATTTCTAACATTGCCATAAATAACGCTAGGTTCGCCAGTCCAAATTGAGTTAATTATGGTACTTGCATACTCTTTTGATTGTTTGATATCAATACGTTCTGCATTTTGATATTCAGCTAATTCTTTTTTCCAGTTCGCGATCTGCTCTACACAGCGTTTTGGATACTCATCCAATGGAACTTGATAGCGTTCGATTAAATCAGGTCGGTTAGGTTTGATAAAATAAGGTGTATACTCGGCAAAATGTTCGGATGATTCAGTTACAAAATAGCCTAATTTTTTAAACATTTCATAACGTACTAAATTCTTACAGCGTGGGTTGCCATGTGGATTTGGCTTTGGTGCCTGGCCTTTTTCAAATGCAGAGAGTAAGGCTGGATAAATACTATGGTAATGACCTTGGTCATCTTTTTTCTCAATTTCAAGATAAAATGCCATATGGTTAATACCCGCACAGCGATAACGAAGATCGTCATAACGAATATCCAGATCTCTAGCTAATTCTTCGGCTGTTCCTTGGACAGAATGGCATAGACCCACTTGTTTGATATGCGGATACTTTTCATACATTGCCCAAGTATTCATCGCCATTGGATTGACGTAATTTAGCATAGTGGCCTTAGGGCAGACTTCAGTCATATCTTCACAAATTTTCCATAAATGTGGAATTGTACGTAATGCGCGCATAATTCCACCAGGCCCTAAAGTATCAGCAATAGTTTGTTCTAATCCATGACGTTTACATACGTCAAAATCAATCACTGTACAAGGTTCATACCCACCAATTTGAAAAGCCACAATGACAAAATCTGATTTTTCTAAGGCTTCTTTCTGATTAGTATGGCAGCTAATTTGCCCTGTTGCTCTAGCTGATTGCATTAATTTTTTTACAACAATAGCTGATTCTTGTAGGCGTGTTTCATTAATATCCATTAAAGCAATGTGTGCATTTTTAAGTGCAGGACGGTGAAAAATATCACCCAAAATATTTTTTACAAATAC
The DNA here is from genome assembly GCA_036251205.1 of Orbaceae bacterium BiB. Lineage (NCBI taxonomy): Bacteria > Pseudomonadati > Pseudomonadota > Gammaproteobacteria > Orbales > Orbaceae > Orbus > Orbus mooreae. The sequence continues at coordinate 1,747,447 of CP133958.1, read as the reverse complement.
AGTTGAGCCTGCGCCGATAAAGGTAATTTTAGGAGCTGTCATCGTTATTAACCTCTGTTATATGTATGAGTGTTTGATGACTTTATCGTAGCCTAGGAGATTACTAAAATCTTCCTCATCGTTGAGACTAAATTCCTAAAAGCTCATATCTTGTGATTTCGATAATAGCTTATGAGTTTTTAGGATAAAGTGATAGAAAATACGGAATATTGCTTTAGAATAAGAGAACTATAGCGTTAAGTGAGGTGATAACATGTTAAATGTACCGCTGTCCAATCAAGTAGCATCAGCCATGAGTTATTCGACGGCTGATTCACCATCGCCGGGTCCATTGTCACTTTATTCCGAATATCAGCGGATGGATATTGAATTGCGTCAGCCTGATACAATGCAAAATAGTCATTGGCATGGTCAAGTTGAGGTCAATTTACCTTTTGATGATGATGTTACTTATTTGATTAATGGCGAAAAAGTCACGATAAAAAAAGGGCATATTACACTTTTTTGGGCATGTGTACCTCATCAACTAATTGACACGGGTCATTGTCAACGAATGGCTATTTTTAATTTACCGATGCATCTATTTTTATCTTGGCCATTACATAAAAATTTAATTAGCCATGTTACTCATGGAATGGTGATTTGTTCTCGTATTGAACAGCAATTAACAGAGCACGAAGTTGCGCGGTGGCAAGCTGATTTGGCTCAGCAACATCCTGAATTTAGACAGTTAGCGATTAGCGAAATTGCACTAATGCTTAAACGTTTTGATTTACTCGGTTGGAATTCATTGCTGATCAATAAAACCCCAAAAACTCACCCACACGCACTATCTAAACACTCTTTATTTTATGTTAGTCAAATACTTGAGTATATTGCTGCTCATCACGATCAAAGCCTCACTATTGAACAGATTGCAGAACATGTTAAATTGAATGGTAATTATGCGATGGGTATTTTTCAGCGGGTTATGCAGTTAACTATTAAACAGTATATTACCGCAATGCGTATCAACCATGCCAAAGTATTATTAAGTGATAGCAATCATAGTATTTATGATATTGCCCTAACGGTAGGATTTAATGCTAGTAGCCGATTTTATGATACCTTTCAAAAAGTTGTAGGTATTACTCCGAATAAATATCGTAAACAGATGCAGGCTTATTTATCTGATAAAGTACCCGCCATTATGGAATCCGTGTAAACCGTTAAGTGAGTATCTATGTCGTTCACTTAACGGCGATTTATTATCGTCTAAAAACGTCTACTTAGGACGTGCTGTTGATACGCTTTATTACATTTCGGGCAATTCCGATGGGCGCATATCAAATACTAATACTTCAGCATTCTTTCCTGCTGTGAAATTTAATACTTGCTCATGACGAACACGAACGCCATCCCCAGCATGCAATTCAATACCATTAAGAGAGAGCTCTCCTGTTGCTAGATGTACATAAGCATAACGATTATCTGCTAGTTTGAGTGTCGCTTTTTCATTATCATTAAATAATCCAGCATAAACGTGGATATCTTGATTTATCAATAGGGAATTATCTTCTCCATTAGGTGAGATAATTAAACGCAATTTGCCTCGTTTATCTTCATGACTAAAATGTACTTGTTGATAATTTGGTTTACTGCCTTTTCGTGCTGGTACAATCCAAATTTGTAAAAAATGTACTTCATGATCTGTTTGTGGATTCATCTCACTATGTAATACACCAGTACCTGCACCCATTAGCTGTACATCACCGGGTTGAATGACTGAACCATTTCCCATCGAATCTCGATGAGCAAGTTTACCATCGAGAACATAGGAAAAGATCTCCATATTATGATGAGGATGGCTTCCGAACCCTTGGTTAGCCGCAACTCGATCATCATTAATGACTAACAAATCAGAAAATCCGACCTGCTTTGGATCGTAGTAATGTGCAAATGAAAAGGTGTGCTGCGATTTTAACCAACCCTGATTACTTATACCTCGATCTTGTGCTTTGCGTAGTTCAAACATTATTAGCTCCTATTACGATAGAAAGAGACTATCCAAGACTTAGTGTTACGGATATAATCAAATCTATCTTGTAAATTTTAAATTATTTTTTACCTTTATGTTTATTATGTTAATTGATTTTTTTTGATTTAAAAGCGAGTAAATTGCAAAGTAATTTTCGAAAAAATCGAATGTAGAAATAGGGATTGAGATGCTACGTTTATCATTAGATGCAATTAATACGATCGATACAATTGTCAGAACAGGTTCATTTTCAGCTGCGGCAGAACAGTTACATCGTGTTCCTTCAACGATATCTTATACCGTTAGTAAGTTAGAAGAACAGATGGGGATCACATTATTTGAACGAAATGGACCACAGGTTAAATTGACTTTGCTTGGACAAGCATTATTGGAGGAAGGGCGTTGTTTACTTACGGCTGCTCATCATTTAGAGTCAAGATTGTATAAAATGTCTCAAGGCGTTGAAATTGAACTCAATATCGCTTTGGATGCGCTTCTTCCAATCTCAATTCTTAATAGTAAACTTGAGGAGTTTATACAATCTCCTTATAACACTCGCTTACATTTTAAACACGAAGTAATGATGGGGGCCTGGGAAGCATTAGTACAACAGCGAGCCGATCTTATTATAGCCGCAGGCCTTGGACCATCAGGTGGTGGCTATAAGACTTACCCTGTCGGCAGTCTATCTTTTGTTTTTTGTGTTGCTCCTAATCATCCTTTAGCCCAACAGTCGCAACCGTTAAGTAAACATCAACTACTTGCACATACAGCTATTGTGATTAGCGATAGTGCAAAACATTTACCTTTACGAACAACGGGTTTATATGACGGACAAAAACAGATTACAGTTAGTACATTAGCCGATAAGATTGCGTTACAAAAAGCGGGGATTGGTCATGGGTTTTTACCGCGTATTTGTGTTGAAACTGCACTTAAGCAAGGCCAACTAATTGAAATTTCAGTTATGGAGCCAAAACCTGATGAGATTTTCTACCTAGCATGGCGAACAGGTGAAAATGGTCAAGCATTGAATTGGTGGCGGGACAAGCTTGCTTATCAATGGTTATCAGAGGGAATCAAGTTTGATGTATAGTACTCTACTCGATTTAGCTTGAAAATGGTGCTTATTTAATCTAGATATTGCCTATATATGTCGTAACGTAAATCCAGTAATATATATGTATGTGAGTTTATATCGGTATGATTATTTTAACTATCTAATCATCATCCTAACTACCATCAATAGTTTGATAAATGAGAGGGCAATATGGCATTTTCAAAAGCTGAATATGCGCAGCTAATCGCATTAAAATTTGTTGGCGAAAAAGTGATTGAGCGTTTAGAGCAGATGGAATTCGATTCTTTTACTAAATTACGTAGTACTAATTTAGATGAAATATTAGCCAAAGGCGCTTTATTATCTGGATCGAGCTGTTGGAAAAATAGCCCACAGGCAAGAAGTGCTATTATTAATATTTTACAGTGTGTTAACCAAGCTAATTAATTTGTCTTCTTTTTAATTACCAAATAATTATTTGTCAGTCTACGTCTTGAATTCAGGTTCAGATAATAGTGGATAATTCAAATCAATATTTTTTAATAATCATTAACTGTCAGTAATAAACAGAAAATATAGTGAAGTCAATAATCTAATAGTCATTAATAAACATTAAGGCGCAGTAATAATCGTTTACAGCCAATTTTAATCGGGGTATATTTGGGGGTATGAATTCATATCGTCAAAATTTGTACCCCGAAAGGTTAATTATGGCTATCAAAATACCCCCCCTTACAGACACGCAAATAAAATCATTTAAGCCAATAGATAAAGATAAGAAATACTTTGACGGTGGAGGATTGTTTTTATTGGTTAAGGTGAACGGAGTTAAATCATGGCGATTAAAATACAATAGTCCTCTTACCAAGAAAGAGAAATTGCTAACCTTTGGCAACTACCCAGATATATCATTACAGCAAGCGCGCAAACTTCGCGACAAGGCTAGGGAATTAATCAAGCAAGGCGTAGACCCCCAAGAACATAAAAAAGAGTTAGAGCAAAAAAAACAATTAGAGATTGATAATTCTTTTTATGCTATCGCATTACAGTGGAAAGATTTTAAAGTTAAACAAGGTATACACGATAGAACGATAGCACTAGCATGGGGAATGCTAAATAATCATTTATTCCCATATATAAAAGATATTCCAATCAACCAAATAACAGCCGTTAAAGTAATTAACGCATTACAGCCATTACATGAGAGCAATAAACTAGAAACAGTTAAACAAGTGTGTAGTCGAGCTAATGAAATAATGTATTATGCGGTTAATAAGGGGATTATCGACAATAACCCAATAGCTAAAGTAACAGCGGTTTTTAGTAAACCTAAATCAAAGAGCAGACCGACAATAAAGCCCGACGAGTTACCCGACTTTATGAAAGCCTTATCTATGGCAAATATAGAGCTACAAACTAAATTGGTTATAGAGTGGCAACTATTAACCTTAACAAGACCTAGCGAGGCAGTAGGCGCGAAATGGGAGGAAATAGACCTCAAGGCTAACCTTTGGACGATACCAAGCGAGCGCATGAAAATGGACAGGGCGCACGCTATCCCATTGTCTAAACAAGCAATGCGCATACTTGAGGTAATGAAGCATATTAGTGCCAGAAGTGAATACGTATTCCCAAGTATTAAACCGCCATATAATCAACCAATGAATAGCCAGACTGCTAACATGGCGATTAAAAGAATGGGCTACAAAGATAAGCTAGTAGCTCACGGACTTAGAGCCTTAGCCAGTACCGCGCTGAATGAACAAGGCTTTAATTATGACGTAATAGAAAGCGCGTTATCTCACGTTGATAAGAACGCAGTTAGACGAGCCTACAACCGCGCAGAGTACGAACAGCAAAAAAGAGTAATGCTTGATTGGTGGGGTGACTTTGTAGAGCAGGCAAGTAATGGGAATGTATCAATATCAGGCACTAAGTCATTCAAGGTTATAAATGGCTAATTAAAACAATGGTGTAACCATATCGTTATGCCATTAATCAACCATATTGATAGCAATACAGTTATATGGATATCAATACAACTAATTAGCTGACTCACAAGGATAAATTCAGTTGTACTCATATGACTACAACTGTAGGCATATATGTATAATTGCTTACAACCTCAATAATATCAACGGGCGCAAAATTGAGCCGCTAAACCAATCGGCTGACTTTTCAGCCAATCAAACGTCTTTATAATAAAAATACTTCTCACCAAGAAAAGAGCATCTTAAGTATTCCGTCAATGGTGTAATATCTTTTGCCTACCCCCTAAAAGTTTTATAAAAGTATCCACTTGTATCCCCTTAATAGGTGCTATTTAATAACTTACTGAAATATAAAGAATTTAATAAAACGTAATTTTACACTTTGCTTATAAATCAATGTGTTATGTTTTTGTCAGTCCCATGACAACCTAAAGATATGAGCAAAAGTGCGCGCATTGTAGAATGTATTAAATAAATAACTTTCCTTTGGTAAGCATGATTATATTAGGCTAGGATTTGAAATCCGACCCTGTGACAGATTTTATTAAAATCATATAGATAAATTGTTATTGCTATGGGGAACTATTAAATGGTGTACATTTCAAATAGCAGCCAAAGAACCCGCATAAGTGCTGCTTTAATTAGGGGATAATCCCGTATTTAAGCGAGGGCAGAATATTGCCTTAAACTATTGGCATTATCGCAATGGTTGATAATTAATGCGCTCAAATTTGAGCAGATCGACAAGGGTCATAATTAGTATGCCCAAAACTGGACTAACCCATAAATAAAGATAGCTTTAATCTCAATATCCAATACTCGGACTTTGGATTAGTTAAAGCGATGGCGGAAATCCGGCACCCATTACAAGGCGTAAACGGTTAATAATTGAACTACAAAACTTTTGTAGTAGAATAAGTGACAAAGGAAATGTCACAATTAAGAATTGTATAAAATTTAAGCGAAGCACTAAAATGTGCATCGGTTGATAATAAAGGGCTAGAGGTATGAAAGGAAGAAAAAGCAATCTCGATACGCGATTAGTTAAGGCAAGGGAATACCTTATTAAAGGCTATAAAGAAAATGGCGGATTGATTCCGTCTGTTAGCGGATTATCGCTATATATTGGCTGTTCGCGTTCTAGCTTGTATAACTATGCTAATGAATCGGAAGAATTTAACGACTTGTTGGAAACAGTAAAAGCTATCCAAGAAAACGAGCTAATCAATAAGGGCTTATCAGGCGAGTTTAACGCGACAATCGCAAAGTTAATGCTTGCTAATCATGGTTACAGTGACAAGCAACAAATAGAACAGAATAACAATGTAAGGCTTGATTTTAATAAACCGCTATCCGCGCTATTTGAAGATGATTAAAGAATATCGTTTACTTTTATAGATGTAAAAAAACAACTTACACCATTGTATGGATGTTAATTATTCGGCTTTTAGGGTAGTTTTAATCAGTTTATTAATATTTAAAATAGCTGTAATCAAATCTTGTCATGAGTAATAAAATCGATTATTGTTATCGCTATAAAAAATAATGATAAATTAATCACAATGAAACATTATCGCTTAATCACCAATAAGGAATGGCAAGAGTTACAAAAGCCATTAGATAATAGTTTAAAGTCAGACAGTGACAATCCTTTTCCCCAAAAAGTAATTGATACTACGGAATTTAAAAAAGTTAAGTATCAATATAACCAACATCTTGATGAAATTGTTCAATATTGTGTTAAGTATCAAGAAGAATGTAAAAACTTGTATCCTATACTGGAAAAGTTGGGCTTATATTATGGCACGAATACCTACAATAAAGATGATATGAAACTTACTGCTGCGTTAATCGAGGCGCTAAGTTCAGAGCGTGCTATTTTACTGGAAAAGCCCGTTGAATATCATTCGGGTTTGTTACCGCCACAAAATAACTTTCTAAAATTGCCGAGTAATCGAATACCGCGTCGATTAACGGCTAGTGAAATCCAAGCGCGTCAACTAGCACAATATGATAATGAAGAAAATTACATTGAATTTACGGTTTATAATTTAGCTAATCAGCCCTTTACTATCTTTGATAATGCCAGTCAGAAGATGCTTAGCCAAGGCACATTAGATAGTAGTGGTTATGCTTATGTGAGTTTACCTGTCAACGCGCAATATGTTGATATCGTGTTTGATAAACAGCAAACTGACCGCCCATGGTATTATGATGTGCCGCTTCAATTGCTGGGTGGTGTCCGTGATGCGGGGCAATCCGTCTCTGATTTGGCATGGGACGCCTCAATCGCTAAACAGTTAACAGGGCATAGCGCTGGCGTTGAATCCTCTAATCCTATTCAATTACCGAAAGTCCCCGAAGCTGAAACCGTATCGGGTGCGCTTGCTCATGGTGTCAGTCAGTTTTTAGTTGGTTTTATTCCTGCCTCTAAAGGGCTTAAAGTTATCAAACCCCTGACAAGAATGGGGAAGTTTGCGCAAAGTATGGTTGCGGGTGGTGTCGCTGATTTTGCTGTCTTTGCGCCCCATGAGGAACGATTATCAAACCTTGTTCAATCATTCGAAGTCTTGCAAAATCCAGTCACTGCGTATTTACAAGCAAGTCCTGATGACGGGGCAGCAGAAGGTCGGTTAAAAAATGCCTTAGAGGGCATATTGCTGGGTGCGCTTGCGGAACCCTTTGTTCATTCGTTACGAGCCTTAAAATACGCCAGAATTAAATGGATGATATCAGATGTTAAAACGCAAGTTCACTATAAGCTCGAAATTGTTACAATAGAAACCGAATCGGGTAGTAAAGGAAATTGGAATAAAGCACTAAATAACCCAGAGCCTAATAGAATTTATATTGTTGATGGTAATAAAATATACCATACTGACGAACTGGGTAGATTAAAGCAAGTAGAAGCTGAACTTAAACTTGATACATTAGACAGAAACACTTATCAGCAATTAAAAGCGGGTAAACTAGGTATTGAGGGAGACGAGGGCGGTCATTTAATCGCGTCAATATTAAATGGCTCGGGTGAAAAAATAAATATGCTACCGATGAATGCCAACCTTAACCGTGGCGCATGGAAGCAAATGGAAAACAAATGGGTAAAAGCCCTAGAAGACGGCAAAACAGTGAAAGTTAAGATTGAGCCTGTTTATAATAGTAGTGGTATAAGACCAGATAAATTTAAAGTAAAATACTCTATTGATAATGGAAGAAGTATTGAGAAAATTTTAATTAATGCTCCTGGAGGAATTTAATGAGAAATGATAATGATATTTATAATGACATTGGAAAAATATTATTTAGTATAAGTCCAGATGGAGCAAAAAAAGTTATATTGCAAGCGGAATTTGTTCCAGAAGGGGATGTTTGTACCTTTCTATATGATTATGTCGATGTGGATAATAATACTAAATGGTTTGATAATGATAGCGCACAGGCGAGCAGCGATCTAATGGATTATTTAATTGAATTAAGGGAATTTACTATAGTTAATAATTTAACTAATGGTAATCCTATTTGGATAGGCTGTATTGTAACCGTCGATATTGAAAAAGCTAAGATTAATATTGATTTTAAATATGAGCCATTTATTGAAGAGTGATCTATTTAATAGATAGATAGGTAGTTATCTAGGCGTATTTTATCGTAATGCGCCTTTTCTTTAGACAAAATAAGACCCTAGTTAAAATTAATCGTATATAGTGTTAAAATAATCAAATGATTTCGTATTGAGAGAAATAATTATGGTTAGACCTAACACGCGAAACTATACGAGTGAAGTATCAAGGATCAACACAAAGCATCTTAAAACTCTTGTTAAAAGCCCGTTACAGTACTGTAACGGTATACTTTTCTTGGAGACATACTTAGCGGTATGATAAACCATCAACTAAGGAGATTACCCCGTGACAAGACAACAAAGTAGTGAATTTAAACGAGAATGTGCAGAGCTCGTTCTTAATTATGGTTATGCACATAAAGATGCAGCAAAAACAATGAATGTGAGTATTTCATCAATTGGGCGTTGGGTAACACAATATAGAAAAGAACGACAAGGTATTACGCCTAAAAGTAGTGCGCTGACCGCTGAACAAAAACGAATACAAGCTTTAGAAAAACAAGTTAAGCAGTTACAAAGTGATAATCAGTTATTAAAAAAGGCTTCAGCCTTCTTCGCCATCGAAATGACAAGCAGCAACAAATAGCGTTAATACTGAAGAAGGCAGGAAATGAAACCGCTCAAATCTGTCGGTGTTTATCATTAGCACCGAGTACTTTTTATTATCGAATTAAACATCGCGCATGTAAATTAATGAATACTAGGCTTGAAATTGCCATAAAATCAATTCATAACGAAATGGACGGTATATATGGAAAAAGAAGAATGTTAGTTGAACTGGTTAAAAAAGGGTTTAAGCTTGGTTTAGATAAGGTCCGACGCTTAATGAGAAAATTAGGCCTAGTGGCTAAAAGGCCTAAACAGCATTCCTATCCTCGTGGCGGTAAATCATCGCTACTGGCACCCAATCATTTAAATCGACAATTTAATCCAGCGACGATTAATCGTTATTGGTCAGGTGATATTACCTATATTCGGACGAGGCAAGGCTGGCTCTATCTAGCTGTTGTCATGGATTTATGCTCTAGACGCATTGTTGGATGGGCCTTTTCTGAAAAGCCAAACAGTTTACTGACGGTTAAGGCACTAAACATGGCGATACAGCGTCGAAAAGGAAAATGCCCTACCTTATTTCATTGTGATCAGGGGATTCAATATCGTAGTGAACAATTTCAACAGTTATTATCATATCATCAAATTACCTTTAGTATGAGTAGAGCTGGAAATTGTTTAGACAATGCCGTTACTGAACGATTTTTTAGATCATTAAAATCAGAAAGAATTAATTATCGAGATTATATAACAAGAGAGCAAGCGATGGGCGATATTATTGATTATATCGAACCGATTTATAATCAAAAAAGAAGACATTATAAACTTGGATTTATTTCACCAGCAGAATTTGAACATAATTTACTAAAAACTGCCTAAGAAGCTCTCCAATTTTTGTTGACCGTTACAAGCCGAAAACTAGTGAAATTCTGGTGCACTATTGTGCTCAATTTAAAAAATAAGTTAATCGTGTTCGAGCTGATAGATTGACGATAATTAAACTAGAGTTTACAGAAATGTGCTCGTAAATTTAATTTATAGCAGGGGAGATAAAAATATAACTATCAGTTGTTCAGGATAAAATCTATCTACCCAATAAGGGTAGATAGATTTAGTAATTAAGCAGCCTTTTCTAACTTAATTGGAATATTTTTATAAGCAGGAATACCTGATTGTATATCAAAATTATCCAATGGAACCAGATTGTTTGATTCAGGGAAATAGGTGGCTAAGCAGCGATCGGCAATATCATAGATTACCACAGTTAAACCATCTAATCTGCGATAAGTCGGTTGCATTTGATTATCTAAAGTAATCAAGTTCACGACATCACCCGCATTAACACCTTGCTTCTCCGCTTCATTTTGGCTGATAAAGACGACATCTCGGCGACCAGATATGCCACGATAACGATCATTAAAGCCATAAATAGTCGTATTGTATTGATCGTGGCTACGTATTGTTGTCAGAATCAGCTCGCTTTTTTGAGTATCTCTTGGATCTTCATCTAACGTATCGGTAGTAATAAAGTTGGCTTTCCCTGACTTAGTGACCCAACGACGTTCTGATGCTGCGTTAACTAAATGAAAGCCACCACGCTGTTTAATGCGTTTATTATAATCTTTAAATTCAGGGAATACGGCTTCAATTGCATCACGAATTTTATCATAATCATTAATGAACTCATCCCATTCTATTTTTGAATCTGGTTGAGTCGCTCTCGCTAGACCTGCAACAATGGCACACTCTGATTTTAATTGTGGGCTTGCTGGTTTTAACATTCCGCGAGATGCATGTACCATTGACATGGAGTCTTCGACTGTAATGCATTGTGATCCTGATGCTTGCATATCAATTTCTGTACGCCCAAGTACCGGTAGTAAATAGGTGTTTTTAGCTGTTAATAGATGGGAACGGTTTAATTTTGTTGCCGTATGTACAGCTAAATCCAGTTTTTTCATACCAGCATATGTTGCATCATGATCTGGCATCGCGACAGCCAAATTACCGCCCATACAAATTAATGCTTTTGACTTACCTTCAAACATTGCTTGCATGGTTGCTACTGCAGCATGGCCAAACTCTTTTGGTGGAGTGAAACCAAAACGTTTTTCTATATTATCTAGCATTGTTTGGCTTGGTTTTTCAGTAATACCTACCGTACGATCACCCTGAACATTAGAGTGCCCCCGCAATGGACAAATTCCAGCACCTTGTTTACCTATATTACCTTTTAAGAGTAAAAGATTCACGAGTTGCTGGATATTTTGAGTACCATGTTGGTGCTGTGTAATACCCATACCATAGCAGATAATAGTTCGTTCTGACTTGATATAAAGTTCAGCAAATTCGGTGATTTGTTCTAGCGTCAATCCTGATTTATTAAGAATTTCATCCCACTGAATATTCATAATATCTTGTTTTAAATCATCAAAGCCACTGGTATGTTGAGCGATAAAATCAAGATCCAAAATAGCCGGTTGCCCAGCCTTAACCGCTGCCTCATGCCGTTCAAAAACAATCCTCATCGTGCCTTTTAGTAACGCAATATCTCCACCAATTCGAACTTGATAGTAATGAGAGGCAAGTTTGGTCGACGTAAGTGTTAACATTTCAATCGGATCTTGTGGATAAGTAAATCGTTCTAAACCACGTTCTTTTAGTGGATTAATTGCTACGATTGTTCCTCCTCGTTTAGAAACTGCGCGAAGAGAAGATAGCATTCTTGGGTGGTTTGTACCTGGATTATGTCCAATACAGACCACTAAGTCTGCATGATCAAAGTCTTCTAGTTCTACGGTGGCTTTACCAATACCTATCGATGCGGCAAGTCCAACACTCGTTGGTTCATGACACATATTAGAGCAGTCAGGAAAATTATTGGTACCATATTCACGAGCAAAGAGTTGGTATAGAAATGCCGCTTCATTGGAGGTTCGACCTGACGTATAAAACTCAACGGTATTAGGATCATCGTAACTACGTAAAATCGCACCTATTTCATTAAAAGCTGTCTGCCATTCAATTTCTTGATAAGTATCCGTTGCTGGATTGTACTTCATTGGATGGGTTAGACGTCCTTCGTTTTCTAAATCAAAATCACTCCATGAGAGTAATTCTGTCGCGGTGTGATTGGCAAAAAATTCAGGCGTTGTTCGTTTTGATGTAGCTTCCCAAGATACAGCTTTGGCGCCATTTTCACACATATCAAATGATGCAGTATGTTTTGGGTCTGGCCAAGCACATCCTGGACAGTCAAAGCCCTGTGGTTTATTCATCTCAAACATAGCAATAATATCTTTACTGATATTCATTTGACCACGGATGGCCTGAGCAACTGCTTTTAAAGCTCCCCAGCCTGCGGCAGGCCCTTTATATTCTTCTATTTTCTGTTTCATCAGTTATCTCTTTATTTAATGTTATTCAAATTGTTATTTGAATCAACGCCTTTATAGGCAATACCATATAATCTGATACTTTATTTAAGGTTATCAAATGGTTTTACGCTATAATTACACCACATACAAAATCATAACACTAAATTAGCACTAGGATAAAAAAGCATCGGACAGCTAGAGTTACGTCATAAATTGGCATATGATGGCAAACGTATTTTAGATAGGATTAATAGAAGGCAAAATTATGGTAGCAGATATGACAAATCAAAACGAACCTTTTGGGACCTTACTTGGTTTTGCTCCAGGTGGGGTTGCTATTTACTCATCGGACTATACGACAACAAATAAAGATGATTATCCTGACGATGCGTCATTTCGTAGCTATATTGGTCACGAATACATGGGATACAAATGGCAGTGTGTTGAGTTTGCAAGACGATTTTTGTACCTGAATTATGGTGTAGTATTTACTGATGTTGGTATGGCTTATGAGATTTTTTCCTTAAGGATTTTACGCCATGTCGTTGACGAATCTTTATTACCTTTACAAGCGTTTGCGAATGGTTGTAAAAGAGCCCCTACCTCTGGCGCTTTATTGATTTGGCAAGAGGGTGGGATCTTTAAACGTACTGGTCATGTAGCCATTATTACAGAGGTCTTAGCCGATAAAGTTCGTATTGTAGAACAAAATGTGACTCATCACCGTTTACCCGCTGGACAACAATGGACTCGTGAATTAGCGTTAGTGTGCCGTAATGGCGAATATCATTTGCAAGATACTTTTGACGATACGACTATTTTAGGTTGGATGATCCAAACCAGTGATACAACTTATAGCTTAACGCAACCTGAAACAGCACCAGAATATCGAACTATTCACAGTGCTCGTTTGGATGATACAGGACAGTTTAATGGTAAATGGTTGAATGAGGCCGATCCATTAGAGCATGCTTATGTGTTGGCGAATGGGCATACCGTGAATCATGACGATCCGTATCAATATTTTACGATTTCAGAAAGTGCTCACCAAGAGTTAATTCGTGCGACTAATGAATTACATCTTATGTATTTACACGCCACAGATAAAGTATTGAAAGATGACAAGCTACTACGTAATTTTAATGTTCCTGAAATCTTATGGCCTCGCTTACGATTATCTTGGCAGAAACGACGCTATCAGATGATTACCGGCCGGTTAGATTTTTGTATGGATGAAAGGGGCTTAAAAGTATATGAGTATAATGCTGACTCAGCTTCTTGCCATACTGAAACAGGTGCTATTTTACAAAAATGGGCGAAACAAGGTGGTTTAACTATCGGTGATGATCCGGGGGAAGATTTACTTAACGCCCTTGCTGATAGTTGGAAACATAGCGATGCTAAATCTTTTGTTCATATTATGCAAGATAATGATAATGAAGAGAATTATCACGCTCTATTTATGCAAAAAGCGTTATCACAAGCCGGTTTTGAGAGCAAAATTTTGCATGGACTTGATGAGCTGCACTGGGATAAACATGGTCGATTAGTCGATGGCGATAATCGTCAAGTGGAGTGTGTTTGGAAAACATGGGCATGGGAAACGGTTCTAGAACAGCTGCGAGCAGAGAGCGAATCTCAAATATCAGCACCACCAATTAGAACTGGTCATCCGGAAAACCATGTGCGTTTAATCGATGTCTTATTGCGTCCTGAAATTAATGTATTTGAACCTCTCTGGACGGTGATACCAAGTAATAAAGCAATTTTACCTGTTCTGTGGTCGCTATTTCCTAATCATCGCTATTTGTTGGAATCGACATTTGAATTAAATGATCACTTGATTCAGCAAGGATATGCAATAAAACCAATAGCGGGCCGTTGTGGGAATAATATTGAATTGGTTAGCCATAATGAGCAGGTGTTAGATAAAACGAGTGGTCGATTTGCGCGACAAGAAAATATTTATCAACAGCTTTGGTGTTTACCAAAAGTTGCAAACAGGCATGTACAAATTTGTACCTTTACTGTTGGTGGGCATTATGGCGGGGCATGTTTACGTTCTGATACTTCATTAGTTATCAAAGGCGAGAGCGATATGGAGCCGTTACGTATACTTGCTGATGAGGATTTTGTTAAATAAGTTTTCTGTATCAATGATTAGATTTGGGCTATAAAATTTCGTTATTTTTTTGCTGTAACATGCGATTTTAGTGTAAAAATAAGTGCCCATAATTTATCTACAATGTTTATTCTCTATCTAACTAAATGGTAGAGAATAAACATACTCTTTCATTAATCGGTTATTTTGGCCGATGCTTTTACTGCTTCAATCACCGCATTACGTAGACCATTTTTTTCTAACGCGGCAACGCCACGAATGGTGGTTCCTCCAGGTGAGCTGACTCGATCTTTTAATTCGGCTGGCAACATATTTTGTTCTAATAGTACGCTTGCTGCACCTAAGACAGCTTGTTTACTCAATAAATAGGCTTCATCTCGCGATAATCCGCCAATGACTCCTGCATCGGCTAAGGCTTCAATAAATAGAGCTACATAAGCAGGAGAGCAGCCAGCAACGGTACTACTTATCTCTAATTTTTTCTCCTCGACAATTGCAATTTGACCAATTGCTAAAAATAGCTGTTTAACGGTGGTTAGCTGCTCATCAGTCACTTGGGCTGCAACGCTGATCGCCGTCATTCCTTGGCAAACTTCACTTGGAATATTAGGAATAGCTCGAATAACAGAGATATGCTGTGGTATATGCTCATAGATCTGCGCTAGGCTGAACGAGGCGGCTACAGAGATAATGATTTTATTTTCTGTAAAGTCTTTGGCAATTTCATCAAGTATGGTAGGTAAGATGCGCGGTATAACAGCCAAAATAATCACATCTGATTTTTCTATCAGTTCTTTGTTATTAGTACAAAAATTACAGTGCAATTGTGCCGCTAATTTTTGGGCTTTACCGGATGAACCACCACTAATAAAAATATTTGCGGGTTGTGTCTGTTTACTTTTTAATAGACCTTGTAATAGGGCTGAGCCTAAATGGCCGACACCAATTATGCCAATATTTTTCATATCAATTCCTTCTATTACTATCAAATAATGAGGCTATTACTATAACACCTCTTTATGTCGAATATGAATCTTGTTTTATGGATTTGGTAATAACGTATTGTCTATTTTTGGGTAGGACGGAATGATTGACTATGTTTATGGGTGGCAATTTAATCACTATCAGTAAGCTTAAAGGCTGAGACTATCAACGATTTATGAATGTATTAAACCGTGATAAATGAAATCCCTTTTTTAATGAAGGTATCGGCATCTTTAGCATCAACACCAACATCGGTTATAATTGTATTTAATTGCTCGATAGGTAATACGACATTAAAACCGCGTTTACCAAACTTTGATGAGTCCAGTAAGGCTATCACTGTTTGTGCTGCATTGGCCATAATTTGACTAATCGCATAACCTTCATTAAACGTGGTAATCCCGCGTTCAGCATCAATACCATCGGCACCGACAAATAGGTAATTGGATGATATTCCCACTAATGAATGTTCAGCAAGGGAACCATGTAATGAACGTGTTTTATGTCGTAGTGTTCCACCACAAACAGCTAACATGATATTACTATTATCAGATAAGACAAATGCTGCTGGCAGATTATTAGTAATAATGGTGATATTGTCTACTTTAACTAGCTCCTCTGCTAGCATCATCGTAGTACTACCGCTATCAAGAATAATGGTATCGCCAGGCTTTACATATTTAGCCGCTTCAAGGGCGATGCGCTTTTTAGGATCAATAAAACGTTGATAACGATCTTCTAATTTTAGTTCATTGGTATTTTTGTCATCATAGTCATAGTGATGTAGTGTTGCTCCTCCATGGAAACGGACTAAAATACCCTGTTTCTCAAGTAAGCGTAGATCGGTTCGAATGGTCACTTCTGAAACATCAAACAATATTGAAAGTTCATTAACTAATACTGTGCCAGTCTTATTAATTATTTCAACGATGTTATGACGTCTTTCAAGTGAATTCATTTTTCTATCCTGTTATTTTAAAAGATTTTTATTTTATATGACAGGCCGAATGCCAAATCCCAGCCCATCATTATATCGTACCCGTTTATCGACGCAATAGCATATTAATTACCAATCTTAAGCAAGAGTTTACCACTCATCGATTTACCGTGTAAATTAGTTACCATCCCAATAAATTCGTCAAAATTACCAATACCGGCAATTAATTTGTCGAGTCTAATTTTTCCCTGAGAAAAATAGTCACTAATAAGCTGCCACTCTTTACCTGGCCATGGTGCAGAATAGTTCATCCAGCTACCGAGTACCATTAGCTCTTTTCTTAAAATTAAACCAAAGGTTTTTTCCGGTAAGTTAAGATCTTGATGAAGTGTTCCAATAAGCACTAATTGAGCGCGTGGACCTGCAATTTCTATGGATAATTTAACCGTTATTGGTGAACCTGCAGTCTCTAAAATCAGCTGGTTGAAGCGGTAGCTATTCATCGCTGTTAAGATTTGTTCGGCAGTCATCGTACTTGAGTTATAAGTATGATCGGCACCAAGCGATTTAGCCAGTTCTAAGCGTTCTTGATTGATATCAATAACTGTAATAGAACGCGCTTCCATTGCTTTTGCACACTGCATTGCTAGTAAGCCGATAGTTCCTGCACCAACAATAATGACATTTTTATCTTTACAGCCATTTGCAAGTAAAATACCGTGCATTCCGACTGTTAATGGTTCAAAAAATGCCCCTTCAAGCAGTGAAACACTATCTGGTAATTTCATCGCATTTTTCTGATCCATGATGACATACTCAGCTAGTCCACCGGCTTTACGAGAGCCAACGAAAGTGTAATTTTTACATAGTGAGTAATAGTGATTATCGCACTCTTCGCAATTAAAACACGGTAGTAGCGGAACACTTGCAATATTGTCACCAACCTTTAATTGATTGACATTTTCGCCTATAGCAACCACTTGACCACTAAATTCATGGCCTAATGTAATAGGATAAAAATGTGCGCCATGATGGAAAATACGCGGAATATCTGAACCGCATAAACCTGAATAGGCGATTTTAACAATAATTTGTTGTGGATTTTCAATTACCGGCATATCAAACTCTTGAGTTTGTAATGTGGTATCTTCGTTGACGATGATAGCTTTCATATGGGTTACCTAATCTATGTATTTTTTAATTTAGAGTACCCTCAACCAAAATATTATTTTGGTTGAGTTATCGGCTTATTTTAAGATTGTTGTTCTTGTGATTGAGCTTGTTCCATTCGGCTAAAATTACGTGCTCGTCGCCAAGTTAAGAATAAACAGAACACATAGAATATACCAATAATGGCAAAACCAATCGGTTGTTGCAGTGTTGTTAATTGAGTCAAAATATAGGTTAATGGTGCTCCACCCTGATCCATTGAACCGAGTAGATCGCCACTTCCTACCGTGATTGCACCTGCATTAATCGCTAAATCTGTCGTTAATGGAATCATTTGGGTTGCAATCCACAGTGTCATTGCCATGATAACCGACCCCGAAATGATGACGCGGAATAAATTACCTTGATGAACGGCAACGCCCATAGCCACAAAGAAACCGATAGTAGCCAAATCACCAAACGGTAGAATTTGGTTGCCAGGTAAAATGATAGCAATAAAGATTGAGATAGGAATAAATAGTAGACTTGCTGTTACAACAGTCGATTGTCCAAGTAATAAAGCTGGATCTAAACCAATTAAAAATTCTTGACCGCCAAATTTAGCTTGTAGATGTTTACGAGCTTGACGGGAAATAGGAGTCAAACCATCCATAATTGGTTTAATAACTCGTGGCATAAGTAACATTACCGCTGCGGTTTGAATTGAAAGTTGTAAGATTCCTTTAACGTCATATCCTGCGAGTAGACCAAGTAGGACCCCCATAAAGAAGCCAACAACAACAGGTTCACCAAAAGCTCCAAAACGTTTTTGTAAATCATCTGCTTTAAAACTAATATTTTTTAACCCCGGTATTTTATTAATCACACTATCAATAAATACTGAAATTGGCGCGCAATAAGCAGATGTTCCATGAGGAATGGCAATACCTTCTAAGCCAAAATAGTCACGGGTATCTTTAGAGAACCAATCACCGAGTTTATAAGAGACGATAGCATGAACAATAACCCCCATAATTCCTAACCAATAGGAGCCTGTTGCAATGTGGACAATCGCGCCAGTAAACGTCATATGCCAAATATTCCAGATATCGACATTGACTACTTTAGTGAGTTTAAGGACTAGCATGACAATATTCGTTACAATTGCGATAGGAATAGCGACGAGTGCAATTTGTGAAGCCCAAGTAATTGGCGCTGTACCAGGCCAGCCAACATCAACAACGTTTAAGCTAATATCAAAACGTTCAGCCATCGCCTGTGCTGCAGGACCAACGGAGCTAATCAATAAACCAATCACCAAACCGATACCGACAAAACCAATACCGATATGTATCCCTGCTTTAAAGGCATCGCCCACTTTCATTCGTAGTATCAGTGAAAAAATGATAATGACAATAGGAAGCATGACAGATGGGCCAAGATCCAAAATATACTGCATTATTTGTTCAAACATGATATTACCCTTTTAATATGGTTAGAATTTTCTCTTTTAAGGTATCAATGCCAACGCCTGAAATAAATGGCATCCCATGGACGATTGGTGTATCACCAAATGTTTGGTCCATTTTTGCTGTGGTACAAATCAAATCGGTTCCATCAATAAAAGTATTTATTTCATTAATACGGCACTGTACCAGTTCGATAGCAATATTGTTTTCAGCACACAACTCTTTAATCTCTTCTGCTGCCATTGTTGAGGTCGCAACTGCGCCACCGCATGCAACGATAATTTTCTTTTTCATATACTCTCCTAATTAGCCTGAGAAAATATTTCTTAATAAAATATTTCTTGGTTAAAACGTTGTTGAATTTCATCTCTAGATGAATTTAATAGGAATTCATAAAATTCTTTATTTTGTAAACGAGAAAATAACGCTCTTAATAACTTCAATTGATCTGCCGGGTCGGTGACAACTAATCCCATTATCAATGAGACATCAACCATTTGGTCATCATCAGCTCGATTAAATGCAACAGGCTGTTTTAAGCGAATTAAATAAACTGCGGGTTTTAAAGCATGAGTTGCTTCACAATGCGGAATAGCCACCGCGTAATCTTCAAAAGCAATACCCGTTGGAAAACTCTCTTCTCTCTCTTGTAATGCCTCTAAATGGCTCGGGGAGACTATTTTTTCGGCAATAAGCGTTTGACTAATATGTTGTAATGCTTGTTTGTAGTCATCGAAAGAGAGTTCATCACTAATAAGTAGTTTATTTTGCGTCATTTGCTTCTCACTTATAATTAAAATGGTGATTATTAACAGTAAAATAATTTCATTTGCTTAATGTTTAAGTTACATTCTTTTTAATTCGAAATCAAACGAAAGGTTTGTTTTTGTGATCAAGGTCATGTGAAATTGAAAAATAAAAAAATAACTTTCGAATTAGAGGACTTATTCATCCATTATTGAATGAATAATAAAATAGTGATTGTATGATTTTGTAGGTAATTAAAGATGTGAAATATAGTTAGGCGTAGCGTAGCCAAAAAAAAGTGGGTCATATAGACCCACTTGATTTAGGATAAATTCTTAAGCAAGTTTTAGTGGTGTTGCTGTTTTCGCTAAAACTTCATTTAAAGTCTCAATATTTTTTCTTCCTTGAGTCTCTAGCCATTGAATAGCCGCTTTCTCTCCACCAACAACAAATTGTTCAACGCCATTGGCCCAAGTTGCTCGTCCACATAGTACTCCATTGAAACGAGAACCAGACTCTTTAGCGAAAAATAGTGTTTGTTGGAATAATTCAGCACTTACACCTGCGCTAAGGAAGATGAATGGTAAGTGAGTTGATTCAGATTGTTGTTTAAAGTAATTTGCAGCTTCTTGTTTTGAATAAGCAACTGGACCATCGGTAAAACCTTCAACATATTTCATATTGACCGGTACTTCAACTTTTAGTACATCAATCTTATAACATGGTTTAGAAAACTCTTTCATCATGTCGTTTACTTTATGTGGTTTTACTTTAGCAAACTCAATCGTTGATGAATCATCATTATTGGCATCATATGAAACTAATTCTAAATAAAACGGTATATCATAATACGCACATTCTGCACCAAGTCTTTCGATAAATGCATGTTTTTGCTCATTAATATATTTTTCTTCATCAATATCATAGTAAAGTAAAAATTTAATCGCATCTGCACCAGCATCTTTTAAACGTCTTACCGACCAAACGCTAAGTAAATCAGGTAAACGTCCTTTCACGGTTGCGTCATAACCTGTTTTTTCATATGCCAATAATAGTCCTGCATTTTTATGTCTTACTTTTGCAGCAGGTAAACCATACTCAGGATCGAGTAAAATTGAAGATGAGTAAGGAGTTAGGACTTGAGATACCAATTTTTTGTAATCGATTAAATCTTGTTCTTTCACACCTGAAGGTTTATATTTGGTGATCATTTTTTTTAGTGCGCCACGTTGATCGATGGCTAGTGCAGCTATGATGCCATGATCGTTGAGTAGGTTTTGCATTAATTGTTTTTTTGCATTACTAAATTGCATAACTATCTCCTAATTCGATGTCATTTAATAAAAACTATTTCAAACAGATAACTATAATGATAATAGGCTTGAAATATCACATTGTCATTTTTTTTTCTCAAAATTATTGATATAAATTTACATGTATTTGTTTAAACAGCTCATCATAGTAAGCTAAATTAATACAGCCAGTTTGCGCCTCCATCGCATTTAACATACCAAAAACCATCGCGCGTTTAAGTATGTTTTCATATGACTCTTGTTTAAGGATACCTATCGCGAGCCCGGCTAAAGTTGAGTCTCCCGATCCAACAGGGTTGACTACGTTGATTTTTGGAATAGTGATTCGCCAGATCTGCTCTGCACATTTTGCCATTGCACCATGTTTTCCTAATGAAACGACAATAATTGGGATTCCCTTAAGTTCAGTATGATTGGATAAGACATCGGCAATTTTATTAAAATCAGTTGCTTCGATAGCTGTATTCGCTAGGAAGCTGAGTTCTTCATGATTTGGTTTGATCAGATAAGGTTTGTCATTATTACTTAGCGCTAACTTCAGAGACTCTCCTGAGCAGTCTAATAATATCTTTTTATGCTGTTGATTAGCAATCTCAATGAGCTTTCCATAGTAATTAGCAGGCATCCCTTTGGGTAAGCTACCTGAGATGGTAATAACGTCAGCTTGTGTAATGAGGTCTGTAAAATGTTGCTTAAATGTTAACTGCTCTTGCTCACTGATGGTTGGGCCTGATTCTAAAATTTCGGTTTGAGCACCTTCGTGGAGTATTGCAATACAATTACGCGACTCTTGAGCGATCGGTAAAAAATTGTGAGGTATATTATCATGGTCTAAATCATTTTGAATATATTTACCCAGATTACCTCCTAATAGTCCAGTTGCAAGTATTGGCTGATCTGCCATTTTTACGACTCTCGCAACGTTTAATCCTTTACCTCCGGCTGTTTTTTTTACATTATCCACTCTATTTACACTATCAATAATTAGTTTTTTAATAGGATAAGAGATATCGATAGACGGATTCATTGTTAGTGCTATGATCATATCAACCTCATTTAAATAATATTTACGAATTCGAAAGATATTCAAAATGCAATTGAATTGTATCATAATAAAAAAAGAATAAAACGAAAATATTCGAAAGTTTAAATGAAAAAATATCTGATTAAAATTTTAAATATTAAATCTACTCTCTAGCTTTTTGATCTATTTTATCCCGTTCAATGATGATGAATACTCTTTATTCGTTATAGCGCTTTTAGATGAGGTTTGTATAATATTAATGATATTTTATAGGCATATATATTGATGAAGGAATAATTACTAATGCAATTAAAAAAAATGATAGGTGTAATCTCGCTTTTAATCTGTTGTGGATTTTTATTCAGTTGCCAGAAAGTTGGTGAGTATAGTTTATCCGAGCAGATGATTAATAGCACTTTACAAAAACAGCTTAGCAAATATAACCAAACTATTAATGGTAGCGATCTTGTTAAGATGAATTTAGCTTTTAATAGTATCAATTTAGATCTTGGTGAGGAAGTTGCAAATAAAGTTGTTGCAAAAGGTACAGCAAAAGCTTCCATTCAAACACTTTTAGGTAAACAAGATGTCGATATTACATTAAAGCTGAAAGCGTTACCTCAAATGGATCAGAAACAAGGTGCTATTTATTTACAACAAGTTGAGATTGCAGACTATCAAATTAATTCCAGTTTAGGCTCAATCACTTCGGGGGCTTTTTTACCTTATTTAAATCAAGCACTACAGCTCTATTTTGAACATAATCCGATATATCAATTGGATACTAGTAATCATCTTGAGTATTTAGCATTTAAGAGCGCTTCTAGTCTTAAAGTAGAACAAGGGAAGTTGGTATTTTCTTGGCTATAACTGAGTAACGAGTTAGTTTGTAAGAACGCTTCTTTTTTTACACTATAATTGCACTATACAGCAACATTTTAACGAAAAGAGATATAAAAAAGATGGGCATATTAGCCCATCTCTAATCAATGAATCTATTATTTTAACTTTTCTCGTTCAATCGCGCGATAGCCAATATCATGACGATAAAAACCACCTTGCCAATTAATTAATTTTACTTGCTGATATGCTCTGGCTTGAGCCTCTGCAACAGATAGGCCTAAAGCTGTTACGCACAGAACTCGACCACCATTAGTATATACTTTGCCATTTTTTAGTACTGTACCAGCATGGAAAACTTTGCAGTCATTTTCATCTTCTTTTGGTAATCCACTAATTTCATCACCAATACGATAATCACCAGGATAACCACCGGCAGCCATCACAACACCTAAAGCTGGTCTGGCATCCCAATGAGATTGTATCGTATTCAATTTGCCGTTCGTTGCAGCTAGGCATAATTTGACTAAATCAGATTGTAATCGCATCATGATTGGCTGTGTTTCAGGATCACCAAATCGACAGTTAAACTCAATAACTTTTGGATTACCTTGTTTATCAATCATCAACCCTGCATATAAAAAGCCAGTATAGGTATTACCTTCAGCAGCCATACCATTCACGGTTGGATAGATAATTTGTTCCATAACTTTATCAAAAACTTGTTTTGTTACAACTGGGGCAGGGGAATAGGCTCCCATTCCACCGGTATTTAGGCCGGTATCTTTATCACCGACACGTTTATGATCTTGACTAGTTGCCATCGGTTCAACATTTTTACCGTCAACCATCACAATGAAGCTTGCCTCTTCACCATCAAGAAACTCTTCAATAACAACTCGATGGCCAGCCTCACCAAATGCATTACCTGATAACATATCATGAACCGCATCTTCAGCCTCTTTCAAGGTCATTGCAACAATAACTCCTTTACCCGCAGCAAGCCCGTCTGCTTTGACAACAATCGGAGCCCCTTTCTGACGTAAATAGTTAATTGCTGGTTCAATTTCAGTGAAGTTTTGGTATTCGCCCGTTGGGATATTATGGCGGGCTAAAAAATCTTTTGTGAATGCTTTAGAGCCTTCGAGTTGAGCGGCAGCTTGTGTCGGCCCAAAAATATTTAAACCAACTTGGCGGAATCTATCAACAACACCGATAACTAGTGGCGCTTCCGGGCCTACGATAGTTAAAGCAATATCTTCTTTTTGTGCAAAGGCAATCAAGCTATCAATATCTGTTGCGTTAATGTCAACATTCTCTAAGTTGCTTTCGAGTGCAGTCCCCGCATTACCGGGAGCAACAAATACTTTTGTAACCAAAGGAGATTGAACGACTTTCCATGCTAGAGCATGTTCTCGCCCACCATTACCAATAATTAATACTTTCATACTAATCCTTATGTAAGATAAACTCTAATGTGTTAACCATCTTTCTCACCAAGTCGATTAATGGCGGAAATGTCTCATATTTGTAAATATCATCGCTATATTATGTTCATCTGCAGCTTGGATAACTTCGTCATCACGTATTGAGCCTCCAGGCTGAATTACGCAAGTAATTCCGACATTCGCTGCTGCATCAATACCATCTCTAAATGGGAAGAAGGCATCTGATGCCATGACTGAACCTGCAATTTGTAAGTTTTCATCTTGGGCTTTTATGCCAGCAATTTTCGCTGAGTAAACACGGCTCATCTGTCCGGCTCCGATACCAATTGTCATCTGGTTTTTAGCATAGACAATCGCATTAGATTTGACAAATTTTGCGACTTTCCAACAAAATAGTGCATCGGATAACTCTTTAGCTGTAGGTTGGCGCTTACTTACTATTTCAAAATCTTGCGGAGTGATCATTCCTAAATCACGATCTTGTACTAATAATCCACCATTTACTCGTTTAAAATCGAGTCCTTCTACTCGCTGTTGCCACTGCCCGCAAGCCAATACACGTACATTTTTCTTAGTAGCAAGAACCGTTAGTGCATTACTATCAACTTGTGGCGCTATAATGACCTCAACAAACTGCCTTGCGATAATCGCTTCAGCGGTTGCTTTATCTAAAGGTCGATTAAAGGCAATAATGCCACCAAATGCGGAAGTTGGGTCGGTTTGATAAGCGTGTAAATAGGCATTAAGTGAGTTATCACTTACAGCCACACCGCAAGGATTTGCATGTTTAACGATAACACAAGCTGGCTCGCTAAACTCTTTCACACACTCTAGGGCAGCATCGGTGTCAGCAATATTATTGTAAGAGAGTTCTTTTCCTTGTAACTGTATTGCCGTTGCGACACTTGCTTCTTGTGGGGCTTCTTCAATATAAAATGCTGCATTTTGATGACTATTTTCACCATAACGCATATCTTGTTTTTTTATATATTGTAAATTAAGTGTTCGAGGGAATTGACCCGATGGTTTAGAGGTTTCACCAAAGTAAGGGGGTACTAACTTACCAAAATAGTTAGCAATCATACCATCATATTTTGCTGTATGTTCAAAAGCTTTAATGGCAAGATTAAATCGATAATCAAAAGTGAGAGAGTGTTGATTACTGTCTATCATCTCAATAATTGGTTGGTAATCTTGGTTATCAACAACAATCGCTACATCTCGGTGATTTTTTGCTGCAGATCGCACCATTGTTGGTCCACCAATATCAATATTTTCAACGGCATCTTCTAAAGTACAATCGGCTTTAGCAACCGTTTGTGCAAATGGATAAAGATTGACGACCACCATGTCGATTGGGGCTATCTTATGCTCAGACATCACATTATCATCAATATTACGTCGGCCTAATATTCCACCATGTATTTTAGGATGAAGTGTTTTGACTCGGCCATCCATCATTTCAGGGAAACCAGTATAGTCTGATACTTCAATGACGGGAATATGATGTTGCATAAGAAGTTTGGCTGTTCCGCCGGTGGATAATATTTCAATATTGCGTAGGGATAAGGCTTTTGCGAATTCAACAATTCCGGACTTGTCTGAAACGCTAAGTAGGGCTCGGCGAATAGGACGATCTTGTTGCATAAAATTTTCTCCAAATAGACTTTGAAGGTTAAATTAGGCAAGTAGTATACAGAATTTATATAAAAAAGTTTAGTTATTATAAAATAATTGGCGAAATGGCCCGAGTTGGGCCATTAAAGATTATGTTATTAGTTACTGATGATTAAACGACCGTTTAATGGTTGAGTTGGTCTGTTATTATGATGTTTAAAAGCATGCGTAAATTTATCTATTTCGGTTTTAGATAATTCCATTGGCTCTTTTAAAACTATCCAAGTCACACCTTCGCTACACGGCGGTGTTGTCAATGATCCAGAAAAACGATAGTAATGAGTTTGCTCAGGAAGAAATGCTGCAATATTTACACTGTCAAAATTAGCTGGTGTATTTTCTTGTTCACTAAGTAGGGATAATAATTGATCCGCTGATTGATTATTGCTTCCCTCTTTAAACATAACGGCCATAACAAGTAAATCGCCATTGCTATTAGCATGGACAAAATGTCCTTCTACTGGAAATGATTCACCGTTTATTTGATTTTCACTTGGTGCATGGAAGTGAAATTGCGTTAGCGTATATTTTTGACCATCAAGAATAATATAATCATTCGGATTTTTTTCTGTAATTTGTACTGTATGGCCATTATTGACAATATTTCCAGACGTTTTTCCATAATGAATATCTAACTCCCCGATATCTGCCTGAATAGTATTAGATATATTGATCGGTGATTGATTTTTACCTAACCCACACATCTGATACTCTGGTGATAATTTAGCCCAATTTTCAGGTAGTTCATTACCTTCATATCCCCAGTGAACCCCAGCCATTGCTTGAGATAGAGTTGCCATTGTTAACATCATTAACGAGATGATTTTTATGTGTTTTTTCATATATTAAGACCTTATTATCGTATGCTTGTATAAAACTTCGTGCTCATTCTACGTCTCTTAGCGCGAATCTCAATTAATAAAAAAAAGAGTACGATTTATTATTCAATTCATTTTTTTGAACTCGATCACAAAATTGATATTTTTTGTACTATACGCATGAAATTCACTTTGTTCTTTTTTATTTTTCTTGTATGTTACGCATAACAGTTATGCGTAACAGAATATTTAGATATAAACACTAAGGATAAAAAATGAAATCATTATTTGAATTAAAAGGTCGACGAGCTTTGATTACTGGTTCTGCACAAGGTATTGGTAATTTAATGGCAAGAGGGCTAGGACAATATGGTGCAAGCATCGTAATTAATGATATTACACAAGAACGAGCAGATGCTGCGGCTGAACTTTTAAGAAAAGATGGCATCGATGCTGTTGGAATTGGTTTTGATGTAACAAATTCAACATCAGTTAAGAATGCCATTGATTATATTGAAAAAGAGATCGGTCCTATTGAAATTTTAATCAATAATGCAGGTATTCAACGTCGCCATCCATTTACTGAGTTTCCTGAAAGTGATTGGGATGCCGTAATTAATGTTAACCAAAAAGCAGTTTTCTTAGTGTCACAACAAGTTGCTAAACATATGATGACGCGTAAACACGGTAAAATTATTCATATCTGTTCAATGCAGAGTGAATTAGGCCGCGATACGATTACGCCTTATGCTGCATCAAAAGGGGCTGTAAAAATGTTAGTGCGTGGAATGTGTGTTGAACTTGCTCGTTATAATATTCAAGTCAATGGTATTGGTCCTGGCTACTTTGATACTGAAATG
Source organism: Orbaceae bacterium BiB (assembly GCA_036251205.1). Taxonomy (NCBI): domain Bacteria; kingdom Pseudomonadati; phylum Pseudomonadota; class Gammaproteobacteria; order Orbales; family Orbaceae; genus Orbus; species Orbus mooreae. The sequence continues at coordinate 1,719,440 of CP133958.1, read as the reverse complement.
ACAAAGGCATTGGTCGAAAATAAAGAGTTTTCTGATTGGTTATTTAAACGAACTCCTGCTGCGCGTTGGGGTAAACCAGAAGAACTAATCGGTTCTGCGGTATTTTTATCTTCAGCAGCATCAAATTTTGTTAATGGACATATTGTTTATGTCGATGGTGGCATGCTAGCTGCTGTGTAATGATTTCAAATAAAGATAAAGAGAGTTTAAATATATGAATAAAATAGTAACGAAGTTGGCGCCACGTCGTTGGTGGTATTTGATGCCAATCATTTTTATTACTTATAGTTTAGCTTATTTAGATCGTGCTAACTATGGTTTTGCAGCTGCTGCAGGAATCAATGATGATTTAGGCATTACTCACGGTACCTCATCGCTAATCGGGGCTCTATTCTTTTTAGGTTATTTTTTCTTCCAAGTACCTGGCTCTATTTATGCAGTAAAACGAAGCGTAAGAAAATTAATCTTTGCTTGCCTCATTTTATGGGGAGTCTGTGCTGCTGCAACAGGTATGGTAAGCAACATTCCGATGTTGATGGTTATCCGCTTTACACTCGGTGTGGTGGAAGCTGCGGTAATGCCTGCAATGCTCATTTATATCAGTACTTGGTTTACTAAAAAAGAGCGTTCAAAAGCCAATACGTTTTTAATTTTAGGTAACCCTGTTACGGTATTATGGATGTCGATTGTTTCTGCCCATTTAATCGATATTTATGGCTGGCGTGAAATGTTTATCATCGAAGGTCTTCCTGCAGTAGTTTGGGCGATTATTTGGTGGGTTCTAGTTCGCGACAAACCATCTGAAGCAAGTTGGTTAACAGAACAAGAAAAACTTGATTTAGCAAACGCTATGGCGTTAGAACAACAAAATATTAAACCTGTTCGTAATTATGGTGAAGCACTACGTTCTGGTAATGTTATTAAATTATGTGCTGTTCATGCGCTTTGGAGTATCGGGGTTTATGGCTTTATGATGTGGATGCCTTCCATCATTAAATCAGCTGCAAATATGGATATCGTTTCAGTTGGTTGGTTAGCTGCTATTCCTTATGTTGCAGCGATCGTTTTGATGTTATTAGTTTCATATTTTTCTGATAAGTTACAAAATCGTAAACTGTTTGTGTGGCCAGTTCTATTAGTTGCAACAATTGCATTTTTCATTGCTTACTTATTAGGTGCTGACCATTTCTGGATTACGTTCTCATTACTTGTTCTTGCAGCAGGTTGTATGTACGCACCTTATGGACCATTCTTTGCCCTTATTCCTGAATTACTACCAAGTAATGTATCAGGTGTATCAATGGGATTAATTAATAGCTTTGGTGCTCTCGGCGCATTTATTGGTGCATGGTTAGTTGGTGTAATTAATGACGCAACAGGCAGTGCAAGTGCCTCTTATGTATTTATGGGAACAGCGCTAATTCTTTCAGTAGTATTAATGGCAAGTGTTAAAGCTCCAAAAGCACACTAATGACCATTATATCGTGTAATAATAGGTAATTGCCCTCATTAAAGCGAGAAAGACTCGCTTTAATGAGGCATTGCGAACGAAATATGAACCATTGTTAACATAAGTTAAGCCATCCCCATATATATTTCGTTGCTATTTCTGCTACAATAATAAGTCATTTGTGTAATGAGAAAATTGATTAGCAATAAGAACAATAGCATATGAGAGATAAACGAATTAGCCTACAGGACATTGCTAGTCTAGCCGATGTAACCAAAATGACGGTCAGCCGATATTTACGTGATCCAAACCAAGTATCTGAGAAAAATCGTCAAAAATTAGCTAAAATACTCGAAGATATCCATTATATTCCTAATCGTGCACCTGAAATCTTATTAGGTTCAAAAAGCCGCTCAATTGGTATTATTATTCCCTCTTTTAAAAATCATATATTTTTGGAAGTTTTAGCAGGGATCGAGTCAGTTGCGTCCAATCATGGTTATCAGACGATTATTACAAATTATGATTATGACAAAATAATTGAAGAACAAAAAATTATCAATTTATTGTCATACAATATTGATGCGTTGATTTTAATGGAAAAAAATCATACCAAACGTGCGATTAAATATTTAAAATCGGTAAATATTCCCGTTGCAGAACTAATGGATATTAGTCAGCAAAGTCTTGATATTCAAGTCGGTTTTGATAATGAAATGGCTGGGTTTGATATGACACAGGCTTTAATTAAAAGTGGTAAAAAGAATATTGTCTATTTTAACTCAATTGCTAGCGCAAGAGATATGAGTCGATTTGAAGGTTATTGTCGAGCAATGCGGGATGCTGGTTATGAACCTAAGCAGATGTTACCTAATATGATTTCATCGGTTAATTTAGGTCGTAGTCTATTTCATAAAGCGATTCAAGAATATCCAAATATTGATGGTGTTTTTTGTACTAATGATGATATTGCCGTGGGTGTTTTACTTGAATGTCAACATTATAATATTCCTGTTCCTGAGCAAATAGCGATTGCCGGATTTCATGGTTTAGATATTCGACTCGCTAATCAGCAACAGATTGCTTCAGTCATTACCCCTCGTTTTGATATTGGTAAAATGGCTACTGAACTTTTATTAAAAAGGCTCAATGGTGAACATGTTCCATTACTAACCAAGTTACCTTATCAAATTGATAGCGCGATGACAGTATAATCTATTACTATTTTTCTTGAATGGTCAGTGCAAGATAGAGTAATAACTGATTTTCAAATAATTTCATATCTAACTGAGTAATCTCCGAAATTTTTTTTAGCCGATATTCTAGCGTATTACGGTGGATTGCCAGCTCATTCGCTGTATCTGTTGCTTGTAAATTATTTTTAAACCAAATTTTTAGCGTATCAATTAACACTTCGGAAGTATCTGCCGATTTCAGTTTATTCAATTGTCTTGTGAGTTCAAATGTTTGCCAGCTTGCTTCAAGCGTATTTAATAAGGTCGGTAGTAGATAATCTTGATAAACGTAGCAACAAGTATTGGGCGCACGTTCCTTACCGATTGCCAGCGCGGCTAATGCGGTTTGATAGGATTTAGTAATATTGTTGATATCATTAGTAAAAAAGTTACCTAATGAAATTTTGATATTTAAGTTATTTATCTTTTTGATTTTATCAACGAGCGAATACATTTTTTGTTTTTGGTAAATTGCGTCCCAATAGCCAAAAGTATTTAATGCTGGCATCAATAAAACTAAACAGCTTAACGACTTTATTGCAACTAAATTACTTGAATCTAATTTTAATAAATAGTTGTGTAACTGATTCAATTGATCCATGGCTGTTTCGATACCTAATTGGCCAGTTTCAATGTCAATAATAGCAACAAAACGAGGTATTGATAAATCTACGCCAATCCTTGTTGACCACTCTTTTAAATGATTGGGTAATTGTTCATTCTGAATTAAATGAAGCACAATATCTTCATGTAGACGTTTATTTTTTGTCATTTCATTAATTAATGATGCTTGTTCCATCATCATTTCTGCTGACATTTTGACCAGCTCACCAAATTGAAATAATTGTTTGGGATCACCTGTTAAACCAATCACACCAACTAAATGATTATTAATAGTCAGTGGTAAATTAACCCCCGGTTTTGCACCGAAAAGGGTTTTTACGCTATCTTCAGTAATAGTTACGATACGTTTTTGTGACAAGACAAGTAGAGCACCCTCATGTAATTCACCGATTCGTTTCGGATCACCACTACCAATAATATAGCCTTTGTTATCCATTACGTTAATATTACAATCAATAATTTGCATTGTTCTATTAACGATTTGTTGTGCTAATTGTGGATCTAATAAATTATTTAGCATAAAAGGACCTGATTATTTAATAAGTAACATGGCTATTGGGTGCAACTGTTATATCATTAATTAGGCATCTATTTTACCATTTTTATTAACCGTGCAATATTTTCACTGGTTCTTTCGATATTTTGAAAACCGTTGGCTAATAAATCCTCAATTTTGGCAGCACCAGGAACGATACCAAAAATAGTATCAATTCCTTCTGCATAAAGTTCATCAATATTTTTACCAATAGTTCCAGCTAAGGCAATAACAGGAATTTTATTCGCTTTGGCTACTTGCGCTACACCATATGGCGTCTTACCAAATTTTGTTTGAAAATCGATACCACCTTCACCAGTGAAACAAAAATCAGCACCCGCGAGTTTATTGTGTAATTGTGTGTATTTTATGACAATATTAATCCCTTTTTCCATTTTACTATTGGTAAAGGCCATCAAACCAGCACCAAGTCCCCCTGCGGCACCCGCTCCAGGAATCGTTGCAATATCTTTATTAAGTTGTTGTTTGATAATATCAGCATAATGTTTAAGATTGCTATCCAGCTGTTTTACCATTTCAGGCGTCGCCCCTTTTTGTGGACCAAACACAAATGACGCGCCGTGTTCGCCACATAATGGATTGCTGACATCGCTAGCAATTATAAAATCAATACTCTGCAAATTTGGATCAACATTGCTCATATCAATTTTTGATAACTTATTTAGAGCACCGCCTCCAAAGGGTAAATGCTGTCCCTGATCATCATAAAATTGTACACCCAAGGCTTGTGCCATTCCTGCGCCACCATCATTAGTAGCACTTCCACCAATACCTAATATAATTTTTTTTATTCCTTTTTTCATACAGGCAATAATTAGTTCACCTGTACCGTAGGTTGTGGTGATTAACGGATTTCGCTGTTCTTTAGCAACCAGTTGGATACCGCTTGCTGATGCCATTTCAATAACGGCAGTCTGTTTATCCCCTAAAATTCCATAATGAGCAATCACTTTATTACCTAATGGTCCTGTCACTTCAAGGGAATAGAGCGTTCCTCCTGTTGCATCAACTAATGACTGTGTTGTACCTTCTCCGCCGTCAGCCATAGGGACATGAATATAGTTAGCATCAGGGAAAACTTTTTTTAAACCTGACTCCATTGCCATACATACTTCTTTTGCTGTCATACTTTCTTTAAAGGAATCGGGTGCTAGGACAAATGTTTTTTGTTTCATACTGTTTTTCCTCTTTTAGAGAATAAAGCCATAAATAATGGTTGCAATAACGGTCATCGTACCGCCGACCATTGCTTCATAAGGGATTAATTTCATACGTTGCTTTATTGACATATTCATGCTGCTTGCTGTGACATGGAAGTAGTTTCCTTGAGGTAAAGAGTCAATTACTGTTGCCCCAGTATGCATCATTACCGCAGCACTGAGTGCAGGAACGCCCATATCTAAAATTGCTGAGCCAAATGTTCCTGTTGCGAGTATGACACCCGTCGAAGTAGATGCAGTAGCTGCTGCCATTAATATACCCGATATTGGTGCTAGGTATATTCCAGAAATTCCAATATAATCAATAATATTAATCACTTGTTTTGCTAGGTCTGATGCACCAATTAATCCTGCAATCGCACCGGCACCAATTAAAATAAGCACCGTTGCGGTCATTTTTTCAATTCCAGACTTTGTATAAGCGATAATTTTTTTTCGTTTTCCCATTGCGATCATGCCGATAATACCCGCAATAGGTAATACATATAATGCATCAATTTTCAAATTGGCTAATACCTCAATGTGTAAGATAGCGCCGATTGGGCTTAGCATTAATAGTACTATTGCAACAACTGGCGTTACGATTGCTGTTGCTAGTGTTGGTAAGTTATTTTGTTCTTTAGTATTTTTCTGTAGTTCGATGACTTCTTGATCTGAAATTTTATCGCCACGATTTTTAATTAATGATGCCACAAAAACGGTAGCAAGTAATCCGAATATAGCCGGTATTAGACCTGCTAGCATGACATCACTTAAACTTAAATGAAAACCATTTGCCGCAGCAATAGTATTCGGATTGGGCGAGATAATATTACCCGCTTTTCCTCCGCCCGATAGCGCTAATAGTAATGCTAAACGGGAAATCCCCATTTTATTACCGACAGATAGTGCAATTGGCGCAACGATTAACACTGCAACAGGAATAAATACGCCTGACGCTGTTATGACACAAGTTGCTAATGCTAATGCCAATAATGCTTTTTTTTCACCTAGTTTTCTGACTATTGTTTGTGCTATTGTTTCTGCTGCACCAGACTCCATCATTACGCCAGCGAGTACGCCTGCTGCAAGAACTCTAATTACGGTTCCCATAATACTTTGGGTTCCTGAAATGAGGATTGATATCGTTTCAACTAAATTAGCACCACCAATGAGCGAGCCCACAATAGCACCTAAAAATAGTGAGTAAACGGGATTTATCCCTTTTAATATCAGCAAAATAGCTAGAAATAAACCAGACAATGCGCCATACCAGCTGAGTAACTCTAACATCGTCGTTCTCCTTATATGAATAAGATTCAATAATTATTAATTGGTTTGGATATTTATCATTAATATCATGCGAGTTAACTTTATTATGAAGAAAATGTTTTTTCTATGTGGATTTGCCCAAAAAAATAAGATAATTCAATGAAATATTTCAACAATCGTATAAATGGTAGTGAGTTAAATCACATTTTCGTTATTGGACAACAAAAGTACCAATGAATAAAATTCGTTATTGTCCTATTTTTTTGCTAGCATAGACGCCTAAAAAGTTAAGTTAGATATAAGAATATGATTACCCTATCTTCAATACAGATTCGCCGCGGTACTAATTTATTATTGGATAATGCCTCAGCTAAAATTAACCCGGGTCAAAAAGTTGGTTTGGTTGGTAAAAATGGTTGTGGAAAATCGACACTTTTTGCATTGATAAAAGGTGAAATTGTTGCTGATGCTGGCGATGTTTCCCTACCAAGTCATTGGGAACTCGCTTGGGTTAATCAAGAAACTCCGGCTGTTAATATTTCGGCAATTGAGTATGCCATTGATGGTGATAGGGAGTTTCGCAAATTAGAAACACAGCTAGCAATCGCTAATGACAATAATGATGGTAATAAAATTGCTACCATTCATAGTCAGCTTGATATGATCGATGCTTGGACTATTCAGGCTAGAGCTGCATCTTTGCTCAATGGACTCGGTTTTTCTCAAGAACAATTAGCGCAGCCCGTTGAATCTTTTTCGGGGGGGTGGCGAATGCGTCTAAATCTAGCGCAAGCACTCATGTGTCGTTCTGATTTATTATTACTCGATGAGCCAACTAACCATTTAGATCTTGATGCTGTGATGTGGTTAGAAAAGTGGCTGAAAAGTTATACCGGAACACTGTTGCTTATCTCTCATGACCGTGATTTTCTTGATCCATTAGTGGATAAAATTATTCATATTGAACAGCAGTCATTATTTGAATATTCGGGTAATTACTCCTCTTTTGAAATTCAACGAGCTACTAAACTCGCGCAGCAACAGTCTTTGTACGAACACCAGCAATTAAAAGTCGCTCATCTACAGAGTTATATCGATCGTTTTAGGGCAAAAGCGACTAAAGCCAAACAAGCACAGAGCCGGATTAAAATGCTTGAAAGAATGGAGAAAATTGCACCTGCTCATGTGGATAATCCATTCCATTTTACTTTTCGTGCCGCCGATTCATTACCAAGCCCTCTATTAACGATGGAAAAAGTTGTGGCAGGTTATGGTGACAAGATTATTTTGGATCATATTAAATTAAATTTAGTACCCGGTTCACGTATTGGGCTATTAGGCCGAAATGGGGCAGGGAAATCGACATTAATTAAATTACTTGCCAGTGAGCTATCGCCGATTTCCGGTAATATTCATTTAGCGAAAGGAATACAACTGGGTTATTTTGCTCAGCATCAATTGGAATATTTGCGAGCGGATGAGTCCCCGCTATGGCATTTAACTCAGATTGCCGATCCCAAAAATACCGAACAGGTGTTACGCAATTATTTAGGTGGATTCGATTTCCGTGGAGATAAAGTGACGGAGTCTGTCAGTACATTTTCTGGTGGAGAGAAAGCGCGTTTAGTATTAGCCCTTATTGTTTGGCAAAGACCGAATCTATTATTGCTCGATGAACCAACAAACCATTTGGATCTTGATATGCGCCAAGCTTTAACCGAAGCGTTAATTGATTTTGAAGGAGCGCTAGTCGTCGTATCACATGATCGGCATTTATTACGTTCAACAACCGATGAATTTTATTTGGTACATAGCGGGCGAGTTGAACAGTTTGATGGCGATTTAGATGATTATCAGAAATGGTTAGCTGATGATCAAAAAGAGAGTCAGATTAAGGACTTGGATAATGAATCGTCGGAATCCGTAACTTCAAATTTATCAGCTCAAGATAAAAAAGAGCAGAAACGACGCGAAGCGGAATTAAGAGCGCAGCTTCAACCCATGAAAAAATTATTACAAAAAACTGAAGTCGCAATGGATAAATTGTCTGGTGAATTAAAAGAGATTGAAGCTCAACTTGCCGACACTTCGATATATGAAACTAGTAAAAAAGAGCAATTAAATCAGTTACTATTAACTCAGAGTAAACTCAAAGCTGAACTTGAAGAGCATGAAATGCAGTGGCTAGATATTCAAGCTGAAATAGAAGCAATGGCTATCAGTTAATATGACTGATAGTCATTACCAAGTTACACCTAATCCTAAAATGTAATTAATATTATTACTGTATCCTTCTTTAGTTCTATCTTTATCTTTATTAAATGTAGAACTAATGACAAACCAATCTGTAACTCGGTATGCAGCCCCAATTGTTGCTGATAGGTCTAACGATACGGTGTCATCAAAACTACGCCCAATTGAACCATTGGTAAATAATCTTAGCGATTTACCATTAAAAAAGCGCTGATAATCCCAACGAATGGTAGCAAGTGGATGGCGAGAACTTTCATTATCTTGGTAGTGCATTTCTTGATAGTTGAGGAGTAGTGATAAGGCAAAAGAACTCAGCTCATTATCCCATAATTGATAACCAGGACCTGTACCAAAACTTTTTTTAGAGGAGATGTCTTCAATCCAATCATGTCGGTATTGAGCACTTGATTGCCAGAAAAACTCAGGGGTAATAAATTTATCTAAGTTATATAACCCAGTATAATAGTAGGTACTTACACTATCATTTTTTAAATTACGCCGTAAATTAGTCGCGACATTATGCCGCCATAAACTATATTTAATTATAAAATTGGTGTCTAGTGAGTATTGTTCAGTTTTTTTCGTACTCTTATCATAAAAAAAACCGCCTTTAATATTACCACTAAAGGAGACTTTATCTAGAAACTCATTTATGGTTTGTTTATATAAAATAAGATTATTGGTAATTGAAACTGTTTGTTCCTCACCCCGTTTATCTACGATGATAATCGCACCATTCTCTTCAGAGGGTTTAATTTCATTAATAAAAAACTTTTGAGCATAGAGATTATTTTTAACAACAGCGGGCTTATCAATGGTGAACGTTTTAACTTCGGTTGCTTTGATTGTTAGAGTACCGGCATATTTTGTCTCTAAAACCATTTTATTATTATCAATAACTTTGACTGATCCTGAAATAATATCACCATTTTTCATCCAAACCGTATCTGCTAAACAGAGAGATGGCCATACGATATATAAAATAAAAAATAGATATTGAGTATAAGGCATAATTATTAATTCATTTTGTATTAAGTTTTAAGTAATTTTTCTATCTCATTAATCACTTTTTTATCAGGTAAAAAGATAATGAGATGATCATTGTCTTCAATAAGTAGATCGCTTTGTGTAATAATGACGTCATCACCTCTTACAATTGCGCCTATCGTTGCTCCTGATGGGAGTTTTATTTTATCAATCGTACGACCAACCAGCTTCGAGGTCTCTTTATCACCATGAGCGACAATTTCAATAACTTCCGATGTTCCCTGACGTAAAGAGACGACTTTTTTCACTCCAGATTGTCTAACGTGACTGAGTAGGGCGGAAATAGTCGCTAATTGAGGTGAAATTGCAATATCAATAACACTATCATTAATGAGCTCAAGATAAGCTTGTCGTTGGATTAGGACGATAACTTTTTTGGCGCCCATCCGTTTGGCAAGCATCGAGGACATAATGTTTGACTCATCATCACTGGTGACTGCGATGAATAGATCAGTGAGTTCGACTTGTTCTTGAGAAAGGAGCTCTTGATCGGCTGATTCGCCATGCAATACTGTTGTGTTAGTTAAGTTCTCGGCAATCAACTCTGCTTTTTGAGCATTACGCTCAATAAGTTTAACTTGATAGTCATTTTCGAGTTTCTTAGCTAATGAAACCGCAATGCTGCCACCACCACTAATCATGATTCTTTTATAAGGTTTTTCGAGTCGTTGTAGCTCGCTGGTAACAGCTTTTATATTTGATGGCTCGGTAATAAAATATACCATGTCGCCAGCCTCAATGATCGTTGAAGCGATTGGACGAATAAATTTTCCTTGGCGGTATATTGCAACAATTTTTACATCAACATGGGGAAGGTGTTCTTGTAACTCTGATAACTCACTACCAACTAAGGCCCCTCCATAGTACGCGGTTACCGCAACTAAATAGACTTTATTCTCGTAAAATGAGGCGATCTGTAACGCACCAGGATACTGTATTAATTGGCTAATATGCTGTGTAATCAATTTTTCTGGTGAAATAATATGATTAATGGGAATGCCATTCTCTGGTGTAAATAGCTGAAATCGCTCATCACTATATTCAACAGCACGAATACGCGCCACTTTTTGCGGAATATTGAAAAGAGAATGGGCAATTTGGCATGCGAGTAAATTTGCTTCATCAGAATTTGTGACCGCTACAAGCATATCAGCACTATCCGCACCTGCATTTTCCAACACTTGTGGATATGAGACTTTACCTTGAATTACACGTAAATCAAATCTCTCTTGTAGCGATTGTAGTTGCTCTTGCTGCTCATCAATAACTGTCACATCGTTTTCATGCTCTGTCACAAGATATTCAGCCAAAGCACTACCAGTTTGGCCTGCACCAAGAATAATAATTTTCATCGTTTAATTACTCGTATGCCATATATTATTATCGAACAAAGCCGATTGCGTCATAGACTTTCGTTAGAGTCTCTTTCGCTCGACTATTCGCTTTACGTGCACCTTCTTGCATAATTTCGTGCAGTAGTACTTCATTATTTCGATAATGGAAATAACGCTCTTGTAACTCACCTAACATCGTTGATACTTGGCTCGCGACTTCACCTTTTAAGTGACCGTACATTTTACCTTCAAACTCTTTTTCTAGGGTTGGAATTGATTTGCCAGTGATTCCCGTTAGGATATCAAGCAAGTTAGATACTCCAGCTTTATTTTTTACATCATATTTGACCAATGGTGGTTCATCTCCATCAGTAAGGGCACGTTTGATCTTCTTCTCAACATCTTTCGGGTTTTCTAATAAACCAATGACGTTGTTACGATTTTCATCAGATTTTGACATTTTTTTAGTCGGATCTTGTAACGACATTACCCTTGCACCAGCCTTAGGAATAAAAGGCTCTGGGACTTTAAAAATATCACCATATAATGCATTAAAACGGGCTGCAATATCACGAGATAGTTCTAAATGTTGTTTCTGATCTTCTCCAACGGGAACCAAATTGGTTTGATAAATCAAAATATCAGCGGCCATTAGCACCGGATAATCAAATAGACCTGCATTAATATTTTCTGCATGTCTTGCCGATTTATCTTTGAATTGGGTCATGCGACTGAGTTCACCAAAATAGGTATAACAGTTAAGAACCCAAGCTAATTCGGCATGAGCGGGGACATGGGATTGTACAAAAACAGTACTTTTATTCGCATCAATACCACAAGCTAAATATAACGCTAATGTATCTAGCGTTGCTTTTTTTAACTTTTCGGCATCTTGGCGTACGGTAATTGCATGTTGATTCACAATGCAATATATGCAATCGTAGTCATCTTGTAGCCCAACCCAGTTTTTTAATGCACCTAGGTAGTTACCTAAAGATAGTTCCCCTGATGGTTGTGCTCCACTAAATACAATTGGCTTGCTCATAATATTTTCCCGTTTTTATTTAAATTCAATAAACTATTTTCTAGCCTCGGCTTTCGGGCTAGGTAAGATGGTTAGTAGATCTTCAAAGTGATCAAAAACATAATCAGGGTTACTTGTTGTGATTGATTCACCGTAGTTATAACCGTATGTTAAACCGACAGTTAAACACTGGGCATTTTTAGCCGCAGAAATATCATTTTTAGAGTCACCAACAAATAATAATTGATCATGAAATAGGCCGAAAGTTGCCATCACTTGATAAAGCGGTGCTGGATGAGGTTTTAACTTAATCACATCTCCGCCACCTAATACTAATGAAAAGTAAGATTCAAGTTTAAGTGATTTTAGCAACGCCGGTAAAAATTGCTTTGGTTTATTGGTGACTAATGCCATTGGATAATGATACTGCTGTAGTTTATCTAATGTTGTTAATACATTTGGGAACAATTGCGTTCCCTCTTCAATTGCATCATCATAATAGCGATTAAAGGCTTCTTTTGCCAATTCAAAGGGGGCATCTGAGCCATTAACAGCAGCTAGTGCTCTTTTTATTAACATATCGATACCATTACCAACCCAAATTTTTACTTGCTCCTTTGTCACCGAGGGTAGGGATAACTGAGCTAGCATTTGTTGAGTTGCCAAAGTAAGTCCAGGTACACTATCAACAAGTGTCCCATCTAAATCAAAAGCAATTGCTTGAATATCAAGTGGTTGTGTCATATTAATTACTCTCTATTGTCGCTAGTTGTTGATTCATTGCATCAATTACTGTTTTATAGTCTGGTTGGCTAAAAATGGCTGAACCCGCCACAAACATATCGGCTCCTGCTTTGGCTATTTTGGCAATATTATCCACTTTAACGCCGCCATCCACTTCTAAACGAATTTGTCTACCTGATTGGTTAATCATCGCTCTTACTTGTTCAATTTTTTTCAGTGTATATGGAATAAATGATTGACCACCAAAACCAGGATTTACCCCCATGATAAGAATGAGGTCAATTTTATCAATAATATAATCAAGACAATCGAGAGAAACGGCTGGGTTTAATACTACCCCTGCTGTACATCCCTGATCTTTTATCAACTGTATTGAGCGATCAAGATGTATCGTTGCTTCAGGATGAATTGATATATTACTTGCACCTGCTTTCGCGAAAGCAGTAATTAATTCATCAACAGGTGAGACCATTAAATGTACATCAATTGGTGCGCTGATACCATAATCTCGTAATGCGCTACAGAACATCGGCCCCATAGTTAAATTAGGTACGTAGTGATTATCCATTACATCAAAATGGACAACATCAGCCCCTGCATTTAATACTTTTTGTGTATCTTCGCCAAGCTTAGCAAAGTTAGCTGATAAAATAGATGGAGCAATTAAATGTTTTTTCATGATTTTGACCTCTTCAATTTTATAGTGAAGACACAATAATCCATCAAATGGTAATGGATTATATAATATAATATCTTGCTTACGACGACTACTAAATGTGTTGTAAAACTATGAATAAAGCGCTAATAACTCATCTATTTTTTTTCTTCCAGAACCATTACTATTAATCGAACGTCTACTGGTGACAGAATGAAGTTTTGCATGTTGATACCAATCACGAGTATCGGTTGTGTCGTGGTTTGATATTAATACTGGAATATCTTTTTTGGCTAGATTTTCGGCGAGTGTAGCAAGATTTTTTTGATCATCAATGCCAAAATCGATTGAATAATAAGAGGTAAAGCTTGAGCTTACTGATAATGGTACATAAGGCGGATCGCAATAGACGACAGAACCTTTTTGTGCATTTTGCATTACCGAATGGTATGAAGCACAGACAAACTCAGCTTTTTGAGCTTTTTCGGAAAAAGCGATAATTTCATCTTCAGGGAAATAAACTCTATCGTAGTTTTGGCCAAATGGTACGTTGAATTCCCCTTTGCTGTTATAACGGCAGAGTCCATTATAACAATGCCGATTTAAATAAAGGAATAGTAAAGATTTTTGGTAATCGCTTTTAGTATAATTAAAAAAATTACGCAGTTCATAAAATGCGGCAGTTTGGTTGTTTTGTGGGTTGAATAATACCCGAGCATCATCAATAAATTTTTCTGGTTGCTCTTTTATCGTGTTAAATAGTGCGATTAAGTCGTGATTGATATCCGCTAAAATATAACGTTCATAATTTGTGTTTAGGAATACAGAACCAGCACCAACAAAAGGCTCGACTAATAAATCGCCTTCTGGTAAATGTTTTATAATTTGTTCCACAAGTGAATACTTACCACCTGCCCATTTAAGAAAAGCACGCTGTTTTTTCAAACAAGGCTCCTATTGATATCAAATAAAGGTGAATGGATGATCATTTCAATGATTTCTCTTTATTAACTAACTCCCCAGATTTGATCCACGGACGACTTTTTTGTAATTCAAGAGATAGCGATGATATAGCTTTTTTTGCATCAGTAATAGTTGAATAGTTTCCTTTTATCAAAACAAACCATGGTTTGTTTTCTCGATAAGTTTCATAGATTTGATAATTAGTTAATTTATTTTGTTTAACAAAATCTAATAAATTTTCAATGGATGAAGAGGAGTTAATTTGGATTGTATAATGATTATTATCCAAAGTGTTTCCTAGAGGAAGTTCATTTTGTTTGAGATCAGCACTGTTATTTTGCCCAGAAAAAGCAACAGAATCCGTTTGTTGTGTATTTAGCTCGTTAATTTTGTTGGCTAAAATATCAATAACTTCGCCTGGAATCTCAATACGTTCCTTACCAGACTCAGCAGTTTGTTGAGACTCTGTTGCTGTTGTCGATATTTTAGGTGGCGTTAATACTTGATATTCATTATTTGAAGTACCATTTGTTGCCGTCTCATCAGTCCCACCTGATTGTGCCGATGATTGAGACGATGGTTGTTGTAATGTCGGTTTTATCAACGCCGTACCAACTAACACTAAAATGATAATTAACGCTAAAATAAGAATAATCCATTTTGTTTTCGATAAAATGGGAGTTTCTAATTTTTCTGGTTGTGGTTTTTGTGGGGAATTAGGGGAAGTATAGCGATCTTCCTGATCAGGACGAATAGGGTCGTTCACTTTTATCTCCTTTCCGTTCATTCGATATATTAGCCAGTATGACTGGCTAATACCTTATAATTTTTTTATATTTGTTCTATTTTTTCAATAATATAACTTGCTACACCTTTAGCGCTTTGCTCATCAGTTTTGATCGTGATGTCAGCAATTTCTTCATATAAAGGTACTCGTTCACCAGCAAGTTCTTCATAAAGTTCTCTTGGTGTATTACCACCTTGTAGTAATGGACGACGTTTATCTTTCTGTGTTCTCGCCATCTGTTTTTCGATAGTCGTTTCCAGATAAACCACTATTCCACGAGCAGATAAACGGTTACGAGTCTCTTTTGATAAAATAGAACCACCGCCAGTAGCAAGAACGACGCCTTGTTTTTCGGTTAATTCATTAATGACTTTTTCTTCTCTTGCACGAAAACCATCTTCGCCTTCCAGATCAAAAATCCAAGCAATGTCTGCACCAGTACGCTTTTCAATCTCCTGATCTGAATCAAAAAAGTCCATACCAAGTTGTTGTGCGATTTGTCTACCAATAGTACTTTTGCCTGCGCCCATTGGGCCAATTAAAAAGATATTACGCTTCTCTGCCATTATAATTTCATCATCTATATTAGTTAAAAAATATACAGTTCAAGCCTAAAAATGTAAGGTAAACTGTAATAGTTAGTCATAGTCTCCGTCTAACGACAAAAATTTAAGGCGATAATTATCGCAGGAGATAGATCTATTTTGCAACAGGAATTTTTTATTATTCATTTTTCTGAGGAATCATAACAGCTTTCTTCCCCTTGTTATATCAATTATTAAATATAATTTTTATTACATCGATTATGTTGGGATTCCTGTTATGCTATTCCAGCTTGGTGTAAATCGTGAATATTAAGAGCGCCAACCAAGTAACCATCATTATCAACAACAGGGGCGGCGGTAATATTGTGATCACTGAACGATTTTAATGCTTCAATCGCTTTCCATGATTCAGGTAAACGATAACCAGGCTGAGTCATAACTGTTTTGATTATATCATGTAATGTACCATTTTTGAGTAATAAACGACGTAAATCACCATCAGTAAAAACGCCAGTTATTTTATTATTTATATCACATACAGCGACTAATCCTAAACCCGTTCTACTAAGCTCTAACATTGCATCAAAAACTGTTGCCGTTTCAGCAATATGAGGGACTCGATCCCCTGTTCTCATTACGTCTTTTACATGGTTTAATAATTTAGCACCTAAACTGCCTGCTGGATGAGAACGTGCAAAATCTTCTTCTTTAAAGCCTTTTGCTCTCATGACTGCAATAGCTAAAGCATCACCCATTAATAGTGTATTGGTTGAACTTGCAGTGGGTGCGAGTCCCATTGGGCAAGCCTCTTTTTCTATACTAATATCTAAAACAGCATCAGCTGATTTCGCTAATGGGGAGTTAAGTCCTCCTGTAATTGCGATAACGGGTACCGCCATCTCTTTTAGTATCGGTAGAATAAGATTAAACTCTTTAGCACGACCAGAGTACGAGATTAAAATAACAATATCATTGGTTGTTACCATCCCTAAATCACCATGTAAAGCTTCTGATGGATGCATAAAAAATGCAGGTGTTCCGGTACTTGCAAGAGAGGCGGCAATTTTTTTACCAATATGACCGGACTTACCAATACCTGAAACAACAACCTTACCTTTAGTTGCCAATACTAATTCACATGCTTTGATAAAATTATGATTGAGCCTCGCTGGTAGCTTTTGAGCCTCATGAAGTTCTAACTCTAATAATTCACGACCATATTGTAACAATTGTGCTTGATTAGTTGAATTCATCTCTATTTATCATGGTTGGTTTTCGACGATGGTTAGTGTAACAATAATCAATTAAAAGTAAAAGCGAGTTTATTTATCATTTTGATTTTTAATGGATAATTCTTATTTCAAATTTTTTTAGTAAATTTACGCTTATTGCTTATTATCAAAATAGTATGCATAATAATTATCGATTGACTCGGGGCGTCGCATTTGCGGCTGAGATAGTACCCGTTGCACCTGATCTGGATCATACCAGCGTAGGGAAGTCTAAACACTTTGCTTAGTGGCATATTCTTCTCTACCTTTACGCTAAGGAGGAAATATGTCTGTAATTACTTCATTTCAAGCTAATCTCGCAATATCTTATATTGAACAACTTCAGTCCCACAAACCTTTAGTACACTGTATGACGAATGATGTTGTACAAAATTTTACGGCTAATGTTTTACTTGCTATAGGCGCAACACCGGCAATGGTATTAGCGAAGGAAGAAGTCATTGATTTTGTAACTATAGCGGATAGCTTATTAATTAATATTGGCACGATTTCTGCTTCGTCGGTTGACAGTATGTTGTTGGCAGCTGAAACAGCAATGAAAACGCATACACCTTGGGTGCTCGATCCTGTTGCTGTTGGTTCGGTATTAGCTTATCGAACTAACATTAATCAAACATTATTATCTTTTCGTCCAACTGTTATTCGCGGTAATGCCTCCGAGATTTTAGCCTTAGTGGGTGAAAAATCCAGCTCAAAAGGCCCCGATAGTCTCGATTCGACAGAGGTAGCCTTACACTGGGCTAGAGAGCTAGCCTTACAGTACCAAACGGTGGTTGCTGTAACTGGTGCAATCGATTATATCACAGATGGTAAAACAGTTTATTCGATTATTGGTGGTGATATTGCGTTAACTAGAGTAACTGGAACGGGATGCTCATTATCAGCAATGGTTGCCGCATTTATTGGATGCACTTCAGATACCTTACTCGCTACGTCGTCAGCTTGTTTTATGATGAAAAAAGCAGGGCAATTAGCAAATAAACATAGTGGCTTAGGCTCTTTTGCAGTTTCATTACTCGATCAACTCTCTTTATTTATCACTCAATATTAAGGAATAGGGTATGCAAAAACGTTTAGATTTATCACTTTATCTTGTTCTTGATCCTAGCTTATGCGGTGGAATTGAAGGAATGGTCAATACGACAAGGGTTGCAGTCGAGAATGGGGTAACTGCAGTACAACTAAGAGCAGAGTCTCCTTTCCATCGTAAAGACTGGTATACCGCCGCATTAGCATTAAAACAGGTATTAATAAGCACCTCGGTACCCTTAATAATTAATGATAATGTCGATATTGCATTAGCTGCTGATGTTGATGGTGTTCATATTGGACAAAATGATTTGCCTGTAAGTGTTGTTCGAAAACTGATTGGTAACAATAAAATCTTAGGGCTATCGGTTTCAAATGAGCAAGAACTCAGTGCTGTTCCATGGTCCGCGATTAATTATTTAGGTGTTGGACCCATTTTCCCAACAACTTCTAAAAAAAATGCGGCACCAGCATTAGGTATAAATCAGTTTGCACAATTAATTAAAAATAAAAAATGTCCAGCTGTCGGTATTGGGGGCATTAATGCGACTAATATTTGTGACGTGATCCAAACGGGTATTGATGGTGTTGCTGTCGTTTCTGCTATTTGTGGGCAAGAGGATATTAAGTCGGCGACACAGCAATTAGTTGCGAAAATTATACATGCAAAACAGAAAGGGAGATGAAAAGTGACGATTTCATTGACGATTGCAGGCTCTGATCCTAGTGGTGGTGCTGGTATCCAAGCTGATTTAAAAACATTTTCAGCCTTAGGCGCTTATGGAATGTCAGTAATAACGGCGCTTACTGCACAAAGTACTCAAGGTGTTGATGCTATTTTTTCTATTCCAGCCAGTTTTGTTCGACAGCAGTTTTCTTCTATTGCACAAGATAGTCAGATTGAAAGTTTAAAAATTGGTATGCTGATGGATCGAGAGATTGTTTTAGCCGTAAGCCAAATTTTAGAGCAAAGTACGATTCATTATATTGTGTTGGATACTGTGATGGTGGCTAAAGGAGGGCACCCTTTGCTAACATCCGATGCGATTGACGCGATTCGAGACTATTTACTACCTAAAGCGACAATTATTACGCCTAATTTACCTGAGGCCGCCGCATTATTAGCTTGTGGTGAAGCAACCAACGAAACTCAAATGTGTGAGCAAGGGATGGAATTATTAAAATTAGGTTGTCAGGCCGTTTTGATGAAGGGCGGACATTTGGTGAGTGATGAAAGTCCTGATTATTTAATTACTCAACAGCAAATTATTCGTTTAACAACTGAAAGAATAAGGACAAAGAATACACATGGTACGGGATGTACATTATCTGCAGCGATTGCGGCATTATTACCGCAAATGCCATTATTTGAGGCCGTGAAAAATGCTAAAAATTATCTTAGCGGAGCTATCGAACATGCAGATTCATTAAAAGTAGGCAAGGGAATCGGACCTACTCACCATTTTTATCGATGGTGGTAGCATCAGCAAGAATGGGCAATTGATACAATAATTGCCCTATTTGTTGATTACTTATTGTTTACGTAAACCTGATTATTTAAGATATTTTTTTTATCCAAAGTCTGTTTAATACTTTGCATCACTAAACGATTTTCTAAGGGGATAGCTGCATTAAAGTATTTGACTTTGGCGGTACCAATACCATGCTCAGCTGATGGCAGTCCATGTAATTCATGACATTTTTGATAAAGTCCATTATGAATTTCGGTCAATTTTTGCTGCCATTGTTCGTCATCAAGATTATCGCGTAAAATACATAAATGGATATTACCATCGCCAGCATGACCAAAAGCGAGCAATCGTACCTTAGTTTGTTGCTCAAGCTGTTTGGTATAAGCAATAAAATCTGCAATACGATTGATTGGTACAACTATATCAATCGGATCTTGCTGGGTCACAGATTCAACAGCCCGTACTAATGATCCTCTTATTGTCCAAATTTGGTTCGTTTCTTCGGCTGATTTTGGGATTGCATAATCAACTTGACCAAGGGCATTAATTAAATGCTGTCGCTGTTTGTCGATATCATCATTATCCATACCATCTAACATCACCAGTAGATAAGCTTTAGCATGCGGTAATGGAAATTTATATCCACAATAATTTTCACCCCACTGAGCTACTTTTTGTTCAACAAACTCTAATGCTGTTGGCGTTAATGTTTTTAAAATTGTTGTTACATTAGCAATCGCTTTCTCAATACTATCAAAACCAAAAACAATAGTTTGAATCGCTTTAGGTTTAGCTATCAGCTTTAAAGTACACTTGGTGATAATGCCTAAGGTGCCTTCACTACCGATAAATAGATGCTTAAGTGATAGTCCGGTATTATCTTTGACATTTTTACTACCAATATTGAGCAAGGTACCATCGGCAAGTATTACTTCTAAGGCTTGTACATAGTCACGGGTTACGCCATATTTGACTGCTCGCATACCACCCGCATTGGTACTAATATTACCCGCGATGGTTGAGCGTTTTTCCCCTGGATCGGGAGGATAGAATAATCCATACTGTTCAACATATTGTTGAACATCTTTCAAAAAGATGCCGGCTTCAACTGTAATTGTAAATGTATCAGGATCGAGTTCGATAATATTATTCATTAATGACATGTCTAATATGATGCCACCATTAGGAATTGTTGAGCCAACTAGGTTAGAGCCTGCGCCTCTCGCTGTCACACCAATACCATATTGGTTAGCTAATTTCATTATCGCGATGATTTCTTGTGTATCTTTTGGCTTGATCAGTACGTCTGCTTCGCCAAACTGGGCATGTAAACCGTCACTTAGATACTGCTTTTCGATACTTTCTTTTGTGAAAATCCGACTTTGATCGCTAATGATTGTTATTAATTGTTTTAGCATGTTGTTACCTATTTTTTATGTTTATCTAAATAGCTAGCCACAAAATCACCCAAAAATTGTAATAATTGCACAATAATAACAAGTATCACAATACAGATAATTAATAACCAGGTCTCATAACGTTGATAGCCATAGCGAATAGCTAAATCACCAATTCCACCGCCGCCAACAATTCCAGCCATTGCACTATAACCAATGAGTGAAATCACTGTAACTGTTGCATGACGAACTAATTGGGCAAATGCTTCAGGGAATAAGATACCCGTGATAATTCGCCAATTAGAGGCGCCGCTGGCTACTGCTGCTTCAATAACACCATTATCGACTTGGCTAAAGGCGTTTTCAGCTAAGCGACCATAAAATGCGATCGCAGCAATTGATAATGGAAATATGACAGCTTTAGGACCGATAGAGGTACCAACTAAATAAAATCCAACAGGTAATACGGCAACCATCAAAATTAAAAAAGGAATTGATCGAGTCGCATTAACAATAAATCCAGCAATTTGATTGATGATGCGATTTTTAAAAAAGAAACGGTTAGTCGTTAGAAAGAGAAATAGCCCGATAATAGTACCAAATACGATTGCAGCTAACAGTGACCAACCAACCATAACTAGTGTCTCTTTGGCTGCAACCCAAAGTAAGTGACAAAGTTCATCAAAGGAGATATTCATTTTATATCCTCCACTATTACGTGGTGCTTTTTAAGTAGTTCAACTAGCATTTGAATATTTTTAGGCTCGCCACTTAATTCAACAACTAAAGTACCTAAAGCTTTATCATTAAAATACTCAATAAAACCGTGCAGTATGTTAAATGTTACATGGCTTGCTTTAGCGGATTCAAATAAAACCGGCTGAGTTGCATTTTCACTGATATAGCGAAGTCTAAATAATTGACCTTTAACATTATTTTTTACAATATCTGGTAAGGTTGTTGATTCATTAATATTGAGGAATGATTGCGTAAATGTTTTTTGCGGGCCAGCAAACATATCAAAGGTGTTATTTAATTCAATAATTTCACCTTTCGACATGACGGCAACACGGTGGCAGATTTTTTTGACAACATCAATTTCATGAGTGATTAAGACTATTGTGATTTTAAATTCGCGATTGAGTTTTTTTAGTAACTCCAATATGGATGTTGTGGTTTGTGGGTCGAGCGCACTAGTCGCTTCATCACATAACAATATTCTGGCATTATTGGCAAGTGCTCTTGCGATTCCGACTCGTTGTTTTTGCCCGCCACTAAGTTCTGAGGGATAAGCATTCGCTTTATTACTCAAATCCACGAGTTGTAGTAACTCCATCACTCTTTTTTTGACTTGTTCACCTTTTTTCCCAGCTGCTTTTAAGACAAAAGCAATATTTTCGTAAACAGTTTTAGAGGAGGCTAAATTAAAATTTTGAAAAATCATCCCCACTTGAAAGCGGAAAGATTGTAAGCTTGAACCAGATAGATAACGGATATTTTGACCATTAACATAGATATCACCGGTTGAGGGATCAGTAAGACGATTTAATGTTCTTACTAACGTACTTTTACCTGCACCACTAGAACCAATAATACCAAAGATTTCTCCTTCATTAACATCGAAAGAGACGTTTTTTACAGCATCAATCGTTTGACCTTTAGCGGAGAAGGAGACTGATACATTTTTTACGCGAATAAGTGGGATATTCATTAATTACTCGTTTAAATGATTGACTATGGGAGCTTGAATTGCATTTTAGCGCAATTTTTATGATTATAAAAACACTAAACAAACGCTTGATGGTCTGTTTAGTGTTATTTTTGCAAACTAATTTGCTAATTGATATAGCTGATAATCTGGTTTTTGAAAGCTATAGAAAATATCGTCTTTATTATCAATAACCCGATTGAAATCATCAGATGTAACAACCTCAACAATATCTTTACCTAATGTATCTATATCGCTAGTACGAATAACGATGACATTTTTTAGGTCTTTATCTAATGTTTCGGTATATAGCGCCGTCGATAAATCCAGACCTGCACCAATAGCATAGTTACCATTGACGACTGATAATACAGCACTGTCGAGCGCGCGTGGTGTCTGTGGCGCTTCAATTGGCACAATAACTAATTGATAAGGGTTTTCAATGATATCTTTTGGCATTACATCATTTGGATTAATTGCTGGGTTAAGTTTAATTAGTCCCGCAGCTTGTAGGATTCTTAAAGCTCTTGCTTCGTTTGTCACATCGTTAGATATTGTGACTTGATCACCGGGTTTTAACTGTGAAAAATCAGTGATTTTGTTTGAAAAAATCCCAGCGCCAGCTGTTGGTACAAAAGCCACCGCTGTTAAGTCTAAGTTTCTGGCCTGCTTAAAGTTATTTAAGTAAGATAGGTGCTGAAATAAGTTAATATCAATTTCATGGTTAGCAAGGGCAATGTTTGGTTGGACATAATCGCTAAATTCACGAATCTCAATTGTGTAACCTTTTTTCTCTAAACCAGGCGCAATTGCTTTTTTGAACATATCGCCATATGGACCAGCAGCAACGCCTACTGTTAATGTATGACTATCTTTATTGTCACCACATCCGGTTAGGGTAAAAGCGGTAAAAAGTAGTGCTAAGCCAACACTAATAATCTTTTTTAACATGGTAATTTTTCCTTTAGGGTAGATAAACGACTCAATGCCGAGCGTAACGTTTGTTCTTTTTTAGCATAATGAAAGCGAATATAGCGATACTCTTTTTCTTTAAAAAACGCCGAACCTGGTACTGCGGCCACGCCGACTTCTTTGATTAACCATTCACAAAATTCAATATCTGTTGCAAAAGGGTTAAAGGATGAAATATCAACCAGCACATAATAAGCACCTTGAGGTTCATAATAACTTAAGCCTATATCATCTAAGCCAGCTAAAAATAGTTTACGTTTTTCACTATAAGTTTGGGCTAATTGTTGATAATAGTCATCATTAAATGCGAGTCCTGCACAAGCTGCTTTTTGCAGTGGCGCTGCGGCACCGACAGTTAAAAAATCATGAATCATTTTACAACCATCGATAATATGTTTATCCGCAATAATATGACCTAATCGCCAACCCGTGATTGAGTATGTTTTAGAAAGCGAGCTACAGGTAATGGTTAGTTTGTCCATTCCCGGTAGACTTGCTAAATAGATATGTTGATAAGGTGCATAAATGATATGTTCATACACTTCATCGGTAATGACATAAGTGTTGAACTCGATTGCTAATTGCGCAATGTATTCTAGTTCTTCTCGATTAAATACCTTACCACAAGGATTACTTGGGTTACATAAGATCATCGCTTTAGCACCTTGCTCAAACGCAGCCCTAAGCTGTTGTTTATCGAAGGTAAATGTTGGTGGAATTAAAGGTACATAAATGGGTTCTGCATCAGATAAAATCGCATCAGCACCATAATTTTCATAAAATGGTGAAAAAATAATAACCTTATCTTTCGGATTACATACGGTCATGACAGCACACATCATCGCTTCGGTACTACCACAAGTGACCAGTACATTTTCATCTGGATTGATGGCAATATTCATCAATTTTTGTTGTTTTTTAGCCAGTAACTGTCTAAATTCGACAGAACCCCAAGTAATCTCATACTGATGAGGACCATTATCAGCAGCTTGTTTTAAGGCTTCAATCAATTCTTTAGGCGGATCAAAATCCGGGAAGCCTTGTGATAAATTAATCGCATTATATTTATTGGCAATGCGCGTCATTCGACGAATAATTGAATCAGAAAAATGTTGTAGTCGATTTGCTAGCATAGTGTTAATCCATCACAAAAATAAGAAAGTAAGTTATTATAATATAATTAGTTTAAAACAATATTACACAAAATACCTATATATTCTTATAGCTTTTGTTTATAACTTGAAGTTCATTAATGGATAACTTAAAGTAGTCACATAATTTATTATTGATTGAGATAATTGTGAAATATACCGATTTTAGAGATTTTATTACTCAGCTTGAAGAGCAGGGCGAATTAAAACGTATTAGCTATCCTGTCGATCCTTACTTAGAGATGACTGAAATTTCAGATCGCGTTTTGCGTAGTGGTGGACCTGCCTTATTATTTGAAAATCCAATTGGTTATGACATGCCCGTATTATGCAATCTATTTGGTACACCAAAACGTGTTGCGATGGGAATGGGGCAACAAGATGTGTCTGCATTGCGCGATATTGGACATTTGCTTGCATTCTTACGTGAACCTGAACCACCAAAAGGGATTCGTCATTTTTTTGCAGATTTACCGAAGTATAAACAAGTATTAAATATGCCTGTTAAGCAACGGTCTTCAGCTCCGTGTCAGGATGTCGTGTTGAAAGATGATGAAGTCGATTTAATGCAGCTTCCTATTATGCACTGTTGGCCTGATGATGTTGCGCCATTGGTAACATGGGGATTGACGATTACAAAAGGTCCTTATAAAGAACGACAAAATTTAGGTGTTTACCGTTTACAGCGATTAGCCAAAAATAAATTGATTATGCGTTGGTTATCTCATCGTGGTGGAGCGATTGATTTTCAAGAATGGCAAAAAGAGCATCCAGGTGAAAAATTTCCGGTCGTTGTGGCATTAGGTGCAGATCCTGCCACTATTTTAGGCGCAGTAACGCCTGTACCTGATACATTATCTGAATATGCTTTTGCTGGTTTACTTAGAGGTTGTAAAACCGAAGTTGTTAAAGCGTTGTCTTGCGATTTGGATGTGCCAGCAACGGCTGAGATTGTATTAGAAGGTTATATTGATCCAAATGAAATTGCAGCAGAAGGTCCTTATGGTGATCACACTGGTTACTATAATGAAGTAGAACAGTTTGCCGTTTTCACTATTACCCATTTGACGCGCCGCAAAGATGCTATCTATCATTCAACCCATACCGGGCGCCCACCTGATGAACCGTCGGTATTGGGATTAGCGCTGAATGAAGTCTTTATTCCTATTTTGCAAAAACAATTTCCTGAAATTGTTGATTTCTATCTTCCGCCTGAAGGTTGCTCATATCGGGTTGCCGTTGTGACAATTAAAAAACGCTATGCTGGACATGCTAAGCGGGTCATGATGGGAGTATGGTCGTATCTGAGACAATTTATGTATACCAAATTCGTTATTGTTTGTGATGATGATATTAATGCGCGAGATTGGAAAGATGTAATTTGGGCGATCTCTACACGGATGGATCCAAAACGTGATATGACATTTATTGAACATACTCCAATTGATTATCTTGATTTTGCTTCACCTATTTCTGGTTTAGGATCTAAGGTCGGATTGGATGCGACGTCAAAATGGCCAGGGGAAACCAATCGTGAATGGGGACGTATTATTAAAAAAGATCCAAAAGTCGTTGCTCATATTGATGAGATTTGGCAACAACTCGGCTTATAATCAATGTCATATTTGATAAATAGAGTAACAATATAATGAATCGTTTGATATTTACGGTGTTACTGTTTTTTGTTGTTAGCTGTGATAAGCAGTTTGATGCCCCAGGAAATGTGACATTTTTACCCAATAAAAATATCACATTTGATAATTCGCGTGTTTATTCTCAACAGACTCCCTTTACCGGTACTTTGCGTGGTTATAATATTGATAATAATCCAGAATGTCCTGATGAGATCACGGTTGACTTTGTTGACGGACGTATTCAAGGTAGAGCACAAGCTATCACATTAGAGGATATTGATGTTTTATATCAGATTAATGA
Organism: Orbaceae bacterium BiB; assembly: GCA_036251205.1. NCBI lineage: Bacteria > Pseudomonadati > Pseudomonadota > Gammaproteobacteria > Orbales > Orbaceae > Orbus > Orbus mooreae. Next base: position 1,692,796 of record CP133958.1, on the reverse strand, counting down.
TGGTAAGCTTAATGGCTGGTCAGTAGTATTAGTTTCTCGAATACTTTATCAAAATGATAAGCCTGTGGAATGTAAATTATCTAAGTTAGGCATGGAATTCGGCTCTGATTTAGATTGTTCAAGATTCCTTGCAGATGATCCCGCATCAAGTTCTATGATCACGACGGGAAGTTCGGTAAATAATACGTTCTATGATCTATTGAATCAGATCAATCAGCATCAATTTACCCGTAATGACATTAATAATCGGTGTTGGGAGGTTTATACATATGGTCAAAAAGCGTTACAAGAGTAACTTATAAAACATCAATCCTTTAACCTAACATATTTGAGTTCAGTATCTTTTTTATACTAAATTAAGCCTTTACAACAAGATAATAACGAAGCCGTGTTTAGCTATTCGTTATTATCGTATATAAGATAGGTCAAATCTGTCTAAAATAATTTCAGCAAGCTGATTAAAATATTGGCTATTATAGTGCCAGCTTACGAGTAACAATAGGATACATAATATAAAGGGAAGATAGAACAAAATAGCCATAAAGGCACTTGTTTCAAAAGTTATTTTATAAACCAAGTGAAATATTAATGCTGTGATTAAATAAACCCATAAGGCAATAAGTGCTATAATAATAGCCTTAAATGAGATAATTCCCCAAATAGTAATATTATTGATATCAATGTGGCTATGTTGGGATGGTATTTTAAAATAAAAATATGCGGGAGCAACGGTTAGCACAAAGATGAGTATAACGGCTAGAATTGCTAATCTAAATGATGTTAATCCCTTGACTAAAGCATTCACGCCAACTAGCCATAGCGAGCAGACTGCGAGACCAGCAATTATTAATATCAATACAACATTCTCAGCCATAGTTTTTTATTTTTATATAGTTGTTATTAAAGTAATTATATAAGTAAGTGAGTTATATTTAAAATAACTATTGCAATTTTTTTATATTTATTGCAAAATATCGCCCTCATTTTAACTTAGGGGAGCTGTCTGTTATCGGTTTAACAGAGGCGCATGTACCCGAGATAAGGAAACTTAAAAATGGCAAAGAAAGTTCAAGCCTACATCAAGTTGCAAGTAGCAGCTGGTGCAGCAAATCCTAGCCCACCAGTTGGTCCTGCTTTAGGTCAACACGGTGTGAATATCATGGAATTCTGTAAAGCATTTAATGCTAGAACAGAAGGTATGGAAAAAGGTTTACCAACTCCGGTTGTTATTACTGTTTATTCTGACCGTTCTTTCACTTTTATCACCAAAACTCCTCCTGCAGCTGTATTACTTAAAAAAGCAGCTAAAATCAAGTCTGGTTCTGGCGAACCTAACAAGAAGAAAGTAGGTAAAATTACTAGCGCACAAATTCGCGAAATCGCAGAATTAAAAGCAGCTGATATGAATGGTGCAACTATTGAGACTATGATGCGTTCTATTGAAGGAACAGCTCGCTCAATGGGTCTGGAAGTGGAGGGTTAATCAATGGCTAAACTATCTAAGAAAGCTAAACTTATCCGTGAAAAAGTTAATGCAACTAAACAGTATGAAATCAACGAAGCAATCGCACTATTAAAAGAATTAGCAACAGCTAAATTTACTGAAAGTGTTGATGTTGCTGTAAACCTAGGTATTGATGCTCGTAAATCAGACCAAAACGTACGTGGTGCAATTGTACTACCTAACGGTACTGGTCGTAGCGTGCGCGTAGCTGTGTTTACTCAAGGCGCAAATGCTGAAGCAGCTAAAGCAGCTGGTGCAGAATTAGTTGGTATGGATGACTTAGCAGAACAAATCAAAAAAGGTGAAATGAATTTTGATGTTGTTATTGCATCTCCAGACGCAATGCGTATTGTTGGTCAATTAGGTCAAATCCTTGGACCACGTGGTTTAATGCCTAACCCGAAAGTGGGTACTGTAACTCCAAACGTTGCAGAAGCAGTTAAAAATGCTAAAGCTGGTCAGGTTCGTTACCGTAATGATAAAAATGGTATTATCCATACTACTATCGGTAAAGTTGACTTTGATGGCGATAAATTAAAAGAAAACTTAGAAGCACTACTTGTTGCGTTAAAACGTGCAAAACCAGCGTCTTCTAAAGGTGTTTTTGTTAAGAAAGTTAGCTTGTCAACCACTATGGGTGCAGGCGTTGCTATCGACCAAACTAGTTTGAGTGCGACAGTATAGTTTCTTAATTCTTTTTTGAGTAAGAAAGAATCGGTTGGTGTCTGGCCTTATTCCAGACCCCGTCCAAGACCGTAGGGGTGATGTTTTTTTAAAGCATAACTTAATTTTCCCTACGTAGACGGTGACAGAACCTAACAGTTATTTTAATTAGATAAATATAGTTGAATTAACAGGACTCTGCTCACCGTAAATGTGCTAATTATTAATATTAATAATTAGTTATAGTGAGTCTAGGCGAAAGCCTAGTTTAATTCAGGAGCAAAACTAATGGCATTAAATCTTCAAGATAAACAAGCAATTGTTGCTGAAGTTAACGAAGTTGCCAAAGGTGCGCTTTCTGCAGTTGTTGCGGATTCTCGTGGCGTTACTGTAGAAAAGATGACTGCATTACGTAAATCAGCTCGTGAAGCAGGCGTTTATATCCGTGTTGTTCGTAACACGCTATTACGTCGCGTAGTTGAGGGTACTCCTTATGAGTGCTTAAAAGATACGTTTGTTGGTCCAACTCTTATTGCATTTTCTAACGAGCACCCAGGTGCTGCTGCGCGAATTTTTAAAGCGTTTGCAAAAGAAAATGATAAATTTGAGATTAAAGCAGCGGCCTTTGAAGGTGAGTTAATTACTGCGGCGAATATCGACCGTTTAGCAACTTTACCGACTTACGAAGAAGCTTTAGCTCGCTTGATGTCGACCATGAAAGAAGCCGCAGCTGGCAAATTGGTTCGTACTCTTGCAGCGGTTCGCGATCAAAAACAAGAAGCTGCGTAATTTTACGCCTTGTATTGACGCAAACTTTTACTAATTTAAAAAATTATTTATTTAGGAAACTATATTATGTCTATCACTAAAGAACAAATTTTAGATGCTGTTGCTGAAATGTCTGTAATGGATGTTGTTGAACTAGTATCAATGATGGAAGAAAAATTTGGTGTATCAGCAGCGGCAGCAGTAGCTGTAGCAGCAGCTGGTCCAGCTGAAGCAGTTGAAGAAAAAACTGAATTCGACGTTGTATTAAAAGACGTTGGTGCTAACAAAGTAGCTGTAATCAAAGCAGTTCGTGGTGCAACTGGTTTAGGCTTAAAAGAAGCTAAAGATCTAGTTGAATCAGCTCCTGCAACTGTTAAAGAAGCAGCAAGCAAAGCTGATGCAGATGCACTTAAGAAAGCACTTGAAGAGTCTGGAGCAGTGGTCGAACTTAAATAAGTTGGATCGATTATATGCAGCCTGAAAAGGCTGATGGCTGGTGGTTTTATACCTCCAGCCTTTTTGCGTCTCTACAGATGTAAAAAAGAAGTCATACTTTAGTTATAAATGAAATAGCATATAATTAAAAACCTAATCAATTGATATTTATAAATATTTCGAGCAGGTGTCAGATTTAATTATACGATGATTAAGATCTGATGAATATTTAATAAAGCCAATATGATATGCAAGTATGTATCATGGCTGATCAGCAAGTTGAGGAACTAATGGTTTACTCTTATACCGAGAAAAAACGAATTCGTAAGAATTTTGGTAAGCGTCCACAAGTGTTGGATATACCCTATCTTCTTTCTATTCAACTTGATTCGTTCCAAAAGTTTATTGACCAAGATCCAGAAGGTCAATATGGTTTAGAAGCCGCTTTTCGTTCAATCTTTCCTATAAAGAGTTATAGTGGTAGCGCAGAACTCCAATATGTCTCATTTAAAATGGGTGAACCTGTTTTTGATGTTAAAGAGTGTCAAATTAGAGGCATTACCTATTCTGCGCCATTACGTGTGAAATTGCGTTTAGTTATTTATGACAAAGATGCGCCAGAAGGCACCGTTAAAGACATCAAAGAACAAGATGTTTACATGGGTGAAATTCCATTAATGACGGACAATGGAACATTTGTTATTAACGGTACTGAGCGTGTAATTGTTTCTCAGTTGCATCGTAGTCCTGGTGTGTTTTTTGATAGCGATAAAGGTAAAACACATTCTTCAGGTAAAGTATTATATAATGCGAGAATTATTCCTTACCGTGGCTCTTGGCTAGATTTTGAGTTTGATCCAAAAGATAATCTATTTGCTCGTATTGACCGTCGACGTAAGCTTCCTGCTACGATCATTTTAAGAGCTTTAGGCTATGAAACTGAACAAATTTTAGATATTTTCTTTGAGAAAACAGTATTTGAAGTTGCGAAGTCTAAATTGAAAATGGATCTTGTGCCAGAGCGTTTACGTGGAGAAACGGCAATTTTTGATATTGAGTCAAAAGGTCAAATCTACGTTGAAAAAGGGCGTCGTATCACTGCAAGACATATTCGACAGTTAGAAAAAGATAACATTACTAAAATAGATGTACCTGTTGAGTATATTATTGGCAAAGTGCTAGCAAAAAATTATGTGAGTGATGTTACAGGTAATCTTATCGCTCCTGCTAATACTCCGATTTCACTAGAGTTACTGGCTGAGTTAACAAATGCTGGTCACAAAAAAATAGAAACATTGTTTACCAATGATTTGGATCATGGTTCATTTATTTCTGAAACTTTAAATGTTGATCCAACTCACAATCAGTTAGATGCACTGGTTGAAATTTATCGTATGATGCGTCCTGGTGAACCACCAACTAAAGAAGCTGCAGAGTTACTATTTGCTAACTTATTCTTCTCTGAAGAACGTTATGATTTATCGGCTGTAGGTCGTATGAAATTCAACCGTTCATTAAATCGTGAAGAGATTGAAGGTAGTGGCGTTTTAACCAATGAAGATATCATTGAAGTAATGAAAAAACTGATCGGTATCCGTAATGGTCATGGTGAAGTGGATGATATCGATCACTTAGGTAACCGTCGTATTCGAAGTGTTGGTGAGATGGCTGAAAACCAATTCCGTATTGGTTTAGTTCGAGTTGAGCGCGCAGTTAAAGAACGTTTATCATTAGGTGATCTTGATGCATTAATGCCACAAGATATGATCAATGCTAAACCAATTTCAGCGGCAATTCGTGAATTCTTTGGTTCAAGCCAGTTATCACAATTTATGGATCAAAATAATCCATTATCTGAAATTACTCATAAACGTCGTATCTCAGCGTTAGGTCCTGGTGGTTTAACTCGTGAACGAGCTGGTTTTGAGGTTCGAGACGTACATCCAACCCATTATGGTCGTGTATGTCCGATTGAAACGCCGGAAGGTCCAAATATCGGTTTGATTAACTCATTAGCGGTTTATGCACGAACTAATGAGTATGGTTTCCTAGAAACTCCATACCGAAAAGTAGTTGATGGCGTAGTAACTGATGAAATTAACTATTTATCAGCTATTGATGAGAGTTCCTATGTTATTGCACAGGCAAACTCAAACTTAGATGAGTCAGGTCGTTTTGCTGAAGATTTAGTGACTTGTCGTCTTAATGGTGAATCTGGTCTATATACTACTGAACAGATCGACTATATGGACGTTTCGACGCAGCAGATTGTATCTGTTGGTGCTTCATTAATTCCATTCCTTGAGCATGACGATGCTAACCGTGCTTTGATGGGTGCAAACATGCAACGTCAAGCAGTACCAACATTGAAAGCGGAAAAACCGTTTGTTGGTACAGGTATGGAACGAGCTGTAGCTGTTGACTCAGGGGTAACTGTTGTTGCTAAACGTGGTGGTACTGTTCAATATGTTGATGCTTCACGTATTGTAATTAATGTTAACGCTGAAGAGATGTATTCTGGCGAAGCGGGTATTGATATCTATAATTTGACTAAATATACGCGTTCAAACCAAAACACTTGTATCAATCAAATCCCTTGTGTTGAACTTGGTGAAAAAGTTGATCATGGTGATGTGTTAGCTGATGGTCCTTCAACCGATTTAGGTGAGTTGGCATTAGGTCAAAACATGCGCGTAGCATTTATGCCATGGAATGGTTATAACTTCGAAGACTCCATCTTAGTCTCAGAAAAAGTTGTTCAAGATGATCGTTTTACTTCGATTCATATTCAGGAATTATCTTGTGTCTCTCGTGATACCAAATTAGGTGCTGAAGAGATTACCGCTGATATTCCAAATGTGGGTGAAGCTGCACTATCTAAACTTGATGAATCTGGTGTCGTATACATCGGTGCTGAAGTTAAAGGTGGCGATATCTTAGTTGGTAAAGTAACACCGAAAGGCGAAACTCAGCTGACTCCAGAAGAAAAACTTTTACGCGCTATTTTTGGTGAAAAAGCGTCTGATGTTAAAGATACCTCATTACGTGTGCCAAATGGTGTTTCTGGTACTGTTATTGATGTTCAGGTCTTTATTCGTGATGGCGTAGTGAAAGATAAACGTGCGCTTGAAATCGAAGACATGCACTTAAAGCAAGCTAAAAAAGATTTGACTGAAGAGTTCAAAATTTTAGAAGCAGCATTATTTGCTCGAGTTAAAGATGTACTAATTTCTGGTGGTATTGAAGCGAGCAAATTAGATTTACTTTCTCGTGATAAATGGTTAACCATCGGTTTATCTGATGAAGATAAACAGGAAAAAATTGAAGAGTTAGCGGCTCAGTATGCTGAAATCAAAGTAGATTTTGACAAAAAACTTGAAGCGAAACGCATGAAGATCACCCAAGGTGATGATTTACAACCAGGCGTATTAAAAATCGTTAAAGTTTATTTAGCTGTTAAACGTCAAATTCAACCAGGTGATAAAATGGCTGGTCGTCATGGTAACAAAGGGGTTATCTCTAAAATTAACCCAATTGAAGATATGCCATATGATGAACATGGTCGTCCTGTTGACTTAGTTCTAAACCCACTAGGTGTTCCATCTCGTATGAACATCGGTCAGGTTTTAGAAACGCATTTAGGTATGGCTGCAAAAGGTATTGGTCAGAAAATTGACACCATGCTTAAAGAGCAACAAGAACTTGCTAAATTACGTGAATTTATTCAAAAAGCGTATGATCTTGGACTTGGTGCTGCTCAAGAAGTCAATGTTGCTGAGTTTACTGATCAAGAAGTCATGACTTTAGCACAGAACCTTCGTAATGGTATGCCGCTTGCAACGCCTGTATTTGATGGTGCGAAAGAAGCTGAAATCAAATCATTACTTGAATTAGGTGATTTACCAACATCTGGACAAATTACCTTATTTGATGGCCGTACGGGTGAAAAATTTGAGCGTCCAGTAACTGTTGGTTACATGTATATGTTAAAACTAAACCACTTAGTTGATGATAAAATGCATGCGCGTTCAACGGGTTCATATAGCTTGGTTACTCAGCAACCGCTTGGTGGTAAAGCTCAGTTCGGTGGTCAGCGATTCGGTGAGATGGAAGTATGGGCACTTGAAGCATATGGTGCAGCTTACACATTACAAGAGATGTTGACAGTTAAATCGGATGACGTAAACGGTCGTACGAAGATGTATAAAAATATTGTAGATGGTGATCACAGTATGGAACCTGCGATTCCAGAATCATTTAACGTATTGTTAAAAGAGATTCGTTCGCTTGGTATTAATATTGAATTAGATGAAGAGTAATCGAAACTAATTTATTTGATGACTATTTATACGGGTAATAGGTTTGTTTATTACTATTACCCAGTTGGTTTAACTCCATAGGAGCCAATTCGTGAAAGACTTATTAAAGTTTCTAAAAGCACAAACTAAGACTGAAGAGTTTGATGCGATTAAAATTGGGTTAGCGTCCCCAGACATGATCCGTTCGTGGTCATTTGGTGAAGTTAAAAAACCAGAAACCATTAATTACCGTACATTTAAGCCTGAACGTGATGGTTTATTCTGTGCAAGAATTTTTGGACCTGTTAAAGATTACGAATGTTTATGTGGAAAATATAAACGTTTAAAACACCGTGGTGTGATCTGTGAAAAATGTGGTGTTGAAGTCACTCAAGCTAAAGTGCGTCGTGAACGCATGGGGCATATTGAGCTTGCTTCACCAACTGCACATATCTGGTTTTTAAAATCATTACCATCTCGTATCGGTTTATTACTTGATATGCCACTACGTGATATTGAACGTGTGCTTTATTTTGAATCATTTATGGTTCTAAATGGCGGTATGACCAATTTAGATCGTGGCCAGGTACTGACTGAAGAGCAATACTTAGATGCATTAGAAGAGTTTGGTGATGAGTTTGATGCGCGTATGGGCGCTGAAGCAATTCAGGAACTATTACGTAATTTAGATTTAAATGCAGAATGTGAAGCATTACGTGATGAGTTATTAACAACTAACTCTGAAACTAAACGTAAAAAATTAACTAAACGAATTAAAATACTAGAAGCATTCATTATTTCAGAAAATAAACCTGAATGGATGATTCTTAATGTATTACCGGTTTTACCACCAGATTTACGTCCATTAGTACCATTAGATGGCGGTCGTTTTGCAACGTCGGATCTGAACGATTTATATCGTCGTGTAATTAACCGTAATAACCGTTTAAAACGTCTATTAGACTTAGCGGCTCCAGATATTATTGTGCGTAACGAAAAACGTATGTTACAAGAGTCTGTTGATGCATTATTAGATAATGGTCGTCGTGGTCGTGCGATTACGGGTTCAAACAAACGTCCTTTAAAATCTTTAGCTGATATGATTAAAGGTAAACAGGGTCGTTTCCGTCAGAACTTACTGGGTAAACGTGTTGACTATTCTGGTCGTTCTGTAATTACCGTAGGTCCATACTTACGTCTACACCAATGTGGTTTACCGAAGAAAATGGCACTTGAGCTATTTAAACCATTTATTTACGGTAAATTAGAACGTCGTGGTTATGCAACAACCATTAAAGCTGCGAAGAAAATGGTTGAGCGTGAGGATGCAATCGTATGGGATATTTTAGATGAAGTGATTCGTGAACACCCGGTTTTATTAAACCGTGCTCCAACACTCCATAGACTAGGTATTCAAGCATTTGAACCATTACTTATTGAAGGTAAAGCGATCCAGTTGCACCCATTAGTTTGTGCGGCATTCAACGCCGACTTCGATGGTGACCAAATGGCGGTACACGTACCATTAACAATCGAAGCACAAATTGAAGCCCGTGCGTTGATGATGTCAACAAATAATATCTTATCACCAGCGAGTGGTGAGCCTATTATTGTTCCATCGCAAGACGTGGTATTGGGTCTTTACTACATGACTCGTGATAAAGTTAATGCGAAAGGCGAAGGCATGGTATTAACTGGACCTAAAGAAGCTGAAAAACTTTATCGTTTAGGTTTAGCAGAGCTTCATGCCCGAGTTAAAGTCAGAATTACTGAATATCATCAAGATAATGCAGGTGAATGGATTCCGGAAATATCTTTAGTTGATACAACTGTTGGTAGAGCTATTTTGTGGCTTATTATGCCAAAAGGTTTACCATTCTCAGTGGTTAATCAGCCGTTAGGTAAAAAAGCGATCTCTAAAATCCTAAATGTTTGTTATCGTCAATTAGGTATGAAAGAGACTGTTATTTTAGCTGACCAAATTATGTATACTGGTTTTGCTTATGCTGCGCGTTCAGGTGTTTCTGTTGGGATCGATGATATGGTTATCCCTGCAAAAAAATCAGAAATCATTGGTGAAGCGGAAGCTGAAGTTGCTGAAATTCAAGAACAGTTCCAGTCAGGTTTAGTTACTGCAGGCGAACGATACAATAAAGTTATCGATATTTGGGCTGCAGCCAACGAACGTGTTGCGAAAGCGATGATGGATAATTTATCCACTGAAAAAGTCATCAATAAAGATGGCAAAGAAGAGACGCAAACATCATTTAATAGTATCTATATGATGGCCGACTCAGGTGCTCGTGGTTCTGCTGCGCAGATTCGTCAGCTTGCTGGTATGCGTGGTCTGATGGCAAAACCAGATGGTTCGATCATCGAAACCCCAATTACAGCAAACTTCCGTGAAGGATTAAACGTACTTCAGTACTTTATTTCAACCCATGGTGCTCGTAAAGGTTTAGCCGATACCGCATTAAAAACAGCGAACTCAGGTTACTTAACTCGTCGTTTAGTTGACGTAGCACAAGACTTAGTCGTTATTGAAGATGACTGTGGCACAATGGAAGGTGTGGTAATGACACCTGTTATCGAAGGTGGGGATGTTAAAGAGCCACTTCGTGAACGTGTGTTAGGTCGTGTAACCGCTGAAGATGTATTAAAACCAGGAAGTGCAGATATTTTAATTCCTCGTAATACATTACTTGATGAAAGTTTCTGTGACCTATTAGAAGCAGAGTCTATTGATAGTGTTAAAGTTCGTTCAGTTGTATCTTGTGATACTGACTTTGGTGTTTGTGCTAAATGTTATGGTCGTGACTTAGCACGAGGTCACTTAGTCAATAAAGGTGAAGCGATCGGTGTTATTGCAGCACAATCAATCGGTGAACCAGGTACACAGTTAACGATGCGTACGTTCCATATCGGTGGTGCGGCATCGCGAGCAGCGGCAGAGTCAAGCGTACAAGTTAAGAATAATGGTAATATCAAATTATCTAATGCTAAATTTGTTATTAATCCAGAGAAGAAACTCGTTATTACTTCACGTAATACGGCATTAACCATTGTCGATGAGTTAGGTCGAATGAAGGAAACTTATAAGGTTCCTTATGGTGCGATCTTAACCAAAGGTACTGGTAGTGTGGTTAAAGCAGGTGAAACAGTGGCAAACTGGGATCCGCATACCATGCCTGTTGTATCTGAAGTACAAGGTTTCGTTAAGTTTGTTGATATGGTTGATGGTCAATCAATTACGCGTCAAACTGATGAATTAACAGGTTTATCATCTATTGTTGTACTTGATGTTGCAGAGAGAACATCTGTAGGTAAAGATCTACGTCCAGCAATTAAGATTGTTAATGCTAAAGGTAAAGATATATTTGTTACAGGTTCTGAAATGCCTGCTCAGTATTTCTTACCAGGTAAAGCATTAGTTCAATTAGAAGATGGTGCTGAGATCAATATCGGTGATGTGTTAGCTCGTATTCCACAAGCTTCTGTTGGTACTAAAGATATTACCGGTGGTTTACCACGAGTAGCAGATTTATTTGAAGCTCGTAAACCTAAAGAGCCAGCTATCTTAGCAGAAGTTGATGGTATCGTTTCATTTGGTAAAGAGACTAAAGGTAAACGTCGTTTAGTTATTTCACCAGCTGATGGTAGCGAACCATACGAAGAGATGATTCCAAAATGGCGTCAGCTAAACGTGTTTGAAGGTGAACATGTTGAACGTGGTGACGTAATTTCTGATGGACCAGAATCTGCGCATGATATTTTACGTTTACGTGGTGTTAATGCAGTAACTCGTTATATTGTTAATGAAGTACAAGAAGTTTATCGCTTACAAGGCGTAAAAATTAATGATAAACACATCGAAGTTATTGTGCGCCAAATGTTACGTAAAGCAACTATTATGAATAATGGTAGTTCACGTTTATTAGAAGGTGAGCAGTTAGAAGTTTCTCGTATTAAGATTATTAATCGTGAACTTGAAGCTCAAGGTAAAGAACCAGCAACGTATATGCATGATTTGCTAGGTATTACTAAAGCATCATTAACGACTGAATCATTTATTTCAGCGGCATCGTTCCAGGAAACAACTCGTGTGTTAACTGAAGCAGCAGTTGCAGGTAAAAATGATGAACTTCGAGGCTTGAAAGAAAACGTGATCGTTGGTCGCTTGATTCCAGCAGGTACGGGTTATGCTTATCATAAAGAACGTTTACGTAAACGTTCAGTTGTAAGCGATGCTCATGTTGCAACTGAATCGACTATTACGGCAGAAGAAGCTACTGCTAACTTAGCTGAACTATTGAATTCAGCTGATGACGCTTAAGTCTTATTAATGACAAAAGGCCACTCAATTGAGTGGCCTTTTTTATACTATATTACTACTATACAATAAAATTATAACGAGTTTTTATTCTTTACTTACTATATAGAATTAATCTATTATTCAGCAGCCTACTTATTCTCTCTTTATTCATTGCATACTTCGTTTCGTTATTTAATAAAATACTTATATCCTGTGAAATGTGACTTAATTATCTGATAATTTTTTTATCCTTTTATTAGTACGATCACTATTTATAATAGTTGATTATGTTCATATAATGGGATCATCGAATAGTGGAGGGTATTTTTTTATGATTATTCCTTGGCAAGATTTGCCTCATGAGACATTAACTAACATTATTGAGTCTTTTGTTTTGCGAGAAGGTACCGATTATGGCGTAACAGAAAAGACACTAGCTGAAAAAGTTGATAATATCAGAACTCAACTAAAACAAAATAAAATTGTTCTTGTTTGGTCAGAACTACATGAATCGATAGATTTTAAGGTAACAGATGTGCTTATTTAGTGAGTAATCATAGATAATCACTTAAATTAATTTTGATATATTATTCATTACATAAGTTTGTTATAGTACTTGTTAGCAACTAGATATTGTATAACTGGAGTAGGATCTAATGATTATTAGTAAACAACAATCCGATACAACGTTAGAGTGGTTTTTATCTCATTGCCATATCCATAAATATCCCGCCAAAAGTACCTTGATTCATCAAGGTGAAAAAGCCGAGACTTTGTATTACATCGTAAAAGGCGCAGCAGCGGTACTCATTAAAGATGATGAAGGTAAAGAGATGATTTTATCCTATTTGAGCCAAGGTGAATTTATTGGTGAATTAGGTCTATTTGAAGAAGGTATGGAAAGAAGTGCTTGGGTTAAAGCAAGAACTAGTTGTGAAGTTGCTGAGATTTCTTATAAGAAATTTAAACAACTTATCCAAGTCAATCCTGATATTCTGATGAAATTAGCTGGTCAAATGGCTAATCGATTACAAGTAACCTCTGAAAAAGTGAGTAATTTGGCGTTTCTTGATGTTGCAGGTCGAATTGCCCAAACATTGTTAAATTTAGCAAAACAGCCAGATGCGATGACTCATCCCGATGGTATGCAGATTAAGATAACGCGTCAGGAAATTGGTCAAATTGTAGGCTGTTCAAGAGAAACTGTGGGGCGGATTTTGAAAATGCTAGAAGAGCAGCATTTGATTTCAGCGCACGGTAAAACCATTGTTGTATATGGTACCCGCTAGTTTTTAATCAATTGGTATATATAGTCTTTTCCATTGTATTTAAATTTATTAAAATGAATTTTTTATGTTAGTTTATTGTGCTAATATTACAATAGATTTTTAATGAAAATGGAAAAGGCATGACATTGCACAAACTCATTCCCAATCATATCGCAATTATTATGGATGGTAATGGACGCTGGGCTAAAAGTCGCAATCAATTGAGAATGGTTGGACACAGAGCGGGACTAAAAGCCGTAAGAAAAACAGTACAACATGCTAGCCTAATTGGTATTAAGGCTTTAACCCTCTATGCTTTTAGTAGTGAAAATTGGAAAAGGCCAGAACAAGAAGTCTCTTCCTTGATGTCTCTATTTGTTTATGCTTTAAAGCGAGAAGCTAAAACATTACACAAAAACAATATTCGCCTGAATATTATTGGCGATATTTCTCGTTTTTCTGCTCAACTTCAAACTATGATTAATGATATTCAAGCAATGACCCTTAATAATACAGGATTGATATTGAATATTGCTGCTAATTATGGTGGACGTTGGGATATCACCAATGCAATTAAAAATATTGTGCATAAAATTGATAATGGTCAAATGTCTATAGATGCTATTGATGAGGAGATCGTTAATAGTGAGATTTCATTGCATGATTTTCCTGCAATTGATCTGGTGATTCGTACTGGTGGCGAGCATCGAATTAGTAATTTCTTACTTTGGCAAATAGCTTATTCTGAATTTTATTTCACAGATATACTATGGCCAGACTTTGATCGAAAAGCGCTTGACGAAGCGATTGCTGTTTTTAATAAAAGAGAACGTCGTTTTGGTCAAGTAATTGATTCTTAATAATTAGGATAAGTAATGTTAATTCAACGTCTTTTAGCTGCGATAGTTTTAATTCCTTTGGTCATTATCTGTTTATTTTTTTTACCATTACATGGTTTTTTAATCGCGATGGCCGTTATTTGTGCTCTTTCAGCATGGGAGTGGGCTCAATTTCTACATATCAAATCAGTAAAAAGTAAATTATTATTTGCTATTGGTTTTACTTGTTTTGTTGCCGCTATCTATTTTTTATCTATCAGCTCGATGTATATAGAAACCATTTTCAAAACGATTCTCTTATTATCTATTGTATGGTGGTTAGTTGCCCTAGTGTTAGTTGCAACTTACCCAAATTCACTACGTTTTTGGCAAAATAATATTGCTAAGGTGTTATTTGCTTGCTGTACATTAATTCCATTTGTTTTTGGTATGATTACTTTAAGAGGCGTTTACTATTATGCCGATACTTTTCACGGTGCATTTCTATTATTGTATGTTTTAGTCCTTGTTTGGGCGACAGATTCAGGTGCTTATTTTGCTGGACGGGCATTTGGTAAACATAAATTAGCACCAAGCGTCTCTCCTGGTAAAACAATTGAAGGATTTATTGGTGGTGTTGCTTTAGCATTAGTGGTTAGTGTTATTGTCTATGTAAGTGGCTACTTTACTATCTCATTTAGTAATATGATGATTAGCTCAATATTTGCAATTCTTGTATCTGTACTTGGCGATTTAACTGAAAGTATGTTTAAACGAGAAGCCAATATTAAAGATAGTGGTCATTTGATTCCAGGGCATGGCGGTATTTTAGACCGCATTGATAGTCTGACTGCCGCGATTCCTGTTTTTGCTGCAGTTTCTCTATATATTCTTTAAGGTTATCGTGTGATTTGGACAACACTCATTTTTCTAATTACGATCAGCGTTCTGGTTGCTGTGCATGAGTTTGGCCATTTTATTATAGCAAGATTATGTGGTGTTAAAGTTGAATGCTTTTCAATAGGTTTCGGTAAAAAACTTTATTCATATACTTCTAAAAAAGGAACTCAATTTAGCTTATCAGTCATCCCACTTGGTGGCTATGTAAAAATGCTAGATGGGCGAAATGTCGAGCTTACTGATGATGAAAAGCCATTTGCATTTGATCATCAATCTATTCTTAAACGAGCTGCGATAATCAGTGCTGGTCCAGTTGCTAATTTTATTTTTGCAATTATAGCCTATTGGATTATTTTTCAGCTTGGTGTTGTTTCTTATCCCGTTAAAGTTCAGAGCGTCTTACCTAATACTCCCGCAGCAAGTATAAATATTCCAGAGAATATGGAACTAAAATCTATTGCAGGAATCAAAGTAGATAGTTGGGGTGATGTCAATTCAGCTCTGATCACAGAAATGGGTAAAGATGCTCTCACATTAGGTTATGAAACAGAGCAGGGAGAGCAATATCAACAGACCATAAATATTAAAAATTGGAAGTTTGATATTGAAAAGGTATCACCAATTACCGCTTTTGGTTTTGTGCCTGCTCAAATTGAGATTTATCCTATTGTTAGTAAAATTGTTGCTAATTCGGCTGCAGAAAAAGCGGGAATGGCTGTTGGAGATACTATTGTTGCATATAACAATAAACCTTATGACAGTTGGGAAAATTTTGTTGCGTTAGTCAAACAAGGTCAACCTATACAGTTGGAAGTAGAGCGAGAAAATAAGCAGCTAATGTTGGATCTTATTCCCTCTATTGAAATTAATGATAAGGGCGAAAAAATTGGTATAGTAGGAATTTATCCAACTAGTAACACAATTGTAAAACAGTATGGTATAGTAGGCGCATTTGTTAAAGGTCTGGATCAGACAAAATTGACAATAATATCGGTCGTACGTTCATTTTACCAATTAGCGACTGGTGTAATTAGTCTGAAAAATTTATCGGGGCCGGTTTCAATCGCGAAAGGGGCTGGGCAAACGGCAAGTTATGGTTTTGTACCATATCTGTTTTTTTTAGCATTTATCAGTATTAGTTTAGGTGTGATTAATCTTGTGCCTTTACCAATGTTAGATGGTGGACACCTTGTTTTTTTATTAATTGAAAAAATAAAAGGTTCTCCATTGTCTCGAGAAATACAAGAAGCTTGCTATAGACTGGGTTTTGTTTTATTGATGATTATAATGGGAATTGCATTCTTTAATGATTTTGTGCGATTGTCGTTGTAATCGAATGGAGTAACATATTATGAAGGTGAGCCATATCAATGAGAATTAATAAATTGCTCATAGCGTCTTTGCTTTTTAGTTCTTTTAGCTATAGTCCAATTGCATTGAGTGCTGATAACTTTGAAGTAAAAGATATCAAATTTGAAGGATTACAAAGGGTAACACTTGGCGCAGCATTGTTGAAAATGCCTGTTCAGGTCGGTGATTATGTTCATGAGTCTGATCTTGGGGATATAATCAAATCATTGTATACCAGTGGTAATTTCGAAAATATTACGATCTCTCGTGATGGTGGTACGCTTATCATTCATGTTGAAGAACGCCCAACTATTGCTAGCATCTCATTTTCTGGTAATAAATCAGTCAAAGATGATCTATTGACGTCTAATCTAGATGCTTCTGGTGTTAGAACCGGAGAATCATTAGACCGCACTTCCTTATCTGCTATCGAAAAAGGATTAGAGGATTTCTATTATAGTATTGGTAAGTACAACGCAAAAGTAAAAGCGGTTGTCACACCACTTTCCCATAATCGAGTTGATCTAAAATTAGATATTGCCGAAGGGGTATCTGCACAAATTGAACAAATTAATATTGTTGGTGCTAATGCTTACTCGTCAGAAGAGCTTATCTCTCGTTTTTCTTTACGTGATGAAGTGCCATGGTGGAATATGCTTGGCGACCGTAAATATCAAAAACAGAAGTTAGCGGCAGATTTAGATGAATTACAAGGTTTTTATCTTGATCGTGGTTATGCCCGTTTTAATATTGATTCCACTCAAGTTAGTTTAACGCCAAATAAAAAAGGTATTTATGTTACGATAAATATTAACGAAGGCGATCAATATAATTTATCTGAACTTGAGTTTAAAGGTAACTATGCTGGACATAAAGAAAAAATTGAAAAGCTTGCGAGTGAACAACTTAGATTAGGTGAACTGTATAACGGTGAAAAGATCACGCAGATCGAAGACCAAATTAAAAAAGAGTTAGCGGATTATGGTTATGCTTATCCGAAAGTTATTACTCATCCGGAAATTAATGATGAAAATCATACCGTCAAATTAATTGTCTTTGTTGATGTAGGACCTCGTTTTTATGTTCGTAAAATTAATGTAGTTGGAAATACTGTAACAAGCGAACAAGTTATTCGACGTGAATTCCGCCAGAGCGAGGGAGCTTGGTTAAGTAACAATCTTGTCGAGTTAGGTAAAACCAGACTTAATCGATTAGGTTTCTTTGATACGGTAGAAACGGAAACGCAAAGAGTCTCAGGAGTAGATGATCAAGTCGATATTACCTATAAAGTCGCTGAACGTAATACGGGTAGCATTAAATTTGGTATCGGTGTTGGCTCTGATAGTGGTTTAAGCTTTAATGCAGGTATTTCTCAAGAGAACTGGTTAGGTACTGGTAATAGTGTTTCATTTGATGTAAATACCACCGATTCAGATAAAACAGCATCGATTTCTGCAACCAACCCTTACTTTACTGTTGATGGTGTTAGTTTAGGTGGCGGTGTTTATTATAATACTTATCAAGCTGATAAAGATGGTGACCAATCTGAGTATTCTAGTAAAACTTGGGGTGCAAATGCGAATTTAGGTTTCCCAATTAGCGAAAAGAATTTTATTCGTTTAGGTACTGAATTTGCTAACCACCGATTGAGTGATATGGATGCCCAATATGGTATGTGGCGTTATTTCCAATCAATGGGTGAAAATGTAAAAGGTAAGAATAGTATCGCGTTTAGCACTAATGACCTACTATTAAATGCTTATTGGAGTTATAACTCATTAGATCGTGGATTCTTCCCGACAGATGGATTGAAACTTTCAGCTAATGGTAAAGTGACTGTTCCTGTATTTGATAACCGTTTTGTCAAATTTACCTTAGATGGCTCTTATTACTATCCATTGGATTACGATCATAACTGGGTTGTGTTAGCGCGTGGTCGTTTAGGTTATGGTACTGGATTTGGTGGTAAAGAGTTACCATTTTATGAAAACTTTTATGCCGGTGGTTCTTCTATCTTAAGAGGATTTAAATCGAATACGGTTGGGCCAAAAGCAATCTATTTTAATGGTTCATGTGATTTAGATAATACTTCTGGTTGTACAGCATCATCTAATTCTGTTGGTGGTAACGCTCTTGCATTTGTTAGTGGTGAGTTAATTGTACCAACACCATTTGCAAGTGAAAAATATTCAAATAGTATTAGAACATCAGTGTTTGTTGATGCAGGTACTGTATGGGATACAGATTGGAGCCTTAAAGGTGATAGTAATATTCCTGATTATGGTAAAGCATCAGATATTCGAGTTTCGGCTGGTTTAGCAGTGCAATGGATGTCGCCACTTGGGCCTCTAGTGTTCTCTTATGCGCAACCGATTAAAAAATACAATGGCGATTCGGCTCAGCAGTTCCAGTTTAATATTGGATCTACTTGGTAGAGTAAAATTATAGGTAATATAAAAGGTGATTAGTGTGAAAAAAATTGTATCAATTATAAGTTTAAGTTTGGCTTTATTATTTACAGGCACAGCGCTTGCAGAAACAAAAATAGCCGTTATTGACGTTATGTCTATCTTACAACAAATGCCAGAAAGAGATAAAGTGGGTAAAACCCTTGATTCTGAGTTTGAAGCAAGAGCGAAAGGTTTACAGCAAGAAGAGAAAAAAGCGAATGAAGCTGCTCAAAAACTACAAAAAGATGGTATGACGCTATCTGAATCTGAAAAAGCAAAATTAACTAAAGTAATTAAAGCGTTCCAAGATAAAGCGAATACGTTCTCTACTGATTACCGTAAACGCGAAAATGAAGAAGCTAATAAATTATTAGTTAAAATTCAAGATGCAGTCGCGAAGATTGCCAAAGAACAAAAATATGATCTTATTTTGAAAGCAGAAGCTGCTTTTTATGTTGTTGATTCAGTTGATATCACCAATCAAGTTTTACAACAGGTTAATAAATAATGTATGCATATAAGCTTAAAGAACTGGCAGAGAAATTAGATGCTGTTTTAGTCGGTGATGGGGATATTGTTATTAGTAGTATTGCCTCAATGGCAAATGCTGGAAAAGGACAAATTACTTTTTTATCCGATAATAAATATCAAGACCAGCTACAGTCGTGTAAAGCAACTGCAGTTGTTTTGACAGAGGAAAGCTTATCTCATTGGAATGGCGCAGCATTAATTGTTGGCAATCCTTATTTGACCTATGCAAGATTAGCTCAATTATTGGATACTACGCCAAAACCAGCACACGGAATTGCACCATCAGCTGTTATCGCTGATGATGCGGTGCTAGGTAAAAATGTTTCGATAGGAGCTAATTCAGTCATTGAAAATGGTGTTACCCTTGGTGATAATGCTATTATAGGTGCAGGTTGTTTTATTGGTAAAAATAGTAAAATTGGTGCTAATACCAAGTTATGGGCCAATGTTTCGATATATCATAATATTGAAATTGGTGATAATTGCTTGATTCAATCTGGAGCCGTTATCGGTTCTGATGGTTTTGGTTATGCGAATGATCGCGGAAACTGGGTTAAAATACCACAATTAGGCCGTGTTATTATTGGTAACAATGTGGAAATTGGAGCCTCAACGACGATTGATCGTGGCGCACTTGACGATACTGTGATTTGTGATGGTGTTATTATTGATAACCAATGTCAAATTGCACATAATGACTTTATTGGTGCTCATACTGCTGTTGCTGGTGGTGTGATTATGGCTGGTAGTCTGAAAATCGGTAAGTATTGCTTGATCGGTGGTGCTAGTGTCATCAACGGTCATATGGAAATTTGTGATAAAGTAACTGTAACAGGGATGGGGATGGTTATGCGACCTATTTCTGAACCAGGTGTTTACTCTTCAGGAATTCCTTTACAAGAGAATAAAGTATGGCGTAAAACTGCCTCATTAGTGTTACACATTGATGAAATGAATAAACGATTAAAATCGTTAGAGAAGAAACTATTAAAATTCTCGACGTAAGCTGTATCGGCCTGTATAATGCATGGCTATTTTATAAACTTTATTGTGTTTGATTGTTAGGGAACATATATTCTGTTTTCACGCGAATACAAATTAATTCATGATGTTGAGGTATCAAAGATGCAAGTTTCTGTGGAAACCACACAAGGATTAGGTAGACGTTTAACGATAACTATTCCATCAGAAGATATTAAAAAAGCAGTTGATAAAGAACTTGTTAATACTGCTAAGAAAGTCCGTATAGATGGTTTCCGTAAAGGGAAAGTACCTTTAAAAATCGTAGAACAACGTTATGGTGCATCAATTCTACAAGATGCTTTGAGTGATTTAATGCAACGTAACTTTATCGATGCAATCATTCAAGAAAAACTTAACCCAGCGGGCGCGCCTAATTATATCCCTACACAATATAAACAAGGTGAAGATTATCCGTTTACCGTTGAGTTTGAAGTGTATCCACAAGTTGAAATTAAAGATCTTGATAAAATCGAAGTTGAAAAACCAGCAGCAGAAGTTGCAGATGCTGACGTTGAAACAATGATCGAGACTTTACGTAAACAACAAGGAACTTGGAAACAAGTTGATAAAGAAGCACAAGATCAGATGCGCGTTGTACTTGATTTCGTTGGTACTGTTGATGGTGAAGAGTTTGAAGGCGGTAAAGCTACCGATTTCGCACTAGTATTAGGTCAAGGCCGAATGATTCCTGGTTTTGAAACTGCTATTTTAGGTCATAAAGCTGGTGACAGTTTTGATATTGATGTTACTTTCCCAGAAGATTACCATGCTGAAAATTTAAAAGGTAAAGCGGCTAAATTTGCTTCAACATTGAAAAAAGTTGAAGAGTTAGAGTTACCTGAATTAACAGCTGATGTTATTAAACGTTTCGGTATCGCTGATGGCACCATTGATGCTTTAAAAGCTGAAGTACGTAAAAATATGGTTAGAGAGCTTAAAGCTACTATCCGCAATAAAATCAAAGCACAAGTTATTGATGGTTTAGTTAAACATAACGATATGGAAGTTCCAGTAGCGTTAATTGACCGTGAAGTTGATGTATTACGTCAACAAGCGATGTCACGTTTTGGTAATAATGCTCCTCAATCAATTGAGTTGCCAAAAGAGTTATTCGAAGCTGAAGCGAAAAAACGTGTTATTATCGGATTATTATTTAGCGAAATTATCGAAAGTAACAAACTTTCTGCTGATGAAGCTCGCGTAAAAGGTCTTATTGATGAGATTGCAACAGCATATGAAGATCCGAAAGAAGTCGTTGCTTACTACAGCAAGGATAAAAAAGCATTAGATAATTTGAAATCTGTTGCTTTAGAAGATCAAGTTGTAGACTTATTACTAGAGAAAGCTAAAGTTACTGAAAAAGCATCTTCATTCTCGGAATTAATGAATCAACAGCCTGCTTAATGTAAGTTGTTTTTTATATCAGTTATAGCCCAAAATAAGAGTGTTCTTTTTTGGGCTGTTTTATTTAGTTAGGAGGAAAAATGTCTTATCAAAACAATTCATTAGATGAAAGAATGAATGTTGTTCCAATGGTTGTTGAGCAGAGTTCACGAGGTGAACGGGCATATGACATTTATTCTAGACTGTTAAAAGAGCGTATTATTTTTATGACAGGTCAGGTCGAAGACCATATGGCTAATTTAATTGTTGCTCAAATGTTATTTTTAGAAGCCGAAAATCCAGAAAAAGATATTTATCTTTATATTAATTCTCCTGGTGGCGTTATTACATCTGGTATGTCTATCTATGATACGATGCAGTTTATCAAGCCCGATGTTAGTACAATTTGTTTAGGTCAAGCATGCTCAATGGGCGCATTTTTATTGACGGCTGGAGCTAAAGGTAAGCGCTATTGCTTACCAAATGCGAGAGTGATGATTCACCAACCTTTAGGTGGCTTTCAAGGACAGGCTTCTGATATTCAAATTCATGCTCAAGAAGTGCTTAAAATTAAAAATAGAATGAATGAATTGATGGCATTGCATACAGGGCAGGCTTTAGAAGTTATTGAGAAAGATACTGATCGTGACAATTTTATGTCAGCACAACAAGCCGTCGATTATGGTTTAGTTGATGCTATTTTTGAAAAAAGAGTGTAATTAGACATAAATTGGTAACAGGTGGATTTTAAAATCCTTATCTATTTACTGTAAATAGTTATAACAGGTGATTGTAGTGAATAAAGAGAAATCAGGAAAGTTACTTTACTGCACTTTCTGTGGTAGAAGCAAGAATGAAACCAAAAAGCTAATAGAGTGTTCATCATCGATTTATATTTGTGATGAGTGTATTCATTCTTTAAATGAAATATTAGAAAGTGATGATAGCGATTTTAGCAATGGTGATGATATTGCAACAAAACCATTACCAACACCACACGAAATTAGAGCTCACTTAGATGAATATGTTATCGGGCAAGAGCAAGCTAAAAAAGTTCTTTCTGTTGCGGTATATAATCATTATAAACGTTTACGGGCACCTAAAAGTCAAGATGGCGTAGAGCTAGGTAAAAGTAATATTTTACTTATTGGGCCAACCGGGAGCGGTAAAACATTATTAGCGGAAACATTAGCTCGTTTTCTTGATGTTCCTTTCGCAATGGCCGATGCAACAACATTAACTGAAGCTGGGTATGTGGGTGAAGATGTTGAAAATATCATTCTAAAATTGTTACAAAGCTGTGACTATGATATTGCTAAAGCACAACGTGGTATTATTTATGTTGATGAAATTGATAAGATTTCTCGTAAATCAGAAAATCCGTCTATCACCCGAGATGTTTCTGGTGAAGGTGTCCAGCAGGCCTTACTAAAAATAATTGAAGGCACGGTTGCTTCTGTTCCACCAAAAGGTGGTCGAAAAATGCCTCAGCAGGAATTTTTACAAGTTGATACATCAAAAATTCTATTTATTTGTGGTGGTGCTTTTGCCGGCTTAGATAAAGTGATTGCAAGCCGAGTATCTGTAAATACGGGGATTGGCTTTGGTGCTGAAGTTAAGGGTGAACAACAAAAAGCGACTGAATCAGAGTTATTGGCACAAATTGAGCCAGTAGATCTCGTTAAATTTGGTCTAATTCCTGAATTTATTGGTCGATTACCGGTTGTTGCTGCGCTTTCAGAACTTGATAAAGCTGCATTAATTCAAATTTTAGTCGAACCTAAAAATGCATTAACTAAACAATATCAAGCATTATTTGAGTTAGAAAATGTTAAGTTAGAATTTACAACTGAAGCACTTGAAGCGATTGCTGCAAAAGCAATGGTTCGTAAAACAGGGGCAAGGGGACTTCGTTCAATTGTTGAAAACATTTTATTAGATGTTATGTATGATCTACCTTCACTAAAAAATGTGAATAAAGTTGTGGTAGATCGAGACACAATTGAAAAACAGACTCTTCCTCAAATTATTTATAACTCATAATTTCATACCTGCATTTTTCTTCTGGGGGAACTCGTTGTAAAAATGCAGGTAATAAATCCATCAAATAATATTATTTAGCTTCAATATAATTACCTACCTTATGATTATTGGTCTTGAATATAAAGAAATCGACCCAATATCATTTGAATATGAAATTAATACCGTTTTAGAGAGCATAATATGAGAACAAAACAATCAAAGCAGGTGATGCCAGTTTTACCACTACGAGATGTTGTGGTGTTCCCTCACATGGTTATTCCATTGTTTGTTGGTCGAGATAAATCGATCCGTTGCTTAGAAAAAGCAATGGAGATGAATAAGCAAGTATTTCTAGTGACACAAAAAGATGCCACTCTAGACGATCCACAAGAGAGTGATCTTTTTTCCGTCGGAACTATTGCTAATATTCTGCAATTATTAAAACTACCTGATGGGACAATCAAAGTTTTAGTTGAAGGTGTAGAACGCGCTAAACTCGTTAATATTATTGATCAAGATATTGAAACCTTTTTTATTGGTAATATTCAGCAAGTAAAAGAGTTAAAAGTTGATTCAATCAGTGAAGCGTTAGTTAGAGTGACTTTGTCTAATTTTGAAGAGTATGCAAAGTTAAACAAAAAAATTACTCAAGAAGTAGTTGATTCAATTCGCTTAATAAAAGAACCTGCACAATTAGCAGATTCAATTGCCTCAACTCTTTTTGTTAAAGTTGAGCAGAAACAAGATATTTTAGCTTGTTTAGACTTAGAGAAACGGTTTGAATTTTTAGTTTCGATGATGGAATCGGAAATTGATTTGCTGCAAGTTGAGAAAAATATCCGTCAACGTGTTAAACAGCAAATGGAAAAGGCGCAAAAAGAGTATTATCTTAATGAGCAAATTAAGGCGATTCATAAAGAATTAGGGGATATAGATAATAAACCTGATGAATATGAAGAGCTTAAGGTCAAGATAGATAAAGCTAAAATGCCTAAAGAAGCCGTTGAAAAAGTAATGGCTGAGCTGAATAAACTAAAAATGATGCCAGCAATGTCAGCTGAGGCAACGGTAGTTCGCGGCTATATTGACTGGATGCTACAGGTTCCTTGGTCGAAAAAAAGCAAAGTTAAGAAAGGAATTAAAGAAGCTCAAAAAGTACTTGATCATGATCATTATGGACTTGAGCGGGTTAAAGACCGTATTTTAGAATATTTAGCGGTACAAGGGCGTGTTAATAAAATCAAAGGGCCAATTTTATGTTTAGTTGGGCCTCCAGGTGTTGGTAAGACTTCATTAGGTCAATCTATTGCTAAAGCAACTGGGCGTGAATATGTTCGAATGGCGCTTGGCGGTGTCCGTGATGAAGCAGAGATTAGAGGTCACCGTAGAACATATATTGGTTCTATGCCGGGTAAGTTAATTCAGCGCATGGCTAAAGTTGGCGTGAGAAATCCGCTATTTTTACTTGATGAGATTGATAAAATGTCATCGGATATGCGTGGCGATCCAGCTTCTGCATTACTTGAAGTTCTCGATCCAGAACAGAATAGTGCTTTTAATGATCACTATTTAGAAGTTGATTATGATCTATCTGATGTTATGTTTGTTGCAACTGCCAATTCGATGAATATTCCAGTACCATTGCTTGACCGTATGGAAGTGATTCGTTTATCGGGTTATACCGAAGACGAGAAATTGAATATTGCTAAACAACATTTATTACAAAAACAGATTGATAATAATGGTCTTAAACCGACTGAGATTGAGATTGATGATTCAGCAATTATGGGTATTATTCGTTATTATACTCGTGAAGCAGGTGTTCGTAGTTTAGAACGTGAAATTGCTAAAATTTGTCGTAAAGTGGTTAAGCAACTTGCACTTAGTAAACAAGTTAAGAAAATTGTCATTACTCAAGATAATCTTCATGACTTCTTAGGTGTACAGCGCTTTGATTACGGAAAAATTGACGATGAAAGCCGCATCGGCCAAGTCAATGGATTAGCGTGGACAGAAGTTGGCGGTGATTTACTTACCATTGAATCAGTTAGTGTACCAGGTAAAGGGAAATTGACTTATACCGGTTCATTAGGTGATGTGATGCAAGAGTCCATTCAAACCGCATTGACCGTCGTACGTGCTCGAGCTGAAAAATTAGGCATTAATAATGATTTTTACGAAAAACGTGATATTCATGTTCATGTTCCTGATGGTGCGACACCAAAAGATGGTCCTAGTGCCGGTATTGCAATGTGTACGTCATTGATTTCAACTTTAACGGGGAATCCAGTTAAGGCTGATGTCGCAATGACGGGTGAAATTACTTTACGGGGACAGGTGTTGCCAATTGGTGGACTAAAAGAGAAGTTACTTGCAGCACATCGTGGTGGAATTAAGACTGTTATCATTCCAATTGATAATGTGAAGGATTTGGAAGAGATCCCTGATAATATTAAAGCGGAATTAGATATCCATCCTGTAAAATGGATTGATGATGTGATTACCATTGCTTTGGCAAATAACCCATTTGGTATTGAGACAGTTAAAGTGCCTAAAAAGGTTACTAAACCCGTAGCGAAAAAAAGTAAGAATATTATACCTGCTTCAGGGACTATTAATTAATTTTTGATTAAAATTACAAAGCTGACGTATGTCAGCTTTTTTTATTTTAAAATTTTAATAAAATAGCGCTCATTTTCTGGTAATAATAAAAAATTCAGACTAGATGTATCGTTAGGATTTAATATTTATAGCATAGCGAATCTTAATAGATATGATATACTTTTCGCCATTAAAAATTGGGTGAATATAAATACTTATTTCAATGAATAAACGTTGCCATGATAAGTTATTCAATGGAGAACAATAAACGATGATGGAAAAAATTCGAACTGCGGCTAATAGTATTGTTGTTAAAGTTATTTTTGCAATAATTATTTTAGCTTTTATTTTTACTGGCGTTGGTGGTTTATTTGGTATGCACGGTAATAGTGCTGATGATGAACGCCTCTATATTGCTAAGGTCGATGGCGAAGGAATTGGCCGTGCTGGATTTGAAGATCAAGTTAATCGGGCTATGGAACAGACTGTTGCATTAGGTTCTGATGATATGGTTAATCGAGAAGTGAGAAAACAAGTGTTCTTATCACTCGTTGATAATCATTTAGGTTATAAGCTATCGGATGATTTGGGATTAAAAATTTCAGATGATCAGGTTAAAAATATTATTACAAAACAACGTGTTTTCTTTGTAAATGGTGCATTTAATAACGAGAAATTTATATCGTTATTACGACGAAATGGCTATACACCCGATAGTTATGCTGAGTACTTAAGAGCTGAACAGCAAAAAAATCAATTATTAAATGCATTATTATTAACCAATTTTGCTTTACCTGTTGAGTCAGATATCTCTCAACTAGTTGATCAGAAACGTGAAGGTTACTATGCTCAAGTTAACCTTGGCGATATTGTTGATAAATCCGCAATTGATATTTCAGAAGATGAAATTAAGCAATATTATCTTGAAAATACAAATCAATTTGCGCTTGGCGATAGAATAAAAATTAAGTTTGTTGCGAATACTTATGGCGATGCCATGAAACAAGCTCAAATGCCTACCGAAGCTGAATTACTTGCCGCATATGAGAGTAATAAGGCTGATTATACCCAGCCAGCTAAATATGAATATGTATTAGTTAGAGCGGATAATCAAGCTGATGCAAAAACGTTAGATACTCAAATTAAAAAGAGTAAAAATATTGCCAATATTGATTCTACTAATTTAATTAATTTAGGTTGGTTTGCGGAAACAGCGATTCCTGATTATTTACAACTTGGCTTGACTAAAAAAGGTGATTCAACTGTCGCTAATCTAGATGGCAGTGACTATGTGGTCTTTTTACAAGATATACAAAAACCACAACTATTACCTTTTGAATATGTTGGAGAGAAGCTTAAATCTGAGTTATATTCTCAACGTGTTCAAGCTATTTACGATGCAAAAAATCAGAAATTATTAGACGCGAGAAATAAATATCAAACTCTCGAAGAGATTGCTAAAGCGGCCGATCTTGAATTAGTTGAACCTGAAAATTGGCAGATCAAAAATAATCCATACTCTATTGTTAGTAATCAAGAATTGAACAATTATTTATTTAGTGATGAGATGGTTAAAAATGGTGTTGCAACACAAACGATTTCTGATTTAGTTGAAATTACCGATCCTAAAGCAACATATGTTACACAGGTTTTAGACTATCGTCCTGCCAACGTTGCTCCTTATGAGAAAGTTCATGATCAGATACAAAAACAACTTAATCAACAAAAAGTGATTGGAATGTTTAATACGTCATTGAGCGATGTTGTTGAAAAATTAAATAATGGTGTTTCAGATTCACGAATTAATTTTGCAACAAAATATGACTTAACACGAGATTCAAAAGAATTCGATGAAAATACGGTTAATATGATTTACTCTTTGGTTCCGCCATTAGAAAATAAACGTGTTTTTGGTTTTAATTTACTTGATGATAAGACTGCGATTGTTGCTGTTTTGACAAAAGTTGAAAATGGTGAAGAACAAGATATGTCAGCACAATTGACGAATATTGATCAGTATGCAGCTTATGCAGATCTCAACTTATTCTTACGTTCAAATGCTAAAATTGAAATGATGCCTAATTCAAATTTGTGATAGATTTAGCAATAAATAAATTAGAATAGAAATTTCTTAAAGCCACTTTATGTGGCTTTTTGCATTATTAACCTCATGTTTATTTTATTTTAATTTTTTATGAGATAGTGATTAGGCTTATTTTTTATATTTAAGGAGTCACTTATGAAAAGCATTAGACACTATTTAATTATGGCTATTTTCGGTGGATTATCGCTCTTGTCAGGATGGTCTATTCATGCAGAACCAACAGCAACCGCTCCGCTGCCGTTGCAAAAAAACGAGATGATATCTCAAGTTAATATTAACCAAGCTTCAGCTGAAGAGATCGCCAAATATTTAAATGGGATCGGGCTTAGCAAGGCGAAAAAAATTGTGGAATATCGGGAAAAGTTTGGTCCATTTGTTTCGATTGAACAATTGAAAGAGGTCTCAGGTATTGGGCAGTCAATTATTGATCGTAATATCGGTAAGTTGGTATTGTAGCTAAACTATTTAATATAGAGGCGAATTAGAGCCTCTATTTTTATCCTGTACTTTATATCTTATGTATCAACTGACTTATTATTGTTGTATCTTAGCTAAAATAATCAGTATAATCGAGCTCAATTTAATTTGTTATAGTAGGTTGTTAATATGGCATCATGGAATATTGCAGTTGTTGGTGCAAATGGTCAGGTTGGTAGTGCATTAGTTGAATTATTGGAAAATAGTGATCTAACTATTGAGCATCTTGATTTAATTGGTAGCGATAATAGTGAAGGTGAGATTGTTAGGTTTGCAGGTAAAAACTTAACAATTAAGCATATTGATCAGATGAATTGGTCAAACTGTCATTTAGTCTTTTTCGCCGCAAATCAAGAAACATCAGAGAAATATGCTCGATTAGCTGCTCAATCGGGTTGTGTTGTGATTGATGCAACAGGAATTTTTGCATTAGATGAATCGATTCCATTGGTATTACCGAAAGTTAATGAGTCTCGCCTTGAAGATTACCGTAATGAAAACATTGTCTCAGTGGCTAATCCAATGGTAAGTCAAGCTTTACGCAGTATGGCTGCATTGACCGATATTGAACAATTATCTCAATTACATATTACCAATTTAGTTCCTGCTTCTTACTATGGAAAAAAAGGCGTAAATTCATTAGCTGGACAAAGTGCTCGTTTATTAAATGGTTTACCTGCGGAAAACGATTTTTTTGATAAGCAACTCGCTTTTAATGTATTACCTAGTTCATTGACGGGTGATGAGCAAATTGTTGAACAGATTCGACGTATTACCGGTAATTACCAATTAGCCATTTCAGTTGATTCTATGTTGGTACCTGTTTTTTATGGCTTAACTCAAGCAATATCATTTGTTTCATCGGTACCACATAGTATTGCTAAAGATGATACGCTATTATCGCAATATGGCGTAACATTAGTGTCTGATGATTACCCGACTCCTGTTACTGTTATTAATAATGAACAACCAGAAGAACAAATAATTATGGTGGCGAACTTCCATTATAGTTATGGTAATCAAGAGCAAATCCAGTTTATGAGTGTTAGTGATAATATTCGTTACTTAGGTGCACGAGTTTTGTTAGAAACTGCTGAAAGTTTATTAATCCATTATATTGATTAAAACGAGTTGCTTTAAATGAAAATTGCATTAGGTGTTGAATATGATGGCAGTCAATATTGTGGTTGGCAACGTCAGCAACATGTTATATCGATTCAACAAAAACTTGAAGAGGCTCTAACTCAGGTTGCTAATGAGCCGATCTCAATATTTTGTGCTGGCCGCACTGATACTGGAGTGCATGCGACAGGGCAAGTGGTTCACTTTGATACCAATGCAATTCGAGCTTTAAATGCCTGGACAATGGGGGTTAATGCTAATTTACCTCCGAGCATTTCTGTATCGTGGGCTCATCTCGTTGATGATTCATTTCATGCAAGATTTAGTGCACAGGCGAGGCGTTATCGTTATATTATCTACAATCATCGTCATCGTTCAGCTATACTAAGTCAGGGAATTACTCATTATTATCAGCCTCTTGATACTGAACGTATGCATGAGGCTGCACAATTTCTTCTGGGTGAAAATGACTTCAGCTCATTTCGCGCCGCCCAATGTCAGTCACTATCACCGTGGCGTAATATTCATCATCTTACCGTTACTCGGCAAGACCGTTATGTTGTGGTTGATATTCAAGCTAATGCATTTGTTCATCATATGGTAAGAAATATTGTGGGTAGTTTATGTGAAGTGGGTAATGGTAATAAACCAATTTTATGGTTAAGAGATCTGTTGCAGGCAAAAGATAGAACACTAGCTGCTGCAACAGCTAAACCAGAAGGGTTATACTTAGTTAATGTGATTTATCCAGAGCAGTTTGAATTACCGAAAAAGCCATTAGGTCCATTGTTTTTAGTATAATTTGAAATAGCAGCAAAAGTAATACCCAATAAAACTGATATTGATTTCGTTCATATTATTACGGTATGATTTGAACAAAAATAGTAACATTCACAAACATGAATTTTGATAAACTAGAAAATAGCTATTAAGTAACCGAGCAAAATACTATACAATAGTGGTAATTTTTCAAGTTTGATAGTAAGCAAGATAAGCAGAAGGTTAATAATGAGTTGGATTGAAAAGATTCTTAACAAGAATAATATCTCATCAGATCACAAAAAGGCCAATATTCCTGGTGGAGTTTGGACTAAATGTACTAGCTGTGAGCAAGTAATATATCAGGCAGAACTTGAACGAAATTTGGAAGTCTGTCCAAAATGTGACCATCATATGAGAATCAGCGCTCGTGTGCGTCTGTCTCGATTCTTAGATGAAGGCTCGGATATTGAAATCGGTACTGATTTAGAGCCGAAAGATATTTTAAAATTTAAAGATTCAAAAAAGTATAAAGATCGTTTAGCAACGGCTCAGAAAGAGACTCATGAACGAGATGCAATGATTGCGATGAAAGGGACATTATTTGGTATCCCTGTCGTTACAGCTTCATTTGAGTTTAGTTTTATTGGTGGTTCTATGTCATCGGTGGTGGGGGCAATGTTTGTCCGAGCTGCAGAGCAAGCTATCGCTGATAAATGTCCACTAATCTGTTTTTCTACTAGTGGTGGTGCTCGTATGCAAGAAGCGCTCTTCTCGTTGATGCAGATGGCTAAAACTAGTGCTATCTTAGCAAAAATGCAAGATGAAGGTTTACCGTATATTTCAGTTATGACTGACCCGACTATGGGGGGGGTATCAGCAAGTTTAGCGATGCTTGGTGATATCAATATTGCTGAACCTAAAGCTTTGATCGGTTTTGCTGGACCAAGAGTTATTGAACAAACGGTTAGAGAAACCCTTCCTGAAGGTTTTCAGCGCAGTGAGTTTTTACTTGAAAAGGGTGCATTAGATATGATCGTTCATCGAAAAGATATGCGAGTTAAAATTGCTAGCATTATTGCTAAAATGATGAAACGACCAGACCCATTTAATGAAACTGTAATTGAATAACCAATCAATCAGTAATCGTAATTGATTCAACTTGATAAGATGAGTATGAATAACGATAAATTGCACAAACCTGACGCCACATCTAGTTTAGAAATGTGGCTCTCCTATCTTGAGCGTATCCATCCAAAAACTATTGAATTAGGGTTGGCAAGAGTCTCTGAGGTAGCAAATAGGTTAGACGTACTTAAACCTGCTCCTTATGTATTTACCGTTGCGGGTACTAACGGCAAAGGAACCACATGCCGTACACTTGAGATGATACTGCTTGAGGCTGGTTTTAGAGTCGGGGTTTATAGCTCTCCTCATCTATTACGTTATACTGAACGGGTGCGCATTAACAATAAAGAGCTTTCTGATCATGCGCATGTCGATGCTTTTAATCACATTGAAAATTGCCGCCAAGACACATCATTAAGCTATTTTGAATATTCTACTCTCTCTGCATTATGGTTGTTTAAACAGGCTAATTTGGATATTGTTATTCTTGAAGTTGGTTTGGGCGGTCGCCTCGATGCTACGAATATTGTTAACGCAGATGTTGCTGTCGTGACGTCGATTGCTCTTGACCATATGGATTACCTTGGTAATACTCGAGAAAGTATTGGCCGTGAAAAAGCGGGTATTTTTAAGAAAAATTGTATCGCTATTGTTGGTGAACCCGATATGCCTCAATCAATTTATGATGTAGCAATACAAACTCAGGTCCAATTACACTGCTGTCGACCAAATTCGGGATATGATTGGCAGTATCAACAAATTGATCAGCATTTTTGGCAATTTAAATCGGCAACTTGCCACTATGAAAGTCTGCCTATCGCGAATGTGCCATTGGCTAATTGTGCAACAGCATTAGCTGCACTCAGTTATTCATCATTAAATATTAGTGAAGATATTATATGTAAAGGTTTGCGTAAAACTGAATTAACTGGGCGATTCCAAGTTATTGCAAATGATCCTTTAGTTATTATCGATGTTGCACATAACCCTCATGCTGCGACTTACTTGAATAACCAATTAAAATCTCTTATTAAAGATAAAACTGACAGTTACAAGCTACGTATTGTGATTGGGATGTTAAAAGATAAAGACATTGCATCAACAGTAAAAATTTTACAGGCAGATGTTTGGTACTGTGCTACATTATATGGAGAGCGTGGAACTAAAGCCGAAGATATTGCGACGTATATTCCGCTAACAGATAAGTCATCTATTCATACTTTTTCTTCTGTTGCAGATGCCTATAAGCAGGCTAAGCAAGATGCGGATAAGAACGATATTATCGTAGTGTGTGGTTCATTTCATACTGTATCAGAAATATTGAGTTTGGTTGCTTCTAATGAATAATAAAAAGCGTAATCAGTTGATCGGTTTCACTGTGTTATTGTTATTTATTCTCTGTATAGGTCCTTATATCATTACTGATAAATCGATGCGTGTTGAATCAACGATTCCTTTATTACCAACCAATGATAATCAATTAATTGAATATACGGATGATTCAGTGAATAGTTCAGCAGTGTTTACTCCTGAAGATGAATTTAATAGTGACCATTCATCAATCATTCATCAAGAACCCACCCCGATTGTTGAACCACAAATTGATAATAGTAATCCACAAAATAGAAAGAATTATGTTGTACAGCTTGTCGCGCTCAAAAATAAGCAAAAAATTGAAGAACTCGTTGCACTATTACGACTAAATAATTATGACGTTTATACTGAACCACAAATACCACAAGAGGGACAAGTCACTCGGTTATTTGTTGGTTACTATCCTACTAAAGAACAAGCTGATATTGTCATTATGGATTTAGAGCATTTAACAAAACTGAAAGGTTTTGCGGTAACAAAATAACAGAAAAGAAGAGAAAAATTCTGTTTAGTTAGGGCTTATTTGGGTTAAAAAGAGAGAAAGGATTATGATGAATTGGGTTGATTTTACGATTATTGGTATCATTGTCTTTTCGGCATTAGTTAGTCTTGTCAGAGGATTTGTTAAAGAGGCACTATCTTTAATTAGTTGGATATGCGCTTTTTTTATCGCTAGTCGATTCTATACTGATATTAGTGGATATTTTACCTATTTCCATGATGAATTTGCCCGTAATGCTACAGCAATCGTGATATTGTTTATTGCAACCTTATTAGTGTGCGCGGTTATCAATTATATTATTAGTGAATTAGTACAAAAAACAGGTTTATCCGGCACTGACCGTGTATTAGGAATTTTCTTCGGTATTTTGCGGGGAATTTTATTAACGGCTGCAGTGTTATTTTTTGTAGATACATTTACGCCTTTGGCTAAAAGTGTCGCATGGCAGGAGTCTATTTTGATCCCCCATTTTCATTTTATTGTTCGTTGGTTCTTTGAAACATTGCAAAACTCGTCTTCATTTTTAGTTAACTCGTAATCATTCTTTGTAATTATTTAGGGGTCATATTATGTGCGGAGTAGTAGGTGTTGTTGGTTTTAGTCCTGTAAATCAATCAATTTATGATGCGCTAACTGTATTGCAACATCGAGGGCAGGATGCAGCAGGAATCGTAACTATAGATGAAAACGATTTTTTTCGATTACGTAAAGCGAATGGTTTAGTACAAGATGTATTCCAGTCACAACATATGCAACGTTTGCAAGGAAATATTGGGATTGGCCACGTAAGATATCCTACTGCTGGTAGTTCTAGTGTATCGGAAGCACAGCCATTTTATGTTAATGCTCCTTATGGTATTACGCTTGCGCATAATGGCAATTTAACTAATACTGCCGAATTACGTAATAATATTCTAAAGAAGGCAAGACGGCATGTTAATACTTACTCTGACTCTGAAGTATTACTCAATATTTTAGCGAGTGAGCTTGATAAATATTCAGTTTACCCATTAACACCAGATAATATTTTTTCTGCGTTAGAACAAGTTAATAATATTATTAAAGGTGCTTATGCTTGTGTCGCTATGATTATTGGACATGGGCTCATTGCTTTTCGTGATCCTCATGGTATTCGTCCACTAGTGATTGGTAAGCGTGTTATTAATGAAAAACAGTCCGAGTATATGGTCGCTTCAGAAAGTGTGGCTCTTGATACCTTAGATTTCGAATTTGTTCGCGATGTTGAGCCTGGAGAAGTCATTTATATTTCTCAAGATGGTCAGTTTTACTCTAAACAAAGTACACAACGTTTGGAGTATCGTCCCTGTATTTTTGAATATGTCTATTTTGCTCGTCCTGATTCATTAATGAATGGAATTTCAGTCTATCAATCAAGAATCCTGATGGGACAAAAATTAGGTCAAAAAATTGCTAGAGAGTGGCATGCTCTTGATATTGATGTGGTTATTCCAATTCCGGAAACATCTTGTGATGCTGCTTTAGAAATAGCGCGTATTCTTAATAAACCTTATCGACAAGGGTTTGTCAAAAATCGTTATGTCGGTAGAACTTTTATTATGCCAGGGCAAACTGTTCGTCGTCGTTCAGTGAGAAGAAAATTGAATGCAAATAGAATTGAGTTTGAAGGTAAGAACGTTTTATTAGTTGATGATTCAATTGTTCGAGGAACGACTTCTCAAGAGATTCTTGAAATGGTTCGTTCCGTTGGAGCGAAGAAAATTTATTTAGCTTCAGCCGCACCAGAAATACGTTATCCAAATGTTTATGGTATTGATATGCCAGTTGCTAACGAGCTAATTGCTTATCAACGTAATGTTGAAGAGATCGCTCAGGCGATTGGTGCAGATAAACTTATTTATCAAGATTTAGCTGATTTAGTTGATGCAGTGAAAGAGGGTAATCCAAAAATTGATAAATTTGAATCTTCAGTATTTGATGGCTGCTACGTGACAGGTGATATTAGTGATGCTTATTTAGCTAATTTACAAAACAGCCGTCGTGATATTACTAATAATGCTAAGAATCAAGCTAATAGCAAAGAGTCAGAGAATTTAGAAATTTATAATGTCGGTGGATAATAGCAAGTATGACACAAACAAATAATCAGCTTGCGCGTAAGCGTATTATTGTCGGTATTTCTGGTGCGAGCGGGGCATTATATGGTATTCGTTTATTAGAACTATTAGCTAAAATACCAAATGTCGAAACTCACTTAGTGATTTCTAATTCAGCCAAACGCACTATTTCTTTAGAAACAGACTATCAATGTCAAGATGTCATTAAATTAGCTGATTATTTTTATGATATCACTGATATAGCCGCAAATATTTCCTCTGGTTCATTTAAAACTCATGGTATGATTATTGTCCCTTGCTCGATTAAAACGTTATCTGGTATTGCAAATAGTTATAGTGATAATTTATTAATCCGAGCAGCGGATGTAGTACTCAAGGAGCGCCGCCCGCTTATTCTTTGTGTTCGTGAGACCCCATTACACTTAGGCCATATCCAATTGATGAAAACGGCCTGTCAAATTGGTGCAACGATTATGCCACTTGTTCCTGCTTTTTATCACATGCCTAAAACAATTGATGAACTGATTGAACAGTCATTAATTAGAGTACTTGATCAACTCGATATTCCACGCCCAGATAAATTTACTTGGCAAACAGTTAATAAATAGCAGTTTGTAAAGAACACCTTTCTGACCTTTATATTTTCTAACAAAAATGTCATTTAATTTTTTTTTAATATTTTGATTTTTATTATAAAAAAAATTAATCTTAAAAATATAAAGAAAATTAACAAAAATAACATTGACCATTGATTAAAGGGTCAGTAAATTTTCCTAAAAATTGTAAAGAATTTTAAAATAAAAATAATCATAAGCTGCATAAAAGAACAGCAATCAGAAACTATAAGGAATGATTAAGATGAAAAATAGTCTTAATTTAACAATGATAGCGACGTTACTCTTGGGGATATTTAATTATAATATTGCCATTGCTCAAGTTGTTCAGGCTAAAGCGCCAGACAATAAAGGTTCTGAGAATAAAAAGTCCCAGGATGTTCGAATTTTCATCAATAATCAACAACGTTCACTTTATCAAATCGCATTATTAAGTAATATTTCAGTGACTGAATTACGTGATTTAAATAAAGGCAGCTTCATCAATACTGATATTGTTAAAGTTGGTGATAGTATTGTGTTGCCTACTGATTCTAAATTATTACCAGCAGAAAATAAAAATAATAAAAAAGAAGATAAGTATCATAATCTACCAAGTCTCGGTTCGTCGGATAAAGCTGGAGATAGTGTGGTCTCTAGTGGTGATACGATGGAGAGTCAAATTGCTACGGTCTTACAGACATTAGGTCAACAAGACTGGAGTAACATGTCTTCAACAAAGCTAAAAGATGATTTAAATAGCCAAACCCAAGGTTATGCTGAAAATTATGTACGTAGTCAAGTCAATAGTCAGCTTATTGATCCTATTCGTAGTGCGGCACAAGACTTTTTAGGTCGTTTTGGGACGGCACAATTACAGTTTGATGTGAGTGATCAAGCTAAGCTAAATAATGTAAATGTTAAGTTATTCAGTCCTTGGTATGATTCAGATAGTACCGTTATCTTCTCTCAATTAACTTATCAAGAGTATGAAAAAGATCGGCGTATTGGTAACTTTGGTATTGGTCAACGTTGGGATTTTGCTGATAAAAAATGGTTAGTGGGTTATAACCTATTTTTTGACCATGATTTTGGTCGTAATCACAATCGTTTAGGTCTAGGCCTTGAAGCTTGGGCTGATTATATAAAATTTGCTGCTAACTATTATACGCCACTATCTGACTGGAAAGATTCTAAAGACTTTGATGATTACTTAGAAAGAGCAGCTAGAGGTTATGATTTCCGTTTTCAAGGTTATTTGCCTTCTTACCCCCATTTAGGCGGTTCATTAATGTTTGAACAGTATTTTGGTGATAAGGTTGCATTATTCGGTAAAGATAATTTACAGAAAGATCCTTATGCAGTGACAGTCGGTGTTGACTATACTCCTGTGCCATTATTTACAATTAAAGGTGAGCACAAACAGGGAGAAAGCGCTAATAAAATGGCGAAAGTTGAGTTGACCATGAATTACCGCTTAGGTGTGCCTCTGAAAGATCAACTAAATCCTAATATGGTTGATGCTGCTCGTTCTTTAAGGGGGAGCCGTTATGATTTGGTTGATCGTAATAACTATATCGTTCTTGAATATAAAGAGAAGAAATTTAGTGTCGATTTAGCCTCATTAGGTGAATGGGAAGAGGGTACCATCCTGCCTCTTGGGATTAGTGTCCATAATGCAAAGGGGACGTTATTACCATTATCTTGGGGTGCTAATTATGCAATGGATTTAGCTACCTTAAGTACAAATAATGGTGACTTATGTTATAACCGCGGTAGCCAAGTTGCAGGAACTCATTGTTCTACCAGTAATCTTTGGAATGGATCCGTTGGTATTGCTAGTAATGATATTGCAAATTGGTCAGTATTAGTTCCCGATTATCTTAATTCTCTGACTGGTGAGCGTAATCCACTGGCAGGGACGACAGCGCAATCTGGTCGATATACTTTTGATGTAACGTTAACTGATGGTAACGGTCGAGTAGCAAAATCAAATACCTCTTGATTATCAGTTAAGCCTTCATCAAATCGTCAAGTCTTATTAAATAATGTTAGTCCAATTCCTGCTGGTGGTTATAGTGCGTTAGGCTCCTCTACAGATCCTGCTGTTGCTAATGGAATAAACTCGATTGTATTGCAAGCAAATTTAGTTTCAAATACGTTTGCGGTTACGCCAGGTATCTCTACCGGTAGTGTTACCGGATTTACAGATCTCTTCTCGTTACTTGAATATACAATTTCGGGCGTCACTGGCGGACCTTGGTCTACTGGTACAACATTTAGGTCAACTTCACCAACAGCGCAAGAGATCTCTAATATAAATAAACTTTATACCGCAACAAGTGGTGGTAATAAGGTGACTTTTGTTGCTGATAATACAACACATCAATGTCCTGTCGCGACACCAAAATGTTTATTAGTTAAAAGTATTACTAAAGTTGTTGGTGGCGGAACGATTTCTGATGATTATCAAATAGAAGTTGCAACAAGTGTTTCACTTAGTAGTGTTGATATTAGCTTAAAATTATCGAGTTATGCAGCCTCATCACCGACTTACGGATCGGGGCCATCGCCAACAACTATCTATTTTAATGGTGGTACACCTTCAAAAATTACGATTTCAAATGGTAGTACCGTTGTTGGGGTCGCCAATAATAGTAAAGTGATTACGATGAATGGACCACTTATCGTCGGTGAAACGTATACTGTAAAAGTCGAAGACAGTGCAAATAATGATATTACATCATCTTCTAGTATTGTATGGTCATTGGTTGGTGATAATAAAGCAGCATGTTTTGCCGCCAATACCATTTTACCAGGAGATAGCAATCCAAATGGCGATGATCCAACAGGTATTATTGCGGCAAGTAAACTCTTCAATATATCTCAAACACCAAGCTACAGAATTAGAGGATTAGTATTGCCTGATCCGGGTTATGCTGCATTAGTGACTGGTGCAACTTCGGGTGGTAAGGCTACTAGTCTAAATAATGATACGGTTTCCAGTATTACGCTGGGTGGCACGAAGAACTATGCATGTGCCGGTGACCAAGGATTTAAATTAAGAATTGATGTAAATTAGTAACATACTAATAAGCTGTATTGTGTACTAGAAAACGATATTGGTAATAAGAAAGTGAAAACAACATTTAGTACCTTAAAGATACTAACTATGTTGATAAATTGATAAAACAAGGAATGATAATTATGAGAAATGTGATCATAAAAAAAATAGCATTAGGTATGTTATTAGCTGGATGTGCTGCTAGTAGCGCATTCGCGTTACCATCTGCAACAACAACGACTATCAAAGGGAATGCACCAACTATTTCATCTACTGCATCGACGCCAACAGCAGGTAAGGTATCTTATATTGTTCAACGTAATGATAGTGGGACATGGAAAGATATTTCGACCTATACCGAGGCAACAGATAAAAGAGTTCGTGCAGGTGACCGCGTTGTGATTAGCTTTAAATATGCCGATACTGATGGTGATGAGTCATATCCAGATTGGACTAAGCCTGCATCCGGCGATCCACAAAATGCGAATCCTTTTGTTGTCTATGTGCCAGAAGCATCAGGAAATGCAAAAATTACTATTCCAGCAAATACGGATTATTCTAATGTTAAATTGGGTACAGCTGGTCAGTATACCTATGTGATTCCAGCAGAAGCTTCTGGACGTACTTTAGCTATTTCATTGACTCCAATGTCTCAATACGGTGATCCATGGAAGGGAACAACAATTGAAGGGAATTTATTTGCTACTACTAGTGGTGGTAGCGGTGGTGGAACAGGGGAAGGTTCTACGCCAGAGACTTGTGAAACCAATCCTGATACCTGTATTCAGCCAAATATTAACAACTTAAAAGTACAAATTGTACATACTACGAATAACTTAATTTATGGTTCATCTACAACATCTGATGTAAATGCAACTGATAATCCAAAAATTGGTGATACGTTTAAATATGTTGTAATTGATACAGGTAATGCTAATAAAGATGTAACGGCTAATTATGATGGTGCATGGAGCTATGCAGGTAAGAATACTCCAGCTGCAAGTGCTGCTACTGCACAAGACCCGGTTGCTAACTCAATTACCAGTGCTACATATACAATTGGTGTCAATAGTCTAGACGAACTAACTTTAGCTGCAAAAAATGCCTCAACGAATTACTATGCAGGCGGTCAAGGCTTCCAGCTTCAAGTGACAATTGCTGAAAAATAGTTTTTTTAAACTGAATTTTTATAAAACCACCCATTTGGGTGGTTTTTCTTTATTATTTCATAACTAATTTTACTAAATTCACGACTATAATTTATAACGCTTAACTCAAATTATGTTATGCTTATTCTCATCTAATCAAAAGGATAACAGATTATGGTTAAAGACCCTTTTTATGATCGCGAAGCTGAAAAATATCAATCACCTATTGCTAGTCGTGAACTCATTATTAGCTATCTAGAAAAGATCGCGAAGCCGGCAAATTTAGATAATATTGCACAAGCGATGGAACTCAAAACCGAAGAGCAAAAAGAGGCATTACACCGTCGTTTAAGAGCGATGGAACGTGATGGGCAGGTTATTTTTACCCGTCGTAAATGTTATGCACTACCTGATAAGTTACTAATGGTTAAAGGTAAAGTCATCGCACATCGTGATGGATTTGGATTCTTAAGAGTAGAGGGGCAAACCGAAGATTATTATCTATCTCCTGAACAGATGAAAAAAGCGCTACAAGGTGATATTGTTTTAGCACAACCGATTGGTAGCCAATATAAAGGCAAAACGGAAGCTCGTATTGTACGAATCCTTGAACCTCGTAGTAACCAGATTGTGGGACGCTATTTTATAGAAGAGGGAATCGGTTTTGTGGTGCCAGATGATAGTCGCTTAAATTTTGATATTCTTATCAGCGAAAAGTATGATCACCAAACTGTACGTATGGGGGCGGTTGTTGTTGTTGAATTACTTAAACGACCTGAATACCGTAAAAAAGCCGTTGGTAAAATTACTGAAGTACTTGGTGATAATATGGGTACTAATTTAGCAATCGAGATTGCGATTCGTAACCATGAAATCCCTTATGAATTTCCGGCTGATGTCGAAAAAGCTGTAAGTAAATTATCTGAGACTGTTTCTGCGCAAGCCAAAAAAGGCCGCAAAGATTTAACATCTCTACCATTAGTTACCATTGATGGTGAAGATGCAAGAGACTTCGATGATGCTGTTTACTGTACTAAAAATAAAGGTGGTGGTTATCGTTTATGGGTTGCTATTGCTGACGTAAGTTATTATGTTCGACCACAAACGGCATTAGATAAAGAAGCATGTAATCGAAGTACATCTGTATATTTCCCTTCTCGGGTTATCCCAATGTTACCAGAAGTGTTGTCTAATGGACTGTGTTCTCTTAATCCGCAAGTCGATAGGTTATGCTTGGTCTGTGAAATGACCATTTCAGCTAAAGGACGACTGACCTCTTATCAATTTTATGAAGCAGTCATGAATTCTCATGCGCGCTTAACTTATACTAAAGTCCAAAAAATTCTTGATGGTGACGAAGAGTTACGTGAGCACTATCAACCGTTAGTAAAAGATTTAGAAAATCTGTATGCTCTATATAAAGTGATGGATAAAGCACGGAATATACGAGGGGCAATTGGCTTTGAATCCGCTGAACCAAAATTTATTTTTAATGCAGATAAAAGAATTGAGCGTGTCGAGATCGCTCAGCGTAATGAGGCGCATAAAATTATTGAAGAGTGTATGATCCTCGCTAATGTATCTGCGGCTCAGTTAGTTGAAGGATTGCTTATCCCATCCCTTTATCGTGTGCATGATAAACCTGATGAAGATAGATTAAATAATCTACGTAGTGTATTGAGTGAATTAGGTCTGGTATTGGACGGTGGCGATAAACCGACGTCAAAAGATGTAGCGAAATTGATGGACGCGGTTGCTGATCGTCCTGATCGTGACATGATCCAAACCCTAATTCTGCGTTCAATGAAACAAGCTATTTATGATCCTGAAAACCGGGGACATTTTGGTTTAGCCCTTGAATCTTATGCACATTTTACTTCACCTATTCGTCGTTATCCTGATTTATTATTACATCGGACAATTAAATGGGTCTTGGCTAAGCAGAATAATAAAGAGAGTAAAACAGGTGGCCATCGTTATGAAATGAGCGAAATGCTCTATTTCGGTGAACATTGTTCAATGAATGAACGTCGTGCTGATGAAGCGGTACGTGATGTTGTTGATTGGTTAAAATGCGATTTTATGCAAGACCATGTTGGGGAAGTGTATGATGGCGTTATCTCCAGTGTTACTAACTTTGGTTTCTTTGTCCGCTTAGATGAGCTATTTATTGACGGTCTGGTCCATGTCTCAACCCTTGAAAATGATTACTACAATTTTGATGCCGGACGTAGCCGTTTAATTGGTGAAAACTCAGGCTTTGTTTATCGTCTCGGTGATAAAGTTAAAGTCCAAGTTGAATCGGTTAATCCTGAAGAGAGAAAAATTGATTTTAGTTTAATAGGTAGTAATAATAAACCTCGTAGACAAGGTAAGACCGCTAAGGAGCGCACGAAAAAAGCTGCGTTAGTACCAACGTCAACAGATCGTCAAAATAAGACGCAAAAGAAAAAGCGTAAAAATACAACTGCTAAGAAAAGTACTGAAAAGCGTACAGCAGCTAAATCATCAATTAAGAAAAAGAAGAAGTCAGCTAAATGAGTGAAATCATATATGGCATGCATGCCATGCAAGGTATATTAGCTCGTTCACCAGAACGAGTCTTAGAAGTGTTTCTATTAAAAAATCGTGATGACAAACGTCTTAATTCGCTGGTACATGAAATAGAATCATTAGGTCTAGTTATCAAATTGGTGGATAAAAAATGGTTAGATGAACAGACCTCACAGGGCGTGCATCAAGGTATCATGGCAAGAATAAAAGAAGGGCGAAGCTATCATGAAAATGATTTACCCGATTTATTACTTAGTAAATCTGATCCCCTAATTTTAATTTTAGATGGCGTCACTGATCCACATAATTTAGGCGCCTGTATTCGTACTGCAGATGC
The DNA here is from genome assembly GCA_036251205.1 of Orbaceae bacterium BiB. Taxonomy (NCBI): domain Bacteria; kingdom Pseudomonadati; phylum Pseudomonadota; class Gammaproteobacteria; order Orbales; family Orbaceae; genus Orbus; species Orbus mooreae. The sequence goes on along the minus strand of CP133958.1, from coordinate 1,649,213 downwards.
AGCTGGTGTGGATTTAATTATCGTTCCTAAAGATAAATCTGCACCACTTAATGCAACAGCTAAAAAAGTGGCTTGTGGAGCTGCGGAAAGTGTACCGCTTATTCGTGTTACTAATCTAGCTAGAACGTTACGAATGTTAAAAGAAGAACATCATATTTGGTTGGTTGGGACTGCGGGTGAGGCGGATCATTCTTTATATCAAAGTAATTTGACTGGTAAACTTGCTATTATTATGGGAGCGGAAGGTGAAGGAATGAGACGCTTAACCAAAGAGCTTTGTGATGAGCTAGTGAGTATCCCAATGTCAGGTTTTGTCTCTTCTTTAAATGTATCTGTTGCGACCGGAATCTGCCTTTTTGAGGTTGTTAGACAGAAAGCAAAATAATCGCTGATAATTGTAGAGGGCTTCGTATGTTAGGCAATTTGTTAAGTAAAATATTACCTAAGAAAAAAAAGCAACCTGTATCTTTGGAAGGCCGAGATCTGTATGGTCGGAATAATGTAGGCTATCCAACGATACAAGTATCCCAAGAAATGGATGAGATTGTTACAAAATATTATCGTCAACTTAAACCATTGGTTAAATTCTATAAAGATACTTTTATATTTAAATGGGCGCCAGCTATTATCAATAATTCCCTTGATGATGAGCAATTAAAAAATTTATCTGGACGTAATGTTCAGATGGTATATCTCTTGTTATTCCGTGATATGCTGCGTCATATTGCTGATTATGTTAAGCCTAAAAATGTATCAGATAATTGGCCAGAGCTATTTGCACAATCGTTGCTTGATAATTGTAAAATGTTAGATGATGCTGATGATCCGGATGTAGCGTTAAAGCAGCAGCTGTTTGCAGTCAATGAGTGTTATGATATTGAGCCTGAAGAACCACAACCTTGGATTGAACCTATTGCCGCTTTAATCTTTGTACCGGCTAAAGATCTCTATTATTGGCATCGCTCGTTGACTGAGATGATTTTAAAACGAGTAGGAAAAAAGCAGAAGAAAAAGAAATAGTATGATAGCGTTAGATGAAGTTTTTATACTATAATCATACAGTACAGCAATTTTATAACGAACACGAGATTAGGCGTAACGTTCGTTACGCCTCTATTTTGTCGTTATGCTCGATTAAATGACTAAATTGCATTAAGCGCTTGTTCAAGATCTTCAATCAGATCATTCACATCTTCTAATCCAACTGAAATTCGTAGTAACTGATCGGATATCCCTGCAGCTTTACGAGCCTCTGCACTAATACCTGAATGAGTCATGGTAGTTGGATGGGATATCAAGCTTTCTGTTCCCCCCAAAGATTGCGCTAGCGTAAAGATTTTTAGCTGTTCAATAAACAGTGGTGTTTTATCTGCGCTACCTTTAATCTCAAAACTAAGTAACGAGCCAAAGCCTTTTTGCTGTTTTTTAGCAATATCATGTCCCGGCGTTGATGGTAATGATGGGTGATGTACTGCCGCAATTTTAGGATGATTATTTAAAAAATTAACAATTTTTAATGCACTCTCTTGTTGAGTTAGTACTCGTACTGATAAGGTACGTAATCCTCGTTGCAATAAATAAGCATCAAATGATGAATTAGCCGTGCCAATATTGTTAGACCACCATAGAACATCATCGGCAAGTGATTGTTCTTTAAAAACGAGTACCCCGGCTAATAAGTCAGAGTGACCATTGAGAAACTTAGTACATGAATGAATAATTACATCAGCACCCAATTCGAAAGGGCTTTGCAAAATTGGCGTCATAAAGGTATTGTCGACAACTACAATCGCACCAACTTCATGCGCCAATTTTGCTATCTTTTGAATATCAACTACTCGTAACAGTGGATTACTTGGTGTCTCAATCAAAATGAGTTTCGGCTTTTGTTGCAGGGCCTGTTTTAAGGCTTGTTCATTAGATTGTTCAACGAATTGAGTTTTAAAATAACCTTTTTGACTTAGGCTATTAAATAGTCTATAGCTACCGCCATAACAGTCATGTGGTGCGATAACTAAATCATTTGGGGAAAGAAGCGCAACGGATAAGAGGTGAATGGCTGACATACCTGTATTTGTTAAAATAGCATCGACACCACCTTCTAGTGCTGCAATAGTCTGCTCGACGGAATCTCTGTTTGGCGTTGATTTTCGACCATAGTCAAAGGATCTTGGTTTAGCAAATTCAGCAAAGCCATAACAAGTTGATAAGGATATCTTTGGGATAACGGCACCATGTTGTTCATCACTATTAAGTCCACTACGGACTGCTATTGTGCGTTTTGATAGTGATTTTACTTTAGTGGAGGATGAAATCTGTTTTGTCATAATAGTTCACCTTTTATTTAGCACATAGTTTAAGCATAGCACAAAGAATTAAGACGTCAATATGTCTAGATGTCTAAATATCTTGATGTATAGATTGCGAGAGATAAAAAAAAACGATAAAATTAGCTCAATTTTATTGTGGAAATTATCAGTAGCTAAATGGGGTTGTAGTATGATGGAATGGAACGGTGACTATATTAGTCCCTATGCTGAACATGGAAAAAAAAGTGAGCAAGTCAAAAAAATTACAGTTTCAATTCCATTAAAAGTATTAAAAATATTAACTGATGAACGAACGCGTCGGCAAGTAAATAATCTTCGACATGCAACGAATAGTGAATTATTGTGTGAAGCATTTTTGCATGCTTTTACGGGGCAGCCATTACCAAGTGATGATGATTTAAGTAAAGATTTGAGTGATGGGATTCCACAACAGGCTAAGGAATTAATGCGTCAGTTGGGTATTGATCCGGACTCTTTAGAGTATTAATACTCTAAAGATAATAAAAAAGCGCTGGTATAAACAGCGCTTTTTTTCGTATCTTATCGCTTGGTTATTTTTTGCTACCAGGGATAGAGAAACGTTGATTAAATTTATCAACTCGACCACCGGTTGCGACATCACGTTGTTTACCAGTATAGAACGGATGGCATTCGCCACATACGTCTAAATGGATATCATGTCCAACTGTTGAGTGAGTTTTAATTACATTACCACAAGAACAAGTTGCAGTAATTTCTTTATATTCTGGATGAATCCCTTTTTTCATTTTTAGCCCCTTTTAGTTTGTATCGCTATATAAATGGCTTTATTAAAACAAAATTTATACACCATACAAATGTTTTATAACACGATTAAGGTGGCGAATTATATACCCGCCAACACTTATCGTCAAGTGTTGCTATGCGTTCTTTTATTGAACAGGTAGCTGCTCAATTTGTACTTGTAGTGTCAACTGTTCACCTTTTCTTAATACAATGATCGGGATCGTTACTCCAGGTTTAATTTCTGCAATCTGATCCATTGTTTCTATAATCGATTTGACGGGTTTGCCATCAACAGAAATCAAAATATCATTGGTCTGTATACCGGCTTTAGCGGCAGGACCATCGGCATTTGTGACTAAAATACCTAATACTACGGGATGATCACTTGGGTTTTGTGTCGGAGCAAACTCTAGACCATCAATACCAATATAACCGCGAATAATTTTACCATCTTTAATCAATTTATTCATAATCTTAGTCGCTAAGGCCGTTGGTATGGCAAAGCTAATACCTTCTGGCACATCCCCAGGATCACTTTTGGCAAACGTTAAAGTATTAATACCAACTAGCTCTCCTTTGCTATTAACCAATGCACCGCCTGAATTACCATGATTAATTGAAGCGTCAGTTTGGATAAAATTCTGCCGCCTAAATGGGCTTAGACCATCTCTACCTGTTGCGCTAATAATTCCCTGGGTAATTGTTTGACCAATATTATAAGGATTACCAATGGCGAGAACGACATCGCCAATTTTGGGTATTCGATTTGAATTAATTGGAATAACGGGAATATTGGTCGCATCAATTTTTAGTATTGCGATATCAACAAGTTTATCTGATCCCACTAACATGGGATCAAAGATCCGACCATCTTGCAGCGCAACAAGAATTTGATCTGCGTTTTCAATAACATGAAAATTGGTAATAATATAACCTTCTTCACTCATGATAACACCAGAGCCTAGTGGCGTGACTTCGCTGCTCTCATTTTCTGAATCTGAGTTTATTGTACGGCTATAAATATTAACTACTGCCGGCGCAGACGCTTTTACGGCTTGATTATAACTAAGTGGTTCATTAGTAAAAATATTTTCCGGTAAAAGTTTATCGCCATTGTGTAGTGATGGGAAAATAATTAACAATACAATCGCTAAAACAGCGCCAATTAGAACTGGCCAAAGTATTTTTTTTAACATAAGTCATCCAATCATATTGATATACTAATTGTGTTCGCAAATAATAACATAGAAATAACCAAAGCTATTTGATTGTATAGATTATTTTATTACTCTTTTCGTTATAAAATTGCTGTAATCATTAATTATAGTATAAAAATAAAGGAGCAGTAGCTGCTCCTTATCTTTGAGAAATAGATAATTAACGAATAATTAAATACACATGACTATTGCCTCGAGTAATATTCAATGCAATAACCGACGGTTTTCCATCAATTATTTTACGTAGATCCGCAACATTATTGACTGGCTGTTTATTAATACCCGTAATCAAATCACCTTCTTGTAAACCTAATTGATATGCAGGTGAACCTTGTAATACTTTATCAACTAATACGCCATCAGTTTGCGCATTAATTAATGTCGCTCCTTCAAGGTTTGGATGCAGTGTTTTAGCTTCAGTAGTTGATTCTTCACTATTTTTTAATTTTACAGTAGCTGTCATCGACTTACCGTCACGAATCAGCCCTAATTTTACTTCGCGACCAGCTCCTGCTGTTGCTATTTTTGCTCTTAATTCAGCAAAGCTTTCAATTGGCTTATCATTCATTGATATGATTACATCACCAGCTTTAATGCCTGCATCTTTGGCTGCCGAATCATCCATGACCTCACTAACAAATGCACCCTTTTGTACATTGAGATCAAATGCTTTCGCGATGTCAGAGGTGAGTTCATTACCTTTAATCCCTAAGACGCCTCGTTTAACTTGACCAAACTCAGTTAGTTGTCCGATAAGGCTTTCAACCATATTACTTGGGATCGCAAAACCTATTCCGATATTGCCGCCACCAGGCGCAATAATTGCGGTATTAATTCCAATGAGTTCACCATTTAAGTTAACTAATGCTCCGCCCGAATTTCCGCGATTGATTGAGGCATCCGTCTGGATAAAGTTCTCAAAGCCATTCATATTAAGACCACTGCGAGCTAATGCTGAAATGATACCTGAGGTAACGGTTTGCCCAATGCCGAATGGATTACCAATAGCTACAGCAAAATCACCAACGCGTAATTTATCTGAATCAGCGAGTTTAATTGCAGTTAGATTTTTTCCTTCCTCAATTTGAACTAGAGCAATATCTGTTTGTGGATCTTTACCAATTAGTTTGGCACTGAACTCTCGTCCATCATTGAGCTGAATCGTAATTTTATTCGCATTCTCGATAACATGGTTATTTGTTACGACATAACCTTTATCTGCATCAATAATCACTCCAGAGCCTTGTCCTTTAAATTCTCGAGACTCGTTTTGTGGATAACCAAAAAAGCGTCTAAACTCTTCGGGGATATTATTTTGTACTTGAGCGGTTCCTTCAACTTTAATACTAACGACGGAAGGAAGAACGCGTTCTAACATCGGAGCAAGACTAGGTACTTCTTGAGTTTTACTATCGGACGAATTCAAGAAAGCAGGTAATTGAATATTCGCTTGAGCTAGTGTTCCTAAGCTTAAACCAATTGTTAATGCTAGAACAGTTAGGCATTTTTTATGGTAATTAAATTTTTTATCCATCTCAATCATTCTCACTTTTATTTAGATCAATATACTTTTAACTAAATTAATTTAGTGTATCAATGATATGGGGACTTTTTGATATTTTTCAACTTATTTAGTGAACAATTATTATACTAAATAAGCTGAAAAATAAGTTGAAAAAAATACTAAGGCTTGGTCTCTTCGCTCTTTAATAATCCAGATGGATTACCAGAATAGTCTTTAGGTTGATCTTTATTTTCAGTATTTATATGCTCTTTATTCGTTATTATGATTGATGGATCAACCTTTAAAGCATCTAAATCTTCTTGAGATATTAAATTATTTGAGTTTTCAACCATGTGTTGATAAAGACGGCGAAACTCTTTAGCCATATTATCGAGTATTTCGGCGCTATGAGAAAAATGTTTAACAATCATCTGTTTTTGCGCTACGAGTTCTTTTTTAGCATCCTCTAGATCATGTTTTACTTGGTTATATTTTCGTGATTTAGGGCTAAGGACGTTAGTTAAAATAACACCAATAATCACTCCTAAAACTAGACCGATAATTAGATACGTTACCATTTCAGAATCCATATAATCTCCTTGCTATAATCAATGTTAGCATTTTCCAGTTAACAATCGTCTTTAAGTCATTTATTGTCTATTTTTGTAACGTGATTAGCAAGTTTTATCAAGCTGTTTTTTAAGTTTGTTGGACAAGTATCAGCTAAATCCAATAAATATTGTGCACTTTGGGGCGTCATTTTTCGATTATATAAAGGATTTTGTGCGCTGTGTAATATTGCTTTATTTTGATTTAGTTCTGGAATAATCTTAAATTGAATAGATGATAAACCACTTAAACCATGTTGGCGTAGTTGGGTTCGTAATTTTTCTTGTTCATAGCGTAAGCGAGTTAACCAGCTTGCAGAGGAGACACCAATAATTAGAATTCCTTGACGGTAGTTAACAATTTTACATTGCGGTGATAAAGTTTCAGGTAATAGTTTTTTTAGCAAATGATCCAACGTCGAAAGTTTGATACTTCTTTCTTGAATAGCCTGTAACGATGTGACTTTCAAAAGTGAATTGACTGATTCTGGTTGACCATTACGCATACAATCGGTTGTAAAATTAATTAGTATTGGTTCTAATTTACTATAATTTATGCTTTACGTCCTCGGTTTAATCATAATTTACAAATTATTATTTATACTTGTGTTAAAAAGGAGAGTTGTTGCTGACAATTCCACAAATATTCAAAGAATAATAAGATAATTTAGAGTATAATCGGTCACCAATGGCAGATTTTAAGTGATTATAAGAAGGCTTTGTGGCAAAAAATCGACTATCAAAAGTTCAACAACGACGAGTTGAGGCAAAACATAATGAGCGTTTACAACGTCCAAATGAACAGTATGATGAAGGGGCATTTTTACCTCCGCAAGATGGTACTGTTATAAGCCGTTTTGGTAAAGTTGCTGATGTGGAAAGTTCTGCTGGAGACATCTTTCGTTGTAATATTCGTCGAACCTTAGCATCGATAGTCACTGGTGACAAAGTTGTTTGGCGGGAAAATAAGGATCCACAAGCTAACAGTGTTATTGAGGCCGTTTATAATCGCCATTCCGAGCTAGTTCGTCCAGATTTTTATGATGGCATAAAACCCGTCGCGGCAAATATTGACCAAATCATGATTATCTCATCAGTGTTACCTGAACTTTCATTAAATATTATTGATCGTTATTTGGTTGCTTGTGCCGTAACTGATATTGCTCCGATTATTGTGCTTAATAAAATAGATTTACTCAATAAAGAGCAATATCAAAAAACACAGACTGTTTTAGATTATTATCGTCAATTAGGCTATGCTGTCTTATTTATATCATGTAAAAATGAACAGGGTTTAGATGAATTTAAGCAGACGTTACAGGGGAAAACTTCTATTTTAGTTGGCCAGTCAGGTGTAGGTAAATCAAGTATTATTCACCAGCTGCTACCTGAATTATCTGAGCAAGTTAATGTTGGTGATATATCGGAAATATCTGGATTAGGTCAACACACGACAACCTCCACGCGTTTATATCATTTACCTAGCGGTGGTGATATCATTGATTCACCAGGTATACGCGAGTTTGGACTTTGGCATTTAGAACCACAACAAGTGATGCAAGGCTTTCCCGAATTCTATGATTATTTAGCTGATTGTCAATTTCGTGATTGTAACCATTTAACCGATCTGAATTGTGGATTGCAAAAAGCAGTCAAAGCGGGGAATATTGCTTCATGGCGTTTAAACAACTACCATAGTATTTTGCAAACAATGCGTGAAGTCAAAGCTAAAACGAATAAGATATTTAAGTAATAAGTAGAGTAAAAAAAGCCATCATTTAGATGGCTTTTTTTATTGAATCTAGATAATTAATCTTTGGTCGATTTGATTGCTAGTCCAACAGCAACATAAGCCCAACCTTGGAAAATTAAATCAATACCAAGAAACATTCCTAGTACCCATAAACTATTTGCAGGCCATCCCAGCATAATCATCAATCCAAGTACTAAGGTGATAATGCCAGAAAATAACCACCAGCCCCATTTAGGAAAACCTTTGTTATTCATTGCATTGATAATTTGAGTAATACCGCTTACGACGAGTAGGAAAGATATTATTAACGTAAATGCAGCCGATACTGCAACAGGCTGAGTAAACGAAATAATACCTGCAATAATATATAGCACACCCATCACTGCCCATAACGCTGTTTGACCATAACCTTTAAGCTTAAAGGAATGAGCTGCTTGAGCAATACCTGCGACTAGAAGCAAGATACCAATGAAGTAGACAGAAAATACAGTGGCAACAAATTGGTAAGATAGCGCTAAAAATCCTAATATTATTAAAATAGCGCCAATAGCAACAAACCATCCGCTATGTTTTTTTAGTTGTTGTGAGAGATCATCTAAATTTGTATTCAATGGAATCATACAAAATACCTTTAAAATTGTTTAACATAGCTTATATACTACGCTTAAATACAATAGATTTGTATGTATTTTTTTTAGTTTTTTGTGCGTTAGTTAGTGAAATAAATACTGGCTCTATAACCGAGACTAACATCACGAATGAAACTATTGCTATTTTCTTAATCTGACTTTTTTATTCTTAAATTTCTCTTAATCGGCTGATTACTGAGTTGATTGATGTAACGGCTAGGCCAAATCTCTTTTGGACTAAGGCCAAGAGCGTTAGCAATTATCTGTTCGCCTTTTGTCCAAGGTCTAACAAGTGCATTGCTCAATGTTGAAGAGCTTAATCCTGATTCACGTGATAGTCCAGAAAGTGTTAACCCTCGCTTTTTTAGTGCTGCAATTATATCTGCTGAGTGCCAGTCGCTATATGAATTCCCCATTATTCTTTTCCTTATTTTCAGACTTATGATATGCTTTCTGTGTTTATTACTAAACTCAGTAAGTGCGTGTATTAAGTTAAGTGATTAAAATGGATACAGTATTTGTTCATTATAACGCGATTTCTTAATTTTCAATAAATTTTCTTTATTTTCTTAAAGTGGGTTTAAAAATGGTAAAGATGTGGTATTCATCCAAAGAGTTAGCTCTGATAGAAGGGCTACCATCAACCATTCAAGGCATTAATCGCAAAGCTCGTGTTGAAGGTTGGAAAAGTCGAAAACGTAGCGGTATTCAAGGTAAAGCTGTTGAATATCATGTAGATAGTTTACCGGATTTTGTCAAAGCACATTTAATTGACGCAGATGGATTATCAGCTCCTGTATTACCTGCTGAACCACTACGCCTTTGGGTTTCAGCTTTTTTAAGTTTAAGAAATGATGAACAAGAGATGATTATTGATTGGTTAATGAGAAATGGTGTGAAAGAATTGGTCCGTTTTATAGAGGAACAGAATTCTATTGACAGTTAATAACTGTATTTTGTCAATTATCTTTAGTAATATCTATTTGCTTAAGGCTTAAGCTAGGATATACTTTAGTTTGTAATTTTTAATAACTTAAGATACTCGTTGTAATGGAATTATTAATGGATACACAACCAGAATTAAAAAATAGTAAAGAGATTATTGTTTACCTGTCAAATCGATTCCCCAACTGCTTTAGTGTAGAAGGTGAGGCTAAACCACTTAAGGTCGGTATTTTTCAAGATCTTACAGAACGACTAGCTAATGAAGAGCAATTTAGTAAAACTAAATTACGTGCGGTACTTCGTTCATACACAGCTAGCTGGCGTTATTTATACTGTATTAAAGAAGGTGCTCATCGCGTTGATTTAGATGGTAATATTGGTGAAGTAATTACTGCTGAGCAAGCTGAACATGCCCAAGCTCAACTTAAAGAGAGTAAAGAAAAAGCGAAAGCTAATAGAAAGGTTATTGAGAATAATAAGGAAAAACCTGTCCGTCGTCCTTCGTCAAAACCTAAAATGAAACAAAACACGACCCGCCAAAATTCGTTATCAAAATCACCTGAAAAAGTGACTAATACAGTTAGTAAACCCGTTCAACAAAAAGTTGATATTGCACAGCTTAAAGTCAATGATGCTGTCAAAATTGTATTAGGTAGCAAACCTGTACCTGCAACGATATCAAGTATTGAGAAAGGCAATATTAAAGTGAAGATTTCATCAGGGATGGAGTTAACCGTTACGGTCGAGCGTATTTTGCTATAATAGCTCTATAAAATGAGAGTTGGAATGAAAAATATAATGCGTTATTTGTCTGGTAGATACTTTTTATTAAGTACTGTTCTTATTGTTTGCCTACTGTCTATGAATTTTGCACAGGCTAAGAACTATACTATTGATCAATTGCCTACGTTAAATCCAGATCCTATACATGATGTTGTTGCCCGCCGGGTAAGCAACTATTTTACCCAATCTCATTTTCGTGATTTTAATTTAGATGGTGCTTTTTCAGCAAAAATTTTTGATCGCTACATCAAAATGCTTGATAGCAATAAATCTATTTTTACCCGTAAAGATATTGATTTATTTCGTGATAAGCAAGATTTGCTTGGACAGCAACTAAGAAATGGTAACGTAAGTACCGCTTTTGATATTTATAATTTGTTATCAAAAAAACGTTTTCAACGTTATCAGTATGCTTTAGCGCTATTGAATGAGCCGATGGATTTTATTGTTGATGAATCTATTGACTTTAATCGAGAAGATATTGCTTGGCCTGAAACTGAAGATGAGCTAAACGAATTTTGGCGTAAAAAAGTTAAATATGATGAACTTAGCCTTGCCTTAACGGATAAAAAAGAGGATGAAATTCGTGAAGTTTTATCTAAACGATATAACCGAATTTTAAGAACATTAGTTCAGACCCAGCCTGAAGATGCATTTCAAATTTATATGAATGCTTTTGCAAGAGAAATTGATCCACATACTAGTTATTTAGCGCCGCGTATTAAGCGTGACTTTGATTCGGAGATGAGTTTATCGTTTGAAGGAATTGGAGCAACGTTAAGTCAGGAGGATGACTATGCTCGCATTGTTTCCTTTATTACCGGTGGCCCTGCAGAGCGTAGTAAACAATTAGTTATTGGCGATCGTATTATTGGTGTTGGTCAAGGTGATAAGCCGATTGAAGATGTTATTGGCTGGCGACTAGATGATATTGTTGAAAAAATTCGGGGTCCAAAAGGTACCGTAGTTAAGCTAGAAGTATTACCAGTAGGTAATAATAGCAAGTCTAAAATTATTGAATTGGCTCGCGATAAAATTCATTTTGAGGATCGGGAAGCTAAACTTTCAATTAAATCAACAGCGCGTGGTAATGTTGGTGTTGTCGAAATACCAAGTTTTTATATGGGATTGACTGAAAAAGTATCTCAACTGTTAGCTGAAGCTAACCAAAAAGATTTACAAGGTATTATCATCGATCTACGTAATAATGGCGGAGGATCCTTAGCAGAGGTGATTTCGTTAACTGGACTCTTTATTGAACAAGGCCCTGTTGTGCAGGTCAAAGATAATATGCAAAAACTTATTGTCTATGATGATAGGGATAGTACTATTGAATATACTGGACCGATCGTTGTGATGGTCAACCGCTATAGTGCATCGGCTTCTGAAATATTTTCTGCTGCCTTACAAGACTATGGCCGAGCGGTTATAGTCGGTGAAAATACTTATGGTAAAGGAACTGTACAGACATCTCGTAATATTGCTTATCCAATCGATGCAAAAATTCATCCAAATTGGCCACAATTAGGTGGTGTGCAATATACCATTCAGAAGTTCTATCGGATCAATGGCGGAAGTACTCAATTAAAAGGAGTTACTCCTGATATTGAAATGAGTCCATTACAGTATGTTGATGAAACGGGTGAACGTTATCTCGATAATGCGTTACCTTGGGATAGTGTTTCTGTTACCAATTACCAAAAATTCTTTGATATCAATTCAGTAATTCCTGCATTAACTCAGTCGCATCGTGAGAGAATCAAAGAATCACCAGAATTTAATTATTTAGAACAAGATATTGCTGATTATAATAATAAAAAAGATCAGTTATATATCGTTTCATTAAATGAAATAACTCGTAAAAATGAACAAAAAGAAACTGATGATCAAACATTATTAAGAATGAATGAGCGTTTAATGCGAGAAAATTTACCAAAAATTAAGAGCTTAGATGATTTACCAAAAGATTTTAAAATTCCTGATGCTTATTTAGATGAGGCTGTTGAAATATTATTAGACTTATCTAAACGCTATCCGCAAATTAAGCCATCAGGTTCTGGGACAACATTATTCAGTTTGGCTGTAAGTGATAATTAAAGAGGAGTTTATTATGTGTACTAATTTAAAATGGGCTTTATTCACGGTAGTAAGTGTGATTGTGATGTTAGCTGTTTTTGGTAGTGTTGTTGTTTGTCATTAAATGCCACTAATTAATTAAATGCCACTAATTAAAAGTTGCATATTGAAAATAATGGCTTGACCTATAGGTCTGCTACTATTATAGTAAGCGCCTTGAGTATTTGGTGAGGTGTCCGAGCGGTTGAAGGAGCACGCCTGGAAAGCGTGTATACGGTAACGTATCAAGGGTTCGAATCCCTTCCTCACCGCCATAATTAAAAAATAATCATTAAATATCATAAAGATAAGTTAGCAAAATAATCTAGTATGCCATTTAGTGTGCCATTAATTTTAGACGTTATTGGATTGAACATTTAAGCTTATCATCTCTGTTTTCAAACTAAACACATTTTCTTATATTTAAATTTGAATATTCATTAGTTTTATTCTTTATAGTTAAATTTCTTTTTTAGCCTTGGTTATATGCTAATATTGCTAAATTAGCGATTTTAGTATTATTCCATATATAAATTTATTTGATTTATCAAATCGGCGCTTGTCTATGCAAGAGAAAGGTAAAGGTATAGAGGAAATAGAATAGAGAATATTTTGTTCGGTTAGTTATTTTGGAATAGCCATCTTGTGATTAAACGGCTTATCAAAAGCGGCTGATATGCTGCTTTCAATTATAAAAAAAGGCTCGTTATAATAAATAATTATTATTTCTTAATCGAATAAATGCAGGTTTGTTGTAAGCAAAATAATCAATATCACCGTCATTCTGTAAGCGCCATAGTGCCATTTCTAAATTATCTTTTTTTCGCAACTGATTTGGTCCATACGTGTAAATATGACTTTTCAAAAAATCTTGTTGATATCTATTTTGAGTATTCTTTCGTAACCAATTATACAAAATATCAGCGAGCTCCTTCGCTTTCTCATCAATCGTCTTCTCGCCAAACACCGATTTAAATGAATTTATGCAATTATAACCGAATTCAATAGCATTAATCATACATGCTTTACATATTACAGTATTATCATATAAATAATAATGTAATAGTGCAGCTATTCTAGCGACGTTATTGGCTATTTTAGAAGCATAATCGCTAATATCACTCAATCCGCCTTGATGTGCTCCTAGTTTAGTGGAGACTTTTTAGTAACAAAAAAGGAGTCTCAAATGAGTAAAAAATACGATCCCCAATTTAAACAAGAAGCGATCAATTTAGCCCTAAATAGCGAACAAACTTATCGACAAACAGCCAATGATTTAGGTATAAATTACAAAACATTTTGTAATTGGATGTACCAAACGATGAATAAACCAACCCATCAAGCGATAAAATCAAATAAAAAACCAGACTATCACGAACTTGAGCGTCAAAATAAAGCGATGAAAAAAGAGCTTGAGCTACGTAAAAAGGAGATCGATATCCTAAAAAAGGCCGCTCAGTACTTTGCGAGCCTGAAATAGCAAGGTACGAATTTATTAAAAAGCAAAACACGCTATCTAAGCGTCGTTTATTTCATCTATTTGACGTGTCAAGTAGTGGTTACTATGCCTATTTAAAGCGATTACCGTCTCAGAGAACAGTGTTTAATCAGCAGCTTGACAAAAAGATTGAAACACTATTTGAAGATCATCGGCATCTCTATGGTTATCGGCGTTTACATGTCGAACTTTTGGAGGAAGGCTATTGTTTATCACGTGAACGAGTTCGTCGACGAATGCACAAGCTTCACCTTAAAGCAAAACAACGCAAAAAGTATAAACAAACAACGCACAGTAACCACAACAAACCGGTCGCTGAAAATATTTTAGATAGGCACTTTACCATGGACACACCTAATCAAGCTTGGGTATGCGATATAACTTATATTAAAGTGAACGGACAGTGGTTATACCTCGCGATTGTACTTGATCTCTACTCTCGTAAAATCATAGGCTGGGCGATGGATACGCATATGGAAAGCTCGCTAGTTTGTCAAGCCTTAACTATGGCTTTGCTTCATCGGGGCTATCCGAGTAAAGTGATTGTTCATAGTGACCGTGGTGGCCAGTATTGTTCCGATGATTACCAAGCTATATTAACGGCTTATGGCTTAACGTGTAGTATGAGTCGCAAAGGTAACTGTTGGGATAATGCGGTGGCTGAAAGCTTTTTCCATACCTTAAAAACAGAATGGATTTACCGACACAAACTAGAAAATATGGCACAAGCTAAATCGATGCTCTTGTGGTACATTGAGGTTTACTATAACCGAGTAAGAAAACATTCATATTTAAACTATTTATCACCTGTTCAATTTGAAGAAAAAATGATTTAATAATTTGAAAATAACTCTCACTAAACTAGGAGCACATCAGAGGCCAAAAGACCTCTTTTGAGGAAGGTTAAGATAATAAGATCATCAAATAAGCCATGAATACAGCTAAATGAGCGGCGCCATTTAACTGATTGGTTTTACCTGTTAGGAATGATACAATGGATAAGAGTAGTGTTGTGGCTAGAATCACAACATTAGGCATAGATAAACCAAATTCAATGTGTTTATCGGTGAAATAAGCAATTAAACATACTGTTGGAACTGTCAATGAAATTGTGGCAATAACTGAACCAAAAAAGATGTTCATAGCTCGCTGTACTTGATTATTGATGACGGCTCTAAGTGCACCTAATCCTTCTGGCGATAAAATTAACAGTGCAATTAAAAAACCGGTAAATGCAGCAGGTGCATTGGCGGCTTCTAATAAATGGTCTAATGGTGTGGCATTCATTTTAGTTACGGCAATAACTGAAATTAAATGTAAGACAAGACAAATTGCATGCCACCAACTACTATGACATGATGGTTTACCATGGTGTCCATCATCATCGCTTTCTTCATCTTCGTGTTCATAAATAAATAGATTTTGGTGTGTTTTAGTTTGAATAACTAAAAAAACGGCATACATTGCTGCGGATATAGCTGCAACTACACCCATCTGTAATGGTGTAAATGTATTATTAAGTAACGTCGTTGGTAGAACTAATACAATAAAGGCTAATGGAATAATTGAAATTAAATACTGCTTAATCCCGGCTAAGTTAACGTGCTGAGTCTCAAACTTACGACCACCAATGAGTAAAGCGACACCGACTAACCCACCAATTACAATCATAATAACAGAGAATAGAGTATCACGAACTAAAGTTGGTTCAGCATCTCCTTTAGCCATTAATACTGAAATTAAACTTACTTCTAAAATAACAACAGATAGGCTAAGAATTAAGGAGCCAAAAGGTTCACCAAAACGATGAGCTAATACGTCAGCATGACGTACTACACTAAAGGCACTGTATAAAATAGCGACTAAAGATAATAGATTAATAGCAATAATAGTGAACAAATTATAACTATCTTGTAACAAGTATAAAATAGGTAAGGTGATAATAGTTAGTAAAAGCGCGTACTCTTTATGTCTGGACTTAGATATCATAATGGCAAATATCTCTTAATTAAATTAAATAAAAATACTGTATGAGTTTTATTGTAATAGCTATTAAACTATATCAATTAAACTATGCTAATGGTATATTCTAATGGCTAACATCCTAGCCAATGATTAGAATGTAAAGATTATAGCTTAATTTCTAGAGTTTAAATTAATATATTACCAATTAAACTAATTTATAATGTTAAATATCTTCATGAGAACTTAATTATGTATTTAGAAACAATTCGTCAAGAACTTAATCAATCTGCCGATGTATTAACTCAATTCATTAGTGATGAAAATAATTTAAAAGCGATCGAGGCTGCCGCATTATTGCTGACTAATTCATTTAAACAAGGTGGTAAAGTATTATCTTGTGGTAATGGCGGCTCTCATTGCGATGCGATGCATTTTGCTGAAGAGTTAACAGGTCGTTATCGTGAAAACAGGCCTTCTTATCCGGCCATTGCGATTTCAGATGTTAGTCATATCTCCTGTGTTGGTAATGATTTTGGCTTTGATGCTATTTTTTCACGTTATGTTGAAGGGGTTGGTCAAAAAGGTGATGTATTACTCGGAATTTCAACATCCGGTAATTCTGCAAATGTCATTAAAGCGATCAATACAGCCAAAGCTAAAGGGATGAAAGTCATTGCCTTGACGGGGAAAGATGGCGGTAAAATCAATGGTCTTGCTGATGTAGAAATTCGAGTTCCTCATTTTGGGTATGCAGATCGAGTTCAAGAGATTCACATTAAAGTGATTCATATTTTAATTCTGTTAATTGAACAAGAGATGGTAAAGTAACCGACTTTTTATTAATGGAATAATAAGATTATGTGTGAATTATTAGGTATGAGTGCTAATGTTCCTACGGATATCTGTTTCAGTTTTAAAGGATTAGCTAAGCGTGGTGGGGCCAATGGTCCCCATAAAGATGGTTGGGGAATGACCTTTTATGAAGGGAAGGGATGTCGTACATTTAAAGATCCACAACCTTGTAGTTTTTCTCCAATTGCTAAAATGTTAGAAGATTATCCCATCAAGTCTGAGCTCGTTGTTGCCCATATTCGTCAAGCTAATCGTGGTAAAATCGCACTAGAAAATACTCACCCTTTTACACGAGAGTTATGGGGTAAAAATTGGACATTTGCACATAATGGTCAGTTAACTGATTATCAAAATTTGGATATTGGTTGTTATCAACCAATCGGTGAAACGGATAGCGAGTACGCATTTTGCTATATTTTATATCGATTACGCCAAAAATATGCCAATGAACCCAACGATTGGATTGAGGTTTTTCATTTTGTGAAATTATGTGCTGATGAGTTAAAGCAACTTGGTGTTTTTAACTTATTATTTTCTGATGGACAGTATTTGTTTGTTTACTGTTCGACTAATTTGTATTGGATTACGCGTAGGTCCCCTTTTGGAAAAGCGACATTAATTGATGAGGATGTCGAGGTTGATTTCCAGCAACATACTACACCTAACGATATTGTTTCTGTTGTTGCAACAAATCCATTAACATCAAATGAAACTTGGCAGAAAATTGCACCAGGACAAGCGCACTTATTCAAACATGGTGAGAAAATATTTTAGAAAACAGACTAATTTGATTCTATTTGTTAGTTTATTTTATTCATTATCTCTCGTTTAATCGGTGGTTTATCTCTAAATAGATATTGTAGGTAAAGTAAGGTTATAATGCCAATCGCCGTTAAAACGAACCACGGTAATTTAGGCAAATCAATATCAAACGCAATATCATACAGCCAACCGGCACCGGTATAACCAATAAATCCGCCTAATGCTAGTCCTAATCGACTAAATCCCATATAGCTTCCCTTCGCTTTCGGGTTTGCTAGCATAGTACTTAACGTCTCTCGAGCTGGTTCAGCAATAATTGCACCAAAATAGAATAATGCAATTAAGATAAACAACAAGTACAGTTCTGAAACGAAAGCGATAATAATAAAGCCAAGTGTCATTAGCAGTAGGCCGAATTTTAATCGTTGATCTAAACGAAAACGTTTTTCACTCCATCTAGCAAGTGGATATAACAGTGTTAATGAAATAACCGCTTGTATTGCATACATCCACTTAACATAACTTGGACTACCAGAAACTTTAGCGACTGTTAATGGAAGCATTAGCATCACCTGTACCCATAAGATATAGTAACCCGTTAGAGACCAGACATAAGAGGTGAATTTTTTATCTTGCAGAACCATCTTCATGCCGTTAATAATTGGCGCTTTACCTAATGCAATATGATAAGGCGGAAGATAAATCATATTGAATAAGGCACAGGAAAAGAAGACTACAGCACCTAACCAACAAACAAGCTGGAAGTCATAATCGATGAGCCATCCACCAATTAAAGCACCAATCACAGCACCAGCATTATCTTGAATCATCAACAATGAAATGAATTGACCGCGTTCATGTGGTCGGGTAAATTTTATTGCCAGTCCCATTCGAGGGGGATCGAAAAGTAATCCACCCAATGCTGATAATAGGCACGATAAAAGGAGTATCCAAGGTTCGAGAGCTAACGCCATTGAGGCAAAACCAACGGCACGTAGTAACATACCTGTAATAATCATTGGCTTAGCACCAAAGCGATCGGCAATAGCGCCACCAATTAAGCCAAATCCTTGCTGCACAAACTGTCTAAAACCCAGTGCAAAGCCAACAAAAAGTGCACTCCAACCAATTTGGCTAACAAAATGAGTGGATACTAATGGAAATACTACGTAAAAACCCAGGACAATAAATAGATTATCAACTAGTAATATTGTTTTACCCGTTTTACGGGCTTGGGATGGTATTGGCATTTATTTAACTCGATCTGTCAAATATTTTTGATAATCAGGAATAGCAATTGTGACCTCATTGGTGAATATTTGCGATTGAATGAGCGCATTAGCGGTAGCTTGGTTTGTTGCAACAGGAATATTCCAAACGGTAGATAATCGTAACAGTGCTTTAACATCAGGATCATGGGGAACAGCATTCAGTGGATCCCAAAAAAAGATTAAGATATCAATCTTACCTTCAGCAATCAGAGCACCGATCTGTTGATCTCCCCCCATCGGTCCACTAAGCATAGGTTTTACATCTAAACCTGTTTCATTTTTGATTAGTGTACCGGTTGTACCCGTACCACACAGGTTATGGTGTGAAAGCTCATTTTTATTCGTTTTACACCAATCAAGCAGTGCTGTTTTTAAGTGATCATGAGCAACTAATGCGATACTTTTTTTAGCGTTGAGAGTACGTGTTGTAAACTGCATAATAAATCATCCTAATACCATAATATTAGTAGTGTTTTATCAGACTTTATGGAAAAGTGCAATATTATCGTTGGATAAATAGCTAGATTATTCTTTTTAGATAAAGAAAAAGGCACCGAAGTGCCTTTTTACAATACGATTAAATCAATAACGATTTAATTAGAATTGGTAGATTAAACCTAAAGCTACAGTGTCTTTAGTATTTCCTTTATGAGAAACATAAGCTGTACCGTTGTTAACTAAAGCTCCTGCGTCATCGCTGTCAAGTAGGTTAATTTTATAGTCAACAATTGCAGTTAAGTTTTTGTTGAAATCATATTGCATACCAACTTCAACATATTTAGCTAGGTAACCATTATCACCATCAGTTTTATGTTGAACATAACCTAAAGATGGAGTTAAACGACCCACTTCAAAGTCAAAGCCGTATTGAGCTACAACTTCAAAACCTTTAACTTTGTTTTCATCATGTTTTTGGTGGAAGTAGTTTGCTGCTAAATAAAGGTCATTTGCATCATATTTTAAACCAAATGTATATGTATTATAACGTTTAGAATCTGGACCTGCTTTAGAAGTAGTTGCATAACCTGCACCAGCAGTTAAACCTGTATCAAGAATTGCATATTCAGTATTTAAACCATATGCTTCTTTGTAATCCCAAGTTTTTTCGTTATTTTGGTTACCAGTCCAAGATTCGCCACTGTCAGCATATTGAAGAGCAAAGTTTAAACCATCAACCAAACCAAAGAAACCAGTGTTACGGTATGTTGCAACAGCATTTTGACGAGCAGTTAATACATAGTAACTACCTGTATCACCACCAAATTCTGGTAATACGTCAGTATATGCGCCGATAGTTTTTAACACACCGTCATTACGACCGTAGTCGAAAGAACCGTATTGACCGAAGTTTAAACCAGCGAATGCATAACGAGCTTCATTCTTAGCATCTTTACCAGTGTTAGTTTCCCACTCAAAACGACCGTAACCTGATAATAAATCAGTTACTTGAGTTTCACCAGTAAAACCGATACGAGCAGTAGTGTGGTCGCCATCTTTATCGTTAGTATTGCCTTTATCTCCGATATAGTTAAGTGCATAAACACGACCATTTACGCTTAATTTGTTACCGTCTTTATTCCATACTTCGATAGAAGCATTTGCTGCGCCAGCAACTAAAAGAGCTGGGATAGCGATAGCTAGTAGATTACGTTTCATTTTATACCCTCATTGGTGTTATTATCAAGACACCTGCCACTGCTCTAGGTTATTACCATTGAGAGTTTGGTGTCAGTTGTTATTAATGACTACTCACTATAAGCAATCATTGTTTTAAATTTCATGCGTATAAATTATATTGATTTTTTTTTAAAAGCAAGTGAACTTTTTATAAAACCACTTGTCTAACCACAAAATTCGCTCTGATTGCTTAAAAAACAGGCAAAAAATTACCTGTTTTTTATTCTACGCTATTTTAGAACGCTTAAAAATTTGCATTTC
This sequence comes from Orbaceae bacterium BiB, assembly GCA_036251205.1. NCBI lineage: Bacteria > Pseudomonadati > Pseudomonadota > Gammaproteobacteria > Orbales > Orbaceae > Orbus > Orbus mooreae. The sequence continues at coordinate 1,628,278 of CP133958.1, read as the reverse complement.
TAGGTGTTCTTGGGAATGGGATCACATCCCTAACATTTTGCACTCCAGTAATATAAACAATTAAACGTTCAAAACCGAGCCCAAAACCAGCATGAGGGACTGTACCATAACGACGTAAGTCACGATACCACCAATAATCTTCTTTCTTCAGTGACATCTCATCCATTCGTTTATCTAGCATATCTAAACGCTCTTCACGCTGTGAACCGCCAATAATTTCACCGATTCCTGGTGCTAGCACATCCATAGCAGCAACAGTTTTACCATCTTCATTCATACGCATATAGAACGCTTTAATATCTTTCGGGTAATTTTTTACAACAACGGGCGCTTTAAAATACTTTTCAGCAAGATAGCGCTCATGTTCAGAAGCTAAATCGATTCCCCAACTGACTGGGTTTTCAAAAGTCGCATCACAGTTTTGTAAAATAGTAATCGCATCAGTATAATCAATTTGTGCAAAATCAGAGTTAACGAAGTTTTCTAAGCGGGTAATCGCTTCTTTATCGACGTGTTCGGCAAAAAATTGCATATCATCAAAGCGTTTTTCTAACACGGTTTTAAAGACATATTTCAGCATATCTTCAGATAATTGTGCAACATCATCAAGATCTGCAAAAGCAACTTCGGGTTCCATCATCCAAAATTCAGCTAAGTGTCGTGTTGTATTCGAGTTTTCAGCTCTAAATGTCGGTCCAAATGTATATACTTTTGATAGAGCACATGCATAGGCTTCGGCATTTAGCTGTCCTGAAACGGTTAAAAAAGCTTCTTTACCAAAGAAGTCTTTATCAAAGTCAATTTTCCCTGTTTCTGTTTTTGGTAAATTCACTAAATCTAATGTAGAGACTCTGAACATTTCACCGGCACCTTCAGTATCTGAGGCGGTAATAATTGGTGTTGAAATCCAAAAAAATCCACGATCATCAAAAAATTGATGAATAGCTTGCGCTAAGGTGTGGCGGATTCGAGTGATAGCTCCAACAATATTCGTACGCGGTCTTAAATGTGCGACTTCTCGTAAATATTCGATTGAATGGCGTTTAGCTGCCATTGGATAGGTATCAGGATCTTCAACAAAGCCATAAACTTGGACTTCAGTTGCCTGAATTTCATATTTCTGGCCTTGTCCTGGGCTTTCGACAACTTTACCAGTTACTTTAACTGAACTTCCTGTTGTTAGTCTTAATATATCATCCTGATAATTTGCTAACGTATTTTCTACAACAGCTTGAATAGGGTTAAAACATGAACCGTCATAAATTGCTAGGAATGAGATTCCCGCTTTTGAGTCACGACGAGTTCTAATCCAGCCTTGAACAGTAACTGTACTGCCGACAGTGATTTTGCCTTGTAATACATCGGTAATCGGTGCAATAACGCTCATTTTTTTGTTTCCATAAATTTTTAATTAACTATTTGTTACATTAAATGTTCTTTTTAACTCTTCGATAAAGTGTGTATCTTGTGAAATGGTTTTACCAGGACTATCCGACAATTTTGCCACTGATTTACCATTACATTCAACCAGTTTTATCACAATATTAAGTGATTTAGTATTTGTGTCATCGGTAGCTGGAATATCACAAGTAAGGTGTCCACCTAAGCCGAAAGATAGTTTAACACGATTATAAAAGTGACAATAAATCTTAATTGCTTTATCTAAATTTAGACTATCTGAAAAAACAAGTAACTTTGTCGTAGGATCAATACCTAAGCGTTGATAATGGGCAATTGCTTTTTCTCCCCATTCAATAGGATCACCGGAATCGTGACGTAGCCCCTGATAGCTCGTTGCTAAATTGAAATCAAAATCATTTAAAAAAGCATCCATGGTAATACAATCAGTTAAGGCGATATCTAAATCTTTAGGATATTCATCTAACCAGACTTGTAGTGCTTTGTGTTGACAATCAATTAAGTTTTTTGTCAAACGTTGATGGGCTTGAAACCATTCATGAGCTTGTGTACCAACAGGTTTAAGACCAAATTGATAAGCTAATAAATAATTGCTGGTACAGTTAAAATTAGGAAAGTGTTCTTTTAAATGTGCGACAACCGCTTTTTGGACTGCAAACGAATAACGACGGCGAGTACCAAAATCCATTAAATGAAAATTGGCCACATTAAGTTTTGCAGTAGTTTGCTGAAAATGGACTAATTTATCCTTCAAATGATTAATCGCTTCTTTGACGCCAATATTTGACGAACGATCATGATGAACGATTTCACTAATCACCGCTAATAAAGGAACTTCCCAAAGAATCACATCTAACCATTTACCTTCAATACGGACAAACAGCTGGCCATCTTGATTTGCAATGTTAACTAATCGACTATCGTAATACCAATTTTTTAAGTGGTTCAGATAATCTTTTTTAAAGTATGGGAGCGACTGTAAATAACGAAATTCGTCATCAGTTAATCGTAAGTTTTCCATCAAGCTCATTTGATGCTTGATTTCATCAACATATTGACCGATTTGTTCTTGGTTACGACAGCGAAATTCAGCAGCAACGGTCACATCAGGGTAGTGATGAAACACAGCTTGTTGCATGTGTAATTTATAAGCATCCGTATCTAACAGCGACGTTAATATTGGTGATTGCATGTAAATTAATTAATCGTATTTGCATGAAAAGTTCGCTGATTATAGCAGAATAAAAATTAAGGAGTATATTATTTAATGATGATTATCATTATTTCGTATAGTATTGTTCTATTCGTTCCGATTAAGAAGGTCTGTTATGAACTTAAACCAACCTGTTGTTAAATATCGTTTAGATTACACTAAACCCGATTTTACCATTACTGATATCGATTTAGATTTCGATTTATCAGCTGAAATTACCACCATAACGGCTCGAAGTCGAGTTGTACAGCAAAACCAGTCTGCTACAATGCTTAGGTTGGATGGTAAAGATCTTAAACTTATTGCTGTAAATATTGATGAAGAGCCTTGGCAAGATTATCAATTGACGGATACTGGTATTGAAATCTACGGTGTACCTAATGAATTTACTTTAACGATTGTTAATGAAATTAAACCAATTGATAATACCGCATTAGAAGGTTTATATGTTTCTGGCGAAGCGCTATGTACCCAATGTGAAGCAGAAGGGTTTAGACATATCACCTATTACCTTGATCGTCCTGATGTACTCGCTCGATTTAGTACGCGCATAACTGCGAGTAAAAAACAGTATCCATATTTACTGTCTAATGGTAATCGTATTGCACAAGGTGAACTCAGTGAGGGTCGTCATTGGGTACAGTGGCAAGATCCATTTCCTAAACCATGTTACTTATTTGCATTGGTTGCTGGGGATTTTGATGTTTTACGTGATCAGTTTGTAACAGGCTGTAACCGTAAAGTTGATTTAGAAATTTATGTGGATAAAGGAAATCTTGACCGTTCAGATTGGGCAATGACCAGTTTAAAAAATGCGATGCATTGGGATGAGACGCGTTTTGGGCTAGAGTATGATCTCGATATTTTTATGATTGTTGCTGTTGATTTCTTTAATATGGGCGCGATGGAAAATAAAGGCCTGAATGTCTTTAATTCCAAATATGTATTAGCTAAACCACAAACCGCAACGGATGATGATTACTTAGGTATTGAAGGGGTGATCGGTCACGAATATTTCCATAATTGGACGGGTAACCGTGTGACTTGTCGTGATTGGTTCCAGTTAAGTTTAAAAGAGGGATTAACGGTCTTTCGTGATCAAGAGTTTAGTGCTGATATGGGGTCTCGCGCGGTAAAACGTATCGATGATGTCAAAATATTACGTTCAGTGCAATTTACTGAAGATGCAAGTCCAATGGCTCATCCTATTCGACCAGAACAAGTTATTGAAATGAATAACTTTTATACAGTAACAGTCTATGAAAAAGGTGCAGAAGTCATCCGTATGATGCATACCTTGCTTGGTGAAGATAAATTCCAAGCTGGAATGCGGCTCTATTTTAAACGTCATGATGGCAGTGCGGCTACTTGTGACGATTTTGTGGCTGCGATGCAAGACGCTTCTGGTATCGATTTATCTCATTTTAAACTTTGGTATAGTCAATCAGGTACTCCAGAGCTAGAAGTTACAGATCATTATGATGCCCAGCGACAGCAGTATACTTTAACCGTTAAACAACATACTCCCGTTACGCAAGATCAACAGGAGAAAAACCCGTTACACATTCCTCTTGATATTGAACTCTATCGTGCTAATGGTGAAATTATCCCGTTACAATACCAGGGACAAGTGATTGATCATGTACTAAACTTACATCAATCTGAAGAGGTTTTTACGTTTGATCAGGTCAGCGAAAAACCCGTTATTGCTTTACTGAGAGATTTTTCTGCCCCAGTGAAATTACAGTATGACTATCAAGATAGTGAACTCATCTTTTTGATGCAGTATGCAAGTAATGCCTTTAATCGTTACGATGCAGCGCAAATGCTACTCGCCAAATATATTGCAATAAATGTGAGTCATTACCAGCAAGGTCAACCATTAACGCTTCCTGAATCGATTGTTGATGCGTTCCGTGCTGTTTTACTGTCAGAGGCTTTAGATTGTGCTTTAATTTCACAGATTCTAACTTTACCTTCTGAAAACGAAATAGCTAATCAATTTAAAATAGTTGATCCTGATGCTATCCATCAGGTTCGTCAGTTTTTACTCGTAACATTTGCCAATGAAATGTTTGATGAACTCAATGCCGTTTATCGCCACAATCTCACGGCTACTTATCAAATTGATCATGTTGATATGGCAAAACGGGCACTAAAAAATAGCTGTCTATATTTACTTGCTTTTGCTAAAGATCAACCAGAAATTGATACGTTAGTTGTTAAGCAGTATGAGCAAGCAGATAATATGACCGATAGTCTTGCTGCGTTAAATGCGGCAGTAAGAGCACAGTTACCATGTAAAGATAAATTACTGCATGATTTTGACGATCAGTGGCATCAAGATGGTTTAGTTATGGATAAATGGTTTATGCTCCAAGCAACAAGTCCACAACTCGATGCGTTGATGAATGTGAAAAAATTATTAACTCATCGCTCATTTACGTTAAATAATCCGAATCGAATCCGTTCATTAATTGGTGCTTTTGTGAATAATAACCCAGTTGCATTCCATGCTGTTGATGGGAGTGGTTACCAATTTTTAGGTGAAATTTTGACTGAGCTGAATCAAAAAAATCCACAGGTTGCATCACGGTTAATTGATCCATTAATTCGTTTAAAGCGTTATGATCAAAAAAGAGCTGATTTAATGCGTTTAACATTAGAAAAATTACTTAAATTGGATAATTTATCTCGTGATTTATATGAAAAAATATCGAAGGCACTAACTGTATAATTGTATTAATATTTTAGCTTAATGAAGCTTTTGTCTAGAAATTAATACCAACATTTTTCACTATAATGATATATTTCAGCAATATTTTAACGAATTATAGTGAAAAATGAGTTATCAGTTTGTCTGTTTAGGCAAAATCCGTGCTTATACAGACATTTTTCTTTTATATCGATTAAGATGAAGTGGATACAATGAATATTGTTATTAAAGATATTACCAGCCAAGAGCTGGTTAATAAGTTAGACAGTCAATTAGATGACATTTTTTTGCTTGATGTACGTGAAGACAATGAAGTGGAAATTTGCGCTATTAACCATTCAGTACATATTCCAATGAACCTGATCCCGCTCTATTTAGATAAAATTCCTGATGATAAAGAGATTGTAATTTATTGTCATCATGGCGTACGTAGCTTAAATGTCGCTTATTATTTAGTAAATAATGGTTTTGAGCCTGAGCAGATTTATAACCTTAAGGGGGGGATTGATGATTGGGCGCTATCCCTTGATCATAATATGAACCGTTATTAGGTTGAGCGTGAACTATGCGATTGCAGCCCCTTGGGTTGTTTTTCTAAATGGTTTTCCTAAATACAAAATATCAGGTAAAATGTGGCATTATATTATTAATAGATGGTTCTTTTGAGTAAAACGATGACAATATCAACAATCCAATCATCAAGCACCAATCTGGTTGAAATTCATGATATGTCTTTTTATCGTGGTTCTCGACCTATTTATAAAAATATGAGTTTATCAGTACCTAAGGGTAAAGTTACGGCTATTATGGGGCCGTCAGGTATTGGAAAAACAACATTATTACGGTTGATTGGGGGGCAGTTAAAACCACAATCAGGTTCCATTCTTTTCGATAATGAAAATATTCCAATGTTATCTCGTTCCCGTTTGTATGAAGTGCGTAAGCGGATGAGCATGTTATTTCAATCTGGTGCACTTTTTACTGATTTGTCGGTGTTTGATAATGTTGCTTACCCATTACGTGAACATTTAAATCTACCCGAACCTATTTTACGTAATCTCGTGTTAATGAAGCTGCAATCGGTTGGGTTAAGAGGGGCCGCAAATATGATGCCTTCAGAGCTATCTGGCGGTATGGCAAGAAGAGCTGCATTAGCTAGAGCAATTGCACTTGATCCAGAGCTGATTATGTTTGATGAACCCTTCGCTGGTCAAGATCCGATCTCAATGGGAGTGATTGTCAAACTTATTTCAGAAATCAACCAATCGCTAGGTTTAACCTGTATTGTCGTTTCACATGATGTTGACGAAGTACTGAGTATTGCCGACTATGCTTATATTGTTGCTGAACAAAAAATTATTGCTGGGGGAACACCTCAGGAGCTACGTAAAAATGATGATATGCGGGTTAAACAATTTTTAGATGGACTCGCTGATGGTCCTGTACCTTTTCATTATCCTGCGGATGATTATAAAGCTGATTTACGTCGAGGTAATAACTAATGTTAAATATACTTGCTAAATTAGGGCAATCCGGAATCAACTTTATTGCAATGTTTGGTCGTGCAGGCATGATGTTATTTGGTGCCTTACTGGGTAAGCCACAATTTAAGAAGCAATTCCCACTATTAATCAAGCAATTTTATTTTGTTGGTGTGCAATCGCTTACTATCATTATGGTTTCAGGGCTTTTCATTGGCATGGTGTTAGGTTTACAAGGTTATTTTATCTTGACCATGTTTAGTGCTGAAGCGAGTCTTGGGATGCTTGTTGCCCTATCTTTGTTACGAGAGCTTGGTCCAGTGGTTGCGGGTCTGCTATTTGCAGGACGAGCAGGATCGGCGTTAACGGCTGAAATTGGTCTGATGAAAGCGACTGAGCAGTTATCGAGCATGGAAATGATGGCTATCGATCCTTTAAGACGTATTATTGCTCCACGCTTTTGGGCCGGCTTTTTTTGTATGCCGTTTTTAGTAGCGATTTTCATTGCTGTAGGTATTTTAGGCGGTGCGTTAGTTGGTGTTGAATGGAAGGGCATTGATTCCGGCTTTTTTTGGTCATCAATTCAAAGTAATGTCGATTTCTGGCATGATGTTATAAATTGTTTTATTAAAAGTTTTGTCTTTGCTATCGCAGCAAGTTGGATTGCACTGTTTAATGGCTATGATTGTGTACCAACATCGGAAGGGATTAGTAAAGCTACAACCAGTACGGTTGTCTATTCATCATTATCTATTTTAGGGTTGGATTTTATTCTAACCGCATTAATGTTTAGTCATTGAGGTCATGTAAACATGAGTCGTAAAGTTGAAATTACTGTTGGATTATTTATGGTTATTGTTATTTGTTCGATACTCTTTTTATGCTTTAGAGTTACCGATGCAACAACATTTACCAATAATTCGACTTATCGCGTCTATGCTGTATTTGATAATATTGGTGGATTAAAAGCACGTTCACCAATTAAAATTGGTGGTGTGGTTATTGGACGTGTTGCTGATATTTCATTAGTGCCTTATAGTCCTACAAATACCGATAGCTTTAAGTCTTACGTTACGATTGATATCGGTTCGCAATATGATCACATTCCAAGTAGTAGTTCGTTATCGATTAAGACATCGGGTCTATTGGGAGAACAATTTCTAGACGTTGCGTTAGGGATTGATAATAGTGTTATCAATGATATTGATGCTGATGATGCCTTAGACAGTGGTATTGAATCTCAAGAAGCAGTTGTAAAAATACCACCTTATTTCCAAGAAAATTTTGTGGTTCATAATACGAAATCAGCATTAGTACTTGAAGATCTTATTGGACAAATTGTATATAGTCTTGGTTCAGGTAGTCGGGATAGTAAAGATAGTAAAGCAAATAGTTCTGAAAATACCAATCAACCAGCAAAAACTGAAAATTAAAGATGGGGTTTATTATGTTAAGAAAAGTATTAATAATTGTAGCGTTGTTTTTTGTTCCAGTGACGATGGCAGCTTCGATTGATAATCAAAATCCATATAAGCAAATGCAGATTGCTGCTGATGAGGTTTTTACTACGATTAATAGTGAGGCAGCGAAGATCAAAACGAACCCAGATCTTTTAAAGGCGATAGTTAAAAAGGATTTATTACCCCATATCCAAGTAAAATATGCGGCGGCATTAGTATTAGGTAATTACTATCAATCGGCAACTCCAGAGCAACGTAATGCTTATTTTGCTGCATTCGAAAACTATCTCGTACAGGCATTTGCACAAGCATTATCAATGTATAATGGTCAACAATATCAAATTGAATCCGCAAAGGATTTAACCGATAAAAATATGATTGCAATTCGAGTATTACTGATTAGTTCTGATAGTGCACAAGCACCGATTCGTCTTGATTTCCAATGGCGTAAAAACACTATTTCAGGTGAATGGAAAGCGTATGATCTTATTGCTGAAGGTATTAGTATGATCTCAACTAAGCAGACTGAATGGGCAACTACATTACGTACAGGTGGTATTGATGCATTAACTAAACAGTTACAATTATTAGCAAATCAAAAAATTGATCCGAATGCTGGTGTAACTGACACAAGTTCTGCTAAATAGTTGGCAATATTACCAAAAGATCTAAAGGAATAATTATGTCAGCTAGCGTTACGATAGAACAAAAATCTACTACACTATACCTAATCGGTATTTTAGATAATCATACGCTTGAACGAGTTTGGTTGCAGTATTCGCATTTTAGTCATATTGATCTCATTGATGTTTCAGCTCTTACCCGCGTTGATTCATCGGGTCTTGCGCTACTGACCTATTTATGCCTCAAATATGATGCAGTACTACGTGGCGCAACACCACAGTTACGCACGCTGGTTGAATTATATGATCTTGAACCTGTTGTTTTTTTGAATTCAACTAATTTAAATAATGAGTAATCGATATGGATAAAAAAGTAATTGAAGATAAATTGAATGCTGCGCTTACGTTGGATAATGTTTATGTTATGACGGAAGATAATAGCCATTTTCAGGTAATCGCTGTTGGTGAGATATTTGCAACACTCAGTCGAGTGAAAAAACAGCAGGCTGTTTATGGACCATTAGCAGACTTAATTGCTAATAATAGTATTCATGCATTATCAATTAAGACTTATACACCCACTGAGTGGCAGAGAGAAAGGAAGTTACTCGGGCTATAGTTTGAGTGTCTTTGGTTGGTTCTATTATTTTTACACTAGATTAATAGGTTACAGCAATATTATAACGAAAAGCCGAGGATTAATCGGCTATCGTTGCTAAAAATTCTTTTTCAAGTTGTTCAAAAGGTAATTTTCGGCTGATAATAACGAATCTTGAGATACGTTCATTCGCTGATTGCCATGGCGCACCATAATCAAATCCTACTACTTTATGCACGCCCTGTACGATCAAGCGTTGAGGTTGATCTTTGATCGCCAATACACCCTTATAACGCAACATGTCATTGCCATAGTGTTCAATCAGTTGTTCCGTAAATGAGCCAATTTTCTTTAAATCTAGTTCACCAGCTTCAAAAACATAAGAACAGATATCATCATTCCATGACTGTTTAGTGTTGTTTACTGAAAAAGGTTTAAAATCAGCCATGAGTTGTTTAGATGTATCAATAACAAAAAAGCCTTTATTGAGTTCTAGCTCATCACTTAAATCAAAAGCATGAATATCGAGCCACTCTTGCTTAGGTATTTGCCCTTGGATTGCTTCAAAAATAAGTGCTTTTTGATTAATTTTATTAATTCGATCTAAGACAGCCTGTTTTTGTTGTTCATTAATACGATCAGCTTTAGTCAAAATAATACGATCTGCAAAACCAATTTGTGAAGAAGCAACACGATGTTCATCGAGCTGTTTAAGGATATGCTCGCTATCGACTAACGTAATCACAGCATCAAGTTGAATCGTTTCGCGAATTAAATCATCGATAAAAAAGGTTTGTAAAATTGGTGCAGGATCTGCCAGTCCGGTCGTTTCAATAATTAAACGGTCAAACTCAACTTGACCTTCTAAACGTTTTTGATGTAATTTGTGCAACGCTTCGGTTAACTCGCCTTGTACACTACAACAGATACATCCGTTAGTCATCTCAACAATTTCAATATTGTCATCTTTTTTTAATAGGCCACTATCAACATTAACTGCACCAAACTCATTTTCAATGATTAAGATTTTTTCATGTTGATTATGATTAAGTAAATAGTTAATCAACGTCGTTTTACCGGCGCCTAAAAAACCAGTTAAAATTGTAACAGGTAATAGATGTTGTGTCGTCATAGCTAATCTTTACTCAATTTATTCACGTTTTAACAACATTTAAAGCCGCCTTTACCACCGTATTTGGCTTCTTGGCGTTCTTTAAAAAACTCTTCATAGGTCATCGGTGTTTGCTCGGGATGAGTCAGTTTCATATGCTGTACATAAGTATCGTAGTCTGGTATGCCTATCATCAATTTAGCTGCTTGCCCAAGGTATTTACCCGCTTTGGCTAAGTTATCAAACATTATCGGTCCTTAATGGATTAAACTTTCGTCATACTATCACTTTTGAGGGTAATAATCACGGTCTGTCTTGTTCCTTTTGCAATAAAAGTCATATACAATTTACGTGTCATTGATTATCCATTGTAAGTGAATAATTATTTACTTACTTATTTGTTAATACGATTTATAATACTTGGCAATATTAACGGTGTTAGGATTATTGGGTTTATGGAAAAATTTAAAATCGTCGGGTCAACACAATTAAGTGGCGAAGTGACCATTTCTGGGGCAAAAAATGCCGCGTTGCCAATTTTATTTGCTTCTTTATTGGCAGAAGAGCCTGTTGAAATTCAAAATGTACCAAAATTGAAAGATATTGATACAACTCTTGAGTTATTAGAGCGTCTTGGTGTAAAGATTAAACGTAATGGTTTTGTCGATATTGATGCTAGCGGTGTAAATAATTATTGTGCACCTTATGAACTGGTAAAAACGATGCGAGCTTCAATTTGGGCACTAGGACCACTTGTAGCAAGATTTGGTCATGGACAAGTTTCCTTACCGGGCGGCTGTGCAATTGGTGCTAGACCTGTTGATTTACATATTTCTGGTTTACAAAAGCTAGGTGCATCAATTACTCTAGACGAAGGTTATGTTAAAGCAACCGTGGATGGCCGCCTTAAAGGTGCTCATATCGTGATGGATAAAGTCAGCGTGGGTGCAACGGTTACTATCATGACAGCTGCGACTTTAGCCGACGGACAAACGATAATCGAAAACGCAGCATGCGAGCCGGAAATTGTGGATACAGCTAAGTTTTTGAATACACTTGGTGCAAAAATTAGTGGGGCCGGAACTGATCGCATTACGATCGAAGGCGTTGAAAAATTAGGCGGTGGTGTACATAAAATTTTACCTGATCGTATTGAAACAGGGACTTATTTAGTTGCAGCGGCAATTTCTAAAGGTAAAATTATTTGCCGAAATACTGATCCAACGACCCTTGATGCGGTATTGGCTAAATTGCGTGATGCAGGTGCAACAGTTGAAACGGGAGATGATTGGATTAGCATCGATATGCAAGGCAAACGAGCTAAAGCAGTTAATATCCATACAGCGCCACATCCTGGTTTCCCAACAGATATGCAAGCCCAGTTTTCTTTACTTAATATGGTGGCAGAAGGGACAGGAATTATTAAAGAGACGATTTTTGAAAATCGCTTTATGCATGTACCCGAGCTTATTCGTATGGGTGCAAAAGCTGAAATTGAAGGTAATACTTTGATTACTCATGGCGTCGAACAATTAACTGGTGCAGAGGTGATGGCAACCGATCTTCGCGCTTCAGCTAGTCTAGTTCTAGCAGGAGCAATCGCTAAAGGCACAACGATGGTTGATCGTATCTACCATATTGATCGTGGCTACGAAAAAATTGAAGAGAAGCTCCGAGGATTAGGGGTTGAGATTGAGCGAATCCAGTCGTAATATAATGAAAAATATAAGTACTAAAGTTAGATTAAGCGACTCACTGATTTCGATGATCGGTGTTGTTGTTGGTCAATTGTTATTTTTTATATCATTATGGTTTATCGGCCGCTATTTAGGTGCCGATGTTTTAGGTGAGCTAAATTATCAGCTATCTCTAGCAACATTTTTAGGGACAATATTTGTTTTTAGATATGAGTTAGCTTGCATTTGTAATTCATCTTTAGAGTCATTTAAATCTCTTTGCAATATATACTTTCTGGCAATAGTTGTTGTCAGCATTTTATCAGCGATAGCGCTAATTTTCGATAATAGTATTATTCTGATAGTTTTATTTGCTTTTAGCTTTATTGTTATTCAAGGGTTTATTAATTATTTAAATAGCTTAAGAAAATATGTATATATAGGTTTTTTCAGATGTATTATTAATTTATTTTTCACTATTGCTGTAGTCATATTGTTTTTACTTGATGCAAGTAGTAACTTATTTTTGATTTATTCTATATTATATAGTTGTGTAGCTATTTTTTTGTTGATCCTAGTCTTCTATGAAAAATATCAAGAAAAAACTGTATTGGATTTTAGTTTTTTTCTTCAGGAAAATAGACGATACCCTCTATTTATTTTTCCATCAACCTGTTGTTCTGCGATTTATTTATATGCCTTATCTATTTTTATTCCAGTATGGTATGGTTTGGCGGATGCAGGGTATTTTACGGTTGCATATAAAATGGGTTTTTTCCCTATTGCATTATTGTCACAAAGTATTAGTGGTGTTTTTCGACGGGATATGTTGTCTGCTTTGGATGTTTCATCGTCTGATATAAGAGATGTGTATAAAACATATATGAAATATATGCTTATATTAGCTATTTTATATGGTATATTCAGCTATTTATTTTCTGAATGGATTATTGAATTTATGTTTGGCCAAAGCTGGTCTCTTGCTTCAACGATCTATAAATATATGATTCCTTTATTTTTCTTACAATTACTTTATTCTCCTGCATCTCAACTTTTTTTAGTATTCAAAAAGCAAAAAATTGATTTTTTAATGAATTTTTTATTTGGTAGCGCTTTGGGTATTCTGTTTTTAATTAATTATATCATCCATTTTTCATTAATTAATTTGATAATTTTATTTACTGCAGTTTCCTCGATAGTTTTAATTTTGAATTTATGTATAACTTATAGAATGGTTTTTAATTATGATCGTATTTATAATTGATTATATTGAACGTTTTTCTTTCTACTCTAGAATATTCCCAGAGTTATCTAAAAGATATGATATTGTTGTTGTTACTCCAGATCCATTGGTTCATTTATTATGTAAGTTGAATCACTACACTAGTATCTTAATTAAAAAAGATAGAAATCAAAATAATTTTGATCAAGATGTTATTGACTCTGACATAAAAACGTCAGTAGATGTATTAAATAATGATTTTTCATTTATTCAGGCAAAGGATAATTATATTTCTACAATAAACATCTTAGATCGTTTATTTAGCCGCGAGAAAATTGTTAAATGTGTAATATGGAATGGTGATACTTTGATAGCTAGAGCATCATCTATGGCATGCAAAAAACGGGATATTGATAGGGTTTATCTTGAAATATCAAATTTACCAAATAAAATGTTTTCAGATCCTTTAGGTACGAATGCTAAATCATCTGTATTTTTTCACCCAGAAATTATAGATAATTTAGAAAGTGTACCAAATGAATATCATACGAATTGGATCAAGTATTATGAACAAGGAAAAAAAGGTAAACTACCTCAAAGTCAGTTTAAGTTACGTATAAAAATGATGAGTGCAGTTAATTTAGCATTAAAATATTGTTATTCTAGTACATATAAAAAAAACTTTTGTACAATAAAAGTCAAAAGCAAACTTAATTTAGACAACCTTAAATTTGATAATTCTTTTTGTTCTACCCGTAGTGATGGATATATTTTTTTACCTTTGCAAGTATCGACAGATACTCAAGTAAAATTAAATTCAGATTATAGCAATCTTGATGCTATTGATTTTGCTTTAAAAAAAGCAAGTGAGCTTAAATTAAAATTAGTTGTTAAAATTCACCCAGCAGAAAGACAACAAATTGCTATTGATGAAATTGTTGTAAAACAAAAAAATAGTGATTTTATTTTAGTTAATACTAATACAATTGAATTAATAAAAAATGCAAAAGAAGTTATTGTTATAAATTCAACGGTTGGTCTAGAGGCGCTGATTTATAATAAGAAAATAACGGTACTAGGTCGGGCATTATACACAAATTTTAATCAAGAAAGGTTAAAAAAATATATACATCAATATTTGATTGAAGAAGTAAATTATTTTGGAAAAGATATTATTGGTATTGAGCAATCAGAAAAATTATTGCGTTTGAAATTATAAATTATAAGAATATGTATTTTAGTTATTTTTAGAAGAGTTTTTTAATAAAACCAAAATGAAGTAGATTGATGATGTTATACAGATTTTCTATTTAGTATGTATTTATTAAACTCTATCATCAGTTAGCCCATGAGATAATTGTGACATTTATTATGAATTGTTTATTATGCATTAGTAAAACAGAAAATTTTTATTTAAAAACGATTCGTTGGTTGATTGCAATTTTTTTAATAGCTCCCATACTAAGTCCATATTTCTTTGGTTTAACATTCTACTTGTGGATCCCGTTAGTTTTCTTAGATAAACGATATCTATTATTTTTATGCTATAACCTTAATAAAAAAATCTTATTAATTGTTTTATTATGGGGATGCTTAGCCTTATTTTGCTTTCGAATCGATTTATTTATCAAAATTAATATAATCACATTAGGATTAACCTATTTATATGCAGTTAGAGATTCGATTTTTCCTAAAATTTTTGTAGCTTTCTTATTTTCGGCGATTTTGTGCATTCTACAGTTTATCCTTTTCATGATTGATCCTAAATTGTCATTTTTACTAGGGCCTACCTCTATATCACAATTTGTTTGGGGAAATTTTGCTACTCTTACATATACGAATCAATATGAGGTATTTTTATTACCTCGTATGTCAGGATTGTCAAGAGAAGCTGGTTTTTTTGTATCGCTTTTATTAGTTATTTGGTTGCTAAGACTAAGGGAACAAAATATCAAAAAAGTTGAATGGATTATTTTTATATTAGCATTTTCATTTAGCTTATCTAAGGTTTCAATAGCAATAATTTTATTATTATTCTTATTAGCTTTTAGAAGAATAATAAAACTAATGCCTTTGGGGATAACATATATTTTTAGTTGCTTTTTATTCATTTTTTTAGCTAGTTATTTAGATATTGGATCTACGGGTTATTTATATGAAAATACATCCTTAGCTCACCGGTTTTCTTCTGCATATTTAGTTTATAATATGAATGCAGAACAGTTGGTGTTAGGATGTCATGAAGTGATTAGCTGTAGTATTGAAAATTCAAGATCGTTAACAAACTATTTAATGGTTGATAAAGACTACTCTGTTTCTATTGGAATCTTAGGCCTAGTTGTAGACTTTGGTATTTTAGGGATCATACTTTTTTTATTTACGTGTTATACATTAAAAATTCATAGTTTTGAGTTTTTGGTTATTATAGTATTTACTTCTACAGTGTACATGTTTTCGATTGATAGTTTTGTTATTTTTGCTTATTACTATGCAATTACAAACCCTAATTTTAAAAATATGATATAAGGTAAATGTATATGGAAGAGGTTGTATATATTAATGGTCGTTTTCTCACTCAAAATATGACAGGCGTACAACGTTTTGCATTAGAAATTTGCAAGGAACTTGTCAAGTTACGAAATGATGTTGTATTTCTTGTACCTCATTCAATCGATGTGAATTTGATACCAAAATCTTTTAATTTGCAGGTGATTGGTAAAAAGAATGGGCTTCATTGGGAACAAATTGAGTTACCTCGTTACCTAAAGACCCAAAAAAATCCTTTATTAATTAATCTTTGTAACCGTGCACCAGTATTTTATAAAAATAATATTCTCGTTTTACATGATGTAACATTTAGACGATATCCTAAAAGCGTTTCTTTTAGTTTTGGTGTTTTCTATAAATTAATGGTGCCATTACTAGTGAAACATGCTAAACAGCTATTAACAGTTAGTGAGTTTTCAAAGAACGAGATACAACATTTTTATCCTAATTGTAAAAATAATATTGAGATTATTTATAATGCGGTTGGTGAAAAATTTTCATCAAATGGAAAACTAGCATGTGAAGAAAATTATTTACTAGCTGTATCATCAGATTACTTACATAAAAACTTCCATAGGTTGGTTGAGGCTTTTATTCAACTTAATGACCCATCTATGAAATTAAAAATAGTTGGTAGTAAAGGTAAAATTGCTGAACAATATCAAGCTGTAAAAAATATAGATTTTATTGGTAGAGTTTCCGATGAGGAGTTAATCAAACTGTATCAAAATGCTTTTGCTTTTGTGTTTCCATCATTGTATGAGGGGTTTGGTATTCCACCCTTAGAGGCTCAAGCTTGTGGATGTCCAGTTTTATCATCTAATTTATCAGTGATGCCTGAGGTTTTGGCTGACAGCGTAATTTATTTCAATCCTTTTGATATCGATAATATAGTCAATGCTTTCAAAAAGGTTATGATGGATAAAAATCTATATAATGAATTAATCAATAAGGGCTATAAAAATGTAGCTCGTTTTTCATGGATTGATTCAGCAATAAAATTGAATGCGATAATTAGTTCTCATATTGGTTTAGATGAATTATGAAAATAATACATGTAGCAGAAACTATCAAAGGTGGGGTTGCATCAGTAATGAAGCAACTTGTGATTCATCAAACTATGAACAATGACGTTGAGATACTGATTCCTGATAGTCAATCTACAGAATTAGATAGTTTAGTTAATTGCTCACAATATACTTTTCGACGAACAGGACGAAATATTAGCTCATTTTTATCGTTATTTTGGAATTTCACTAAGTTAATTATTAGAAGCGATCCTAAAATAGTTCATATTCATAGTAGTTTTGCTGGCGTGATCTGTAGATCTGTTCTTATTTTATTATATCCAATTAGAAGACCTAAGGTCATATATTGTCCACATGCGTTTGCATTTTTAATTCCGAATAGTAGAAGTAAAAAATTTATTTATATTTTTATCGAAAAATTCTTACAGTGTATTACAGATAAAATAATTTGTACTAGTCAATATGAACAAGCTCAAGCAATTCGCGTAAAATTAAATAGAAAGAAGTTATGTGTTATTTATAATGGAATAAATTTTTCAGATGTAATTGCTCTATCGCCTTATACTTCAAATAAAATTCATTTGCTTTTTGTTGGTAGATTTGATTATCAAAAGGGGTATGATAATTTATTACATTTAATTGAAATGTTAGATCCCGATAAATTTGAATTTACGATTATCGGTGATACTGTTCATGATAAAGTTGAGATTATCTCAGCTAAGAATGTGAAATATTTAGGTTGGGTAAAGTTTGATAAAATCATTCCATATTTTCAATACGCCACTGTCTTAATTATGCCAAGTAGATGGGAATCATTTGGGCTTGTTGCCGTTGAAGCTCAAAGTTTTGGTTTACCTGTGATTGCCAATAATTGTAGTTCTTTACCTGAAGTTATTCAAAATGAAGTCACGGGATATTTATTTAATTTCGATAATGAGTTAGATAACGTAGTACAAATATTGAATAATAAGACTTTATCTGATTGGGGTTCAATGAAAACGGATTGTATTAAATTTGTTACATCTCGTTTTTCGGCTCAATCAATGAATAAATCTGTCGATATTGTATATAGTAATTTAATGAATAAGAGTAAGTAATCGATGAAAATTCATCCAATAATCATGGCCGGTGGTACAGGTAGTCGTCTCTGGCCTTTATCCCGAGAAACATACCCAAAACAATTTATTCGTTTGCATGGTGAAGACTCTATGCTACAAGCAACTATTAAGCGATTACATGGTTTAGCTGGTATTACAGATCCGTTAATCATCTGTAATGAAGAGCATCGATTTATTGCTGCGGAACAATTACGAGAGATTGGTCAATTATCGCATAATATTATTTTAGAGCCATTTGGCCGTAATACTGCACCAGCAGTTGCTTTATCTGCTATTCAAATTGCTAAACAAGATCCTGAGGGAGTTTTATTGGTATTGGCTGCAGATCACGTTATTAATGATGAAGATGCATTCTATACCGCAATTAAATCCGCCATTCTACATGCACAAACGAATAAATTGGTTACGTTTGGGATTGTGCCATCTCATCCCGAAACAGGATATGGTTATATTAAAAAAGGTCAGCCTCAAGGGAATAGTGCATTTTTTGTTGAGCAGTTTGTTGAAAAACCTGATCTTACAACGGCCACCGAATATCTATTATCTGGAAAATTTTTATGGAACAGTGGATTATTTATGTTCAAAGCTTCTTGCTATCTTGAGGAGCTTAAGAAATTTAGTCCAGATATTTTACAATGTTGCCAGTTAGCATTAAATCACACCGCATCTGATTTGGACTTTGTAAGACTAGATAAAGTTGAATTTGAAAAGTGTCCTTCTGATTCGATTGATTATGCGGTAATGGAACGAACCAAAGATGCGGTAGTCGTACCAATGGATGCAAAATGGAGTGATGTAGGTAGTTGGTCTTCTCTTTGGGATATCAGTGCTAAAGATCATGATAACAATGTTCTTCATGGCGATGTCATTGCTATCAATTCAACTAATAATTATATTCGTGCTGAAAATAAATTAGTGACTACTGTCGGTGTCAACGAACTAGTCATTATTGAAACAAAAGATGCCGTTTTAGTGATGGATAAGAACCAATGCCAGCAAGTTAAACAAGTTATCGAAGAGTTGAAAAAAAATAAACGTAATGAACATCAAGTTCATCGTCAATCTTATCGGCCTTGGGGACATATTGATTTAATTGATCGTGGAAATCATTATAAAGTTAATAATACGAAAGTTAAGCCTGGTGGTAAAATTTCATTACAGGTTCATCATCATCGTTCTGAACATTGGGTTGTTGTTTCAGGAACAGCGAAAGTGATTATTGGTGAAAAGACAAAGCTGCTGTCCCCAAATCAATCTGTCTACATTCCGTTAGGTGAAAAGCACGCTTTGGAAAACGTAGGTAAAATTGATCTTGAATTAATTGAAATCCAATCTGGTTATTATTTAGCTGAGGATGATATTATTCGTTTAGAAGATTACTACAACAAGCGCAATAAAGGATAGGCGAATGGAAAATAGTATAAAATTAACTTGTTTCAAAGCTTATGATATTCGTGGAAAATTGGGCGAAGAATTAAATGAAGATGTTGCTTATCGAATAGGTCGCGCCTATGGTGAATATTTACAAGCAAAAACAGTTGTGGTTGGGGCTGATGTTCGTTTAAGTAGTGAATCTCTTAAACTCGCATTAGCGAGTGGTTTACAAGATGCAGGTGTCAATGTTGTTGACATCGGTCTAGCTGGAACTGAAGAAGTTTATTTCGCAACTTTTCATTTATCGCTAGATGGTGGTATTGAGGTGACAGCGAGCCATAATCCTATTGATTATAATGGGATGAAACTTGTGAGAGATAACTCAAAACCAATTAGTGGTGATACTGGGTTGAACGATATCCAGAGAATGGCTGAAAAAAAACAATTTACCACGGTTAATGCTAGAGGAACTTATACCAAACAAAATATCATTGAACCGTATGTGAACCATTTATTGGGGTATGTCAATTTCGCTTACTTGAAGCGTCCTCTTAAACTCGTAATAAACTCAGGTAACGGTGCTGCTGGTCATATTATCGATGAGATTGAGTTGCGTTTTAAAAATGCTAAACTTCCTATTGAGATTATTAAAATTCATAATCAACCCGATGGTAATTTTCCAAATGGAATTCCTAACCCTTTACTACCCGAATGTCGAGACGATACAAAACAAGCCGTTATTCAGTATCAGGCCGATATGGGGATCGCTTTCGATGGTGATTTTGACCGTTGTTTTCTATTTGATGAAAAAGGTAACTTCATCGAAGGATATTATATTGTTGGTTTACTTGCTGAGGCTTTCTTATTAAAAGAAAAAGGTGCCAAAATTATTCATGATCCTCGTTTGACTTGGAATACTATTGAAATCGTGACTCAAAATGGGGGAGTGCCTGTTCAATCGAAAACGGGTCATGCCTTTATTAAAGAACGAATGCGTATAGAAGATGCTATTTATGGTGGTGAAATGAGTGCTCACCACTATTTTCGTGATTTTGCTTATTGTGATAGTGGTATGATTCCATGGCTACTTGTCACTGAGCTATTGAGTGTTAAAAATCAATCGTTAAGTGAGCTAGTTGAAGAGCGAATCAAAGCATTCCCTGTATCAGGTGAAATTAATCGAGTGGTGGAAAATTCTAAACATGCTATTGAAAAAATTAAAGACTATTTTATTTCTGAAGTTAAAGACATTGATATGACTGATGGATTAGGGATGGATTTTGATAACTGGCGATTTAATCTTCGAACATCTAATACTGAGCCAGTGATTAGGCTTAATGTTGAAGCAAAAGGTAATAAGAAGTTGATGGAAGAAAAAACTCAGCACATTTTATCTTTATTACAGTTATAAATAAGATTTGGGATACTTAGAATGAAAATCATCGTTACAGGCGGTGCTGGCTTTATTGGGTCAGCGGTTGTTAGGCATATTATTAATAATACTCAAGATGAGGTTATTAATGTTGATAAACTGACCTATGCGGGTAATTTACAGTCTTTAGATTCTATTTCGGGTAGTAATCGATATTATTTTGAACAAGTCGATATTTGCGATAGACAAGCACTGGATAAGCTTTTTCTGCACTATCAGCCTGACGCAGTAATGCATTTAGCCGCAGAAAGTCATGTCGATCGTTCCATTGATGGACCAGCTGCGTTTATTGAAACCAATATTGTGGGTACTTATACATTGCTGGAAGCTTCCCGTAGTTATTGGAACTCTTTACCAGAAGATCGTAAATCGGCTTTTCGTTTTCATCATATCTCCACTGATGAAGTATATGGTGATCTGCATGGTACTGATGATCTGTTTACTGAAACAACGCCATATTCGCCAAGTAGCCCTTATTCTGCCTCAAAGGCATCGAGTGATCATTTAGTTCGAGCTTGGCATAGAACTTATGGACTACCTGTTATTGTCACCAATTGTTCTAACAATTACGGCCCATATCATTTCCCTGAAAAATTGATTCCCCTAGTGATTCTGAATGCGTTAGAGGGTAAAGCATTACCTGTTTATGGTGATGGTTCACAGATCAGGGATTGGTTATATGTTGAAGATCATGCCAGAGCCTTATATAAAGTCGTCACAGAAGGTGAAGTCGGAGATACTTACAATATCGGTGGACATAATGAACGTAAAAATATTGATGTAGTCAGAACGATTTGTGCCATTTTAGATGAATTAGTACCAAATCACTCAAATAATATTAATAAGTATGCGGACTTAATTACTTTTGTAAAAGACAGGCCTGGACATGATTATCGTTATGCTATCGATGCAACTAAAATAGCACAAAAATTGGGCTGGAAACCACAAGAAACTTTTGAAAGTGGCATCTGTAAAACAGTTGAATGGTATCTGCATAATCAAAAATGGTGTAATAATATTAAAGATGGTTCTTATGCAAGAGAACGAGCGGGTTTAATCGAAAGTAGTCATAAAGAGAGTCAATTATGAAAGGTATCGTTTTAGCGGGTGGTTCTGGGACACGTTTACATCCAATTACTCGAGGCGTATCAAAACAATTATTACCAATTTATGATAAACCGATGGTGTATTATCCCATTTCAGTATTAATGCTTGCAGGTATTAAAGATATTTTAATCATATCGACACCTGATGACATATATGGTTTTAAACGTTTACTCGGTGACGGTAGTGAATTTGGTGTAAATTTTAGTTATGTTGTACAGCCAAGCCCAGATGGGCTTGCTCAGGCCTTTATTTTAGGTGAAGAGTTTATCGGTAATGATAACTGTAGCCTTGTTTTGGGGGATAATATCTATTTTGGACAAAGTTTTGGGCAAAAATTATCCCAAGCTGCTAGTCGTAAAGAAGGAGCAACAATATTTGGTTATCAGGTTAATGATCCTGAACGATTTGGTGTTGTTGAGTTTGATAAAGATTTTAAGGCGCTTTCGATTGAAGAAAAACCATTAAAGCCGAAATCAAATTGGGCGGTAACTGGACTCTATTTTTATGATAATGCAGTAGTTGAAATGGCTAAGCAAATTAAACCTTCTGCTCGTGGTGAGCTAGAAATCTCTACATTAAATCAAATGTATTTGGAAAAAGGTACGTTAAATGTTGAAATTCTTGGTAGAGGATTTGCATGGCTTGATACGGGGACTCATGATAGCTTAATGGATGCTTCTCAATTCATCCATACAATAGAAAAACGCCAAGGATTAAAAGTAGCCTGCTTAGAAGAGATCGCTTTTAAAAATGAATGGTTAAGCCATCAGCAGCTTAGTGAGTCAGCTAAAAGATTGAGCAAAACTGAATATGGCCAATATCTTTATAGACTGTTAGGAGAATAATATGCAAGTAATTGATACCGAAATATCTGATGTAAAAATTATTCAACCTAAAGTTTTTGGTGATGAAAGAGGTTTTTTTCTAGAAACGTTTGAAAAACGACGTTATCAAAAAATGCTAAATATTGATTTAGATTTTGTACAGGATAATCATTCTCGCTCTCAAAAAGATGTGTTGCGTGGACTCCATTTACAAAAAGAAAATCCTCAAGGAAAGCTGGTTAGAGTCGTCCGGGGTGAGGTTTTTGATGTTGCTGTAGATATTCGTAAAAGCTCGCCGACTTATGGTAAATGGGTCGGGGTAATTTTGTCAGAAGAAAATAAAACTCAATTCTGGATTCCGCCTGGACTAGCCCATGGTTTTGTTGTTTTATCTGAAATTGCTGATTTTGAATATAAGTGTACTGATTATTATAATCCTAAAGTTGAAGGATGTTTATTGTGGAATGATCCAACAGTAAATATCAATTGGCCAATATCAAATCCGATACTGTCGGAGAAAGATAAACTTGGTAAGTTATTGGGAGAACTATAATGAAAGTCTTATTAACCGGTGCTAATGGTCAGCTTGGACGCTGTTTTCAAGATATTTTCCCGAAAGAGTGGCAATTAATTGCAACAGATAGCGATGTATTGGATATTACTAATCGACAAGCGGTAGAATCATTTATAGTAACACATAAACCCGATATTATTGTTAATGCTGCAGCTTATACTGCAGTTGATAAAGCCGAAACAGAGTCGGAATTAGCAGAGAAAATCAATGCTCAAGGCACTTATTACTTAGCTTTAGCGAGCCATTCAATTGGCGCTCGTTTTTTTCATGTCTCAACCGATTATGTTTTTGATGGTACGAAGACAACGCCTTATTTAGTGACAGATCAAACGAATCCTTTAGGTGTATATGGTAAAACAAAACTTAAAGGTGAAATATTAAGTTTGCAAGCTAATCCTAATACAACGATTATTCGTACGGCTTGGGTATTTAGTGAGTATGGTAATAACTTTGTTAAAACAGTGCTCAGATTAGCGAAAGAGCGTAATGAGCTTAGAGTTGTCAATGATCAAATAGGTTGCCCAACTTATGCAGGCGATCTTGCTGCTTGTATTATTCAATTAATAAAACAGAATAACGAGTCGGGGATTTATCATTATTGCGGTAATGAATCAATGAGCTGGTGTGATTTTGCTAATAAAATTATTGATGTTGCGTTTGAGCAAGGAAAGATTATCAATAAACCAAAAATAGTCGGGATTCCATCTAGCGAATACCCAACACCAGCTAAAAGGCCTTTTTATTCTGTATTAGATATGAAAAAGTTAGAAAAAACTTATTCAGAAAAACAAAATATAGATCATATATTGAGTCAAATAATTTCGAAAATTGGTTAGTTTTAATAATTTATCGAATTGAAAAATATAGATAATATATAATTAGGATACTATTTTTATGCTTAGACATAAAGTTTCACGGTCTGCAATGCCTTCTTTTGCAATATTTCAAATTATTTTTGATATGGTGATTATTTTTGCTTCATCTATTACAGTATGCTATTTGTTTGATCATGAAAGTATTCAATTATATGTTCCATTCATATCGTTAGTCGTTATCTGCTTTTTACTCGTTGCGATTGTTCGGGATTTTTATCACTCTCTATTTTCCACTCGAGTGAATGCGTTGTTTATTGCATTATTGAAAGTTTGGAGTATTGGTTTTTGGAGTGCGGCAATAATTTATGAAGTTATTACGTTATTCTCTGTACCATTTTTATTTTTATGTTGCTGGTTTGTTGCGACTTGTATTATTTTTTATCTCTACCATCTCCTTTTTCACTATTTGGGTAAACATTTTTTTCGTAAAAGAGTACTAAATGTAGCATTTATTGGTCGCCAGTCTCAAGGACGATTATTAGCTAGAAATTTAAAAAAAATGTCTTGGACAAATTATAATATTGTTGGTTTTTATGATGAAAAAAAACACTCGGTCAGCGGAATAGAGCGTAAAGGTGATTTTCAGCAGCTGATAAAAGATGCTAAAGAAGGACTATTGGATCAGATTTATATTTCTGATTCCTCTGAGCTACATAAAGATATTGTTTATTTAATTAATCAATTAGCGGATACAACGTGCTCTGTTATGTTGTTACCTGATATATTTACCTTTAGTTTATTACGTTCACGTATTTATACTATTAATAATATTCCGGTTGTCTCTATTTATGATACGCCTTTTAAAGGGTTAAATGCTTTTATAAAAAGAGTCGAAGATATTATCGGATCTTTTATTATATTAGTAATGATTTCCCCTGTGTTGTTAATTATTGCTATCGCTATCAAATTAACATCAAAAGGACCTATCTTATTTAAACAAGATAGATATGGTGTTAATGGGAAACTGATTAAAGTTTTGAAATTCCGTTCAATGAAAGTGATGGAAAATGATAGCCAAGTAAAGCAAGCGACTAAAAATGATCCAAGATTGACCAAAATAGGTTCATTTTTGCGTAAAACTTCACTTGATGAACTTCCTCAGTTTTTTAACGTTTTATTCGGTGATATGTCGATTGTTGGCCCACGTCCGCATGCAGTTGTACATAATGAACAATATCGTTCAGAGATAATGGGGTATATGTTGCGTCATAAAGTTAAACCAGGTATTACTGGCTGGGCACAGATTAATGGTTATCGCGGTGAAACAGATACACTGGATAAAATGGAAAAACGAGTAAAATATGATCTCGAATATATTCATAATTGGAGTGTGACATTTGATATTAAAATTATTTTGCTAACAATAGTAAAAGGATTTATTAGTAAAACAGCTTATTAACGCTATTTTTTATTCAAGGAGCCCATTATGACAAATGCCCTAATCCTACTATCCACCGGCTGTGAAGAGACTGAAGCGGTAACGACTATTGATCTGCTTACTCGTGCTGGGATTGCCGTGACTTACGCGAGTATTACGGAAGAACGTGAAGTGTTGTGTTCTCGTGGAGTCGCTATTTTAGCGCAGAAAACCTTTTCGCAGGTGAAAGATCAACCGTTTGATGCGGTAATTTTACCTGGTGGGGTTAAAGGAGCCGAAAATTTCCGAGATGCTCCACAGGTTATTGCTAAAATTAAACAAACTCATCAAGCAAACAAGCTGGTTGCTGCGATTTGTGCAACGCCAGCGATGGTATTACAGCATCATACTCTATTTCCTAATGCTAATATGACCGGATATCCAAGTACAAAGTCTGCATTTAAAGATTGGCAAGATGTTCGAGTTTGTTATGATGATAAGCATCAGCTTATTACTAGCCAAGGTCCTGCGACCTCGATTGATTTTGCACTGAAAATTATCTCAGTATTAGTCGGTCATATAAAAGCAGCTGAGGTTGCTAGTGGACTCGTATTACCTGCAGGTATCGATAATTATAGCGATTGATTTGATTATGTTAAAAAAATAGGGATGTTGTTTGCATCCCTATGACTAAATTAACAAATCTCGGCCCATTTTTATACTATAATCATACTTTACAGTAAAAAAATAACGAAAATGGTCTCTCAAGTTTGTAATTAGGCTTTTTGTCGTTTGAAAATACTCACATTATTAAAGCCTTGTTCGATTAAATAAAGTGCTTGCAGTTTGCTCATAACACCGCGTTCACAGTAGAGTAAATAGTGCTTACTTTGATCTAAATCTGCAAATTGGGTTGCGAGTTTATAAAATGGAATGAGTTTGATATCCACATTCTCAATGGTAAGTGGGCTATCCTCTTGCTCATCAGGAGAACGTATATCAATAATTACATCACTGTTACCAAACTCATCAACCGTTTGTACTTGATGTATTTTTGTATCATTTTGTTTAGCAATTTCTCGAATATCTATATTTTGCGCTTCAGCGATTGCTTGCTCTAGAATAGCAAAATTGAAGTTAGCTTCTTCCGCTTCAATTTTTTCTTTGATGGCTTTAACTGTTGGACTTTTTGAGATAACCCCACAAAATTCAGGCATAGTTTTAGCAATATCTTCGGTACCAATTTGCCGAGCTAGTTGAATAATTAACTCTTTATCGTGAGTGATTAATGGTCGTAAAATCAGTGTATCCGTTGCATTATCAATTAGGCGTAAATTAGTTAATGTTTGACTCGATACTTGTCCTAAAGCCTCTCCTGTTACAAGCGCTTGTACGCCATATTTCTCAGCAATATGAGATGCAGCTCGTACCATCATACGTTTTAGGATTACACCCATTTGGCCATCATCTACTTTTTCTAAAATTTCGCCAACAACATTAGCAAAGTCGATCGTGATAAAGCGGACTTTATGGGAACTACTAAAACGGTTCCACAAGTAGTGTGCCATCTGTTTTACACCGATCTCATGAGTTGCTCCACCTAAGTTGAAAAAGCAGTAGTGTACGCGCGAGCCGCGCCGCATTAACATATAACTTGATACACCTGAGTCAAAACCACCAGAAATCAATGATAAGACATCTTCTTGGGTACCCAGAGGGAATCCGCCAATACCTTCATAGCGTCCTTTAATTAATAGTAATTTATCGTGATCAATCTCTAAATTAACCGTTACATCGGGTTTTGTTAGCTTAACTTTGGCACTTTCAACATATTGATTTAGTCCACCGCCTACATAACGTTCTATTTCTATTGAGGTGAAATCATGTTTACCACGACGTTTTACTCGAACACAAAATGTTTTATTCTCAATAATAGGTGCAAAGTAATCACGCGATTTTTCATAAATATCATGAATGCTTGTAAACGGCCGCTCATCAACAGCCAGAATATGGTGAATACCCGGGATACGAGATAAGAGATCAAGAACTTCATTTTCAATACCTTTAACTCTAGGTCTGACTTCAATATAATCCCAGTGCCGCATAACTGCAACATCAACATGTTGGGTTAAAATATTACGAATGTTACTTGTCAAAATTTTAATAAAACGTATACGGACAGAGTCACTCTTAATCGTAATCTCTGGGAATAACTTAATAATAAATTTCATATTTGCTTCAATTACTTTCTTAAAAACCCGACATTATACTGACTTATGGTGCTAATGCGTACTATTGTTTAATGGAAAATTGATAAAAAAGCTAAAATCTACTTGCTTGTTGGCTCAGGTTTCGATAATATTCGCCATCAATATTTTTTATTTTTCTTTCATAACAAAAAAATATTTTGAAATATAACGATATGGAAGAATAATTAAATTAACTGCAGGTTAAAATGTACGAAATTCTTATTATTGTTTTTTTAATTATCGCGATCGCTATCATTGGCTTAGTATTAATCCAAAAAGGTAAAGGCGCAGATATGGGCGCGTCTTTTGGTGCTGGTGCGTCAGCAACGCTATTTGGTTCAGCGGGTACGGGGAGTTTTCTAACTCGTACGACAACAATTTTAGGTATTCTGTTTTTTATTATTAGCATTGCATTAGCCAATTTAGGTAGCAGAAAAGGAAGTAATGATACTTTCTGGAATTTAGCTGATGGAACTGTACCAGCAGCAACTGCAGATGCGCCACTAACGAATGAAACACCTGCCGCTTCACAAAATGTTGTACAGCCGGAATCAACTAGCCCAACATCTGATATTCCGGAGTAATTAAGATTTTTGCCGTGGTGGTGAAATTGGTAGACACGCTATCTTGAGGGGGTAGTGCTCTAGGGCATGCGGGTTCAAGTCCCGCTCACGGCACCATTAATCTATCAATATGACAAGAAGTTTATCAACTTCTTGTTTTGATAAAAGTTTGACAAATGATCTCATCTTCCAATACCCAACTCAAATCACTTTATATCTATTTTTATTGAATAATTTTCTCTAAATCTAATGAATCACATTTGTAATTTTATTGCGAATTAAGTATAGAACAGCTCTTTTGTAGGCATATGCTCAATGCCCTTTACTTGATTTTTATCAAAATCTCCTAAAAAAACTCTTTATTATCATCGTAATTCTTTGAAAAGATTGAAATTAACTTAATCTTAACATTTGATGACAAAAATGTCATTGACGAAATCTTTGATTTTGTCTATTTTCCTCGTACTTTGTAAAAAAATCGTTCTTTTATTGTTAAGAATCACTCCTATTTGGTGATGATTCTTTACTATTTTTTTATATTCTATGTTTTTTGGTTTTTAAAGTAATTATTTTTAAACGGTAATGTATTAATTAAATTAACTATTTTAAAAAATAGGGATTGTATCGTTAATGATTCAGTTCTTTATTAATTCTTTACTGATTTTTTATTTACTATTTTTAACTGCACTTTGAATTTAAAAATAACAGCTTGGCTAATTGATATAAGGTTAGGGAATATAACATGGTAACGAAAACGTTATTGGGTCGGATCAAGTCACTATTTTTCTTATTAGGAATATGGTCATTATTTGCAGGGGCATTCAATGTGATCTGCCCACATTTTAGTGGAGAGTTATTTTCAAATTATTAAATCATTTTTTCTTCAAATTGAACAGGTGATAAATAGTTTAAATATGAATGTTTTCTTACTCGGTTATAGTAAACCTCAATGTACCACAAGATCATCGATTTAGCTTGTGCCATATTTTCTAGTTTGTGTCGGTAAATCCATTCTGTTTTTAAGGTATGGAAAAAGCTTTCAGCCACCGCATTATCCCAACAGTTACCTTTGCGACTCATACTACACGTTAAGCCATAAGCCGTTAATATAGCTTGGTAATCATCGGAACAATACTGGCCACCACGGTCACTATGAACAATCACTTTACTTGGATAGCCCCGATGAAGCAAAGCCATAGTTAAGGCTTGACAAACTAGCGAGCTTTCCATATGCGTATCCATCGCCCAGCCTATGATTTTACGAGAGTAGAGATCAAGTACAATCGCGAGGTATAACCACTGTCCGTTCACTTTAATATAAGTTATATCGCATACCCAAGCTTGATTAGGTGTGTCCATGGTAAAGTGCCTATCTAAAATATTTTCAGCGACCGGTTTGTTGTGGTTACTGTGCGTTGTTTGTTTATACTTTTTGCGTTGTTTTGCTTTAAGGTGAAGCTTGTGCATTCGTCGACGAACTCGTTCACGTGATAAACAATAGCCTTCCTCCAAAAGTTCGACATGTAAACGCCGATAACCATAGAGATGCCGATGATCTTCAAATAGTGTTTCAATCTTTTTGTCAAGCTGCTGATTAAACACTGTTCTCTGAGACGGTAATCGCTTTAAATAGGCATAGTAACCACTACTTGACACGTCAAATAGATGAAATAAACGACGCTTAGATAGCGTGTTTTGCTTTTTAATAAATTCGTACCTTGCTATTTCAGGCTCGCAAAGTACTGAGCGGCCTTTTTTAGGATATCGATCTCCTTTTTACGTAGCTCAAGCTCTTTTTTCATCGCTTTATTTTGACGCTCAAGTTCGTGATAGTCTGGTTTTTTATTTGATTTTATCGCTTGATGGGTTGGTTTATTCATCGTTTGGTACATCCAATTACAAAATGTTTTGTAATTTATACCTAAATCATTGGCTGTTTGTCGATAAGTTTGTTCGCTATTTAGGGCTAAATTGATCGCTTCTTGTTTAAATTGGGGATCGTATTTTTTACTCATTTGAGACTCCTTTTTTGTTACTAAAAAGTCTCCACTAAACTAGGAGCACATCAAGCTTCTGTGACTTATACAGTTGGTGAACCAGATGTAGGTTCTTCGGTGATCTCAGCTGAGCCTACAACGATTGTAGCTGATGGACAGACATCATCAGTCGTTAAAGTACAATTAAAAGATAAATTTGGTAACAATGTTACTTCTGGAACTAATCCTGCAACGGGTACAGCTTACGATTTAAAAATCGTGATTAAAAATACCCCAGCTGTGAGTAACGCAACAATTACCACAGTAAATAATGATGATGGAACATTTACTGCTAAAGTTACTTCAGAGAAAACGGGTACTGATACCTTTACCTTTGAATTAGATTCAGTACGTTCAAGTGCTGAAACTCAAGTTTCTTATACCCCAGGAGGTGCTGACTTAACTGTGTCGACAATTAATGCCGATCCAGCATCAATAACCGCTGATGGTATTGAAACGACAACAATTACAGTTCAGTTAAAAGATAAATTTGGTAATAATTTGACTACCCAATCGGGTGATGTCGTTATTACTGGTGTTAATGTTGCAACTCAAGCTGCATCAGCGATTACTGCATCATATATTGAGAATGGTAAATATACCGTTACGTTGAGTTCAACTAAAACAGGTACAGATGGAACAATCGGTTTTAAACTGGATAATAATGCCGGGAGCGATACAACTTCTGTAACTTATACTGCAGGTCTTGTTGACTTAGCTCAATCAACCATTTCAGTATCGCCTTCATCTATTGTTGCAAATAATACTGATAAATCTACTGTTACGATCCAGTTAAAAGATTCTAATGGTAATAATTTAACGGCAAGTTCTGGTTCTGTTGTTTTAGCCTTTAATACAGCTAACACTAATACTGCAATCGGTATTATAGATAAAGATATTGTTGATAATGGCGACGGTACTTACACCGCAGTACTTAAATCAACAAAAACAGGTAAAGATGATATTGGCTTTAGACTGGATAATAATTTAAGCCAAAATACTGCACCATTGACTTATACACCAGGTTCTGTTGATTTAACTAAATCAACAATTGTCGCATCTCCATCAACAATTGAAGCGAATGATTCTGATGAGTCAATTATTACAGTTCAGTTAAAAGATGCTTATGGTAATAATTTAACCACTAATGAAGGTGAAGTTAAATTATTCAATTATAACTTTGGTGAAGTTAATAAAGGAAATAGTGCAACTTTAACATATAAAGGAAATGGTTATTATCAAGGTTCTGTAACTTCAACCAAGACTGGTACTGATAGTTTTAGATTTACCTTAGCTGGTACTGAAAATGACCCTTCAATATTTGCAAATGTTACCTATAAAACAGGTGGAGCGAGTTTAACTCAGTCTACTATTACTGCAAGTCCAACTACAATCACAGCGGATGGCTCTGCTGAATCAACAATTACTGTACAGCTAAAAGATCAGTTCGGTAATAACTTGACTGCGCAGGAAGGTAATGTCTATTTTGTTAACTTAAGTACTGGTTATCCATCACTTGAAGATAATTTTGAATTGTCGTATATCAGTGATGGTCGCTATCAGGCAAAAATTAAATCGACTACGTCAGGTTCTGATAATATTGGTTATAAATTAGGTACTTCAGAAAGTTCAGCAAGTCAAGGTACTGCTCAAGTTACTGTTACCTATACGCCTGGTGATGTAGATTTTACTCAATCAACTATAGTGGCAAGTCCTGCATCGATTACTGCGAATAATGTAGCGAGATCAACGGTTACTGTACAACTTAAAGATAAGAATGGTAATAAGATCACGACAGATCAAGGTGCAATGGTTTTAACCGGCCTAGATATTGGTAAAGCAAATAATACAGATAAAAGCTTAACTTTCCAAAGTGATGGTAGTTATACTGCAACAGTAACATCAACCCAAACAGGTTCCGATGATGCTATTAGCTTTACATTAACTGGTAAAGGTGATGGAACACAAAAAACATCAATTACTTATACTGCGGGAACCGTTAATTTAGAAAATTCAACTATTACAGCCGCACCAGCTACAATTACAGCGAATTATAGTGATACTTCTATTATCACGATTCAATTCAAAGATGCGTTTGGTAATAACTTAGCCGGCGATGTGACTGGAACTGTTGCATTAACTGGAATTAATGTCGGTGTTGGTGAAACTAAAGTTGCTTTACATTCAATCGGTAATGGTGCTTATCAAGCTGAAGTTTATTCTAAAGTAGCAGGTGTTGATAATATCGGCTTTACATTAGATGGTGCTTCGGGCGGTAAAGGAACTACAGCAAAAGCGAGTGTAACTTATACATCAGGTACTGCTGATTTAACTCAGTCAACGATTGTGGCTAATCCAACAAAAATCGTGGCTAATGGAACGACTACATCAAAAATTACTGTTCAATTAAAAGATCAGTTTGGTAATAATCTAACTGCAGCTAGTCCAGAAGAAGTTAAAATTTTTATCTCTTCAGCATCAGCTTATGGAACATTAAAAGATATTACGAATAATAATGATGGTAGCTACACTGCTTTAGTTGCATCAACAACTACTGGTGAAGATACATTTGGATTTAGTATTAATGGTGTCGCTTCTTCTAATGAAGCAAATGTGACATACATCGCTGGATCTGCGAGTGCAACAAAATCAGAAATTGTTGCTAATCCAACTTCTATTATTGTTAATGATGTTGATACAACAGTTATCACTGTTCAACTAAAAGATGAAAATGGTAATAATCTTACAAGTAGTATTGGTAAGGCTGTATCAATTTCTACACCTGTTACAGGTGTAACGGTATACTTTTCTTGGAGACATACTTAGCGGTATGATAAACCATCAACTAAGGAGATTACCCCGTGACAAGACAACTAAGTAGTGAATTTAAACGAGAATGTGCAGAGCTCGTTCTTAATTATGGTTATGCACATAAAGATGCAGCAAAAACAATGAATGTGAGTATTTCATCAATTGGGCGCTGGGTAACACAATATAGAAAAGAACGACAAGGTATTACGCCTAAAAGTAGTGCGCTGACCGCTGAACAAAAACGAATACAAGCTTTAGAAAAACAAGTTAAGCAGTTGCAAAGTGATAATCAGTTATTAAAAAAGGCTTCAGCCTTCTTCGCCATCGAAATGACAAGCAGCAACAAATAGCGTTAATACTGAAGAAGGCAGGAAATGAAACCGCTCAAATCTGTCGGTGTTTATCATTAGCACCGAGTACTTTTTATTATCGAATTAAACATCGCGCATTTAAATTAATTAATGCTAGGCTTGAAATTGCCATGAAATCAATTCATAACGAAATGGACGGTATATATGGAAAAAGAAGAATGTTAGTTGAACTGGTTAAAAAAGGGTTTAAGCTTGGTTTAGATAAGGTCCGACGCTTAATGCGAAAATTAGGCCTAGTGGCTAAAAGGACTAAACAGCATTCCTATCCTCGTGGCGGTAAATCATCGCTACTGGCAGCCAATCATTTAAATCGACAATTTAATCCAGCAACGATTAATCGCTATTGGTCTGGCGATATTACCTATATTCGGACAAGGCAAGGTTGGCTCTATCTGGCTGTCGTGATGGACCTATGCTCTAGGCGTATTGTTGGATGGGCCTTTTCTGAAAAGCCAAACAGTTTACTGACGGTTAAGGCACTAAACATGGCGATACAGCGTCGAAAAGGAAAATGCCCTACCTTATTTCATTGTGATCAGGGGATTCAATATCGTAGTGAACAATTTCAACAGTTATTATCATATCATCAAATTACCTTTAGTATGAGTAGAGCTGGAAATTGTTTAGACAATGCCGTTACTGAACGATTTTTTAGATCATTAAAATCAGAAAGAATTAATTATCGAGATTATATAACAAGAGAGCAAGCGATGGGCGATATTATTGATTATATCGAACCGATTTATAATCAAAAAAGAAGACATTATAAACTTGGATTTATTTCACCAGCAGAATTTGAACATAATTTACTAAAAACTACCTAAGAAGCTCTCCAATTTTTGTTGACCGTTACAACGTTGATAGGTGCAGGGATGTTAGATGGAACAATGGATAGGAATACAGGGAAATACCCTTCTGCCTCAAAAGATCATTGGATTGTGTGGAATGGTAAAGTAACCTTACTAGATGGGACTAATATAACAGAGGCTACCCCCTTGACTGAAGAAATTAAATTAGAAGCATTTTCATGGGGTAGAGTAGAGAGTAATTATTTACGACCTAGTTTAACTTTAGAAATATTTTTAGGATATTTATTTGGAGGTTTCGTTGTTACTAAAATATGTTAATTTATTGTTATTGGGGTTGTTGCTATTAGCCTCCGGATGTTCGCCTATTCCTTGTGATGCCGGCTTTAGTGCAGATGAATTAGCAGAGGCCGCAGTTGGTCAACAATATTCAAAAAAAATAGAAATCCTAAAAGGAGCTATGCCTAATGAGAATAATATAAACTGGGATATTGTCCCTGAAAATACAGGTATAACTATAACCAGACTTATTGATGATAATAGTAGAAATAGTTTTTATAAAGGAGTTCTGATATCTGGCGTACCTAAATTTCAAGGAAATATAGCGATTAGGATTTATGGATTTAGTTACTCATCAAAAACTTGTGCTTTTGATAAGACTTTTACCCTCAAAGTAAATCCATGATTTTTTTGAGGGATAACGGCTTTAACTAATATTTTACGCCTTTGTGATTGCGATATTTTTTCGCTTATAATCAAGTATTAATTTTTTGTGAATCACGGGTTAATGTTATCGTATTAATCGGCGTTGGCATTTTTGGTGCAAAGGATGCTAATGGAAAATTGTTAAGTGCTTCAAAAGATCATTGGGTAGTATGGAACAGTAAAATAACTTTATTAAATGGCAGTCAAATAACTGATGAGGCTACACCTTTAACAGAAATAGTTAAACTAGAAGCATTTTCGTGGGGTACAGTTAAAACAAATTATATTAGATCAGGACTAACTCTAGCCGGTGTATTAGAGTATATATTTGGAGGCTTCGTTGTTAAAAAAATACTATAAATTTATATTGCTATGTGCATTTTTATTTATTTCTGGATGTTTTCAGGTTCTATCCTGTGAGTCAAAATTCAGTATAAACGAGTTACCAGATGCTATTTTCAACAAGCCGTATTATCAGAAAATTGAAATATCTGGAGGTGCTATGGCTAGTGAAAATAGCATAAATTGGGAAATCACTCCTGAAAACTCAGGTATTAATATAAAAAAGACCATTGATAAAAACTCTACTTTATATAGTGGCGTAGAAATATCAGGGATACCAATTTATCAGGGGGATATAAAAATTCGTCTTTATGGATATGGCTCGCCCCCATCAGGGTGTACTTTTGATAAAATAATGATACTTAAAATCATAAGTTCGTCAATTAAGTAGGCTCAATTATAATGTTCTAGCCTCAAGCCAAAGAGGGTATAAATAGAATATACTTAAAACCTTCAAAATAGTATTGAACTGCTAGGAAAAGTAAAGTAATTAATATTTTAATCCTTTGTGATTGCAATATTTTTTCGCTTATAATTAGGTATTAATTTTTGTGAATCACAAGTTAATGTTATATTTATACAGACAGAATAAGAGTATTCTTTTGATATATGAGCCATTTTATACAACTATTCCAAACTTAAAAGGGTTGTCAATTTCGACATAATATATACAAATGACTAAATTTATTCACCGTCGTTTTTATTAGAAAGAATCTCATCAAACACCTCATCCACTGAACGAGAGAGTCCTTGAGATCTTTGCTTTGCAGATATAACTAGGCGTTCTAGAATATTGATTGGCTCATTGACACTATTATCAATATCCATTAAAACGGATGAACAGTTATTCAGTAGCTTATCTTCTATTTTCAAGTCAATTCTCCCTAGTGTGCTCACATAAAACTAAAAAAACAGTGCAATATTACTCAATATAAATCAATTTTATTCGTTGCTCTATCTATAGAAACATTGTCATGGGATGGCAATATATCATTATTAATTCCTATCTTACCAAACAACCCACTCAGTTGATAATGGCTCTAGACAAGACAAACACCTATCCACCGATCAATAATGCACAATTGATCTAAATAAACGATTATAAAATACCCCATTAATTTGATATAACTAAGTGGCAGTTACTAACGATAGAACAGATGATTTAGTTTGTTCTTAACGAAACCCCGCTGTGCTACCAACACAACGAGGCTTCTAACCACAACATTACGGGAGGTAATGCGATGGCTACTCATCAGCATACAGGAACTTTATTATTTCGCAAATATCATTTCAGATCTAATCCTACCGCTAAGGCGGTGCAACCATGAAAAACCTAGCCGACTACATCACCCAAGCGCCCGATGAACTCATCATGCAATGCATAGCCATGACAAGGGCAGCTATTAACACCGACGAGGCGGGATTTCGTGAAACACTCCTATACGCCGTCTTCGACAAACAAATAAACCTTGCCAAAATACTCGGCGCTCTAGACGACAACGACCTGATAAACTAACAGCGTTCCATTGAAATTAACCATGACGCTTGGCAAACAAGCGTCATGGTTACAAGCCTTTTGCTTTTAATCCTTTTTTCTTTTACTTTACACCTTTTCCAGATAAACGCCATTTCGTCAGAAATGGAACCCTTTACTTAAACAACCCTTACTCCATTAAACAGTTAACTCCCTTAATCCTTTAAGACTATAGACACCTCCATCCTATTCACGTTGATTTAACCGCTCCTCAATCCATTGCTCAACCGCATACGAATCCCAACCCACCGAACGCACCCCAATACGCAAAGCTTGTGGAAACTTCCCCTCACGCATCAACTGATACACATAAGAACGCTTAAAACCCGTTCGCCTAATTACCTCCGGCAATCGTAAAATACACCGTGGTTGACTAGAAGAGAATGACTTAGAAATGTTAGTACCAAGTTCATTGACGGCAACTGATTTCGTGTTAACATCATTTTTCATAAAAAACCTCATAAAGATTAAAAAAAATAACAGCGAAATCATTCAACCGCAAAAACAAAACCCACATAACAAAAAATACAAAATACGTCATGTTTATTTTAATTTATTATTAAAAACAGAGTGTTACCAATAGTCGTTAAAATTGCCAAATCCACCTCAATACGGAAGATAGACGAATCTAAAAATCCGCTTTTCAGCCATAAAAAAACCGGCTTAAAAAGCCGGTTTAACGCTTGCGATAATCCTCAAAGGTTACAAAACATAATAAAAATACCAAAAGATATAAATAAAAAATACTATATTGCTTGCCGATGCTCAGATAGACTAACTCCTTCCTGCTGCCAACCATCCAACTTATCCGCCCATGCCTGCATCATCTCACGTCGTTGCTCCACATACAGCGCATGATTATAAGCAGCACGTACCTGATCCTTATCCGAATGCGACAACTGCGCCTCAATCCATTCTTTCGGATAACCAAGCTCATTCAAAGCTGTCGAAATCGTGGCTCGAATCCCATGCGTTGTCAGCCTATCCTTATACCCAATACGCCGTAAACACTGATTCAACGTATTCTCACTAATACAAAGCAGAGGTTCACTACGATGAGGTAACAAATACCGTTGTCCTTGATAGCGTAAACTCAATAACTCCTTGATGATCCTTATTGCTTGCTTAGGTAAAGGCACCACAAACGGCGGTACCGACCCTTTCGGCAACGACAACGCCAAACGTTGCAACTGCTTCACCTGTTCAGCAGGAATATTCCAGAGTCCCTTATCCAAATCAAAATGACAAGGCTCCGCATAACGCAGCTCACCGGGACGAACCGCCGTCAACAACAACAGCCGAATCCCCAACACAATCCGCCGGTCCCCCTGATAACCCGATAAAAGCCCCAACAACTCAGGCAAATCACCCATCCGCAAAAACGGATTATGACGAGGAGGGCGACAAGGCAACAACACCACATCCACATCATTCACTGGATTAACACCAATCAGCCCCTCCGCCATCGCATGTCGAAACAACTCATTCAACCACCCCCGACACTTCTCCGCAATCGACAACGCACCACGCGCCTCAATCTGACGCAAAACCCCCAACACCTCCCGTTGCGAAATCCTATCCAGAGGCAAATGCCCCAAATGCGGCAACAAATCCTTGCGCAAATACCGCTCAATCTGCACCCGCGTACTTTGGCGTTGTTTCAATTCTGTACCTAGCTTTAATAGCTTCAGAGCTTTCCACCGCTCAGCAAACTCACCAAAGGTGATACAAACTACCGAAGAACCAGAAGCCTCACCAACAGCCTCCACCAACCGCGGATCAATGCCCCGTGCCAACAACTCACGGGCCGACTCACGGCGCTCCCGAGCCAGACACAAATCCACCTCAGGAAAAGACCCAAACGAAATACGCTGCTGCTTACCTTGCCAATAAAACCGAAAATGCCACAATTTAGCCCCAGACGGTTCAATCCGCAAACTCAAACCACGACCATCACACAGCGAATACACCGACGACTTCGCCTTAGCACGGCGAATCCCTAAATCCGTTAAACGACTCATACTCATATCCTCTTGATAAAAGATAAAAACCAAAAAACAAAAAATGAAAAAAGAAAATAAAAAAAATAGAAAACATCAAGAGGTCGACCTACCACAAAACGCAGTAAAATCAGACTAAATTAGATAATGAGTACCGAAGTACTTAAATTGAAAAACGATGTACTTAAAGATGTACTTAAGCGTCGTACATTTGAGTACATTTCAATGGCTTTGCTTGGAAAGATGAGAGACGTAACGCCTTGATTATCTGGAACTTTCAGACGTCAATGGACGTCTGTAGATTAATATTTGGAGCGGGAAACGAGGTTCGAACTCGCGACCTCAACCTTGGCAAGGTTGCGCTCTACCAACTGAGCTATTCCCGCATTGTGAAGTGCTGTAAAACGTTGAGCATTATACAAAAAATATTTTTATAGGCAAATACTTTTTTATAATTTATTGTTCTTTTTCCAGCTTAATACTTCAAATACACCAAAAATAAACATTCGTAATGTTTTAAAACGGTCTTGTTGCTTTTCTTGACTAGATAATGTTGAACTTAATAACCAAGCCTGTAGGCCGTGAATAATCACAAATGCGGCTAATGCGATGTATGCGACAATATTTGCTGGTTTCGGATAGGGAACAATAAGGTTAAATACAAGGAATAACCAGATAAATAGATAGAGGATTTTGCCAAGTAGAATAAACACTATATTGTCTCTCTTATAAATAGATATGAATGAACCTGCCCGGTAACTTTTTCTCGATGAAGATACCAATTTTGAGGTATTTGACTATGCTGTAGGCTATTTTTTTCAGCTTCTACATAAATATAGGCTCCATCATTAAGCCAATTATTATTTTCCAGACACATAATAGATTTTTGTACTAATTGTTGATGAAATGGCGGATCTATAAATGCGATATCAAAAGATGGGGTATTACTATTACCTTTCTCTAACCAACTAAATAGATCAGTATTGAAAATAGCAATATTAGAAGCTTGAAGAATCTGGCCATTTTTACTTAGTTGTGTCGCTGCCATCTTATTTTTTTCAATTAAAACAGCTTGCTTTGCACCTCGAGAAAGTGCTTCAAAAGCCAATGAACCACTGCCCGAGAAACAGTCTATGCAACTTGCATCATGAATAATTGGCATTAACCAATTAAATAGCGTCTCTTTTACTCTATCGGTTGTAGGGCGCAGACCATCATGCTCTAAAACAGGAAGTTTTCGCCCTCGCCACTTACCACCAATAATTCTAATAAATCCATTCATTAATATATATCTACAGTTACTATTTTCTAAAAGAACTGTTTAAAACAGTTCTGATGTATTACCGTCAGCATCCGTTACTTTTGTTCCGACTTCAGTCGTTGGATATTTCGTTGGTTCAGTTCCTTCTATGAAGTATTCCATGATTGAGTCTGGGCCTGGTTGAGGTGCTAGTAATCCTGTCTTTCTATCTATAAGAACAGGAATAACTGACGCAGGTTTAATGTCCTGTTGTTCTGGAATATCTTTTAAAGCAACTTTCATATAATCATTCCAGACTGGGTTAGCCGTTACTGCGCCACCCTCGGCAGATATATAAGAGTTATCACTTAAAGTATCTCGTCTTGCTTTCCCCAGTTCACGTCGGTGATCATCAAAACCAAGCCAAACAACAGTAACAATATTGGCGCCAAATCCAGCAAACCAAACATCTTTTGATGCGTTAGTTGTACCTGTTTTACCACCAATATCTTTACGACCTAATGCTTTTGAACGCCATGCTGTTGCCGTCCAATTACCATTCGGTTCTCCCCAAACGGTTGATTTCATCGCATCTTTCATTATAAATGCAACTTCACTACTAATAACATGAGGAGCATAATTAGATTGATTATTTTTACTTTCATCAACAGGATGAGCTAGCGTCCCATCAGGGTTAATTAAATTTTCAAATTTAATATCAGAGCTTGGTAATAACATATTATCTTCAGCTTTCAATTTGGACTGTTCTGGCTCATCAGATCCTGTGGATTGAATCGCATTTTCAACATTCGCCAAATTAGCCGCTTGCGTATTGTCTTTTTTCTCATAAGAGAGATCAACAAGACAATCATGACAAGCAATTTCTGGAGTATGTTGGTAGATAGTTCCACCTTCACTATAATCAATACGTTCGATCAAATATGGTGTAATTAGATATCCACCGTTAACGATAGTCGCATAAGCTCTCGTCACTTGTAATGGTGTAAATGATGCAGAACCCAATGCAAGAGATTCATGACGTGAAATATTATCTTTCGGGAAACCAAATCGCTCAAGATAATCAGCTGCATAGTTAACACCAATCGCACGTAATGCTCTGACCATCATAACGTTTTTAGATAGGCTAAGACCAACGCGTAAACGCAATGGACCTTGATAAACAGCTGGTGAATTTTTAGGTCTCCATACTTCGCTTCCTGCGTTACTACGCATAATTGGGGCATCATTAAGCATAGTCGACATTGTTAGCCCTTTGTCCAAGGCTGCCGTATAAATAAATGGTTTAATTGTAGAACCAATTTGTCTAATCGCTTGAGTAGCACGGTTAAACTTACTAATATTATAATTAAATCCACCAATCAATGCTTTGATCTGACCATTATCTGCATTAATAGAAACTAATGCTGCATTAATGCTTGGAATTTGCGCAAGTTGCCATTGGTTATTATTTTTTCTAACCCAAATTTGTTGACCTTCTTTCACAACTGACGATACTGTTGTCGGTAAAGGTCCTTGTTGACTATCGTTAATATAGGCTCTAGCCCATTTAACTCCTTCATATGGAATGGTGATCTGCTCACCATCTGAGGTAATAGCCGTTGCTTTGGTATCATTTGAGTCTACAACAACAGCTGGGCAAAGCTCGTTATAACACATGTAATTGCCTAATGCTGACATGATTTTTTCTTTATCCCATGCCGTTTCATTTGCTTTCCATAGTGTTCTTTCTGGGCCTCGATAGCCATGACGAATATCGTAGTTTATTACGTTATTGGTGATTGCATTCGTTGCAGCCATTTGGTCAGCTTTAGTGATTGTCGTATAAACTTTGTACCCATCAGTATAAGCATTCTCACCAAATTTATCGTACATAAACTGTCGAGCCATTTCAGCAACATAAGGCGCTGAAAATGCAATTTGTGGAACATTATATGAAACATCTAAAGGATCTGCGATTGCTGCTTCATATTCTTGTTGATTAATAAAGTTTTGGTCTAGCATACGATGTAATACCCAGTTACGTCTTTGTAGCGCTTTTTCTGGGTGATATATCGGATTATAAGCCGAAGGTGCATTTGGTAAGCCTGCAAGCAGAGCTGCCTCACTTAGGGTTAAGTCTTTTGCATCTTTACCAAAAAATGTATAGGCCGCAGAGCCAACGCCATAGGCTCTAGAACCGAAATTAATCATATTGAGATACAACGCAATAATTTCTTCTTTGGATAACTCTTTCTCCATACGAATCGCAAGAATCATTTCGCGTATTTTTCGACCTATACTTTTTTCAGGGGTTAGGAAAAAGTTTTTAGCGACTTGTTGCGTGATGGTGCTACCACCTTGAGAAAAGCTATGATTTTTTAAACCGATATAAACCGCGCGCAAAATCCCGACGGGATCGACACCATAGTGATCATAAAAACGAGAGTCCTCTGTTGCGATTACAGCATTGAGAAGAACTGGAGGCATATCATCGTATTTTAGCGGCATTCTACGTCTTTCACCGAATGTGGCGATGAGTTCACCGTCGCTACTTAATACTTGCATTGGCGTTTGCAGTCGTACATCTTTTAATTGCACGACATCGGGAAGATCTTGTGAATAGTAAAAATAGCCAACAATAGCAACAACCATTCCTGACAAAATACAACCCACAATAAATTTTAAGATAAACTTAATAACCTTCAAAAACTTCACTCTTCATTCCTAATAGAATTGTTACCACCTATTGCATAATACAACATCTTTTGATAACCGTTTAAAAAGCGAATAGGTAATTTAGCACATAAACTGTTCGGCATTATACAACAAGTTAAACTATGAATAACCTAATTTTTATCTAATTATGTGGATTTTTTACTTTACTTAATGGTAGTGGAAAGATCATGATAAATCGCGTTGAATTATCATCTGATTCAGCAGTAATTTCGCCTTGATGAGCCTCAATGATCGATTTAACAATAGCGAGGCCAATGCCAGCTCCTTCACCATTACGTTGACGGGATTCATCGGTACGATAAAAACGATCAAATAGCAGAGGCAAATGTTTTGCTTCAATGGGTTGGCCTGGATTTGCTACGATGATTTTAATTGAATTAGGATTTAATCGACTGAGTGTTACCGTAATTGTTTCACCAACGGGTGTATGACGAATTGCATTTGAGAGTAAATTACTGACTGCTCGACTAATCATTAATTTATCGCCAAGAATATCAGGGCACGTACCTTTTAGTATTAATTTTATCCGCTTATCTTCACTAACATATTCATAATAATCAAACATTCTATTAAACATTTCAGTTAAATCAATTTTACCTAGTTTAGGGATAAGCAGCTTATTATCGGCTTGAGCTAAAAATAGCATGTCAGTAATGATTTGAGATAATTTTTCAAATTCTTCAAGGTTTGAGTATAATACTTCTTTATACTCTTCAGCGGTTCTTGCATTATTTAGTGCAATTTGAGTTTGTGTTGTTAAATTGGTAATAGGGGTGCGCATTTCATGAGCGATATCTGCCGTAAAATCTTGTTGTCTTTGAAAAACAGCATCCATTCTCGATATCATTTCATTAAAGGCATCTACTAGACTAGCATATTTTATTGGTACTAATTCTCGTGGGATCTTAACTTTTAGGCTTTTTGAATCGATTAAACTGATTTTTTTAATTAGTTGATTAATTGGTTTTTGGGTAAAGTAAATAGTAACAGAGGTTCCAATCAATATCAGAAAGCAGGCTAACGCCAATAAT
Source organism: Orbaceae bacterium BiB (assembly GCA_036251205.1). Taxonomy (NCBI): domain Bacteria; kingdom Pseudomonadati; phylum Pseudomonadota; class Gammaproteobacteria; order Orbales; family Orbaceae; genus Orbus; species Orbus mooreae. The sequence goes on along the minus strand of CP133958.1, from coordinate 1,584,099 downwards.
ATTAATAAACCATTATGTAACCTTTCAATAAATTCTAGTTGCATATCTTGTTTAATTGCAACCGTGATAGTAAATGGTTCGTTATTGGCCGCATATATACGTGAAGAGACTATAAGATAAGATGAATTATCATAATTTACTACACCTGAATGACGGTCAGTTTTTACATCATTATTATCCAGTTTTTGAGAGGCCAGATATAAATTAAGTCCACGAGTTTTATATAAAATATTATTATCATTACCAATAATATTAACAAAAAGCTGATGGTGGCTCGCAAGAATAAGTAAAATATTTTGGATCAGTTCATTACGTTCTTGCTCAGGATCGTAATAGGATAGCTCTCTTTCAATTGAATCAATGACGGAATTTAGTTCTATAATATTTTGTGATATTGAATATTTTTCAAATGACTTTTTAATAATATAGCTTAAGCCATAAAGTAATAAACATGCCAAAAGACATGTAATTATAGGAACTTTTAGTATGTAAAAAAAACGAATTTTAGAGAAACATTTCTTCTTCAGTGACGACATCGAGTTTATAGCCCATACCACGAATCGTGTGGATTAGTTTAGGTTCAAAATTGGCATCAATTTTGTTACGTAGTCTACGTATAGCAACATCAATGACATTAGTATCACTATCAAAATTCATATCCCATACTTGTGATGCGATTAATGAACGAGTCAATACTTCTCCTTGATAACGTAAAAAATATTCTAACAATAAAAACTCTTTATTGGTTAAATCAATACGCTTACCGCTTCGTGTTACCATCCTTTTTGGCAGATCCATTGTTAGGTCGGCCGCAGTTAATATATTTAGATTAACTTGTGGAACATTGCGTCGTAATAATGAACGGATTCGAGCCAGTAATTCAGCAAATGAAAAAGGTTTTACTAAATAAGCATCAGCACCAAGATCAAAGCCTTTTACTTTATCTTCAACGCTACCTCTTGCTGTGAGCAAAATTATTTGAGTTGTCTTATCGCTACTGCGTAATGATTGCACTATTTTCCAACCACTAATATCGGGTAACATAACATCTAGAATAATTAGATCATAATCTTCAGTCATTGCACGATGATAACCATCCAAGCCATTATTGGCTAAATCAACAATAAAGCCTGATTCAATAAGACCTTGACGTAGGTATTCACCAGTTTTGACTTCATCTTCAACGACTAATAATTTCATTTTAGCTACCAATCCTTATTTAGCGCATTAAAACGTTCAGACAATGGTCGATTATATTAAAGAATAAATGAAAATTTGTTAACTAAATAATAATGACATCTTTGTCATATTTTTGTCATCTTATAGTTTGTGAGAGATTGCTATCTTTAACATTAATGAAACCCAATGTAGTTGTTTCATTGTTTTATTTCCTTTCATCCATTCCTTGCAATTTAATGCAGCCCTAATTCGTTAGGTTTTTTTTTATCAATTTTATCTCTGGTAACTTAAACTATGTCATTTATTTAGTCGATTTTCGATAAAATCATCCCGACTTCAAGATGTGAGGTATAAGGAAATTGGTCAAAAACAGCTGCATGCTTAATTTTATGAGTTTTTGATAACTCAGATAAATTATCTTTTAATGTCACTGGATTACATGAAATATAAATAATCGTTTTATAATTTGCAACCATAGCTAAAGTTTCGCTATCTAGGCCACTACGAGGCGGATCAACTAGGACAGTATTAAATTGATAATCAGCTAAATCAATGCCATCTAAACGTTTAAACGTCCTGACTTTATTTATCGCTTCGGTAAACTCTTCTGCTGATAAACGCGCAATTTTAAGATTATTGATATTGTTTGCTTCAATATTGTATTGCGCTGCTTTTACTGATGCTTTTGCAACTTCAGTCGCAAGGACTTGATTAAAGTTTTGTGCGAGCGCGATAGAAAAATTACCATTACCACAATAAAGTTCAAGTAGATCACCTGACATGCCTTTCGTTGCGCTAATGGCCCAAGAGAGCATTTCAATATTAATAATGGCATTCGGTTGGGTAAAACTATTTTCAACTTGGCGATAGATGTAATTTTTACCGAGCACATGTAAATTTTCATCAATGTAATCTTGGTCTAAGCAAATTTTTTGCCCAGATGCTCTACCGATAATGTGTACATTAATCCCTTGCTCGATAAGTGCTAGCTTAAGTTGTTTCGCTTCAATTAGCCAATCTTGATTTAATTTTCGATGGTAGATTAAGGAAATGAGTAGCTGATCACTTAGTGTAGATAAATAATCAATCTGGAATAAGTTGTCCCGTAAAATATCATTAAATTTTAACAATGGAATAATGGCTGTCATTGCCTGATTAATCAGTTTGGATGCAACCGGAAAGCTATCAATTCTCACTCGTTTCTGTGTTATTGGATCGTACATAACATGATAGATTTCAACTTTATTATGCCAAATTCGAAATTCTGCACGCATGCGATAATGGTTGGATGGTGATGGATAAAGTGTCACTTCCGGCAAGTCGAACTCACTAAATAGAGCTTTGACTTGCATAAATTTATTATCAAGTATGTGAAAATAGTCGTTTTCAGGTAATGATGTCATCATATCATTTAATTTTTTAGCTAATTGTTAATCTATTTATTTAGTTAATATTTTATTCACTTTAATTAAATAGTTTCGCGATTCTTGAGAAACATGTGAATTTACTAATTTATTATAGACTTGTTCTGGTGTCATTGAATTAATAACATCGACTGCTTTTTTGCGGTCTTTAGAAAAAGTCGTTAATACGCTGCCAGCACCGCCATTATAAGAGGTGATAATGGCATAACGCATTGATATTGGATTGTTGATTCCAGCGAGATAAGTATCGCGGAGCAATGCTAAATAGGCTGTACCCATATTAATATTATTTTTTGGATCGAGCAGATAAGATCGGCCTGGTTCGCCACTCTTACCCCAACGATTATAAAGATCTCGGCCGGCGGTATGTTGTTGAACTTGCATTAAACCTAATGCATCACTGCGGCTGACAGCAAATGGGTTGAAGTTAGATTCGACTTCCATTATTGCTAAAATTAATTTTTCATCAACATAGTATTGCGAAGCAGCATTACGAACGAGTGGGAGAAATTTATGTGCACGTTCGTTGACATGGTCAGCTACGAGATTAATGCTTACATAGCTAATTTGTCTATTACCGGATAATCGGGTTTTTAACTGATTATCAATTAAGTATTGTGCAAAATGGATCGCTCGCCATTCCCAGCGAATGGGTTCTCCATTTTCATCAACGATCTGTTTATATAAAAAAGGCTCTTTTTTGGGATCATAAGTAGATTGTGAAGATTTGATAATATCCTCAGGTTCAGGCATTAATAATGTGGCAACGATCTTTGATTTTAGTTGATTGATAGGATCATTTGATAGCGTCTCGATAGTTAATTTACCGGATACAAAGTTAATATGAACTCTTGTCTGCAAATTATCGCTATATTGTACATAATCTTTAGGGCCGGGAATTAAGACTTCATGGATCCCCCAAATTTGTTCAATATTATTGGCATATTGGCTCATTAAAATATTCAAGGCATTGGTATCTTTAACATAAGATGGCCTTTCTTGAGAGTTATTTTTTGAACTATTTGAGCAGGCAACCAATATTATAGTAAAAGCCAGCACAAAAAAGAGTTTGATACCAGTGATTGTTATTTTCATTAACTTAGCGGCCTATTATTAAAAATTACTCTTTAGGTTTATAACCAGCGATGTTGATATCTTGCCCTTCAAATAAAAACTTGACCATTTCTTGCTCAATTTGTTTACGATGTTCGGCGTTCATCATATTGAGTTTATTTTCATTAATCAGCATTGTTTGCTTTTTCATCCATTGGCTCCAAGCTTCTTTTGATATCTCGTTAAAGATTTGTTTTCCTAGTTCGCCGGGATAAAGCTGAAAATCAAGACCTGGTGCTTCTTGTTTTAGAAAGTGACAATAGATTACTCTGCTCATACAATGTTCCTTTTACTTCAAGTTGCGAAATTATAGCTTAAAAATAGCTAGCTCAAAAGGGCTGATTGAGTCTGACTTAATTGCTGCAATAAATTATTTACTGGCGTTGCTAACCCTATTTGTGGTGGCGTTGATAAATTATACCAACAACCGTTAGATTCATCTAAACAAGCGCGATAATGCGTTATATGACTATAAATTGGCACAATATCGAGATGAAAATGGCTGAAAGTATGTTTAAAAGCAATTAGTTGTGTTAGTTCTGTGGTTATAATATCTTGCTTTTTAAGCCAGTTTTTAAGGTCATCATAATGGGTAAATTGTGGAAAACAGTATAATCCCCCCCAAATGCCAGCAGGTGGGCGTTTCTCTAACCAAATCGCATTATCATGCTGCAATATCAAAAAATAAGCCGTTTTCGTTGGAATGGTCTGTTGCGGCTTTTTGGTTGGATAGGATTGCCAACTATCTGTTGCATAAGCAATACAATCCTTGTGCAGTGGGCATAATGTACATTTAGGTTTACTACGTGTACAGATCATTGCTCCAATATCCATCATGGCTTGATTAAATTGGTCGACGTCGTGTTGTGGGGTCACTTGCTCTGCTAATTGCCATAGTTGGTTTTCTACCGTTTTTACTCCAGGCCAACCATCAATAGCAAAATAGCGAGCCAGTACACGCTTACAATTACCATCTAATATTGCAAAGTACTGTTTTTGCGATAGTGATAAGATAGCCCCTGCTGTTGATCGTCCAATACCCGGTAGATTTAAAACATCTTCAAATTTTGTCGGAAATATTCCCACAAATTTTTCAGCAATAATCTGCGCGGTTTTATGTAGATTGCGTGCTCGAGCATAGTATCCAAGTCCCGTCCATAAATGGAGAACATCATCAAGCGGTGCATTTGCCAAATCAGTCACGGTTGGAAAACGTTCAATAAATCGGGTGAAGTATGGAATCACGGTTGAAACTTGGGTCTGTTGCAGCATTACCTCTGATAACCAAACATGATAGGGCGTTTTTTCTATTTGCCAAGGCAGTGTTTGACGACCGTATTGGCGATACCACGCCAATACATTGGTAGAAAATGTCTTCATATATTTATGTTACACGCTAAGAAATATTGTCACTAGGGTAGCAGCCAAGTACTTTTAAAAATAGCGTAATCGAGGATAACTCTTTCAAGGCTTGTTGCATTGTAATCGTATCTAGATTTGCTTGCATATCAATATAAAACATCTCTTCCCAAGGATTACCATGGATAGGTCGAGACTCTAATTTGGTCATTGCAATATTATGATTACGCAAAATTAATAACGCATCAACTAAGGCACCAGCTTGTTGCCCGGTTTTCATTAAAATCGTAGTTTTTGCTGAAATCTGATCTGATACTTCAATCGCTTTACGCGATAGAATAATAAAGCGCGTAATATTCTCTTTTTGGTTTGCAAAATTGCGTTCTAATACTTGCAGACCATACAGTTCACCACCATCTTTATTACCAATTGCTGCAATATTTGGTTGATTTAGTTTCGCGACGGTTTCCATTGCTGACGAAGTACTATCACAGTAAACAATTTTCCAATTTGGGTGGTTTTCAAGAAAATTAGTACATTGCTGAAAAGGTTGTGGATGGCTATAAACGGTATCAATATCTTCAAAACGAACCTGCTCATTGGCTAAGATACAGTGATCGATAGGTAACGATAGTTCACCGATAATATGTAAATTAGTTTTTTGTAATAAATCATAAACTTCGTTAATTGAACCTGAGCTAGTATTTTCGATAGGTAAGACACCGTAATCGACAGTACCATTCTCAACTTGTTCAAAAACATCTTTAAAGCTTGAACAGCTAAACTCTTCTAGCTGATCAAAATGTTTACTCGCATAACGACGTGTTGCTGAATGAGAATAGGAACCTTTCGGGCCTAAAAAGGCAATTTTAGCTGATTTTATCGTATTTATATTTAACTTTTCTTGTAAAATACGTTGTTGTAATAGCACCGAATCTTCGATGATGACTTGATAAAGACGTTTAATTAACATTTCATCAAGATGATCTTTTTTACCTTGTTCAATTAAAGTTTTAACCAGAATTCGCTCACGTTCAATATCTCGAACGGGAATATTGGCTTTAATTTTTGTATTAACAACTTCTGTTGATAGCTGACGACGTTGTGCAATCAGCTCTAAAAGTTGCTTATCAAGTGCGGTAATTTTATCTCTTAATGGTAATAGTGGATTATTCGTCATAGTATTTTAATTGCAGTAAAACGATGCCACATTATATACCAATAATTAATAAGTCGTAGAAAAAGTTTGTACTAAAAAATAAAGATTTTTTTACACTAAATTAATAGATTACAGCAATATTATAACGAAAGTATGTTAAAATTATCGAATAATATAATCGTTGATTCAGGCTATGGTGACAGCTGAAGATATGCTAGGATAATGGGTATATTATTTCTTATTTGGTCTTTGATATGCCAGAACTTCCTGAAGTTGAAACGAGTCGATTGGGGATTTTACCTCATCTTAAAAATCAAAAAATTCAAGATATCATTATTCGTCAGCCGAAATTGCGTTGGCCTATTCCAACAGAGATTTTTTTAGCGAAAGGGCAAAAGATTCTTGATGTAAAAAGACGAGCTAAATATCTATTATTACAATTAGAAGATGGTTGGATCGTCATTCATTTAGGTATGTCAGGTAGTTTGCGTATATTACTGGAACCTCAAGTAGAAGATAAGCATGATCATGTTGATTTGCTATTAAATAACGGCGTAACCTTGCGTTATACTGATCCGCGACGTTTTGGGGCTTGGTTATGGACGCCATTTTTAGAATGGTTACCACAACTAAAGAGTTTAGGACCGGAGCCCTTAACGGATGAATTTAATGTTGATTACCTTTCTAGGCAGATAAAAGAGCGTAAAGTACCGATTAAAACATTGATCATGGATAACCATATTGTAGTCGGTGTGGGTAATATCTATGCTAGCGAATCGCTATTTATGGCAAAAATATTACCGAGTCGGTTAGGTAATACTTTAAAGAAGAAAGAGATCAAATTGTTGGTTGAAGCGATTAAGCAAGTTTTAACTCGTTCGATTGAGCAAGGTGGCACTACATTAAAAGATTTTCTACAATCAGACGGGAAGCCAGGTTATTTTGTTCAGCAGTTGCAAGTGTATGGTCGAGAAGGTCTTGGTTGTTTCATTTGCCAGACGCCGATACAGGCAAAAAAAATTGCACAACGTAATACTTTCTATTGCCTCCACTGTCAAAAATAATTATTTTACTAAGAGTAGCATTAACTGGGTTGATGTTACTCTTGGCAGTCAATTCACTTAATTAGAAAATATTCGTTTATTCTCTAATTATCAAAATTTTCACTATTTACTTATAATTATTAGTTATATAAATAGAAAAACTTCGTATTAGACACATTTCAGATAAACGCCAATAATCTTACTATGATTCGTTAATTATTTGGTAAATATTATGGCGTCACATGTTATTGATTTTTTAATTTTAGGTAATAACTTTGGCACAGCTGAAATGCGACATATTTGGTCTGAGAATAATCGCTTACACCAACAAGTTGCTGTTGAGATTGCATTAGCAAAAGCAGAAGGTGAATATGGTGTCATTCCTCAGCAGGCTGCCGAGCAAATTGCTGAGAGGGCGGATGCAAGTCAACTTAGTGTCAGTGATATAGCAGCAGAAGTTGCTAAAGCTAAGCACTCCTTAATGCCGACCATTAATGCACTACAACAGCAGTGTGGTGAGGCTGGCGAATATATTCATTATGGCGTAACGACACAAGATATTGTTGATACTGCAACGGTATTACAGCTAAAAGAGTCTTTTGATATTGTGCAACGAGATACACAAGCGATTGCAGTAGAATTAAAAAAATTAGCGAAAACTTATCAACATACTCCAATGGTAGGCCGTACACATGGAATGCAAGCTTTACCGACAACATTTGGCTTTAAGTTGGCGGTTTGGCTTGATGAATTTATTCGTCACCTCTCTCGTCTTAACGAAATTAAAGAGCGCGTTTTAGTCGGTAACTTAAATGGTGCGATCGGGACCTATTCAGCGTTTGGTGAACACGGTGTTGCAGTAGAACGAAAAGCATTAGCCCTTTTACAATTAGGGGTTCCAAATATTAGTTGGCAATCGGCACGAGATCGCTTTTCTGAATATGCATCGGTGGTCGCATTAATTAGTGGAACATTAGGTAAGATTGGTAATGAACTCTATAACTTAATGCGGACAGAGATCAATGAGATTGAAGAGCCTTTTTCAGTAGGAAAAATTGGTTCAACCACGATGCCCCATAAACGTAATCCAGCTGCATTTGAAGGCTTGGCAAGTTTAACTGCGCCTATTTTAAAAAGTGTAGCTTTAATTCATGAGTCCATGAAAGTTGAACATGAACGCGATGCCATGAGTTGGCGAGCGGAGTGGATAGCACTACCTGAAATAAATATTTACCTTTCAGCGCAGCTACAAACGGCACTTTTTATTTTAAAGGGAATGAAAGTTAATCAAGCTCAAATGTTAAAAAATTTAACGTTACAGCAAGGACTCCTATTGTCAGAAAAAGTGATGTTTGAATTGGGTAAACGATTAGGTAAACAGACTGCACATCATATCGTATATGAACTTGCGATGCGTTCTTTTGAACAACAACAACCGTTTAGTGATTTATTGTTAAATCATCCTGAATTAAAACCTTTTTTAACCGAGGCTGAATTGTCTAATTGGTTAGATCCAGTTAATTATCTCGGACAAGCCATCGATAAAGTTGATCAGGTGATTAAATATGCGCAAGCTTCGGGTCTACTAGGCGAGGCAAAATAATGAGAATTAGACAGGTAGAACTTGCAGAAAGTGAACGCTTGGCTGGATTATTACGCAGCGCATATCAGGCAATAAATACGGCCGATATTCATTTTGCTGCATCGACAGTTGATCAAAAACAGACTTATCAACATTTAACGCATAATCTTAGTTATGTAATAGAGAAGGATGACCAATTTGTTGCTACCGTTAGTTTGCGATTACCGTGGGGGAATAATCCGGGTCCATTTGCTATACCGCATATTGGGTGGTTAGCAACACACCCCAATTACAGCAAACATGGGCTAGCAACATCATTACTTCTGTGGCTGGAGAGTCATATTCTAAATGAACAATTTAAGTTGCCAGCCGTAACTTTGGGTACAGCAATTAACCATCCATGGTTAACTCATTTTTATCAGCGACAAGGTTTTAAACCAATAGCAACGGCTGATTTAGGACTTGGACATATTACATTATATTTCGAAAAAATTATTGATCCTACGCGTTACGAACACTGGTTAGTAACACGTAATCGAATTATTGCTCAAGGATTTGAGCTTAATGGTAAACATATTGCAATTAAGGGGATTAACTGATGAAAATAAAAGCGACATTAGCAACACTATTATTATCTATATTGGTCTTAAGTGGCTGTGATAATTCATCTAATGAAGTTAATCAGGCACAAGAAAATAGTACTAAACCTGTGCTTAAGATTGGCACAACAGGGCAGAGTTATCCTAATGGTTTTAAACAAGATGGTAAATTAGTCGGTTTTGATATTGAAGTCACGGAAGCTGTTGCTAATCAACTTGGTTACCAAGTTGAGTGGGTAACGGCAGAATTTGGTGGCTTAATGGCACAATTAGAAGCTCATCGACTTGATACTGTTGCCAATGCTGTTGCGATGACCCCTGCTCGACAAGAGAAGTATGATTTTAGCGAACCATATAGTTATTATGGCAGCCAGATTGTGATTAATAGTAATAACCATGAGATTAAATCCTTAGAAGATTTAAAAGGAAAAACAATATCAGGTGTACTCGGCTCTAATCATATTAATATTTTGAAAAAAGCATTCCCTGATGATGATATTACGATTAGAACTTATGAGACTCGGGATGGGGCGATGTATGATTTAGTTTACAATCGAGTTGATGGATATATTAATTCTAAACCGATTTTATTGGCTGAAATTAAACGTAATAATTTACCATTTACCTTACTTGGTGAACCACTAGTGATTGAAAGCGTTGGCTATCCTTTTAATCGCGATGAAAATGGTCAAAAGTTACGAGTGCAGTTTGATAAGGCTCTCAGTCAGCTAAAAGAACAAGGTGTAATCAGCCAAATTGCTGAAAAATACTATGGTCAAGATATATCGCAAAAGTAGGATAATAATATGAATTTTAACATCGATTACTTTTTAAGTGTTTTCCCAGCTATCATTCCTTATGTACCGGTAACGCTATATTTAGCATTAGTATCGATGTTATTTGCAATGATTTTAGGGATATCAATTGCGTTGATACGGACTGCGGCATTGCCATTTATTGATAAATTAATTGCCTTATATATTTCGTTATTTCGAGGTATTCCATCGGTAGTATTACTATTTATTATCTATTATGGTTTACCACAATTATTTCCGGTTTTGACTAAAATGGGCCCGATGACAGCTGCTATCATCTGTTTTAGTCTAAAATTTTCTGCCTATTTAGCTGAGATTTTTCGTGCTGGTTTGGAGTCTGTTGATCACGGACAGAAAGAGGCTGGATTAACTGTTGGTTTATCAATAGTGCAAGTTTATCGACGGATTATTTTACCTCAAGCTTTTGTTAATGCACTTCCTGCAACAGGTAATACTTTTATTGCTTTACTAAAGGACTCTTCAATCGCTTTCTTTGTGGGAGTATTAGAATTACTTGCAGCAGGTAAACTACTGACAACAGAGTCTTATCGTTTTTTTGAAACCTATCTTGCCGTTGGCTTAGTCTATTGGGCAATGGTCGTCATTTACTCTTGGTTACAAAAAGTATTAGAAAAACGACTTAATGTTCCATATAAACGCTAGGAGAATCGAATGATCACAGTACAGCATTTAGCAAAAAAATTTGGTGATAATGTGGTGCTCTCTGATATTAGTTTACAAGTGAAAGAGGGCGAGGTCGTTGCAATTATTGGTCCTTCAGGATCTGGTAAATCAACACTATTACGCTGTCTAAATCTATTAGAAAAGCCACAATTCGGTATTATTCAAATTGGTGATGTCCGACTAGATTCTACTGATTATAGTCATAAACAGGAGAATAGTTTACGTCATCAATCAGCCATGGTATTTCAGCACTATAATTTATTCAAAAATAAGACAGCTTTAGAAAATGTTACGGAAGCCTTGATTACAGCACAGAAAATGCCTAAAAAACAGGCTAAGGATTTGGGTTTAACGCTACTTGAGCGGGTTGGTTTATTGCCCCAAGCGGATCAATATCCTATTACATTATCTGGCGGTCAACAACAACGTGTTGCCATAGCTCGAGCTTTAGCGGTTAATCCAAAAGTTATTTTATTTGATGAACCGACATCTGCACTTGATCCTGAAAGAGTTCATGAAGTATTACAAGTTATTCATCGATTAGCGAAAGAGAAGACGACGATGATTATTGTTACTCATGAGATGGAGTTTGCTAAACGTGTGGCTGATCGGATTATTTTTATGGCCGATGGAGTAATAGTGGAAGATCGTGCAGCCATTGATTTGATTGATTCACCACAACATGAACTAACTAAGCGTTTTTTAAGACAAATTTCGGAAACCATTGAATTTGAAATATAGAGATTAATTGATGCTAACAGTTGAGCTAGTAAATAAAATAATGCAGAGTCAGCCATTAGGTAATCCTAAAATAGTCGATATTGCATTAAATGGTATTACTGACTATTTTGCTGCCATTTTTTTAGCTAACCAACAACCCGAATGTTTACGATTATTAGGGATGATTCAACAAGAAGGGGGTTATCAACAGCATTGGTTAATCGGGTATGAACATTTAGCAACAGCTAAACAAGCTGCATTATTTAATGGTTTTCAAGCCCATCTTTTAGATTATGATGATGTGCACAGTCAGGTTAGAGGTCATCCATCAGCGGTCATTTTATCTGCTTTATTCAGTCAAATTAGCTTGCCAGATCAAAAAAGTTCATCGATTACAGGACGGCAATTTTTATCTGCTTATGTAGTGGGTATTGAGGTGATGGCAAGATTAGGAGAGGCAATTGGTGAAGAGCATTATTTAAAGGGGTGGCATAATACGGCAACTTTAGGTGGTATTGCTGCTACCGCTGCGATTTGTTATTTATGGCAGTACCCATTTACAGCTCAAGCGATGGCGATTGCCGCAAGCCAAGCAGCCGGATTACGATTACAGTTTGGTTCTAATATGAAGCCGCTACATGCTGGACTTGCCGCACAACAGGCGGTGCAATCAGTTGAGTTATGTTGCAATAGACTATCGGCTAATGATGATTTTTTAAATGAAAAAATAGGCTTTCTTGCATTATATGGCAAGGGGAATCAAGCACTTGACTTATCACAATGGGGAGACGTTTGGCGTATTGATTCACCCGGGTTATGGTTTAAAAATTATCCATACTGTTCGGCTAATTCCTATGTTGCTGACGCAGTTCAAACAATTTTAGCAAGCAATCCGATTACAATTGAGCAGATAGAATCTATTGATATTGCTTTTTCGACTGGCGGTGATGCTGCATTAATTTATCGACAACCACAAATACAGGCACAGGGTCGGTTTTCTGCTGAATATGTGATTGCTTGTCTGTTACAAGGTAAAGTTCTCAATGAGTACTGTTTTGCTGAGCAGCAGATAGATTCTGATACAGTTGAGTTGATGACAAAAGTACAGCGTAGCTATTTACCAAATGCTGAACATCGTTGTGTTAAATTAGAGATTGTATTACATGATAAACAACGTTTATCCGCTATTGTCACTCATCCTAAAGGGAGTCCTGAAAATCCTTATTCGCAACAAGAACTTTTTAGCAAACTATCAGATGGGATTGGCGCTATCGATAATGCACAGATATTTTATCAAGTTTTACATAAATTGAATTCAACTGCATCAGTGCAGACTGTGCTTGGTGAATTAAAAAATACCAGCTTAAATCATAAGCTATAAATATCCATATGATTTAAGCTATTAAGCACTTTATTTTTGCAGATATCATCTTAATAATTATCGGGTCGGTTCAGGTTCTATAACTGATAAAACGAGTACCAAACAACATAAGGAACCGATAGCAAGTGCAGCAAAAACCGCATTCCAGCTAAAATAATCCAAAATTATCCCGACTATTAAAGGAGCACTCATTCCGCCAAGTTGTCCGCCCATATTTACCATGGCAAAGGCAGTAGGATAACTCGCTTTATCAGCTCTTACCATCGGATAGACAATAAAGGCTGAATAGCCTAAAGATAGTAAAAAACCTGTTATAAAGAGTAAGCTAGCTAATAAATAGATATTTTCTGGCGCATAGACTAAACTATACATAGTTAAACTTGTGGATGCTGCACTAACTATCATTAATGGTTTTCGACGCTTTTGGAAAACATGATCCGATAAAAAACCACCTAAAAAGTTACCAACAACAGTACCAAGAAATGGCGATGCAGCAAGAAATGCTGAACTCATAATGGCAAACTGTTTTTCCTGTAGTAGATATTTAGGCAACCAAGCCATTAAGACACTCACAGTCCCAACCATAAAAAAGTAACCAATTGCGATACCATAAATATCCCAACATCTGAAAACTTGTCGGGTCGTTGTTAACGGTTGAACAGCTTGAGTACGAATAATATGATCTAGCCAATTATATTTAAAAGCTGTTGATTTTGTTTGGACTGTAGTTTGAGGGTCCTTCTTTTTATCATCTTGATGGATATGATCAAGTTCAGCTTGTGACACAAATGGGCTCTCTTCTGGCTTATTATGTACCATAAAGTACCAAAATATTGCACCAATTAATCCTGGAAGAGCAAAAAACAGGAAAATATAGTGCCAGCTAAAATGCATAATAATTAGAGCACATAGCGGTGGAACAATTAAAGGGCCGACTTTAGAGCTAGCTAAGTAGATCCCTGCGGCAGTACCTTTTTCTTTACTTGGAAACCAGTTATTTATTGTTACACTTGATCCTACTGCAACAGGTGCTTCTGATACCCCGACGAGTAAACGGCAAATTTTTATCGCCCAAATAGAGTCGATAATTCCCATAAAGAAAGTAAAAATAGAGGTTAAAAACATGCCGCCCGCATAAACTTTTCTAACACCTATTCGACTAGTAAGTATTCCTGATGGAATTTGATTAAGGGAATAACCTAAAAAGAAGATACTGACCAGTATACCAGCCATAGTATTGCTGAGTTTAAATTCATCTTGAATATAGGGTAAAGCGAAACCAATATTAGCTCTATCAGCATTAGCAATTGTGTAAATAACAAAGATAAATGACATTACCCACCAGCGATAATGTGACTTTTGCGGACGATGTTGGTTCATTGTTTATCCATTATTGTTTTTTTTCGATTATAGAGTGTAATTATTGATTACGCGATAAAAGATAAGATTCAAAAATTGAGCTGTTTAAGATATACTTAAGCTCCATTGTAGTGTTCCTGAATTTAATTTTGCCTAAAAAGAGAATTGTTATGGAAATTTTGTGTGGTTCCCCTGCATTATCTGCATTTCGTATTAATAAGTTACTTACCTTTTGTCATGAAAAAAATATTCCCATTACCTCAATTGAGACACGATATATCCATTTAGTTGATATTAATCAGGGTTTATCTGAGCATGAAAAATCTATTCTTACTAAGTTATTACAATATGGACCAAAAACAACGCAAACAACGAGTGATGGTCAGTTATTTTTAGTGACACCTCGAGCTGGAACAATCTCTCCTTGGTCATCAAAAGCCACTGATATTGCTCATAATTGTGGTTTAAGCAAAATTAAACGAATTGAGCGCGGAATTGCTTATTATGTACAGAGCGATAAATTAACTGCATCTGCAAAAACTGAGTTTAGTCATTTAATTCATGACCGAATGATGGAGATTGTATTAAGTGATTTTGCACAAGCTGAACAACTTTTTCAAAAGCAACAACCAGCCCCATTAACCGTAATCAATGTGTTAGAACATGGGCGGGTGGCATTAGAAAAAGCGAATATTGAACTCGGTTTAGCATTGGCAGTAGATGAAATTGATTACTTATTAGATAATTTTAAACAACTTAAACGTAATCCAAGTGATGTTGAGCTGTATATGTTCGCTCAGGCAAATTCTGAGCACTGTCGCCACAAAATTTTTAATGCTGATTGGATCATCGATGGTCAGCCAAAACAAAAATCACTGTTTAAGATGATTAAAAATACCTTTGCAGTGACACCCGATTACGTCTCATCGGCTTATAAAGATAATGCTGCAGTGATGGAGGGATCGACTGTAGGGCGTTTTTTCCCTGATCATGATGGTCGTCAATATGCTTTTCATCAGGAGTCGGCTGATATTTTGATGAAGGTGGAAACACATAATCACCCAACAGCTATCTCGCCTTGGCCTGGAGCGGCAACTGGTAGTGGTGGCGAAATTCGCGATGAAGGGGCGACCGGACGAGGTGCTAAACCGAAGGCTGGTCTAGTCGGTTTCTCTGTTTCTAATCTGCGTATTCCTGGATTTGAACAACCTTGGGAAGAAGATTTTGGTAAGCCAGAACGCATTGTTTCTGCTTTGGATATTATGACCGACGGACCACTGGGCGGTGCGGCATTTAATAATGAATTTGGCCGGCCAGCATTGTTAGGTTATTTCCGTACTTATGAAGAGAAAGTGAATAGCCATAATGGGTTAGAGCTAAGAGGTTATCATAAACCAATTATGCTCGCTGGTGGACTGGGTAATATTCGCCGCGAACATGTACAAAAAGGAGCGTTCCCTGCTGGCTCTAAACTGATTGTGCTGGGTGGACCAGCCATGAATATTGGACTGGGTGGCGGTGCCGCATCCTCTATGACATCAGGACAATCTGACGCAGATTTGGATTTTGCTTCTGTACAGCGTGATAATCCGGAAATGGAACGTCGTTGTCAGGAAGTGATCGATCGCTGCTGGCAACTTGGTGATGATAACCCGATTTTATTTATTCATGATGTTGGCGCGGGTGGTTTATCCAATGCGATGCCAGAACTAGTGAGTGATGGTGGTTGTGGTGGTCAGTTCGAATTACGTAAAATATTGAATGATGAACCTGGTATGTCGCCATTAGAAATTTGGTGTAATGAGTCACAAGAACGTTATGTGCTTGCTATTGCACCAGAAAACTTACCTTTATTTGATGAACTTTGCCGCCGTGAGCGAGCTCCTTATGCGGTGATTGGTGAAGCAACAGCTCAAAAAGATTTAGTATTGCATGACGAGCATTTCAGCAATAATCCAATTGATTTACCGCTTGATGTATTATTAGGTAAAACACCTAAAATGTTACGCGATGTTAAATCGCAAAGCGCATCAGGTGATCAATTCGATATCTCGAAGATTGATCTTGCAGATGCGATTAAACGTTTACTTCATCTTCCTGCGATTGCTGAAAAAACTTTTTTAATTACCATTGGTGACCGAACCGTAACAGGAATGGTGAGTCGCGATCAAATGGTCGGTCCGTGGCAAATACCCGTTGCTAATTGTGCGGTAACAACAGCAAGTTTAGACAGTTACTATGGCGAAGCTATGTCAATTGGTGAGCGAGCACCTATTGCGTTACTGGATTTCGCTGCATCAGCGCGCATGGCAGTAGGGGAAGCACTAACTAATATTGCCGCAACTCAAATTGGTGATATTAAGCGTATTAAATTATCTGCTAACTGGATGTCTGCGGCAGGTCATCCTGGTGAGGGAGCTGGATTGTATGAGGCCGTTAAAGCAATTGGTGAAGAGCTTTGTCCTCAGCTAGGTTTAGCAATCCCTGTCGGTAAAGACTCGATGTCGATGCAAACAGCATGGCAACAAAATGGTGAGCAAAAAACCATGACATCGCCACTCTCTTTAGTCATATCTGCTTTTGCTCGTGTTGAAGATGTTCGTAAAACAGTTACTCCAGAATTAAAAACCAGTACTAATCATCTGTTATTGATTGATTTAGGTTGTGGTAAAAAGTCCTTGGGGGCGACGGCATTAGCGCAAGTCTACCGTCATCTTGGTAAGGATTGCGCGGATGTGCGTGATGTATCCGTACTTGCTAATTTCTATCAAGCAATGCAGCAATTAGTCGATAAACAACAGATTTTAGCTTATCACGACAGATCTGATGGCGGGTTAATTGTGACTTTATTAGAGATGGCATTTGCCGGTCATTGCGGTCTCGATATCGATCTTTCTTCATTAGGTGTACCGGTTATTGAATATTTATTCACTGAAGAACTTGGGGTGGTTATTCAAGTTAGTGATGTACACATTGAATCAGTGAAAGCATGTTTAGCATCCTTTGGATTAATTAATTATGTGCATGATTTAGGTTGTGCAAAAGTCGGTAATGAGATTGTTATTCGCCATGATGGACAGGTTATTTATAATCAAGCGCGTAGTACACTCAGAACTTGGTGGGCAGAAACAACGCATCAAATGCAACGTATGCGAGATAATCCAGAATGTGCAGATCAAGAACATCGGGCAAAACAGCTTGAGCAAGATCCAGGATTAAGTGTCCATTTAACCTTTGATCCACAGCAGGATATCGCTGCTCCTTACATTATGAAAGGTCATAAACCTAAAATTGCGATTTTACGTGAGCAAGGGGTTAACTCTCATGTAGAAATGGCTGCAGCATTTTATCGTGCTGGTTTTGATGCATTTGATGTACATATGACCGATTTATTATCGGGCCAGGTCACGCTTGAACAATTTAATGCTCTAGTTGCATGTGGTGGATTCTCCTATGGTGACGTATTAGGCGCTGGAGAAGGTTGGGCTAAGTCAATTCTATTTAATCAGCGTGTTCGTGATGAGTTTTCAGCATTTTTCCACCGTGATAATACGTTATCACTTGGTGTATGTAATGGCTGTCAAATGATGTCTAATCTAAAAGATTTGATTCCTGGTGCTGATTTATGGCCACGTTTTGTACGTAATTTATCAGAACGTTTTGAGGCGCGTTTTAGTTTAGTGAAAATTGAAAAGAGTCCATCTTTGCTCTTTGATGGCATGATTGGTTCTCACATGCCAATTGCTGTATCTCATGGTGAAGGTCGAGTTGAATTTAAAGATAATAGTCAGCTAAGTCAGTTAGAATCATTAAATTTGATTCCTGTTCGCTATATTGATAATTTCGGTTCGGTCACTGAGCAGTATCCGGCTAATCCAAATGGTTCGCCAAAAGGTATTACTGCGGTCACTTCCAAAGATGGACGAGCGACAATTATGATGCCTCATCCTGAACGTGTGTTTAGAACTGTGAGTAACTCCTGGCATCCAGATAATTGGGGTGAAGATAGCCCATGGATGCGCCTTTTCCGTAATGCTCGTAAGCAGCTGGGATAAAAGTTATACTATTACTGATATGTTAATGGGAGCCAAAAGCTCCCTTTTTTTATATTCTATCGTAATCAAACCATGATGTTATTTTATTAATTGATAATTAGTTACATCATAATTAAGCCAAATGTTCAGGTAAATATTTACGTATTGCATCGATGATGATACGTGTTTTCAATGGCAGAGAATGGGCTTTTGGCCACATAACAGAGATAGGGTAATTGGTGCTTTGATATTCAGGTAGTAATTCTACCAAAAGTCCTTGTTGAAGTTGAGTTTTTATTAACCAACTTGGCAAGTATGCAATACCAAATCCTTTTAATACAGTAGACATGATCGTTTGTAAATCATTAATCATCATCCTACTATTTGGTAAATAGATAGTTTCTTTTTTTCCGCAGTATACAAATGCCATGGCATTACTTTACCTGATTGAGTATAAGCAATTAAACAGTGATTTTGTAATTGCTCAATAGTACAAGGTTTATCTCTAGTTATTAAATATGAAGGTGATGCACAAAGAATCATTCTATGGTTACCAATTTGATGAGCAATAAATTGGCTAGAATCTCTAATTTCACCGACACGGACTGCGACTTGAATTCCTTCGCGATGTAGATCGATGATATTGTCATTTAAGATTATCTCGATCTCTAAATCGGGATAATTTGCCATTAAATCAACTAATAGTGGTGTGATATATAAACTACCTAATAACTGAGGCAATGTTATCGATACTTTTCCTTTAACACATACTTTTCCACTCTCTAAATAGGATTGTACATCGGTTATTGACTCTAGAGCCTTGCAACTATATTCATAAAATGTCACTCCTTCATCGGTTAATATCTGATGACGGGTTGTGCGTTGAAATAGCGATACACCTAGGCTTTGCTCCAGTCGAGAAATACTTTTACTTACAGCTGAACGTGTTAAATGGAGTTTTTGTGCTGCTGCGGAAAAGTTACCATGTTCAATAACGGCAATAAATATAGGTAAACAATTAAGATCTAACTTCATAGCATTGTTGAATATTAGGAATCAATGATGGGAAATTATATCACTCATTGTGTCCTTTGTAATTTAGTTATACTTATTCCATTCAATATCGATAAGAGCATATTAAACATGAAAATATTAGTTATAAAATCAAGTACTAATGGTCATCAATCACAAACCAATACATTAATTGAGCATTATCTTCATAAAAGAAAATTACAAGGTTATATTGATGAGGTTATTGAACATGATTTAGAATCATCACCGTTACCGGTTCTTAATAATGAGCGATTTCATGCTTTAAGAGGTGGTAAAGTCGATAATGTAGGGCTGTTGTCTACTGTACAATTATCCGATCAATTAATTGCTGAGTTTAAAGATAGTGATTTATTAATTCTAGGTGCTCCTATGTATAACCTAAATGTGCCAACACAATTAAAAAATTGGTTCGATTTGGTTGTTCGACCAAAACAGACCTTTTTTTATACAGAAACTTATCCACAAGGGATGGTTAGTAATGTAAAAGCACTGATTTTTAGTTCTCGTGGAGGAGTTCATCAAGGGCAAGAAACTGATGCAATAACACCTTATTTAAAATCAGTGTTAGGATTAACGGGTATTACTGATACGCAATTTATTTATGCAGAAGGGTTAGATATAAAGCCTGAAGGGTATCTTGCAGGAATAGCACAAGCCAATAAACAGTTAGAACAATATATTAATATTGGGATTTAATAGCGTAAAATCACTTTGCTAATATGCTTAGCAAAGTGATTAAGCATTTAACTATTTACTAAAAGTTACTTCATGACCGTAGCTTTGGATAATGGCTTGAATTCGATCCATCGTTTCTTGAGAAGGTGGCTCAACGCCTTCTAGCATATATTTATCACCTAATGTTGCCCATTTATAGGCTCCCATTTTGTGATAAGGCAACATTTCGACTTTTTCAATATTACTCATGCCTTGAATAAATTGTCCTAACTGATGAGCGGATGCATCATCATCAGACCAACCCGGTACAACGACATAGCGAATCCATGTTCGTTTATTGATCTGTTGTAAATATTTAGCAAACTCTAAAACTCGCTTATTAGAAACTCCAACCAGTTTTTGATGCACTTCATCATTAATCTGTTTTAGATCTAACATGACCAAGTCTGTCTGTTCCATTAATGCTTCAATAGTATGATCAATGGAACGAGCATAGCCGTTAGTATCTAAACAGGTACCGATACCTTCTGCTCGACAGGCTTTAAACCATTCTGTTACAAATTCCGCTTGTAAAATTGCTTCTCCACCAGAGGCTGTAACTCCACCACCATTGGGGATGATAAAATGTTTATATGTCACTATCTCTTTCATTAGTTCTTCAACAGTGACTTCTCTACCTGCTTTTAGATCCCAAGTATCGCGATTATGACAATATAAGCAGCGCATTAAACAGCCCTGAAAAAATACGATAAAGCGAATACCTGGTCCATCGACGGTACCAAATGATTCAAAAGAGTGGATCCTACCCGTGATAGGTCCTTGAGTGGTCATAATAATTTCTTGATTCATTAACATTCTCTATCGATTGCGACACAATATTTTTATTATTATCTACTAATCAAATTAAAAAGAAAGGCTCCTTTAGGAGCCTTTATCTATTTTTTATTACAGACTTACATTGATTGTGTAAAGGTACGAGTAATTACGTCTTTCTGTTGCTCTTTAGTTAAAGAGTTAAAACGTACTGCGTAACCAGAAACACGAATGGTTAACTGAGGATATTTCTCAGGATTTTCCATCGCATCAAGTAATGTTTCACGATTTAACACGTTAACATTTAAGTGTTGACCACCTTCAACTGTTGCTTCGTGATGGAAATAACCATCCATTAAGCCAGCAAGGTTACGTTTACGAGCATCGTCATCTTTACCTAACGCATTTGGAACGATAGAGAATGTATAAGATATACCATCTTTAGCGTAAGCAAATGGCAGTTTAGCAACGGAAGTTAGTGATGCTACAGCACCTTTTTGGTCACGTCCATGCATTGGGTTTGCACCTGGTCCAAATGGTGCACCTGCACGACGTCCATCTGGAGTATTACCAGTCTTTTTACCATACACAACGTTTGAAGTAATAGTTAATACAGACTGAGTTGGAATTGCATTACGATAAGTTTTAAGTTTTTGAATTTTCTTCATAAAACGTTCAACTAAATCAACTGCGATATCATCAACTCGTGGATCATTATTACCAAATTGTGGGTATTCGCCTTCGATAGCAAAGTCAATTGCAAGACCATCTTCATCACGAATTGTTTTCACTTTTGCATATTTAATTGCAGAAAGTGAGTCAGCTGCAACTGAAAGTCCAGCAATACCACAAGCCATGGTACGAATAACATCACGATCATGTAACGCCATTAGTGATGCTTCATAGCTGTATTTATCATGGCTCCAATGGATCGCATTCAATGCAGTAACGTATTGTTTTGCTAACCAATCCATAAAGTGATCTAAACGATCAAATACAACATCAAAGTTTAGGTATTCATCAGTAATTGGTGCTGATTTTGGACCAACTTGGATTTTTAACTTCTCATCCACACCACCATTGATTGCATATAGTAATGTTTTAGCTAAGTTCGCACGAGCACCGAAGAATTGCATTTGTTTACCAACAATCATCGGACTAACACAACAAGCAATCGCATAGTCATCATTATTGAAATCTGGACGCATTAAATCGTCATTTTCATACTGTAATGAAGATGTATCGATAGATACTTTAGCTGAGTAATTTTTGAAACCTTGCGGTAACTGTTCTGACCAAAGAATAGTCATATTTGGTTCCGGAGATGGTCCCATTGTATAAAGGGTATTTAGGAAACGGAAAGATGTTTTAGTAACAAGTGTACGTCCATCAACGCCCATACCAGCTAATGATTCAGTAGCCCAAATCGGGTCACCAGAGAATAATTCATCATATTCTGGAGTACGTAGGAAACGAACCATACGTAATTTCATTACAAAATGGTCGATAATTTCTTGAGCATCTTTTTCTGTAATTAAGCCAGCAGCTAAATCACGAGCGAAATAGATATCAAAGAAAGTTGAAGTACGACCTAAAGACATCGCTGCACCATTTTGAGATTTAACAGCAGCAAGGTAACCAAAATAAGTCCATTGTACAGCTTCTTGTGCAGTTTTTGCTGGACCAGAAATGTCATAGCCATATTTAGCAGCCATTTCTTTAATTTGTCCTAGAGCACGGTGTTGTTCTGCGATCTCTTCACGACGTTGCATTGTCATTTGTAGATCAACACCATTTTCAAAATCTGCTTGTAATGAATTAAATTGAGCAAATTTGTCTTTCATTAGGAAATCGATACCGTAAAGTGCAACACGACGGTAGTCACCAATGATTCGTCCACGACCGTAAGCATCTGGAAGACCAGTGATTACACCTGATTTACGGCAACGAAGGATATCTGGAGTATAAATATCAAAAACACCCTGATTGTGAGTTTTACGATATTCAGTAAAGATTTTTTTGACTTCTGGATCAAGTTCACGATTATAAGCTTTACATGAACCCTCGATCATTTTAATGCCACCAAATGGAATCATGGCACGTTTTAATGGTTTCTCAGTTTGAAGACCAACAATTTTCTCTAAATCTTTTTCAATATAACCTGCATCATGAGCTGTAATTGTTGAGATTACACTTGTGTCAAAATCAACAGGGGCATGGGTTGCATTTTCAATTTTAATGCCTTCCATAACTTTATTCCACAATTTAGTCGTCGCATCAGTTGCACCCACTAAAAATGACTCATCTCCCTCATATGGAGTATAGTTCTTTTGAATGAAATCACGGACGTTAACATTACTTTGCCAATCCCCATCTTTAAAGCCTTTCCAAGCTGTTGCTTGTACTTCGTTTAAATTACTCATAAATTTTCACCTCAGATTTACTAAAATTATATTTACCCTTTATTTATATAAGGGCAAATAATCAAAAATCAATGTGCTTTACGCAAATAAAGTCCCCAATAAGATAAAGCGACAGCTAACCCACCTAATATATTACCAATTGTAACAGGTATTAAATTATTAAGCACAAAATGTTCAACCGTTAAACTACTAAATGTATCTGGCGACATTCCTGTCATCGTCCAAAACTCAGGTGTTGCGAAATGTTGAATCATAATTCCCATTGGGATCATAAACATATTTGCAATACTATGCTCAAAGCCGTTACCGACAAACATAGCAATTGGAAAAATCATTACTGACATTTTATCTAAAAGAGTACGACCAGCATAGCTTAACCATACAGCCAAGCACACCATTAAATTGGCTAAAAAGCCTAAACCAACAGCCTCAATGAAAGAGTGATGTAACTTGTGATCGGCTGTTTGCAAAATACTAATTCCCCATTGACCATTCATTGTCATATGCTGTGCTGAAATCCAGATAATTGCAACAAAAAACAGCGCACCAATAAAATTACCAATGTAGACTAAAACCCAATTTCGTATCATCTGATACCAGGTTATTTTGTGGGTCATTTTAGGTAGAATAGTTAATACTGTTGACGTGAATAGATCCGCACCACAAGCGACGACAAGCATTAGTCCTAATGAGAACGATGCACCCCCGACATATTTTAATACGCCAGAAGCCGCTTCGCCCGATGGGCTTGTGATAATGATAATATAAGAAACAAACCCTATAGAGATAAAAACACCAGCGGTAATCGCAGAAAACAGAGTAGTTAGTGGTGTTTTATTTACTTTATAAGTAGCAGTCTTTTCTGCAGTGATAGTCATTTCACTAGGAGATAAGGAAGAGACGATATTATCTGTACTCAAAACTAAGACCCTCAAAAAACTATGGTTTTATGAGACGCATAGTATACTCAAAATTTGAAGTAGATCACTATTTTTTTATCATAAAGAAATAACAAAATAATAACTTATTATTTTATTTATATTTTTACTAACTTTAATGATAATTTATGTTGAGGTAATTAGTAATAACTTGTTACCATATATTTTTTCATAATTTTAACTTATACTCATACCTACTTGGTTTTATTTGATTCTTATTCAAAACTGTACGATATGTTAAAATGGCGTATAATAGTAAGAGTCTCGTAATTGTGTATTTTTAAATAAAAAAAATAGGTTATTAATCATGTTAGATCCTAATTTACTTCGTACTGAGTTAGATCTGGTTGCCCAAAAATTGGCGCGTCGCGGGTTTAAATTAGATGTAGAAACAATTCGTCAACTAGAAGAAAAACGAAAAATTTTACAAGTTGAAACTGAAAACCTACAAGCGGAAAGAAATGCTCGTTCCAAATCAATAGGTGAAGCAAAAGCTCGTGGTGAAGATATTTCTGCAGTTCGCGAAGAAGTGAATAAATTAGGTGATAAACTCGACTCAGCTAAGAAAGCGTTAGAAGAGTTACAGACACAGATTAAAGATATTTATTCTGCTATTCCAAATATTCCTGACGATAATGTTCCAGATGGTAAAGATGATAGCGATAATGTTGAAGTTTCTCGATGGGGTACGCCAAGAACTTTCGATTTTCCTGTTCAAGATCATGTGGCATTAGGCGAAAAAATTGATGGACTAGATTTTGCTGCAGCTGTAAAACTTACTGGTGCACGTTTTGTTGTGATGAAAGGGCAAATTGCTCGTTTACACCGTGCTATTGCCCAGTTTATGTTAGATTTACATACTGAACAGCATGGTTATACTGAAATGTATGTCCCTTATTTAGTTAATCAGGCGACATTATTTGGTACTGGTCAATTACCTAAATTTGGTAAGGATCTTTTCCATACTAAACCGTTGGAAGAAGAAGCAGATACTAGTAATTATGGTTTAATTCCCACAGCAGAAGTACCTGTGACAAACTTAGTGCGTGATGAGATTGTTGATGAAGATTCTCTACCTTTAAAGATGACTGCACATACTCCATGTTTCCGTTCTGAAGCTGGCTCATACGGTAAAGATACTCGTGGTTTAATTCGTATGCATCAGTTTGATAAAGTCGAATTGGTTCAAATTGTTAAACCAGAAGACTCAATGCAAGCATTGGAAGAGTTAACCGGGCATGCAGAAAAAGTACTGCAGTTATTAGAGTTACCTTATCGTAAAATTGTTCTATGTACTGGCGATATGGGCTTTGGCTCACGTAAAACTTACGATTTAGAAGTTTGGGTTCCAGCACAAGATACTTATCGTGAAATTTCATCTTGTTCAAATATGTGGGATTTCCAAGCTCGTCGTATGCAAGCTCGTTATCGTAGTAAAGCTGATAATAAAGTTCATTTAGTTCATACATTAAATGGTTCAGGCTTGGCAGTTGGACGTACTTTAGTTGCGGTTATGGAAAACTACCAACAAGCTGATGGACGTATTAAAGTGCCAACGAAGTTAATTCCATATATGAACGGTGTTGAGTATATCGGTTAATTTTTTATCCTGTTACGAATAGCGTTAATTATTTAATTAACGCTATTTTTTTATTAAAAAATCGGTTATCTAGAGAGTAACGAATGTATAAAGGCATATTATTATCATTAAGTGCATCTTGCCTTTTTGGATTAGTTTATTATTATCCCGTTTTTTTAAAACCGTTATCGGTGATTGATATATTCTGTTGGCGTTTGCTTATGTCATTTCCTGCGATTGCTTTACTGGTTTGTATTGAAAGGCAATGGCAAACTATTATCGATTTATTTAAACGTATTTACCATCAACCTTTATTTTTATTCGCGTTAATTTTTTCCGCGTTATTACTTTCAGTACAAATGTTACTATTTGTTTGGGCTCCATTAAGTGGCAAAGCATTATCGACATCGCTGGGTTATTTTATGTTACCCCTAACAATGGTTATTTGTGGACGAATATTTTATAAAGAGCGTTTTAGTTTTTTACAAAAAATAGCCGTATTATTAGCATTTATTGGTGTTGCGATAGAAGTTTATATTACAGGCGCATTTTCGTGGGAAACCGCAGTAATTTGTCTTGGCTATCCGATCTATTTTATGTTTAGACGTTATATGAAAATCGATGGTATCGCTGGCACATTTTCTGACTTTTTCTTTTTAGCATTAGGCTGCCTAATCTATTTTATTATTCAATATGATAGTCAAAAAGTGATTGATGATATTGTTCATTTTCATCTGTTTATTCCGTTACTTGGTATTATTACTGCGATTGCTTTCGCTGCCTATTTTTCGGCAAGTAAATTGTTACCGTTAGGGATATTTGGTTTATTAGGTTATGTTGAACCTATCTTATTAGTTGTCGTCTCTTTGGTTTTTTTACACGAATCTATTTCATCAGAACATATGATTTCTTATGGATTGATTTGGGGAGCAGTATTGGTCTTGATCGTTGAAGGTACAGTATATTCAATACGAAATTTCAAACGTCGAAGAGTAAGATAGATCTTTATTGATTAAGATCTATCTTATCTAGAATTACTGTATCGCTTTTTGACGTTTAAGCAGTGGTGAAGCAATTTCAGTATTCATTTTTCTTAGTAAGTTTTCAGTTGTCTGCCAATCGATACAGGCATCAGTCACAGATACCCCATATTTTAGTTGCTCTATTGGCTGTTCAGATGATTGATTACCCTCGTGTAAGTTACTTTCAATCATGACACCAATAATAGAGTTATTGCCATTTTTTATCTGTTCAATAATTGAATCCGCGACAATGGGTTGTCTACGATAATCTTTATTAGAGTTACCATGGCTACAATCAATCATTAAGTTAGCCGGTAATCCTGCTTTAGTCATATGGGCTTCACAAATTGCTACATTCTCTGCATCAAAATTTGGAGCTTTACCGCCACGCAAAATAACATGCCCATGTGGGTTACCTTGGGTTTGTAAAACGCTAACTTGACCTTTTTGGTTTACGCCGACAAATCGGTGTGCCATTGATGCTGATTTCATTGCGTTAATAGCCACGTCAAGATTACCATCAGTACCATTTTTAAAGCCAACAGGCATTGATAATCCTGATGCCATTTCTCGATGAGTTTGTGATTCTGTTGTACGTGCACCAATAGCAGACCAGCTAATTAGATCACCAATATATTGAGGAGTATTTGGATCTAACGCTTCTGTTGCAATCGGTAAACCAATACGCGTTATTTCGAGTAAGAGCTTTCTTGCTGTTTTTAGACCATGTTCAATATCAAATGAACTATTCATATGGGGATCGTTAATCATCCCTTTCCAGCCAACAGTTGTTCTTGGTTTTTCAAAGTAAACACGCATGACAATAAAAAGGTGCTCACCGACTTCATCTGCTAATTTTTTTAGCTTATGGGCATACTCAATGGCGGCTTGTGGTTGATGAACGGAGCAAGGACCGCAGACAACTAAAAAGCGAGGGTCTTTACGTTCAAGGATATCAACAATGTGTTGTCTTGATTGGGATATTTGACTTTCTAATTCAGCATCAAGTGGTAATAATGTTTTTATTTCATCAGGTGTAATAAGTTGTTGTTCGTCAGATATTCTAACGTTATTAATTTTATCTTTTAACATGATATAAACCTTTAAATGATAGCTATTATATTTAAATTATTTATGAGTGTAAAAAAAAATGTACACTCAGTATGGTATCTATGTAAACATAAATTCAATCATTAGTAAATAGGTTTGTTTTGACAAGAGTTATCTATCTTTTTGTAATAAAAAGTTTACAGTTATTGTTGTGGTAATTTAAATTGAGCTATTTAGCCCATGATTTTATCGCGGAACATAAAAAATACTGCACCAAGTAAGCACAATCCAGCCCAAATATAATCCATTCTGAAAGGCTCTTTTAGTACAAATAGTGAGAAAGGAATAAATACACTTAAACTTAATACTTCTTGAATAATTTTGAGTTGGCCAGTCGAAGCAACTTCATAACCAATTCGATTGGCGGGTACTTGTAATAAATATTCGAATAATGCAATGCCCCAACTAACTAGAGCTGCAACAATCCATGTCTTGTCATGAAAATACTTTAAGTGTCCATACCATGCGAAAGTCATAAAAATGTTACTAAGCGTGAGCATACCGATAGTGATAAAAATAGGATTCATGATGAAAATACCAACAAGAGATAGAACTGCGGAGAATATACAATAAAGTTATCAACCATACAACAGAGATAACCTTTTTATTAATGAATGATAACTCGTTATTACGCCGTTACCATTCATTGACGTGTGTATTAACTTGCTGTTAATTTAAGTCCAATGACACCCATTAATATCATTAATAAACAAATAATACGAAGTGGTGTGATCGCTTCGTGAAAGAACATCACCCCGACTATTGCCGACCCCATAATACCAATGCTAGTCCAAACTGCATAAGATATTCCTAGCGGAAGTGATTTCATTGATTGTGCCAGAAGCAGAAAGCTACATATCATCGTGATGATTGTGATAATACTTGGTGTTAAACGGGTAAATCCATGACTATATTTAAGGCTAATTACCCAAATGACTTCAAACATTCCGGCAATAATTAGGTAAACCCATGCCATACTTTATTCCTTTATTTAAATAATGAGGGTCGTCCCTACGAAGAAAAAAACAGCATTAAGTCGTCTTAATGTGTGATTGGTGTGTATTTATAGAATAAATCGTATACTAACGCTTATTATTCTATCTCAGTTATTTTATGAAATATATATCATTGATGAGTTTGGTAGAATATATTTATCAAACAAGCGATTACCTGCTAAAATAGTAGCCAGTTAGATTAATTATTGCTTGGAGCAGAGCAAATGAGATTATGTGATCGTGATATTGAAGCCTATTTAGCGACAGGCAAGTTAAAAATAACCCCTCAGCCACCAGTAAGTAGTATCAATGGTGCTACCGTTGATGTAAGATTGGGAAATCAATTCAGAACATTTCGAGAGCATACTGCAGCTTATATTGATTTGAGTGGGCCAAAAGAAGAAGTCTCAGCATCTTTAGAAAGAGTCATGGGGGATGAGATTATTTTGGCTGATGGAGAGGCTTTTTATCTTCATCCTGGTGAATTAGCACTAGCAGTAACATTAGAGTCGGTTATTATACCTGATGATTTAGTCGGGTGGTTAGATGGTCGTTCTTCATTAGCAAGACTTGGCTTGATGGTACACGTAACAGCACATCGAATCGATCCAGGTTGGGATGGGCAAATTGTTCTAGAGTTTTATAACTCAGGAAAGTTACCGTTAGCGCTACGTCCGGGAATGACTATCGGCGCATTAAGTTTTGAAACATTGAGTGGACCTGCAGCAAGACCCTATAATCGTCGACAAGATGCTAAGTACAAAGGCCAACAAGGTGCTGTTGCTAGCAGAATCGATAAAGATTAAATAAAGAATTAAGGAAATCAGCCCATGCTAAAAAAAATATTGCTCACACTATTTATTTTAATTGTTCTACTTGTTGCAGGTGTTGTTGCTCTTATTGTATTTGTTGATCCAAATAATTTTAGAGGTTTTATCTCTGATAAAGTAAAAGAGCAAACGGGTTACGAATTGACTATTCAAGGTGATTTGCGTTGGCATATTTGGCCACAAATTAGCATTTTAACCGATTCAGTCCGTTTAGAAGATGAAGGTGCTAAAAAACCGATTTTAACGGCCGATAATATGCGTTTAGATGTTGAATTAATGCCGTTATTTTCAAAAGAGTTAGTTGTTAAAAATGTATTAGTTAAAGCGGCCGTCATTAATGTTACTGATGAGAGTAAAGGTAATGTCGCTAAAGGTAATAAAACAACCACAACAGTAAATCAGACGCAAAGCCAAACTAATAATGAAACTGATAAGTCAGGTTCAGGTTGGTCATTTGCGTTAAATCAGCTGGAGATCGCTGATAGTACGGTTGTTTATCAACAGAATAAAGATCTGATTAGCTTTAGAGATATCAATATTACGCTGCTGAAAAAAGAAGATAATAATGTCGCTCTCGACGTAAAAGGTAGTATTAATCGTGATCAACAGAATTTTATCTATGCATTAAATGCAGATATTAACCTTGCTAATTTCCCACAAAAGGCGCAGGTTGCATTACATAAATTCTCCTATGATTATACTGGTGTTGGTGTACCAAGTGGCGAACTTAAAGGTGATATTAAAGCCACTTTTGACTACCAACAAACACCATTAGTGTTAGATAGTAAAGATTTTCATTTGACTTTAAATGGTAATGTTATTGATGGTCAACTAATGGCTAATTTAGATAAAAAGCCTTATTTTGAAGCTTTACTAAAATCTGATAAATTTGATTTAACTCCGTTTTTAGCAACAAGCTCAGATGATAAGAGTAATTCAACCACTTCATCGTCACAAAGCCAACCAGTTATAACGAAACAAACTAAACAAGGTAACGAGTTAGCATTTTTGCAAAGTTTTAATGCAAAATTCAATCTTACTGTTAATGAAGTTGTCGCTAAAAATTTAGTTATCAATAATTTTATTCTTGATGCGAATAACCAAGATGGCGTTGCAAAATTGAATAAAGTGAATTTGGATATAGCCAATGGGAATGTTACGGCAAATGGTAGCGCTAATGGTAAACAGCCAGTGACTGCTATAGCATTAGATACGAATATCTCAAATATTGATCTAGGTACATTATTTACTCAGCTTGAATTTGTTAAAAATTTCTCTGGAAAATTTAATGCACAAGGACATATCGCGACTAATACGATTGATCCTGATAATATTATGAGTAGTTTAACAGGTGATTTAGCTGTAACAGTTAATAATGCAAAATTTGAGAATTTTAATGTTCAAAATATTATTCAGACTGCGGTATCACAATACTCTAAGGAACCAGTAACGGCTGATGAGTATCAAAAATATACAGAATTACATGAAATTAGTGCTAATGCTAAATTGGCTAGTGGTGATATGAATTTATCGTCAATTAAAGCCCTCTCATCAACCCTTGATATCGTAGGTAGCGGTAGAGTCGGTCTGGTTAAGAATGATTTAGATCTTAATTTGAATGTACAAATTCTGAGTGGTTGGAATGGCGAAAGTAAGACTATTCAAAAATTACAGCAAGTTGTCATCCCATTACGTATTTATGGTTCATTTGCTGAGATACACTATCGAGTTGATGCTGAAAAAATTGTCAAAGATTTGTTAGGTAATCAATTACAAAATAGTATTGATAAATTAAAAGAACGCCTAGGTGGACAAAGCAATACAGAAGAGTCTACTGAGCAAAAAGATTCATCGGATACAAGCGATGGTAAGATTAAAGCTAAAGATATCTTAGGTGGATTAATTAATAAAATTAAATAGGTTTAGCTAATTTTAGATAGCTTACTATTTTTACTGGAAAGGGGTCATGATTGACCCCTTTATTTTTTATTACTCTCTGTTTGTCTAATCTATTTAAATTAATTCTGGTAAGGCTGTTTTTAACAACTGATAATTTGGTTTGTTGATGAGTCTGATAGATAAAATAATATCCAATTTATAGTAAGTTAGTTCACGTCAATTTAGATAATTTTTTCACTATATTCAGCTATTACAGCAAAAATATAACGAAACCTTCTTTAGGTAACCAAAAACCATTTAATAACCATTCAAAATATTAAACATAACAGCAATTTATTTCATATTAAACTGCCTAAAATGTTAATTTTATGGTACAATTTCCTATAATTTTTGTTTACATTTTATCTAGTGAGAAAGTGGTTTTATGACCGATTTATCTAAAGTTGAACTTGCCAAAGAAATTACGCCTGTTGACATCGAAGAAGAATTAAAAACATCTTATCTTGATTATGCTATGTCAGTTATTGTTGGTCGAGCATTACCCGATGTAAGAGATGGATTAAAACCTGTTCATCGTCGAGTACTTTTTGCCATGAACGTATTAGGCAATGATTGGAATAAAGCTTATAAGAAATCAGCCCGTGTTGTGGGTGATGTTATCGGTAAATATCACCCTCATGGTGACACAGCAGTTTATGATACGATAGTACGTATGGCTCAGCCATTTTCGTTACGTTATATGCTTGTCGATGGACAAGGTAATTTCGGTTCTGTCGATGGTGACTCTGCAGCAGCAATGCGTTATACCGAAATTCGTATGGCTAAAATTGCTCATGAATTATTAGCCGATCTTGAAAAAGAGACGGTTGATTTTGTTCCAAACTATGACGGAACTGAGCAGATCCCTGATGTTTTACCAACTAAAATCCCGGCACTATTAGTTAATGGTTCATCGGGTATTGCTGTTGGTATGGCTACTAATATTCCACCACATAATTTAGCTGAAGTCATTAATGGTTGTCTGGCATTTATCGAAAACGATCAAATAACAGTTGATGGATTAATGGAATATATTCCAGGACCTGATTTTCCAACAGCTGCCATAATTAATGGTCGTAAAGGTATTGAAGACGCTTATAAAACAGGGCGTGGTAAAATTTATATCCGTTCAAAAGCTGAAGTCGAAGTTGATGAGAAAACGGGTCGTGAGACAATTATTGTTCATGAAATTCCTTATCAGGTTAATAAAGCCAAATTAATTGAAAAAATTGCTGAATTAGTTAAAGATAAAAAAGTTGAAGGGATTTCTGCACTTCGTGATGAGTCTGATAAAGATGGTATGCGAATTGTTATCGAAATTAAACGTGATGCAGTTGGTGAGGTTGTACTAAATAATCTTTATTCTCTTACTCAACTACAAGTTACTTTTGGTATGAATATGGTCGCCTTACATAAAGGGCAACCTAAATTATTAACATTGCGAGATATGATTGAGGCGTTTGTATTACACCGCCGTGAAGTTGTGACTCGACGAACTATTTTTGAATTACGTAAGGCTCGTGAACGAGCTCATGTTTTAGAAGGCTTAGCGATTGCATTAGCGAATATCGATCCTGTTATTGAATTGATTCGTAGTGCTGCAACTCCGGCTGAAGCAAAAGTGAAATTACTTGAGCGAGCATGGGAATTAGGAAATGTGGCATCGATGCTTGAAAAAGCGGGTAATGATGCGGCGAGACCAGAAGATTTAGCACCAGAATTTGGTATTCGTGATGGACACTATTATTTATCAGAGGCGCAAGCACAAGCAATTTTAGAACTTCGGTTACATCGCTTAACTGGCCTTGAACATGAAAAAATCTTAGATGAATATAAAGAATTATTAATTCAAATTGCTGCGTTACTACATATTCTTGCTAGCCCAGAGCGATTGATGGAAGTGATTCGTGAAGAGTTAGAAAGTATTAAAGCTCAATTCCAAGATGCAAGACGTACTGAAATTACGGCAAGTAGCGCAGATATTAATATTGAAGATCTGATTGCTCAGGAAGATGTCGTTGTGACTCTATCTCATCAAGGTTATGTAAAATACCAACCATTGTCTGATTATGAAGCGCAGCGCCGTGGTGGTAAAGGTAAATCTGCAACTAAAATTAAAGAAGAAGATTTTGTCGAAAAACTGTTAGTTGCAAATACTCACGATACTATTTTATGTTTCTCAAGTCGTGGTCGCTTATACTGGATGAAGGTGTATCAATTACCAGAAGCGAGCCGTGGAGCAAGAGGTCGCCCAATCATTAACTTATTGCCTTTGGAAGCAAATGAACGAATTACTGCTATTCTTCCAGTTAAAGAGTTTGATGATGAACATTGTATCTTTATGGCGACATCACAAGGTACGGTGAAGAAGACTTCTCTTATTGAGTTTAGTCGCCCTCGTAGTGGTGGAATTATCGCGATTAATTTACGTGATGATGATGAATTAATTGGTGTTGATTTGACGAGCAATGACAATTCTGCCAGCCCTGATGACGAAGAACTAAATGATGATATGCTGACTGATGAGATTGATTCGGAAGATGATGAATTAATTGAAGCCTCAACGACTGAAGATATTATGTTATTTTCAGCTAACGGTAAGGTTGTTCGATTCCCAGCTAATAAAGTGAGAAGTATGGGGCGTACTGCCGCTGGGGTTAGAGGAATTAAACTGGATAAAGATGATAAAGTGGTCTCTTTAATTGTTCCTCGTGGTGATGGCGCAATATTAACTGCAACTCAAAATGGTTATGGTAAACGAACTGAACAAGCGCTATATCCTACTAAATCTCGTGCAACAAAAGGGGTGATTTCAATCAAGGTGAGTGAGCGAAATGGTCAAGTAGTTGGCGCTGTTCAAGTTGAAGAAAGCGATCAAATCATGCTTATTACTGATGCCGGTACTTTAGTTAGAACCCGAGTTTCTGAGGTAAGTGTTGTTGGTCGAAATACGCAAGGTGTAACATTAATTCGTACTACTGAAAATGAAAAAGTAGTCGGTTTACAACGTGTTGCTGAGTCAGAAGTTGAAATGGATAGTGAGGAAGATACTGCTTCACCCTCGCAATCGACAGTAGAAGAGTAATATTATTTTATATATAAAGGATTAGCTAAAACTAGTCCTTTTTTTTGTCTAACCAAAATTGATTGTTGATTTGAATATTTATAGGACTAACTATGTCATTATTATTACGAAAATTTTGCCGAAGTTTAGCTTGGCAAATATTATTTGCTCTAATTTTGGGCGTTGCTGTTGGTGGGGGATTCCATCTATTATCATTTGAGGGGCACCCTTTACATTCTTATTATCAATTTTGGACAGTTAATGTTTTTAAACCAGCGGGTGATATTTTTATTAGCTTAATTAAAATGATTGTATTACCCATTATTTTAAGCACATTAACGCTAGGTATTGCAGGACTCGGTGGCTCAAAAAGATTAGGAACCTTAGGATTTAAAACAATCCTCTATTTTGAAATTATTACAACTATTGCTATTTTATTGGGGATTGTATTTGGTAATATATTTACTCCAGGTAAAGGATTGGATTCGACTAAATTAAGTCATGCTGATGTTTCAGGCTATATTGCTAAAAGTGAAGCCCTCAGTGATCAGCCACATGGTTTAGTCGTGATGATTCTTGATATGATCCCATCAAATATATTCAAAGCGATGAGTGATGGTGCGATTTTACCTGTGATTTTTTTCTGTGTATTTTTTGGTTTAGGTTTAATGCAGTTACCAGATAAACAACGTGAACCATTTCTTGATTTCTTAAAAGTTATTTCTGACACCATGTTCAAGGTGACCAATATTATTATGCGTTATGCACCTATCGGTGTATTTGCTTTAATGACTGTAACTATTGCTAAATATGGATTTGAATCCTTAATTCCATTATTAAAATTAGTTGGTGTTGTTTATGCCGCGATGATTGTATTTACAGTCGGGATATTAGGATTAGTGTGTAAAATATGTGGATTTAATATTTTCATGCTACTAAGAATTTTGAAAGAAGAGTTAGTTATCGCCTTTTCAACAGCAAGTTCAGAGACAGCATTACCAAGAATTATTGAAAAAATGGAAGCTTATGGTGCGCCAAAATCCGTGACGAGTTTTGTTATACCGACGGGCTACTCTTTCAATCTTGATGGTTCAACTTTATATCAAAGTATCACTGTTCTCTTCTTAGCTCAATTGTATGGTATGAATTTACCAATCATGGATCAACTTATTATTGTTATTACTCTAATGATTGCTTCAAAAGGTATTGCTGGTGTACCTGGGGCATCGATTCTTGTACTCTCTGCAACACTTGGTAGTGTGGGGATTCCACTTGATGGTATTGGTTATATCATGGGGGTTGAACGAATTTTAGATATGGGACGTACAGTGGTCAACGTCGTTGGTAATGCACTAGCAGCTATTGTTATTGCTCGTTGGGAAGGGTTATTCGATGATAAGAAAGCCCGTCAATATGAGCAAGATTATCTTCATCATCAACTTAAAGACTTATAGATCATTAAGTTTTAAATAAACCGATAATTTTGAAGTGACCCCATAAAGTTGGACACTTTAGTTAAGTAGCTCGTAAGGCTTGGTTTCGGTATGCTACCGGAGTCAGGCCTTTTAATTTAACTTTAATCCGTTTCGTGTTGTAGTATTCTATATATTCTTCTATTTTTTCAATCAATTCATCCGCATCTTTAAAATGTTGCCCATGATACATTTCTGATTTTAATAGTCCAAAAAAGTTTTCAGCAACAGCATTATCTAAGCAATTCCCTTTTCTTGACATACCTTGCTTTATACCATTATCAGCAAGTTGCTTCTGATAAATAGGATTTCTATATTGCCAGCCCTGGTCACTATGTAGCAAGGGGTTTTGTTTGTTTTTTAATCGTGATATCCCTTTTTTAAGCATATCGGTGACTAAAGTCAAACGTGCATTCTTAGCCACACTATAAGCAATCACCTCTTGGTTGTATAAATCAATAATGGGCGATAGATAAATTTTCTGTTCATTGACTTTAAATTCAGTGACATCGGTTACCCATTTTTTATTCGGTTTTGACACTTTAAATTTTCTCTTAAGACGATTGGGTGCCGTTTTACCCATCTCGCCACGATAAGAGCGATATTTTTTGGGTCTTACTGTTGATGTAACGGTATACTTTTCTTGGAGACATACTTAGCGGTATGATAAACCATCAACTAAGGAGATTACCCCGTGACAAGACAACTAAGTAGTGAATTTAAACGAGAATGTGCAGAGCTCGTTCTTAATTATGGTTATGCACATAAAGATGCAGCAAAAACAATGAATGTGAGTATTTCATCAATTGGGCGTTGGGTAACACAATATAGAAAAGAACGACAAGGTATTACGCCTAAAAGTAGTGCGCTGACCGCTGAACAAAAACGAATACAAGCTTTAGAAAAACAAGTTAAGCAGTTGCAAAGTGATAATCAGTTATTAAAAAAGGCTTCAGCCTTCTTCGCCATCGAAATGACAAGCAGCAACAAATAGCGTTAATACTGAAGAAGGCAGGAAATGAAACCGCTCAAATCTGTCGGTGTTTATCATTAGCACCGAGTACTTTTTATTATCGAATTAAACATCGCGCATGTAAATTAATGAATACTAGGCTTGAAATTGCCATAAAATCAATTCATAACGAAATGGACGGTATATATGGAAAAAGAAGAATGTTAGTTGAACTGGTTAAAAAAGGGTTTAAGCTTGGTTTAGATAAGGTCCGACGCTTAATGAGAAAATTAGGCCTAGTGGCTAAAAGGCCTAAACAGCATTCCTATCCTCGTGGCGGTAAATCATCGCTACTGGCACCCAATCATTTAAATCGACAATTTAATCCAGCAACGATTAATCGCTATTGGTCTGGCGATATTACCTATATTCGGTCAAGGCAAGGTTGGCTCTATCTGGCTGTCGTGATGGACCTATGCTCTAGGCGTATTGTTGGATAGGCCTTTTCTGAAAAGCCAAACAGTTTACTGACGGTTAAGGCACTAAACATGGCGATACAGCGTCGAAAAGGAAAATGCCCTACCTTATTTCATTGTGATCAGGGGATTCAATATCGTAGTGAACAATTTCAACAGTTATTATCATATCATCAAATTACCTTTAGTATGAGTAGAGCTGGAAATTGTTTAGACAATGCCGTTACTGAACGATTTTTTAGATCATTAAAATCAGAAAGAATTAATTATCGAGATTATATAACAAGAGAGCAAGCGATGGGCGATATTATTGATTATATCGAACCGATTTATAATCAAAAACGAAGACATTATAAACTTGGATTTATTTCACCAGCAGAATTTGAACATAATTTACTAAAAACTGCCTAAGAAGCTCTCCAATTTTTGTTGACCGTTACACTATTAACATGATAATAAAATACACTTTTTGCTAGCTGTATTACTGACAGCAAATGTTTTAAGGGATATTGAGATTTAAGCGCTAAAACAACTAACGTTTTTTCTTTGTTTGTTGTCGTTTCGTTTGTCTTAGCTCCTCCCACTTTTTTAGAACAGCGTTTTCCGCTTGTAAATAAGCTATCTCTTCTTTTAATTCTTCAACTGTTTTTTCATCATTACAATGAGTCGATACAATACGTGATGGTTTCATGGATGGTTTTCCTCTAGATTGATACTCAAGCCCGCTGAATCCTTTTTCACGATATCTATCAAGCCAAACGAATAAAAGCCCAGGAGAGGCTAAATTAAGCATAGCACTGGTGTGCCCGAGAGACCAATCATTTGTCCACATTAATTTTAGGGCCTGTAATCTGGCTTGTGCGTGACGTAAATGGGCTGTTGATTGAAAGGATTTATCACCATGAATCGCCACTACCTGCGACCAATACCTTATTTGGCGAGAAGAAATAGCATACCTTTTTGAAAGTGTTTCGGACGATTCTCCTGCTAAGAATTCATTAGCAATGATAATTTTTAAATCTCGACTGTATTTTGACATAAAAAGACCCCCTGTAATTGGTTGTCCAACTATTGGGGGTCTCTTCAAATTTATCGGTTTATTTATTAATAATAAAAATAAAGATAAAATTAACGATTAACTAAATGTTTTTTATATAAGGAAAAATAGGAATATTTCTATGGAAAATAATAATATTCGTTGGACGTGGGCCGATCTAGTCAGTAGCTATCGGTTTTGGGGCTTAATTATATTTACGATTTGTATATCGCCTACCGTCATGTTATTGTCATTTGTTTTACCGAATCTTAAGGAGGATCTCTATCTTTCCGCTAAGGAATCGGGGTTAATTTTTATCATTAGGGCTTTGGGTATTTTGTTTGGTATTGTTCCTGCATGGATAGCAAGTAGGGCAAAAAGCTATTATTCTCTTTATGTATTTGCACTCTTTATTATTCTTGCATTATTAATGGCCTATTTTACTACCAATTTTTTTGTTTTGCTGGTTTGTTCTTTTTTGATGGGATTATTTTTTAGTGCATCAGGTTTACTTATTGCAGCAAATATTGCTAAAGCAGTTAATAGTATTGAGTGTTTTGTTTTGGTATTTGGCCTTATATCTATCTCATCAGCAACAGTGATGATTATCCCCCCGCTACTTGTATATATTATTAGTACATTCGGATATAAAGATACGTTTCTTGTTTGTACGGGTATAATTGTTATAGCAGTACTATTTTTATTACCAACCAACAA
Organism: Orbaceae bacterium BiB; assembly: GCA_036251205.1. Classification (NCBI taxonomy): domain Bacteria; kingdom Pseudomonadati; phylum Pseudomonadota; class Gammaproteobacteria; order Orbales; family Orbaceae; genus Orbus; species Orbus mooreae. The sequence continues at coordinate 1,544,555 of CP133958.1, read as the reverse complement.
ATCATTATTCAATGAAGCTCCAAGAATAAGACAAGTAGAAGGGGGGATTAAACTCTCTCATGATCCTATTTTGACTTTTTTATTATTTGCTATTATTCCTTTCTATTTTATTTATTGGTGTATTCGGACACATCAATATATTCGTAATTATAGTCAATCAGCAAGTTTATTAACACCATTTGCTGCAGGTTGGTGTTCGTTGTTAGTTCCTTTTGCTATCCCTGTAATGTTGATTAATTTGAATGATGCTATTGATGATGCTTGTTTATTGGATAAGTGTAGTCGATGGAAACTTATTTTATTAACCATTTTTTTGTTACCTATTGCGGTTGCTATAGTGCAAGATAGATTAAATCAACTTATGAGTATTACAGATAATCGTCAACTCTCTCATGATTAGTCGCATAAATAAAAAAGTAATAACATTATTTGTAATCGTATTTATTATATTTATAAGGAAATTTTAAATGGAAAGCAGTGTTCGTTGGACTTGGGCTGATTTAGTGAGCAGTTATCGATTTTGGGGATTGATTATTTTTTCTTTCTCTATAGTGTCTTTTAAGTACTTTATTGCATCTTATCTACCAGTCTATATTAGACATACATATGGATATGAATTTTCAGAAATAGGGGTGATACTTTTAAGTAGCAATTTTTATATTGTTACTGTGTTATCAATTATTCCAGCTTGGATTGCTAGCCGAGAAAAAAGTTATTATTTTTTACAATTATATGCTAGCGTTATTATTATCGCATTACTGATTACATATTACTATATTGATAATTTGATGATTATTTCTATCACTATTTTTATTATTGGTATACTTGGTTCTGCAATAAGTTTATTAATTTCAGCAATATTAGCTAAAGCTGTAGATAGTGTCGAATTTTTTGTTTTATCGTTTGGTCTGGTATTATTTAGTAATTTTATATCTAACTTTTCATCTCCGATATCTGCATCATTGATTATGGAACGAACAGGGGATATCCATCCGATATTTTTCAATTTAATTATTCAAGTTATTATTGGTATGTTATTTCTTTTACCTGTGAGAAAAACACTATTCAATGAAGCTCCGCCTATTAGAAAAACGCCATGTATTAAAAAAGATCAACATAGTCTCATGAATCTTTTTCTGCTATCGGTATTTATTCCTTTTTATATTATTTATTGGTGCGTAAGGGCTCATCGTGATATTCGGAATTATAGTCAATCTGCACGTTTATTAACACCGAAAGCAGCAGGATGGTGCTCAGCATTAGTTCCTTTTGCTATCCCTGTTATGTTGATTAATTTGACTGATGTGACAGATGAGTATTTATTGCAAAAGAAGCGTAGTCGGTGGGCATTGATTTTATTAAGTTTCTTTTTTTTACCAATTGCTATTGTGATAGTTCAGAGTTATTTAAATCAATTATCAGATAATGTTCAACCATCAGTTTAAGTAAAACAACCGCGGTATTTACCGCGGTTATTTATTTCTATCCTAATAATAACGCATCATCAGTAACTTCTTCCCCTCGCGTTTTTTCAAACATCGAGAGTAAATCGGTAACTGTCATTTGTTGTCGCGTTTCACCTGAGACATCTAAAACGACCTTTCCTTGATGTAGCATGACCGTACGAGTACCATATTCTAAGGCTTGTTTCATCGAGTGAGTTACCATCATTGTAGTGAGTTTACTCTCTTCAACGATTTGAGCGGTCAGCTCCAGAACAAATTTTGCCGTTTTAGGATCTAACGCTGCGGTATGTTCATCAAGCAATAGAATTTTAGAGGGTTGTAGTGTGGACATAAGTAAACTTACTGCTTGTCGCTGCCCACCTGAAAGTAGTCCCATCATATCTGCAAGGCGATTTTCTAGTCCAAGATCAAGAATAGTGAGCTTTTCTTTAAATAACTCTCGCAGATGGCGGTTTAATGCTGGTTTCAGCGATTGCTTATTACCGCGGTTATAAGCTAGCGCTAAATTTTCTTCAATAGTCAAATTACCGCAGGTCCCAACCATCGGGTCTTGAAACACACGTGCCACCATGCCGGCTCGTTGCCAAGCAGGTAAACGAGAAACATCTTGATTATCAATGATAACGTAACCAGAATCAGCGATCAGATCACCACTAATGACATTGAGTAAGGAACTTTTCCCCGCGCCATTACTACCAATAATGGTAACAAATTCACCTTGTTTTATATTGAGGTCTAATCCTCGTAGTACGTGGTTTTCAATTGGTGTACCAGCATTAAAGGTAAGTTGTAACTCTTCAACTTTAATCATACCGCTTTCCCTCGCTTATATAGTAATTTTTTTACCTGTTTAGGTAAGACTAACGCCAGAACGACAAGGATTGCTGTTATTAAATTTAGATCTTCTGTACCGATACCAATATTCTGTAATAGTTCATTACCTAGCGCTACTGCTATAAATAAACGATATATAATTGAGCCGAAAATCACTGATAGGGTAATAACCCACATGCGTTTAGCCGGGAAGATACTTTCACCAATAATGATCGAAGCAAGACCGATCACAATGGTACCCACACCAATAGTAATATCTGCCCCTCCTTGTGTCTGTACAAATAGCGCTCCACCAAGTGCGATTAGCCCATTGGATATGGCCATACCTAAAATAATAGTTGAACCCGTCGGAATTCCTTGTGATTTAGCCATACGAGCATTGGTTCCTGTTGCTCTTAATGCTAACCCTTTTTGCGTACTTAAAAAACGATTAAGTAGTAACCAACATACAATCACAAAAACTAAAACCATCATTGGTTGTACGATATATTGATTGGTGTAACTGGCATTAATAAACGGTGAAAAAATAGTCTCAGCACCGAGTAACGGTAAATTAGGTGAACCCGCCATTCTTGAGGTTTCTCCCATAATATAAGGTGCTAGTCCTAAAATACGTAAGTTAACTGAGTACAAGGCAATCATAACGATAATACTTGATAGCAGTTGTAGAATATTGAGTTTGACATATAGCCAGCCTGTGATCATTCCAGCAATACATCCCCCGAGAGTACCAAATATAGTGGCAATCCAAGGATCAACGCCAATATATAAACATAATCCACAAATAGCCCCACCAAGAGGAAAGCTACCATCAGCGGTTAAATCAGGGAAGTCGAGTAGACGGAAGGAGATATAGACTCCAAGACTGACTAATGCATAAATAAGGCCAATCTCTAGAGAGCCTAAAAAAAATTCAAATGACATTTAATTATCCTAAATCTTTTGTACTACCACCTAGATTAAGCGGTAGTGTACTGGTATATAACGTTATTTATCTACAACTTCTGCTGCCATGCTTAGTATTTCATCTGACAATACGACACCTTGTCGTTCAGCTGCTTTAGTATTGATGACTAACTCAGTCGTATTTCCAACTTGTGGTGGTATATCGCCAGGGGCCTCACCATTTAAAATACGGATGACTATTTTACCAGCTTGTCGACCTAAATTATAGTAGCTCATGCCTAAGGCTGCAATTGCGCCTCGTGGTGCTGAATCGGGATCTGAGGCCACTAATGGTATTTTACTTTCATTCGCTACTTTTACTAGTGATTCATAAGCGGAAACAACATTATTGTCGGTAGTGGTATAAATTAGATCTACTTTACCTTTTAAACTTTTCGCGGCAGTTGGAATTTCAGCTGTTCGTTGAGCCGGGGCCGCAATAATTTTAATTCCTTTCGGTGTCAAAATTTCTTCAAGTTGTTTTAAGACAATTGTTGAATTGACTTCACCTGGACTATAAATATAACCAATGGTTTTTAAGTCAGGTTTTATTTTCATCATCATATCAATTTGAGTGTCTAATGATAAAGCATCAGAAACTCCGGTAACATTGGTTTTTGATGCTTCCCAACTTGGTGTTAATTTAGCAATAACGGGATCGGTAACTGCAGTAAATACAATCGGAATCGTTTTGGTTGTTGCTGCTAATGCTTGTGAACTAGGAGTGCCAATCCCGACAATAACATCAGGTTTATTCGATACAAATTGTTTCGCTATTTGAGAGGCATTAGCACTACTGCCTTGTGCGCTTTGATATTGTAGTTTTAAATTTTTACCTACAATATAACCATTATCTTTTAGCTCATCTTCGACCCCTTTTCTAACATTATCTAAAGCGGGGTGTTCAACGATGGCTGTAATAGCAACAAATTTGACTGGTTCTTCAGCCGCAAATAGTGTAAATGGCATTACTAATATAGTAATAGCCATCATCAATGATGACCACAGGTGTTTTTTTAAATCACGCATTTTATCTCCTGTAACGTTATAATTACAATAAAAAATGTAGAGTGATTAATATAAAACAAATTTTACTCTTTATCTAGTAACATAAATAAATAAGGGTGTAAATATTAATTTACACCCTTGAGTAGAAAGCAGTAACTAATGTCGATTATTTCTCGGGAATGATCTGCTGTGCAGAATTGATCACATCATCTGATAATGTGATACCCTGGCGCTTTGCCGCCGCAAGATTGATTACCAGGTGGCTCTCTTGACCCTTTTCGGGAGCAATGTTTCCAGGTTTTTCTCCATTAAGAATACGAATAGCAAGTTTACCGGATTGTCGCCCTACATCGTAATAACTCATTCCATATGCTGCAACAGCTCCACGCTCCACTGCATCAGGGAAAGACGCTAATAACGGAATTTTATTTTCATTAGCAAATTTAACTAATGATTCATAAGCTGACACGACATTATTGTCAGTTGTTGTATAAATTAAATCAACCTTACCTTTTAGCGCACTTGCTGCCGTAGGAATATCAGCTGTACGTTGCGCTGGGACTGCAATAATTTTGATGCCTTGCTCAGCTAATAGTTGTTCTAAGTTTTTTAGGACAATAGTTGAATTAACTTCACCTGGGCTATAAATGTATCCAACAGAACGTACGTTAGGCACTATTTTTTTCATAAATTCTATCTGTGGGGCTAGCTCAAGATAATCTGATACACCAGTAATATTTGTACCTGTAGGGGCAAATGATTTGATAAGTTTTGCCGCTACTGGATCCGTAATTCCGGCAAAAACAAGTGGGATAGTTTTAGTTGATGCGGCTACAGCTTGAGCACTTGGTGTCGCTATTGCAACGATTACGTCAGGTTTATTGGCCGCAAATTGTTTGGCAATTTGTGCCGCATTAGCACTGCTACCCTGAGCACTTTGATACTGGACAATAAGATCGTCACCTAATTTATAGCCCTGCGCAATTAGTTCATCTTTTACCCCATCTCTAATTTCATTAAGAGATGGATGCTCGACAATAGCAGTGATTGCAACGTATTTAACTTCTTTGGCGTAAGTCATAAATGAGGTAAAACTTGTGATAATAATAGTACTGACTAATATTATTGATTTTAACAATTTGTTTAACATTTCTTTGTATCCGTGAACTAGTACAACAATAATGCTATTGTAACTGAATAAAATAAAATGTTAAGTATTTTTATTCATTTTTATATTTTAAGTAATAATCTAATCCTCGTAATTTTGCCTGTTCTCGACCTTCTGTTGATAATTTTTTCCCGATTAGTTTTAGTAGTTCGGTTGCATCTTTATCGCCATTTTGTTCTGCTGTGTAAGCCCAAGCATAAGCTTCAATTAATTTATACTCTTTCTTATTTTGATAATAAAGTAGACTCGCTAAATTATATTGGGCTATTCTATCTTTGCTCTCAGCACCTTGTTGATACCAGTAAAGTGCTTTTACATAATCTTTTTTATCTTGATAAATCACACCAAGTTGATTGGCGCTGGATGTTTCACCTTGTTCTATGGCTTTCATATACCATTTGATAGCTTCGTTTTGATTGTGAAAATCGGTACTATAGAGATCGCCAATTGCGGTTGTTGCATATATATAACCGTTATCTGCAGATTTTTTATACCAGTATAAAGCTAGATTTTTATTTTTATCGACTAATTTACCGAACTGATAAAATAAACCTAGATTATATTGTGCTACGCTATCATTTTCATTTGCAGCCTGTTGGTACCAATATAAAGCTAATGATAAATCTTCTTTTACACCGAAACCATTTTCATATAAATAGCCAAGATTATTTTTTGATGCACTTTCACCTACATCAGCAGCTTTACTGTAGTAGTAAAAAGCGCGTTTATAATCTTGTACTAGGCCTAAATCACCATTTTCATATAAATAGCCTAATTTGAAGAGTGCTCTTGGATAATTTTGTTTAGCGGATAACGTATACCATAACAACGCTTTGTTTGGATTAATATTCGTCCCTCGACCATATTGATACATTAGACCAAGATTAAATTGCGCTTTGGCTTCTCCTTGCGTTGCAGATTTGCTATACCAATATAGTGCGGCTTCATAGTTTTCTTTAGTACCTTCACCGACCTCATAAGCGTAGCCAACACTATTCATTGCATCTAAATCACCATTTTCAGCTGCTTTTTTATACCAATAAAATGCCTTGGTAAAATCTATATCAGTTCCTTTACCATATTCATACATTAACGCTAAATTATATTGGCAATCAGGATTGTCTAATTCTGCTGCTTTTGTATACCATTGTATTGCTAGCTGGTAATCTTGAGGAACATTTTTACCAATATCATATTGGTATGCAATTCTAAACATCGCGTCAGCATAACCCTGTTCTGCTGATTTTTGATACCATTGAATGGCTTGTAAATAGTCGACATCTCTACCTTTACCATATTGAAACATTAATCCTAAGTTATATTGTGCAATACTATCTCCTAAATTAGCCGCTTTTTGGTACCAGAAAAAGGCTGTATTATAATCTGGTCCAATCTCTTTATTAGTTTCATAAAGATAGCCAAGAGAGTTCATCGCATTAACATAGCCTAATGTAGCTGCTTTCTCATACCAATATATGGCTTGCTTAATATCAATATCTTGTTTGTTCGTTCCTTCCTGATAAAGATAAGCAAGTCGGTATTGCGCATAGGCATAATCTTGCTGTGCAGCAGCTAAGTAATAAGGTAAAAAATTATATTGATCATTATTATCCGCAACAATTTTATCTGATGCTGATTTTTTATACCAAAATAGTGCTTTGTTAAGATTTTTTTCTGTTGCAATGCCATTTTCATAGAAATAGGCTAGATTAAATGCCGCTTGTTTATGACCCTGTTCTGCTGCCATTAAATAGCCATAGAACGCGATTTGATCATCTTTTTTAGATGAACTATGTTGATCATGCTGTAACGCAAATTCAAATTGAGCTTGAGCGCTCGTCATTGCATGTAATTCTGTCGGAATATCAATATCTTCCGCTTGAACGAAAAAAGCACAGGAACTCGTCATTAAAAATGCAAGGGCTAATCTTTTAAGCATAAGCTCTATTCACTTATATCAGATATTTATGGTTATTATGCTGAAAATAATAAAGGATTTATACCACTTTTAGCAAATTGTTGTTTTTCTGTTTCCATATCTAGCAGCAAAGAATCAATATCATCAGCAATAATATCTAGGTGAGGCTCTTTTTCTTGACTAAATATTTTTAGATAACTATGGCAGCGTTCACAACACTCAGTTTTGATTGCTGATAGTTCATTGTCTAGTGAGTAATAAGTGATATTTTCTAAGTTATCACAATTTGTGCATTGTGCTCTCGGTACATGCCATTCACTTTCACATAAGCTACAATGTAAATAACGCAAGCCAATATTATCTCCCATATGAATAACGCTAGCGACGGGACTACTTGCACAAACAGGACATAACCAGTTTTGTTGGCTTGATTGTGAAACAGCTTTACCGGGTAATTGACTTGCTAATTGGCAATAGTATAGGGAGAGAGCTGACCAGATAAATAGTGATTCCTTACTATCCACTGTAGCCAGTTGGTCCGTAAGTAATGCGGTTGCCTTATTAAGAAGCTCATCTTGAGTATTATTTTTTAAATCATGTATTGTACTATTTATTGCATCATTAACATCGATTACTGCATCCATAATCGGATACATATAGTCCATCCATTGCGTGGATAGCGGATAGTGGCTGATTGATAATGGCGCTAAATTATTGGCCGTTGCAGAGGCCACAGTGTCTGTTAAATCGATTTTTATCGGCTTTGTTTCAAGTAGTTTAGCTTGCGCTGTAACAATTTTTTCACAGAAGTCTAGGTAATTACTAAAAGGACTTGTTGCAGTTAATGTTTGTAAACGCTTAGCCCTATGGCTATACAGGGTCTGTGGATTAGGATAAAAAAGCAGTGGCGTTTGACGGATAATGCTGACTTTATTACTTTGCTTTTCAAGTTGTGCCTGAGGAATAATTTTTATGTTCATGTTCGACCTATTATTGTGAGTTAGTATTTAACAGGTTATATGACTAGATCTGTATTTTAACTGTTTAGAGTGGTAAGTAAGGAACAGATAACTGTTCCATACTATATACCAAATATGATATGACGATATTACTGTTTATCACTTTTGCTTGTAGTTGCCTGAGCATCTAGTTCTGCTTGATAAACTTTGTGCATCTCTTCTTTATACCATTTTGAATGATTTTTACGGGCCCAAGCTCTTGAAACATAGCCAGTAATCATTCCTTTAATCGATCCTTTAACCCAAATTGCCATATAAGCATGACCAATAATGAGAAGAATTAAACCGATTGCCGCAACTGAGTGAAAGAAAATCGCGATACGAATAATATCAATTGAAAAATATTCAGCAAAGTAACGACGCCACATGATTAATCCAGTAATAAGTAGGATTGAAATCAAGCTCATAATGCACCAGAATAAAAATTTCTGGCCAGCATTATATTTACCAATTGGAATATCTTCAGGTTCTTTTCCTGCAATCACTTTATTGATACTTTTCATCCACTTTACATCATCTCTATCTGGAATATTATGATGAGCAAGTTTTAATAACATAAACATCAATAGAACAAAGATGATGCACCCTAGGAAAGGGTGCAATTCTCTTACTAATTGTGGAGTTCCTAAAACTAATCCGAACGCCTTAATTGATGGAAAAAATAACGATAAGCCAGATAACGCCGTTAATATAAAAAGGATCACAATAAAGACATGACAAAATCGTACAATTAAAGGGGTTCTTAAAATCATATCTTTAGTGTTCATTATGATCATCCTTATTGTTTACTGATGTTTCTGATGATTTTTTTTCGATCGCTTTTTGGCGAGCTTCTTGATCAGCTATCTTTTCGTTTTCAATATCTTCTTCTTCAACTTGTACCGGACCAACTGCCATATAATGGAAGACTAAACCGGCAAATGTTGCAATAAAAGCGGCTGCTGAAAGTGGCTTCCAAGCGCCTTTCCAGAATTTCACTATCTCATTAATATGAGGCTCTTTTGGTAAGTTATGATAAAGATTTGGCTGATCTGCATGATGTAATACATACATAACATGAGTTCCGCCTACACCATCTGGATTGTACAGGCCTGCATTATGGTAACCACGACTATTTAAATCCATAATACGTTTTTCTGCATGACTAATCATATCCGCTTTGGTACCAAAGTGAATTGCTCCGGTAGGGCAAGTTTTTACACACGCAGGTTCTTGACCAACAGCAACTCGATCAACACACAGTGTACATTTATAGGCATGATTATCTTCTTTACTAATTCTTGGCACGTTAAATGGACAGCCTGCAACACAGTAACCACATCCAATACAATGTTCAGATTGAAAATCGACTATCCCATTAGCGTACTGAATAATGGCGCCTTCTGCAGGACAAGCTTTTAGACAGCCAGGATCACTACAGTGCATGCAACCATCTTTACGAATTAACCATTCGAATTTACCGTTAACTTCAACTTCTGAAAATCGCATAACGGTCCATGCTTTGGGTTCTAAATCTGCTGGATTATCATAAACACCAACTGTATTACCAATTTCGGGGCGTAAATCGTTCCATTCGTTGCAAGCTACCTGACAAGCTTTACAGCCGATGCAAGTTGTAACGTCAATGAGTTTAGCAACTTCTTGTTGATAATCTCGAGCTCTTGGTGCTGGCGTTAATGAATTGGTGCCAGATCGTCTTATAATGTCTTGTGTTTGTAATGACATAATTTGGTTTCCTATTAACTATGCTGAGACTTTTTCAACATTAACTAAAAAAGTTTTATATTCTGGTGTTTGTGAATTAGCATCACCAAGATGTGGTGTTAATTCATTAACTAAGAAACCTTTTTTGGTTTGTCCAGTGAAGCCCCAAACGATTGGAATACCAATTGTTTCAATCTCTTTACCATTAACGGTCAACGTCGGCATACGTTTTGTGACTACCGCTTTTGCCTTAATATAACCACGATTTGAGCTAATCTTGACTGTGTCACCAAGCCCAATCCCTTTTTGATTGGCTAAATGTTCACTAATCTCGATAAATTGCTCTGGTTGTATAATTGCATTTAAGCGTGCATGCTGAGTCCAAAAGTGGAAATGCTCAGTAATACTGTAAGTTGTACCCACATAAGGGAATTGATCAGCGTTACCTAAACGTTCTAAGTCCTCTTTAAACACTCTAGCTGCTGGGCTACTCACTTGTTGTGGATGTAGCGGGTTAGTACTAATTGGTGTTTCAAATGGTTCATAATGTTCAGGGAATGGTCCATCGACTAAACGATTTAAACAGAATAAACCACCTAATCCATCATTGTTCATGATGAATGCACCAGCGCCTTTTTCTGGAGATAACGTTGCAGTAAAATCAGGAATATCATTACCTGCCCAACTTGACCCATTCCACTCAATTAGCATTCTACTTGGATCGTATGGTTTACCATTGCGATCGGCTGAGGCGCGATTATATAGAACTCGACGGTTCATCGGCCATGCCCATGCCCAACCAGAATGTATACCTTTACCAGATGGATCCGCAGGATCTCGTCTCGCCATTAAGTTGCCTTCTTCTGTCCAGCAACCACAGAAAATCCAGATTCCGCTTGATGTTGAACCATCGTCTCTTAATTGTGAGAAGCCACTGAGTAACTGACCTTTTTTAACTAATACATTACCATTAGCATCTTTAAGATCGACTAATGCTCGTCCATTATAATCTTTAGCAAGCTCTTCAGCAGAAGGTTCTTCTGGTTTCTTATAATCCCATACTAGATTATGTATTGGATCAGAATATGCGCCGCCTTCTTCTTGGTATAACTCTTTTATTCTTAGGAATATTCGTGAAATAATTTCTGGATCATGTTTAGCATCAAATGGTGGCTCAGCAGCAGACCAATGCCATTGTAGCCAACGAGATGAGTTTACAATCGTACCATCTTCTTCAGCAAAGCAGTTGGCTGGAAGTCTAAATACTTCTGTCTGAATTGCAGTTGGATCAACGTCATTAGATTCGCCATAGTTTTTCCAAAATTCAGCTGTTTCCGTTGGCATTGGATCAATGCTAACTAAAAACTTAAGTTTTGATAAACCTTCACGAACACTATTTTTATCCGGGAATGCTGCAAGCGGGTTAAAGCCTTCGCAAATAAAGCCATTTGCATCGCCATCTCGCATCATTTTACTAAATTGTAATACATCGTAGGTTTTATCCCACTTAGGTAGCCAGTCAAATCCCCAGCTGTTGTCTTTAGTCGCCTTATCGCCATACATTGATTTCATAAAGCTAACAAAAAACTTAGGATAGTTGCCCCAGAAGTTAACTTCACTTGGTCCAAGTGGTTTTGGCGTTTTTTCTGCTAAATATTGTTCTAATGTGATTTGGCTATCTTTTGGTAAATCAAGATAAGCAGGTAAGCGATTAGATAATAGACCAACATCGGTAAGACCTTGAATATTAGAGTGACCGCGTAAGGCATTGATCCCTCCACCCATAACACCAATATTACCGAGTAGCAATTGGACCATTGCTGCTGTTCGAATAATTTGTGTACCATAGGTATGTTGTGTCCAACCTAAAGCATATAAAAATGTTGCAGCGCGATCATTCGTCTTTGTACTTGCTAATGATTTACATACATGTAGGAAGTCATCAGTTGGTGTACCCGTTATATTATTAACAACTTCTGGTGTATATCGGCTAACATGTTTTTTCAATAAGTTCCATACACAGTATGGGTGTTCTAATGTTTCGTCACGTAGTGCATAACCATTGGCATCAGTTTGATAAGCCCAACTAGATTGATCATATTTACGATCGTTTGCATTATAGCCACTAAAGAGGCCACTATTTTCATCAAAATTGAAATCTTCGCGAACAATTAAGCTAGCATTACTATGTGTTAATAGGTAGTCATGATTAACTTCATCATGGGTAATTAAGTAATTAATTACACCAAGTAGAAAAGTAATATCAGAACCTGAACGAATTGGTACGTATTTATCAGCAACAGATGCCGTTCGTTGGAAACGAGGATCAATGGCGATTAACTCTGCACCATTATTAATTTTGGCTTCGATTGCCCATTTAAAACCGACTGGATGCGCTTCAGCTGAGTTACCACCCATAACAATAACAACATTAGCATTTTTTATGTCATTCCAGTTATTCGTCATCGCGCCGCGCCCAAATGTTGCAGCTAAGCTTGATACTGATGGGCCATGACATACTCGAGCTTGAGTTTCAAGAGTTAACATCCCCATTGCTCGAGCTATTTTAAACGCTAACCAACCTGTTTCATTACTTGCAGCAGAGGTTACTAACCAACCTGTTGTCGTCCAACGATTAACGGTATCGCCTTTAGCATTTTTTTCAATGAAGTTTTTATCGCGATCGGCTTTCATTAATCGAGCTATACGATCAATTGCATCTTCCCAAGTAATTTTTTGCCATGTATCTGAACCTGGTGCTCGATACTCTGGATATTTGACTCGATTTTCACTTTTGATGTAATCCAATACTCCAGCACCTTTTGGACAAAGTGAACCGCGGCTTACTGGGTGATCAGGATCTCCTTCAACATGGAATATTGAAGAAATAGCATTTTTTGCACCATCACCTCGACTATATAATAACATGCCGCAACCAACGGAGCAGTATGTGCAGTTATTACGAGTTTCTTTGGATTTTAATAATTTGTATTGACGTGTTTGCGCAAGAGCAACATTAGGTGCAAAACCTAAGGTAGCTACAGTGGTTCCAGCCATACCACCCGCACAGATCTTAAAGAACTGTCTACGGTTAAATAGCATATGAACTCCTTAAAGAGAATGACATTGTTGGATTGCTTACTTTTTATTTTATTTTGGGGGAGAATCCCTTATCTAGATAATGATAATAGTTCTATGGAATAAAATAAAGTAAAAAAAGATTTAAAATTAGATTATTTGATTTGGATCAAATAATCTAATTATTCATATAAGTATAGGTTAATCATTTTGAACTTTATCTGAATAGAGTGATGGTTCACCCTCTGGGCGAGTTTTAAATCGGCGGTGTAACCACATATATTGTTCAGGTGCTTGTAAAATTTGTTGTTCAACCACTTTATTCATAAAAGTAGCTGCGGCATATTCATCATTATAAGGATAATCTTCAAGTGGTGGAGTGACCGAGACGGTATATTGCCCTTTAGGTTCGCGTTTTGGCGTAAATGGAATAATAGCAGGCTGTGCTAGTTTAACTAAAATAGAAGTACCAATTGTTGTAGCCGCTTTTTCTACAGCAAAGAAAGGGGCAAATACGCTATTTTTGGGACCATAATCATGATCGGGAGCATACCAAACGAGCTCACCTTTTTTCAAGGCTCGTATCATTCCTTTAGTATTGTAACGGTCTAACATATATTTATTCGATTTTAATCGCCCTTTTAATTGTACATAATCCATGACCAGATTATCATTAGGACGATAAACACCAACTCCTGGGTGGCTCATACCCAGTATTCTTGCTCCAAGTTCAAGAGTCAAAAAGTGAACACCGATCAGTAGAACACCTTGTCCGGCCTGTTGTTTTTGTGTGATATATTCATCACCAATAATCTTACAATATTTTTTTAGTCTTCTATTTGACCAAAACCAAGCCATACCTGTTTCAAAAACCGCCATTCCAGTTGATATAAAATTATCTCGTAATAGTTGTTCTTGTTCTGATTTTGACATATCAGGAAAGCAGAGTTTTATATTTTGTCTCGCTGTTGATAACCGTTTTGTCATTATTTTACTAGCGAGTAGTCCTAACCCTTTACCTAGCTGGTAAAGTATAGGATAAGGAAGCAAAACGATAATATACCAAACGCCTAGCCCAAACCACGTTAACCAATAACGAGGATGAAGTAGTTGCTTGCTAAACTTGGCGCGAATTTCTTGATTACTGCTCATGCTATTTTCTGTTGGTCTAAATAATTGAGGTTACTATTATATACATAATCCATAAAAAATAAATTATTGAGACGGTGACAACATTTATTGTGCAATTTTAAGTATCCTCATAAATGCGACTTGTTAGTTATTTAATATCCTAAATATTATCGAATAACATAATGATTTAAAAGGGAAAAAATATTTTCTATTTTGATGTAAAAAAGACTAGTAAAAACTGGAATATCAAAGTATTCTTTGCGATGTAAAGCGAGGGTGGTTCCCTTTTATCAAATATCTCTGCTATTTGGCTCGCGCTTACCGTGCCTTGTCTTACCATCAGGGTTTGGGTTTGATTTAATTACGATAATATCTTTAAGCGCTGTTGATAAAGCGATGGATTCGCTTTTTATCTATCGGAATAAAATCGAATTGTTATTCAATTTGCACACTTTTGAGGATCGTGCGGATGTTTAATATTTTTAATTGGTTAAAAGCTGCAATAGCTTTAATATTGTTTGTCATCTCTTTCATGGGCTCTGCCAAAGATCGTCAACTCTACATTTATAACTGGTCGTCTTATATTGCTCCTGATACATTAACTAATTTTGAGAAAGAGACCGGCATCAAAGTTGTTTATGATGTGTTTGACTCAAATGAAGTATTAGAAGGTAAACTTATGGCTGGAAATACCGGCTTTGATTTAGTGGTTCCTTCTGATAGCTTTTTAGATCGTCAAGCTAGGGTCGGTATTTTTGCACCATTAGATAAAAGTAAATTACCTAACTATCATAATCTTGATGAAAACTTACTTGCAATGCTTGCTAAGCATGATCCTGATAATCGCTATGCGATTCCTTATATGTGGTTAACAACAGGTATTGGTTATAATGTTGATAAAGTGAAAAAAATTCTTGGTGAGGATGCCCCTGTTGATAGTTGGGATTTAGTACTCAATCCTGATAATTTAAAAAAACTATCTCGTTGTGGTGTGGCATTTTTAGATGCACCAACTGAAATATTTCCGACTGTTTTAAATTACTTAGGTCTTGATCCTAACAGCCAAAATCCAGAGGATTATAAAGTAGCGACTGAGCATTTAAGTAAATTACGACCATTTGTCACTTATTTTCACTCTTCTAAATTTATTAATGACTTAGCTAATGGCGATATTTGTGTTGCGATTGGGTGGTCAGGTGACATCATGCAGTCAATTCAAGCTGCTAAAGATGCGAATAATGGTGTAAATGTTAAGTATTATATTCCAAAAGAGGGAGCGATTGCTTATTTTGATGTTTTTGCTATTCCTAAAGATGCTGAAAATATTGATGAAGCTTATGCTTTTTTAAATTATTTGATGGAACCTCAAGTTATAGCTAGTATCAGTAATTACGTCTTTTATGCTAATGCTGTTAAAAATTCACAGCCTTATTTAGACGAGCGAATCAAAAATGATCCAGCTATTTATCCGTCAGCTGAAACAATGAATAAACTTTTTTCATTGCAGGTTATGCCCCCTAAAATCGATAAGCTGATGACTCGTAGTTGGACAAAAGTTCTTACAGATCGTTAAGAATGTTAGCGTAAAAGTAGGATAAAAGCCGATCAAATAACGATCGGTTTTTTTGTATTAATTACAAGTGGCGTTTAGTTAAAATATCAGCGATAATATGCACTATTATCTGTAACAGTGGATTTTGATTAATGTCTTTACATCGTTCAAGTATTATATTTATTACTGCCGCTTTTTTATTAAGTGGGTGTTCATTTTTAGATAGCTGGGTTTATCGACCTGATATTAATCAAGGTAATTATATTACTCAGCAAGCTGTAGAGCAGTTAAAAGTGGGTCAAACGAAAGAACAAGTTCTTTATATTATGGGAACGCCAGTATTGGGTTCGTTGTTTGATGATAATGTTTGGTACTATGTTTTTCGTCAAAACCCACAACATGGGCCAATTAGCCAAGAAACATATACCATCATTTTTGATCAAAAAGGGATTGTGTCTGATATAAAAACGTCTGCTTATAAAGATTCGACTCTTGAAAAGATGGATAGTGTTGACTTGTCGCAATAACAACACTCAAGATACTTGTCATTACCCGCTATTTAAGCGGGTTTATTTTTTTCGATGAAAGGTAAAATAACTTCTTTAGTTAATGGCGCTAAAATAAGCGCTCTTGTTTGTTCAACACTATACCAACCAACCTCAGCTAATTCTGCTTGTGCAGTAAAAATAGTATTTTTTATTACGATACTAAATAAATGTGCTCTGATATGATAATTTGCTTCATTAGCTGCTGGCATTAAATACTCGCTAATGTATGTTAATTCGTTGGGTTTAGTGACTAACCCTAGCTCTTCATGCAGTTTACGGATAAGTGCTTGTATCGGTTTTTCTTCTCTCTCAATTTTTCCACCAGCTTGCATAAAGTAAATAGAATTTTGTTTCCTTACCAATAGCACTTGACCATCTTGATCGGTAATAATCGCGGCAGCAATATCAATAATCTTACTCAAATCCATTGCTATTTCATTCCCTCGTTAAATTCAATACCACCATCACAAATTGAATCCCATTCTGCTTTTGAACCAGTATAAATATGAATTTTTTTTATCGGATAAATTGGTGTATCAAGTGAACCAACTCGAAAACGATACACATTAGGCATATTGTCTCGAGATGTAAAGAGATTTGAACCACATTGCTCACAAAAATAACGGTTTACGCCATTAGTTGAGAATGCTTTAATATGTTCTTGCCCGGTTAATATTTGTAGCTTTTCTGCGGCAACTACCATGGCTGAATTAAATGCAGAACCATTCCATTTTCGACAACGCTGACAATGACAAAAAATCAGTTCATTAATATTGTTATCCATATCTATTTGGTAATGAATTTTGCTACATAAACAACTGCCCGTTAACATATCTGCACCCAACTAATTTGAATTGAATATCTGTGCTGTTAGCATATCGTCAAATATTATTTATGACTAGCTGTTTTATTTTGATATGACATTACTTAAACAAGGGGAGTGATCCCCATAATTTATGTTATCGCTATATGTCTTTTAGATAGTCAGTTTTCTATTCAATAATAAAAAGGTAAGTCTTTCAATACTGTTATTATATAGAGATTAACAAAATCGAAAGACTTATCTATAAATGATTAGTTTTAAATGAGCTTAAGCGATCGTTTTTATGAAAATTAATCGTTCGACGAGATCTCATTTAAAAATTGAGTCAACTGCCCCTTCCATAAATCAGCAGTCATTGTTGTACTGTGCCCACTGGTTTTATCGCTTGCCGGTATTAAATAGTACTTGGCATGTGGAATTTTTTCTATGGCTTTTTCCATTAGTTGAGTTGTTGGTGGATTTCTTTCATCATCAGCAGAATTGATCGCTAAAACGAATGCCTTTATTTTCATCAAATCATTGCTAGGATCAAATGTTCTCGCTGCATCCCACTGATATAAAAAATCATTGGTATCCATTACTACTCGATTCTGAAGTCGTTTATTCAAGATCTCTTCAGTAATTTCAGTATTATAAGCTTGATTTTGCCAAGCTATATCACCGCCATTGGTTGCTATATTATAATAATTATAGACAGTCTGAAAAGCTTCTGGTTGCTGGGTATAAAAACCATTATTCCATTGTGGATCATTTCTGATCGCATTAATAACCATTTTTCTCATAATCCAATTTCGACTAGACATTGGTGCTGGAGTTGCCGCCATTGGGACTGCTGCAGTCATATAATCAGGATACATGGTGACCCATTTCCAAGTGTTCATGCCGCCCATTGAATTACCTATAATCAATGTTAAATGCTCTATGCCTAAGCCATTTTTTAGTAGTTCATATTGAGCATTAACCATATCGGTATAGTCGTAATGAGGAAAATTACCTTGTAAACCATCCGATGGTTTTGATGATCCACCAGTACCAATAGAATCAGGTAGAATAATAAAATATTTCTCAGCGTCTAAAGGCATTCCTTTGTCAAACAATGCGTTTCCAAAGCTTTCATTTAGCATTGATTTACCATTACCAGTAGTTCCATGTAAAATTAATACTGGTTGCCCGTCAGGATTACCTATCGTCGTGTAATGTATTTTTAAATTATCAATAGTACTTCCATCATTAAATTTAAAATTCTTAATAACGTAGTCACCTTCCTTCATATTAGGAAAATCGGCTGCAAATCCAATTACAGGGATTATTGCTAATATAATAATTAAAAAAAGTTTTTTGATTGTTGCCATAATCTAAGATTCCTTTGTATTTATATCTTGTTTAATCGAGATAGAAACCGATTTAGCTATTTTTACGTCTGAGTACTTTAACTTAAAGGTAAAATCGTCTAAACCAAAGTAGAAGATGATTACATTGTGACACTAATCACGTTTTGTCGATGATGATAAATATCACTGTAGTAGTAGATATGGCTAGGATTAATATGACTAAAATAAGGATAATAATATTCATTATAATTAGTGAAAATTATTATATCTATTTAGTTAACGCAAATAGAATAAATAAACTTGATTTTATTACTTAAATTTCATAGACTTAATCAATCTAAAAATAATAACTCATCATCAATGAATGACAATAAATACTGGTTTATAAGTAGAAAGGAATGGATTGAAATTATCCGAGAGATTGATTCCCCAAATCCCTTTCGCTATCAAACCTTTTCTATTTCAGTTCGAAAAGCGAAACAGCTCCAACAGGTCAGTTACTTTGATGAAGATGATTATCAGTCGATTATTGACCATTGTTTAACGTATTCGGATAGTTGCCATGGATTATCACAAGTTTTTGATTTACTTGCTAATCAATATGGCGCGGGTCATTATCTAAAATCATTATCTGAGCAGCGTAAAGTACTGATTGACGGATTAAAAAATCAGCATATTGTCTTATTGCGTGAAACCGTGACACGTAGTGATTATGAGCCTGTCCAGCCTACGGTTATTCCTGAAAAAATGACCTATTTGACCGATGAGCAGTTCTTAGTGAGTTACATGGAAGACCCAACTAATTGGATTGAGTTTGAAGTTACTGGAGTTGCTAATGAGCCATTTACTTTATTCAATAGCAAAACAGGTGAAATAGTTACACAAGGTCAGCTTGATGCATTGGGTCATGCTTATGTTGAAATCCCAGAAGATACAGTTTTTCTGGTGGATGTGGCATTTTCTAAAACCCAAGAATACCGTTCATGGTATTATACACCTTTAGACTATCATAGTCAGATACTTGCGGGTAGCGTTGATGCGATGGAATCTTCCCTTGATGCAATAAATGATTTTCATCTGGCAGAAGTGGTGCCCATAGCAAAACTGTATCAGGTTTTAGGTCTGTCAAAATATTTCTCCCCTAATTCATCGGGTGGAAGTAAATTGATGCCAGCGAAGACACAAGGCGGCGAGCTAATTCGTTCAGTCAGTGCCTTTATCACTGGATTTTATTTACTCGATTTAGCCGGGTTCAGCTATATCAAACCGGTGTCAACATTTGGGCAATATAGTCGTGGCGTGGCTGCATTTGGTGTCGTCAACGCTACCGTAACGCCTGTTATGGAACATCGAATATCGGATCTTTTAGCGAAAGATGCTGGTTTAAAATCAGTGGTCCTTGACTATTTATCTGTTCATCCGGATGATAGCAATGCTGAGGCTAGGTTCAAAAATGGTCTGGAAGGATTGGCGTTAGGTTCGGTACTTGAACCGCTATTTATCGTGTTTCGGATTATTAAAAATACGTTAACTCGCACCTTAATCACCCGAATTCCAACACGGCGAACTTATAAACTTGAGGCTGAAAAGGTTGAAATTGAGCCAATAAAGCAAACTGAATCAACTGAGCAAAAAGAGATGAGTGGTTCTTTAACTGGTTTTCAGACTAAACTACCGTCAAATGCGACAGCAGAGAATATACGATCTTTAGTTAGAGAAAATGAGACAGCAAAGATACTTTCTCAGAACGGATATCATGTTGAACAAAATCCAATTACATCTGGAGCTAAAAATCCTGATTACAAAATTAATGGTGAAATATTTGATAATTATGCACCTAGTTCTAGCAATATCAGAAATATATGGAGAGAAGTAGATAAAAAAGTACAGAAAGGTCAAACAAACAGTGTTGTTATTAATCTAGCTGATTCGAAAGCGACAGTAATTGATTTACAAAGACAGTTCATAGATTGGCCAATAAAAGGATTAGATAAAGTTATTGTAATAGATCAATCTGGAAAAATAGTAAAAATTAAGTAAGGACAGTAAAATGGCAATAGATATTACATGTTATACAAAGTTGGATGGTAACTTATTACAATCTAAACTAAATGTAATTAAATCAAACTATAATTACATATTTGATCACTCATATCTTATATATACCGCTGATGAGGTTTTAACTCGCCAGCAGCTCGAGTTAATAGTTGATCCTCTCGAAAAATATCAAAAAGAATCTGATTTGTTAATTTGTGAGGAATTTGACTTTAAGGATCCAAAGTCATATTTTTTAATATCAGTGAATGATAAAAGCTTCCCTGAGTTGAATACATCAGAAATGGCAGATCTTTTAAGAAAAGAGTTGGGAAGAGAAAATATTATTGTATTACTTGATGGTGAAACATTAATTTAAAAAAACTACTGATAAATATACAAAAGTTGAATTGTTATTTTCCAAACCTAAATAAGTCTGTATTGTGAACGAAAATTAAGTATTAAAAATCAGTCAACTATTGTGGGCGTTAGAGCTGGAGAGAGCGGACATTTTTTAATTGTTGATTCATATCAAACAATTGATGGCGTTGGATATTATATGATCCGAGATCCGTATAATGGAGCGATGGAAGTAAGAGCTGATATTTTAGAAAGTAATCTAAATCATAATGGGGTTATTATTAAACGATGTCAGTAAAAGAATTAGTTAGTCATCCTGTTTATAATGAAATAATATTAGTAGAAGGATGCATCGTTATTATTGATCATGATTTATGGTTAATTGATTCAAATCATGTAAATGATTTTCCTAATTCAGTAAAAATTAGAATTAATAATTATAATCTTAAATCAATCCTTTTAAATAGTGTTGCATTATATAGTGGTGTAACCGCATTGTTTCATGATGCTCAAATAACTGGGTATATATCTAAGAATGATTTATTAAATCAGATAGGGGTTGATGTAATTGCATTAAGTATTAAAGATGATAATGAATGGAAACATATTGATCTAAATGCTATTGTTAAGGATAAAGAACAAGAAAAAAGTGAATCTAATTGGAATGATTTATTTAAATAGTTATTAGTAACTAACTGTAGTATTTCGGATTATTAAAAATCCACATGAAATTAAATTTCGGACGCAGGTTCAACTCCCTATTTTGGTGTTTTTTAAAAAAGTGTACGTATATTGCACGTGAGTATACCTAATGTTATTTTTATTTATAAAAAATAAGGTATTATATTTTTATTGACGCGGGTTCAACTCCCGCGATTAAGTTTTTCAAATTTATTATGTAATGAATTTGGAAATAAACTAATGTAAATATTCCAAAGTGTTTGTAAATTTTTATGGCCAGTTACTTGAGCTACCTCCTCAATAGAAAAGCCTTGTTCAAGTAAACGACTGGCTCCTTCTCGTCTTAAATCATGATACCTTAGATCTTGGATACCTAACTCATTTCTAACCCGTTGAAAGCCCGCGGTAACTGATCTTGGATTATACGGAAATATTAAATCATTATCTTTAGATTGAGTCTGTAATATGTCCCATGACATACCTAATAATGGTACCAACATATGATTGCCAATTTTCTTTCTTGGATCTTTTCTGTTTCTAACCAATATAGCTCTTTGGTTATAGTCAACGTCCTCCCAACGCAGAGAACACACCTCACCAATACGCATACATGACAATATAGAAAAATTTAATATATCAACGAAAGGTATATGTGCTGATTGATGTGATTGTCTTTCTTTCAACTTTTTTACAAGTAATTCAAGTTCATTATTAATTGGTCGCCTAGTTCTACGCTGGCTTTTACCTATTAAATTCATCTGTATCAACAAGGGTCTAGCATCTTTTACAACTGTATCATCAATTTCAATACCATAAATAGGCTTCGCTGCTTCTAAAACTGATCGCAAATAACTTATATCATGGCTTATAGTAGCTGGAGAAGTCCCCCCTATAGCACGGAGTCTACAGTGTTCTACAATATGATGAGTTTTCAATTCTGATAATTTTATATTGGCAATATCACTATCAATTAATAATTGAATAACATATTTTTTAGTTCGACCGGCTTTTTCACCTAAATTAGGATCTGATTGATATTTACTTAATAGGTCCCCAAGATTTAGCTTGGTTAGATCATTTTTTTGTGGGAACCCGAATTGTTCTATTTGGGATACTTGATTTATCCCCCAAGTTTTAGCAATTTGCTGCTTACTAAAGGTTCTTGTTTCACGATAAGTGATCTTACTGTTTTCTTTAACGAGAACGGTACAACGATATCTAGGTATTCCATCTGCACGAACACGTTTCTCTATGCTATAATACGCCATGGCTTATTCACCTTTATATTTGCTTATTAAATTTTGTCCGATACATGTGGGTACCTGCAAGGGAACCTGATAAGGAAAAAATATACCAAAATAGATAAAAATAAGCAAAAATAATATTTGAAAAAATCAAGAAAAAACTTAATTAAACACTGGTGTACCAATGAATTCAGTACTTAATAGATTTTCCGTTGCACCGATGCTCGATTGGACAGATCGTCATTGTCGCTATTTTCACCGAATTTTAACGAAACAGACATTACTTTATAGCGAAATGGTGACAACTGGAGCTATTTTGTTTGGGAAAGGTGATTATTTGGCATTTAGTGATGCTGAACAGCCAATTAGTTTACAGTTAGGTGGTAGTGATCCGCTGGCGTTAGCTAAATGTGCAAAATTAGCAGAACAACGTGGTTATAATGAGATTAACTTAAATGTTGGTTGCCCTTCTGATCGTGTACAAAATGGTATGTTTGGAGCTTGTTTAATGGGTAATGCCACTTTGGTTGGTGATTGTATTAAGGCAATGCAAGATCAAGTGAGTATTCCTGTTACAGTTAAAACGCGGATTGGTATTGATGAACACGATAGTTATGAATTTTTATGTCAGTTTATTGAAACCGTGATGCCCTATAGTTCTACATTTATTGTGCATGCTCGTAAAGCGTGGTTATCGGGATTAAGTCCTAAAGAGAATCGGGAAATTCCACCTCTTGATTACGAACGCGTTTATCAGCTTAAACAAGATTACCCTCAGCTCACAATTGCAATAAACGGGGGGATTAAGACGTTAGATGAGATTAAAGAGCACCTAAAACATGTAGATGGTGTAATGGTTGGTCGAGAAGCATACCAAAACCCTATTTTACTTGCGAATATTGATCAACAAATTTTTGATGCTAATAGTCCTATCATTGATCCTATTGATGCAATTAAACAACTTTATCCCTATATCGAAAAAGAACTAGCACAAGGTACTCAGCTTAAACATATTATGCGTCATACTTTAGGCATTTTTAATGGTCAAAAAGGGGCTAAACAGTGGCGGCGTCATCTTAGTGAAAATGCACATAAAAAAGGTGCAGGTATTGAAGTTGTTGATCGAGCCTTATCATTTGTACAATCGCAAAACTTAATTGATTAGTCTATGAAAAAAATCATCGATAACCATTGTCATTTTGAACAATTAACCAAAGCAGAGCAACAGCGTGCATTAGCCGATTATACTGTTGTTGGCGTCGCATCTGATTACCAAAGTTGCTTAGCACTAATTGATTTACAGCAATGCTCTGAGGGGCTTTTTATTTGCCTTGGCATCCATCCCGAACATTTTAATCACTATCATGAACTGCCACGAGTTATTGAACTTATTGAAAAACATCAACACCAGCTGGTTGGTATTGGTGAAATTGGCTTACCCTATTTTAGTTTGTGTAAGATGGCTAGTGATGAGCATAAACATATATTACAGCAAGGGTTAGTGATATTTGAACAATTTGTACAATTGGCTGCTAAACTCAACTTAGCAGTTAATCTACATTGTGTCGGAGAAAGTACTTGGCAAGCTATCGCCATTTTGCAACGTTATCAAATTAAACGCGCCTTATTTCACTGGTTTGCTGGCGATAGTAAGTTAGTACATACTATCTATGAAAATGGTTGGTTTATTTCAGTCTCACCGCAAGTTAATCATGATGCAGTTTATCAACATACTGTTAAAAAGATGCCTAAAGAGATATTGTGCTTAGAAAGTGATGGTCCTTGGTGCTATCAAGATATGCGCGGTGAACCTGCGATGATGAAAAACTCTGCCTTGCAATTGGCTCAGCTATTTGAGTGTAGTACGAACGATATTATTGAGACCAGTCAGCGTAATGGTAAAGCATTATGGCAGATAAGTTAGTACCTACTATTGTTGGGGCATTAAAATAGTTAACTAGTCACGATATCTCCCTATTTTTATTATTGAAATACAGATAACTCACTTTATTATAATAAGCGCAAACTATTCATTTTAGGTGATATCTATTTCAGCTAATTTCTGCTAAGATCAATCATTATTTTTTTGCACAGTTTATTATTCTACATCATGACAGAACAGGCTTATTTAGACGAAGTGGCAACTCGCCGCACATTTGCTATCATCTCTCACCCCGATGCGGGTAAAACCACCATTACCGAAAAAGTATTATTATTTGGTCATGCTATCCAGACTGCTGGAACAGTAAAAGGGCGAGGCGCTAATGCTCAGCATGCAAAATCTGACTGGATGGAGATGGAAAAACAGCGTGGTATTTCAATCACGACCTCTGTAATGCAGTTCCCATATGCTGATTGTTTAGTAAATTTACTTGATACCCCAGGCCATGAAGACTTTTCTGAAGATACTTATCGAACATTAACTGCGGTTGATAGTTGTTTAATGGTGATTGATGCAGCTAAAGGGGTTGAAGATCGTACCCGTAAATTGATGGAAGTTACCCGTTTACGCAATACACCAATTTTAACTTTTATGAATAAGCTCGATCGTGATATCCGTGACCCGATGGAGTTACTTGATGAAGTCGAAAGTGAGCTGAATATCATTTGCGCGCCAATTACTTGGCCAATTGGTTGTGGTAAATTATTTAAAGGGGTTTACCATTTAGCTAAAGATGAAACCTATTTATATCAATCAGGAAAAGGTCATACCATTCAAGAAGTTCGAATCGTAAAAGGGCTTAATAATCCAGAGCTTGATAAAGCTGTTGGTGAGGACTTAGCTGAGCAGTTACGTGAAGAGCTTGAGCTCGTGAAAGGTGCATCTAATGAGTTTGAGTTAGAAGCATTTTTATCTGGTGATTTGACTCCTGTATTTTTTGGGACGGCACTAGGTAATTTTGGTGTTGATCATATGTTAGATGGTTTAACTGAATGGGCTCCAACTCCTCAACCTCGTAAAACTGATAAACGAGAAGTGACAGCAACTGAAGAAAAATTTAGTGGTTTTGTCTTTAAAATTCAAGCCAATATGGATCCCAAACATCGTGACCGAGTCGCCTTTATGCGTATTGTGTCGGGTAAATACGAAAAAAGTATGAAACTACGTCATGTTCGTATCGGTAAAGATGTCACTATTTCTGATGCGCTAACTTTTATGGCAGGCGATCGTGAACATGTTGAAGAGGCTTATGCCGGTGATATTATCGGTTTACATAATCATGGAACTATTCAAATTGGTGATACCTTTACTCAAGGTGAAGATCTTAAATTTACGGGGATCCCAAATTTTGCACCAGAACTATTCCGTCGAATTCGTTTAAAAGATCCATTGAAACAAAAACAGCTATTAAAAGGCTTGGTTCAGCTTTCAGAAGAGGGTGCTGTGCAAGTTTTTAGACCGTTAATGAACAATGATTTAATTGTTGGTGCGGTTGGGGTGCTGCAGTTTGATGTGGTCGTTGCCCGTCTGAAATCAGAGTACAATGTTGAAGCAATTTATGAGACAGTTAACGTCACTACAGCTCGTTGGGTTGAGTGTAATGATGTAAAAAAACTGGAAGAGTTTAAGCGCAAATGTGAAGTAAACTTAGCATTAGATGGCGGTGATAACTTAAGTTATATTGCCCCAAGTATGGTGAATTTGAACTTAACACAAGAACGTTATCCTGAAGTTATCTTCAGAAAAACACGAGAACATTAATAGATTATCGTTATCGAGAGTTGATATGAGCGAAGAGATCAAAAACCGCCGCCCCCTACGTTCCCGTGATTCTCGTTGGGCGATTGGTGCGGCGAGTTGGCTTAAGCAAAAGAACGTTATACCCAATGATATTTCACTTTTTAGTATTATTTGTAGTGAAATTGCTGGTATTGCATTTTTACTAATGTTCTATTTTGATCATTATTGGGTATCGATACTGTTTTTTATATTAGCTGTGCTTGCTATTCAATCTCGACTTATTTGCAATTTACTTGATGGAATGGTTGCCATTGAAGGTGGTCAAAAAAGCCCTGTTGGTGCAATTTATAACGAATTACCTGATCGAATTTCTGATACTATTATTTTTTTAGGCGTAAGCTATGGTTTATGGATGTTTGATTGGGCGGCTTATTTAGGATGGGCTGCGGCATTATTTTCAGTGATGACAGCTTATGTGCGTTTATTGGGGGGAACTTGCGGACTTACACAACAATTCCTTGGCCCAATGGCTAAACAGCACCGAATGGCGGTCCTGACTGCGGGTAGTGCGGCATCAATATTTGTTCCATTTTATGGTCACTGGGTATTATACATTTGTTTATGGGCTATTGTGATTGGTTCATTACTAACGGTTATTTGGCGAACATATCATATTGCATTAGCTCTTAATAACCAACAACGGGATAATAACTTGCCGATTGAGCAAGAAGTGGATGGTCGTGATGATGAAGAGATTATTAGCGGGGATTTTCCGCGTATTTTTATTGATAAGCTGTAAATTAATTACGGGTGTTCAGGCTCGGTGGCTTAGTCCACCGACGAACCGAGTTAGAATTTATTATGCTAATCATTCAAGTCATCTTGATGGGATCGTTCTTTGGTCCTGTTTCCCTGCCAATTTACGTAATACTATCCATCCTGTGGCGGCTAAAGATTATTGGGGTAAGAGTCGACTTAAACGGTTTATTGCTGAGGATGTCTTTAATTCTATCTTGATTACTCGTAAGCCCCGCAGCCAAGATAACCCCCTTAATGTGCTCGAAAATATTTTATCTCAATATCAATCATTAATTCTGTTCCCGGAAGGTACTCGAGGTAGTGGCGAACAGATCGCTGATTTTAAATGTGGATTATTTTATTTAGCTAAGCAATTTCCACAAATAGAAATGGTTCCTGTTTATTTGAGTAATTTAAACCGAGTTTTGCCGAAAGGATCAAAGTTATTAGTACCAATTATTTGTTATGCAACATTTGGTGAACCGATTCAACCATTAAATGAAGGTGAAACTAAAAATAGCTTTTTGACTAGGGCTAAACAGGCGTTAGAGGAGCTAGCACCATGATTTTTACTGATCACGATTTACAATTATTACTTGCTTGTATTTTTGGTTTGTTAATTTTTGCTAGTATTGTCGGACAAATTATCGCTAAGGTCTGTCGTAATGATCGCAATCAAAAGACGATTGATAATTTGAATCAACGAATTAATGCTTGGTGGGTAATGAGTGTGCTGTTATTAATAGCAATACTTATTGGCACGATTGGAACCTTAATTCTATTTGTCTTTATCTCCTTTTTTGCTTTACGCGAATGTATCACTTTAACGCCGACTCAGTTAGCAGATCATCAAGCATTATTCTGGTGTTTTTTTATCTTTCTACCAATACAATATCTGTTAATTGGATTTAATTGGTATGGCTTATTTGCTATTTTTATTCCCGTTTTTGTCTTTTTATTTATTGCAACTCGTATTGCTATCAATGGTAATTCTATCGACTTTTTAGGTCGTGTTGCTAAAATTCAGTGGAGTATGATGATTGCTGTGTACTGTATCAGCTATATTCCAGCTTTACTTTTATTAAATTGCGGTAACGATCATAGCCAAAATATCAAACTAATTATGTTCTTAGTTATTGTGGTTCAACTGTCTGATGTTTTGCAATATGTCTTTGGTAAACTGTTTGGCCGCCATGCGATTGTACCTAAATTAAGTCCGAATAAAACAGTAGAGGGCTTTATCGGTGGTATTTTATCTGCAACATTGATTGGTTCACTATTGTGGTGGATAACTCCATTTACTTTTTGGCAAGCAGGATTGATTTCCGCATTACTGACATTACTTGGTTTTTGTGGTGGACTCTGTATGTCTGCTATCAAACGAGATCGCGGTGTAAAAGATTTTGGTGCTATTATTGATGGCCATGGTGGTATGATGGATAGAATTGATTCACTGTGCTTTGCTGCACCAGTTTTCTTCCATATTGTACGTTATTTTTGGTATTAACGACTTAATTGTAATCATCAACGTATCGGTAAGTTTTTATGAAAAATAAATATCTCTTTTTAGTTGTCTATTTTATTGGTGTGTTATTTAGTGTAAGCACTGTATATGCAAATGAAGTTAAGCCTTATACGGTTTCCAACGAAACAATTAATAAGAGCGAACGAGATGATCGCCAATATCAATTAATTACGCTGGCGAATCAGATGAAAGTACTACTAATTTCAGATAGTCATGCTGTTAAATCTTTAGCCTCTTTAGCATTACCTGTCGGTTCTTTACACGATCCTAAGTTGCAACAAGGATTAGCACATTATACTGAGCATATGGTGTTAATGGGCTCTAAGAAATATCCCGAACCATCTAGTTTTTCTGAATATTTAGCGCAACATTCAGGTAGCTATAATGCTAGTACGGCAGCTTATCGTACAGCATTTTATTTTGAAGTTGAAAATAATGCATTTAATGGTGCTTTAGATCGCTTAGCTGATGCGATTGCTGAACCATTACTTAATGAGATCAATGCTGATAAAGAGCGTAATGCAGTTAATGCTGAACTGACGATGGCACGTTCTAATGATGGTTTTAGAATTGGTCAAGTCGATTCCGAAACGATGAACCAAGAGCATCCAGCAGCGATGTTTTCAGGTGGAAATCTTGAAACATTGAGTGATAAACCAAATAGTAAATTACAAACTGGATTAGAGTCATTTTATAATAATAACTATTCAGCCAATATTATGGTCGGTGTTTTATATAGTGATAAATCTTTACCACAATTAGCTGAACTGGCTGTTGATACCTTTGGTAAAATCAAAAATAAATCAGTAGTTGTCGAGCAAACTTCACAAGTTGCATTAACGCCAGATACTTTAGGTAAATGGATCTATATGCAACCAGCTCAACCGAAAAAAATACTCTATCTGCAATTTTCAATAGAGAATAATCTAGCTAAATTTGCAGATAAAAGTGATGAGTATATTAGCTATATGATCAGTAATCGTAGCCAAAATACCTTATTTGATTTATTACAAAAACAGGGACTTATCGAATCGATTAGCGCAAGTAGTGATCCAATTCGCTATGGTAATAGTGGCGTATTTGGTATCTATGTCACATTAACTGATCGCGGTCTGGCAGAAAAAGAACAAGTCATTAATGCTATTTTTAATTATCTGCAGTTACTTGAAAATAATGTTGATTCACGCTATTACGATGAACTTCATAACGTTCTTGCTCTAGATTTTAAATATCCTGATATCACTCGAGATATGTCTTATGTCGAAGATCTATCTGATAAAATGCTATTTTATCCTGCACAGCATATTCTTGATGCTGACAATGTTGCTACTCACTTTGATAAAAAAGCGATTGAAGAACGATTAGCATCATTAAAGCCAAATAAGGCAAGGATTTGGGTAATTGCACCTAATCAACCTGCCGATAAAGTTGCTTATTTTGTCGATGCACCTTATCAGATCGAAAATATTAGCCAACCAGAGCTATTAGCTGCGAAAATAGTTGATAGCCAATTACAACTGCCAAGCTTGAATCGCTATATTCCTACTGAATTTATCATCCCAGAAGCTACGGCTGCGAGTAACAAGAATGGTCAATTTAATTCCCATGGTAACCATTTTCATTTCTTTAGTGACTACTTTGCGGATGAACCTAAGGCGGTTATTGCGCTATCGTTACGTAATGATTGGGCATTAAGCACTGGTAAGAATCAAGTGTTATTCAATTTACTTGATTATTTAGCCAATCGAGAGTTAGCTACATTCCGTTTTCAAACAGCTGTTGCGGGTATTAATGTGAGTACTCAAGCTGATTCTGGTTTAATGATTCAAGCAAGTGGTTTTAATCAGCATCTTACTGATGTCGTCGGCGATGTTATTAATACTTATCGAGAGTTTGACATTAACCAAGAAAAACTCGATTTAGCCAAATCGTGGTATTTAGAGCAGCTGGCAACGGCAGATCATGCTCGTAGTTATCAGTTAGCGTTACAACCTGTTAATGCGTTATCAACAGCACATTATGTGGAACGAGAACAACGAAGAGATGAACTTTCTTCAATAAGTTTGGACGATCTTATTCAATACCGGGATAAATTAATGGTTCATTCTGTACCATATATGTTATCGGTCGGTAATTTGCCATATTCTCAATCTTATGATTTTTATAAAAATGTCAAAGATAATTTAGATGCTACAACCAGCTATACAACTGATAAGCAGATTCAGATCGCGCAAGATCGTGATGTGCTGATTAGCCAAAATGCGAATAGTACCGATAATGCTTTATTAATGGGCTTTGTACCTAAAGGGTACGATAAAACAACGAGCCGAGTAGCAAGCTATTTACTTTATAAAATCATTTCACCTTGGTTTTATGATCAACTAAGAAGCCAAGAACAGTTGGGGTATGCGGTATTTTCATTGCCGGTTAATATTGGCGATAGCTCTGGAATTGGATTTTTAATTCAGAGTAATCAATATGATCCGGCTTATTTAAATGGTCGTTATAAAGCATTTTATCCAACGATTCTTGCTAAACTTAATGCACTTAGCAATAGTGAATTTGAACAGTATCGTAAAGCGGTCATTGATGAAATGCTCATGCCCCCGCAAACGCTAAATGAAGAGTTTGCTTCTTATTTTGTCGATTATTCTAATGATTTATTCAGTTTTGACTCAAGAGAGCAGAAGATTGCAAGACTATCACTTTTGAAAAAAGCAGAATTGATTGAATTTTATCAAAAAGCGGTTATTGATCAAGATGGTTTAGTTTTGGCTTCACAAGTCTTAGGTAATCAGCCGAATAATACTGTTAATTCCGTAACCGGTTTAACACAATATCAAGGTGCACAAGATTTACAAAATAGATTATTAACAGATTAATTGATGACCTTACTTCGTTATAATCTTGCTGTAGAGTATGATTATAGTGTAAAAATAGGGTTCGGATTGAAAAGGCCTTCGCTAGCTGTTACTGAATTATGCATATTGATTAGGAGATTGTTATGACATTATCATTATCTTCGATGATTAAGCTGAATGAATACGTTTCTTTACCTATGTTAGGTTTTGGTACCTATAAAATCGTTGAGCAAGCGGAAATGACTATTGCGGTTGATCAAGCATTAAAGGTTGGATTTCGTTCGTTTGATACGGCTCAATTATATAATAATGAACAAGCATTAGGTACAGCACTAAAAAATAGCGGTTATCAACGTCAGGACTATATGATAACGTCTAAAGTCAATAATACTAATCAAGGATATGATCAGACATTACGCGCTTTTGATCAGGTGCTGACAGATTTACAGATTGATTATATTGATCTATTTTTAGTGCATTGGCCACTCAGTAATAGCTTTTTTGAAACATGGCAGGCTTTAGAATATATTTATGAACAAAAAGCGGCAAAAGCGATAGGGGTATGTAATTTTACTATTTCTCATCTTGAACTCTTAGCGACTAAAGCCAATATTAAACCGATGATCGATCAGATTGAATTGCATCCCTATTTTACCCAAGAGCGTCAGGTGCAATATTTGCGCCAAGATAATATCGCAATTGAAGCATGGTCACCACTTGCGCAAGGTAAAGTCAACGAAGAACAACGATTAATTGATTTAGCTAAAAAATATCATAAAACCGCTAGCCAAATTACTTTGCGTTGGCATATGCAAAAAGGCTATATTGCGATTCCTAAATCGAGTAATCCTGCACGTATTACTGATAATGCCAATATTTTTGACTTTACATTAACTGACGCTGAAATACAAAGTATTGATGAGCTAAACCAAAATTTACGTCTTGGTCCAAATCCTGATCATGTATATAAGAAAAATGGTTTTTAACGGCGCTTTTTAATTGTTCTATTATCAAATTGATAACAGTCAGTGATATTTAATCAATAAAAAACCCCAATAAATGGGGTTTTTACTATTTCTTACTGTAATCGTTAAATGATAATAGTCTATTTTAGTTGTAATTTTATTATAGAATAATATCAGTACCACTAAGTTCTGCTTTTATTTGGTCTGTACTTTTTTCTAGTGCAGGAATCAAACTTTGTTCAACGATATCAATTTGTTCTTGTAGCTTTTTCACACCGTTTGGTACTGAGATATCACTTTTCGCGATACTATCATGCAATTTTGCAACTTCTCGATAAAACTGCTGTGCTTGACGTAATAGATCTGGCGGAGTTGAAAGTGTAGTACTTGAAAACTTCATGTTTTCCCATACTAAAGTATAAAAATCTAATGATTCATTACGCGCACCATAATAATTACCATTTTGAATCTTAGTCATGTAATCTTTTAAGATAGTTACATTATCTTGTAATTCATATTGTAGTGATTTTTGTAAATAGTAACCCTCTTTATAGCTAGTCATATTTTCAAATTGAATCGCTTGTTTATAACCTTGAGATGCCGCTAAATAGACCCCAACAACTGTTGCAATTATAATGAATAGTTGGCTAACCCAAAAACTTGCTTTTTTAATCTCGTTAACTCGTTCTACATCTACTTTGGGATTTGGCATTTGATTTTCTGACATCATTATCGTTCCTTAACATTATTATTTTTATTAAAATAGTGGAAAATATGTGATTGTTATACTAAATCACATCACCAATCATTATAAATTTCTGTTATCATTATACCAATACTTTTTTATATTTATTGAGAAAATTATGTTTGAAAATCTAACCGATCGATTGTCTCAGACTCTGCGTAATATCAGTGGTCGTGGTAGACTGACTGAAGATAATATTAAAGATGCTTTACGCGATGTCCGAATGGCGCTACTTGAAGCGGATGTTGCACTACCTGTTGTGCGTGATTTTATTAGCCAAGTTAAAGAAAAAGCTATCGGCTTGGATGTCAATAAGAGTTTAACGCCAGGCCAAGAGTTCATCAAAATAGTTCAACAAGAACTGACCACTGCAATGGGTGAACAGAATAGTTCGTTAAATTTAGCAACACAGCCTCCTGCTGTCATGTTAATGGCGGGCTTGCAAGGTGCTGGTAAAACGACGAGTGTTGCAAAACTAGCAAAATTTTTAAAAGAAAAACAGAAAAAGAAAGTATTAGTTGTATCTGCTGACGTATATCGTCCTGCGGCGATTAAGCAGTTAGAAACTTTAGCTAATGCAATTAATGTGGAGTTTTTCCCATCCGATATTAATCAAAAACCAATTGATATTGTCAATAAGGCGATTTCTCACGCTAAATTACAATTTTTTGATGTATTGATTGTCGATACCGCTGGACGTTTACATGTTGATGGCGAAATGATGGATGAAATTAAAGCATTACATCAAGCCATTAATCCAATTGAAACACTGTTTGTCGTTGATGCGATGACAGGTCAAGATGCTGCAAATACAGCGAAAGCATTTAATGATGCATTACCTCTCACGGGTGTTATTTTAACGAAAGTTGATGGTGATGCCCGAGGTGGTGCTGCACTCTCTATTCGTCAAATTACCGGAAAACCGATTAAGTTTCTTGGTATGGGAGAAAAAACGGACGCTTTAGAGCCATTTTATCCAGATCGTATTGCCTCACGTATTTTAGGGATGGGGGATGTACTCTCTTTAATTGAAGAGATGGAAAGCAAGGTTGATCGTGAAAAAGCCGAACGGATGGCGAAGAAGATCAAGAAAGGCGATAAATTTGATTTTAATGATTTCCAAGAGCAGCTTAAACAGATGCGTAATATGGGGGGGATGAGTGCTATGCTGGCTAAATTGCCAGGGGCGGGACAACTACCTGATCATATTAAATCGCAAATGGATGATAAAGTAACAGTTAAAATGGAAGCGATTATTAATTCCATGACTTTTAAAGAGCGTTTAAATCCAGAAATTATTAAAGGATCTCGTAAACGTCGCATTGCACAGGGATCCGGAACTCAAGTCCAAGATGTTAACAAATTACTCAAACAGTTTGATGATATGCAGCGCATGATGAAAAAAATGAAAGGCGGCGGCATGATGAAGATGATGCGTAATATGAAAGGCATGATGGGTGGTATGGGCGGTGGCTTTGGTGGATTACCAAAACGCTAAGTCGCTTGTTATGATTAACGTTATATTATTTATTGCACACTAAAATTTAGTGTGCAATTTTTTTAATTCATTTATTTGCTTTTATTCAGTTGTGCAATTTTAGTTCGGATATTGTTTGCACGATCACTTGATGCAGGGTGAGTACTTAATAGTGAGGCTTCACCACCACCTAATTTTTCAAAGGCAGTTGCAATTCCAATTGGATCAATACCTTTTTGTACTAAGAAATCGAACGAATAATTATCTGCGGCAGTCTCTTGTTTTTGTGAAAATTGAGCATTAATCACATTTTCGGCTAAATCCCCTAACTGGGACTGAGTCAGTGCTGCAATTGTTGAGTTAGATGAAGCGGCAATTGCACCTCTTGCGAGTTGTGCACCATAAGCAACTTGAATTGATTTTTTACTATGACCTAAAGCTACATGACCAAGTTCATGTCCAAGAACTCCTTGGATTTCATTATCAGTCATTTTATCCATTAAACCGCTATACACTCGAACGCAGCCATTAGCCATTGCCCATGCATTGACATCATTGGTCAAATAGACTTTATAATTTATTTTAGTTCCATTAATTTCATTACCAAGGCTTTGGGTAATTTTATTTAAACGCACGGTATAAGCATTATTACTTGGTGCAACAGTTGATTGAGCATCCATTTGTTCACATGACTGATCACTTAATGTTTTTACATCTGCATCACTTAACATTGCGATTTGTACTGATTGAGAACCAAGATCAAGTAAGTTAGAGCCATTCGTTTGGCAAGCTGACAAACTTAATGCAAATAGGCTAGCAGCGATAAATTTTAATTTCATTGTTTATATCCTTTGATTTTATCGTTATGAGTGGTAGATTTTTTATGCACTCATTCTAAATAAATTTATTGATTTATTAAATACAATTTTGTTAGCACAATAAGAAATTTATTCTTGCATGATTATAATCTGACTATTAGACTAGCCCGCAATTTCTACTTAATGATAGTTAAAGAGTTTGATTATGCAGCTTTCTGATTTCGCTTTTGAGTTACCCGATGAATTAATTGCACGATACCCAACTAAAGTCCGTAGTGAGTGTCGCTTACTCTCTTTAGATGGTAAAACGGGAAGTTTAACTCAAGGTGTATTTACTGATGTGTTAGATCAGCTGAATGCCGGTGATTTATTAGTATTTAATAATACTCGAGTTATTCCTGCACGTTTATATGGACAAAAAGCGTCAGGAGGAAAAGTCGAAATCTTAGTTGAGCGTATTTTAGACAACAATCGTGTACTTGCTCACGTGAAAGCCTCTAAGTCCCCAAAAGAAGGAACCGTGATTTTACTCGGTGATGAGGGGAATATTGAACTTACTATGTTAGCTCGTCATGATACGCTATTTGAATTACAGTTCCCAACAGATGTACTAACAATTTTAGATAAAATCGGGCATATTCCTCTTCCTCCTTATATCGATAGGGCCGATGAAGAGCAAGATCGCGAAGTCTATCAAACGGTCTATAATAAAGTTCCTGGCGCCGTTGCCGCTCCAACTGCTGGTTTACATTTTGATGAGCCTTTGCTTGCTGCATTAAAGAAAAAAGGTATTGAATTTGCTTTTGTGACTTTACATGTTGGAGCTGGAACATTTCAACCGGTTAGAGTTGATAGTATTGAAGAACATGTGATGCATGCTGAGTATGCACAGGTATCCCAAGATGTTGTTGACGCAGTGCAAGCTTGTAAAGCACGAGGTAACCGAGTAGTTGCCGTCGGAACAACATCTGTTCGCGCTTTAGAGAGTGCGGCACAACAGACTGGGCAAATTGCGCTGTTTTTTGCCGATACGCGTATTTTTATCTATCCAGGATATCAATTTAATGTAATCGATGTCCTAATTACTAATTTTCATTTACCCGAATCAACATTAATTATGTTGGTATCTGCCTTTGCTGGCTATGAACATGTTATGCAAGCTTATCATTTTGCCGTTGAACAGCAGTTTCGCTTTTTTAGTTACGGTGATGCTATGTTTATTACTAAAAAATAGTTGGTTACTCATTGTCGGTTTAGCCTATA
The DNA here is from genome assembly GCA_036251205.1 of Orbaceae bacterium BiB. Taxonomy (NCBI): domain Bacteria; kingdom Pseudomonadati; phylum Pseudomonadota; class Gammaproteobacteria; order Orbales; family Orbaceae; genus Orbus; species Orbus mooreae. The sequence continues at coordinate 1,507,577 of CP133958.1, read as the reverse complement.
TTCGATAATGAGTACTTTCTGTTATTGATGATTTAAGCTATTGATTTTTCAAGTTTGAATCTTTGATGATTGTCGCTATTTTGTTGTTGGTATTTGGTAAACTTATTTAGTATATTGCTTGTTATTTAATCGAACTCTTTTTACTTTTTATTTCATCATTGAGCTATGCTATCATAGCCGCCTTAATTTAAGGTGTTTTTTAATATTACACCATATTCTATACATAATATTAGACTAAATAATAATAGCGCCAAACTGTTTATTTGGTTGCGAGGTAACTATGAAATTTAAATTAGATACAACCGATGGCCGCGCTCGTCGTGGTAGAATGACTTTTGATCGACGCGGTGTTGAGTGTCATGTTGAGACACCTGCATTTATGCCTGTTGGTACTTACGGTACTGTAAAAGGGATGACCCCCGAAGAAGTCGCTGCAACAGGGGCGCAAATTCTATTAGGTAATACTTTTCATCTCTGGTTAAGACCTGGTCAAGAGATTATGCGCCAGCATGGCGATTTGCATGATTTTATGCAGTGGCACGGGCCAATTTTAACCGATTCTGGTGGTTTTCAGGTTTTTAGTTTAGGCGACATTCGTAAAATCAAAGAAGAAGGTGTGCATTTTCGTAATCCTATTAATGGCGATGCGATCTTTTTATCACCTGAGATTTCTATGGAGATTCAGTACGATTTAGGTTCCGATATTGTCATGATTTTTGATGAATGTGCACCTTATCCTGCTGAATGGGATTATGTTAAGCGCTCGATGGAGATGTCATTACGTTGGGCCAAACGTAGTCGAGATCGTTTTGATGAACTCGGTAATAAAAATGCACTATTTGGTATTGTGCAAGGTGGTGTCCATCAAGAGTTACGTGATATTTCTGTCAAAGTATTAACCGAAATCGGTTTTGATGGCTATGCTGTTGGTGGTCTTGCCGTTGGTGAGCCTAAAGCTGATATGCATCGTATTTTAGAGGGAACTTGTCCACAATTGCCTGCTGATAAACCGCGTTATTTAATGGGGGTTGGTAAACCAGAAGATTTGGTTGAAGGGGTTAGACGTGGTATTGATATGTTTGACTGTGTGATGCCAACGCGTAATGCTCGTAATGGTCATTTGTTTGTTACTGAAGGCGTTATAAAAATTCGTAATGCTAAGTATAAAGATGATACATCACCACTTGATGCTGAATGTGACTGTTATACTTGTAAAAATTATACTAAAGCGTATTTACATCATTTAGATAAATGCGGTGAAATCTTAGGTGCACGCTTGAATACTATTCATAATTTACGTTACTACCAACGTTTAATGGCCGAGATTCGTCAAGCAATTGCTGATCATCGCTATGAAGATTTTGTGGTGGAATTTTATCAACGTATTGGTAAAACGCCGACTAAACTGAACGATTAGTAATTTTTTATTGGAATTTTTTACTGAGCTATTGACAGTTTAATCATAGCACAGTATTATTCGCATCCTAACGAAGAGAGCTAACTAATTAAATAAAGTCATGTAAATGGTTTATTTAATATGATGTCAGGATGATATTTGTTCTCTCGTTAAATCTATCTAAGTTGGGAACAGATGATAGTGAAAATTTTCGGCGAGTAGCGCAGCTTGGTAGCGCAACTGGTTTGGGACCAGTGGGTCGGAGGTTCGAATCCTCTCTCGCCGACCAAATATAGAAAAACCCTGCTCTTTGAGCGGGGTTTTTTTATGCCAAATAGATCACCAATCGAGACCGCTACTGTTTTTGTTTATCAATAATTGCAAATAGTGATATGCCAAAAGGCAGATTAATATAACGTAAGAGAAATTTTTCACTCGCAAATAATTTAGTTAATATATTATTGACTACTGGACTAGGCATTCCCTCTTGATCATGTCCTTTAATACCAAATAAATTATAAATACCCCGAATAACTGTAATAACAGGGAAAAGAAAAAAGTTGAAATAACTGATTCGCTTAACCTCTAATCCTGACTCTGCAAATACGCGCCGCAATGTGGATTTAGTGTAGCGACGAAAATGCTGATTAACCACATCATGGTGGCTCCATAACATCGGAAAGGCAGGAACCGAAAATAACATTTTCCCACCGGGTTTTAAGTGCTTTTGTAAGGCAACTAGAGCTTGATGATCATTTTCGATATGTTCTAAAACATCAAATAGCACAATCAAATCAAACTGTTTATTGCTTAATGCGGTGGTATCCGGTAAATATCCTTCAAGGATCGATACTTGATTTTTGGTGCGAAGGTATTTCAAGCCATTTGGATTGCCTTCAAGCACAGTAACATTACCGAAAGATTGTAACATTGATATATTACCACCAGTACCGGCACCAACTTCTAAAATTTCTGCATTAGGTGGGATATTCATTGATGTTAGTGTGCTATGTAATATCGCGCGGCGACCGACGGCCCACCAATGTTGCTCCTCATTTTCTGCTAATACATCGTAAACATTATCTTGCATAAGTGATATGTCTCAACTATTTTATTAACTTAATTTTTATATGCTAAACAGTTTAACTCAATTTACTGGTTAAAATAAACTCGATATTGGTATGTAGACGTAAATTATTTCTTTTATTATCAAATAATGATAATCCGTTTATATAAAATATTATTTAAAATTAAGTGATTAAGTTATTTTTTAAGTTTTACTAAAAAAAGCTTCTATTTTATTGGGGAATTGTAGCGAGAATTATACAAAGCAGTGAATAATATGTGACCATTATCATATTTTATAATAAAAAACAGGCAATATTTCCTTTTTAAATTATAGTTGTTTTTGAGCGAAAGTTAATTTTAGTTTGTTAGGAGAACATAATGGAATTTTATTTAGATACTGCTGATGTTAATGCTGTAAAACGTTTATTACCAATTTTACCGATTAAAGGGGTAACAACGAATCCAAGCATTATTGCTAAAGAGAAAAAACCGCTTTTTGAGGTATTAGCACAGTTACAAGATATTATTGGCCCCGATGGACAACTATTTGCACAGGTAATCGCCAATAATACTAAGGACATGGTTAATGAAGCTATAAAATTAACTAAACACTTTCCATCCTTAGTTGTAAAAGTGCCTGTCACATCAGAGGGACTAACTACGATAAAAATATTAACTGAACAAGGCATTCCAACTTTAGGTACAGCTGTGTATGGTGCCGTACAGGGATTGTTATCGGCCTTAGCGGGAGCTAAATACGTTGCGCCATATGTTAATCGTATTGATGCGCAAAGTGGTAGTGGAATTGATGTGGTTAATGAATTGCAAACATTATTAACATTACATGCCCCATCATCAATAGTGCTGGCTGCTAGCTTTAGAACACCAAGACAAGTATTAGATTGTTTACTGGCGGGATGCGGTTCGGTCACTGTTCCAGTTGATATTGCTGAACTGTTTATTGCAGATCCTGCTGTTGATGCTGCTATAAATAAATTTGAATGCGATTGGCGGCAGGCATTTGGTTCATTGATGATGTAGTTAACATCGGCCCTTTATTGTTTTGTGTTATTAAATAGTATTGCATTATTTTTATGGTGCAATACTTTTTTATTATGATCATTTAACCCTATTTCGACAATAACCATTATAAAGTTGATACAGATCTCATTTTTATTTTATTGGTACAAAAATCCATGAGATCGTATAAATATCCATTGTTCACCGTTCATACATTGCCTTTAATATAACGTACTAAAAATAAACATAAATAGGAGCAATGTATGAGTAAAAAAGTAGGTTCGAAATGGACACTCGTTGCCAAGGTTCTAACACTTTCGGCATTATGTCTGTCCACATATGCGATTGCAGCACCCACTACAACAGCATCACCGGCAGTACCTAAATATATTTTCTATTTTATTGGCGATGGAATGAGTTTTCCTCAAGCAACTTCTTTAGGTGTTTATCGCGGTACGATTGATAATAGTTTTGTCGGTACCCTCGCACAGCCCACTCCCGATAATCCACCAAAAGCGAGTATGCCTGTTTTTGCCTCTTTCCCTGTATTAGGCGCAGCAACAACTTATGACGCTTCAAAATTTATTACTGATTCTGCCGCCGCTGCAACGGCATTAGCAACGGGTTATAAAGCTCTTGATGGTGGCGTCGGTGTTGATGCATTTAATCGACCACATCCTTCAATTGCGACATTACTTAAAGAGAAAAACAATTATAAAGTCGGTATTATCAGTAGTGTTTCGATTGACCATGCAACCCCAGCAGGCTTTTATGCGCATCAGACTAGTCGAAATAAGTACTATGATATTGGTCTTGATCTGAGTAATAGTAACTTTGATTATTTTGGTGGTGGTGGTTTTAAAAAACCGACAGGCTATGATGGAACACAGAAAAATTTAGTTGATATCGCTAAACAAGCTGGTTATACCTATGTAAATTCTAAAGTTGATTTTGATGCTTTAAAACCGAAAGAGGGACAAAAAGTGTTAGCGATCAATGCAATACTTGATACCCCAAGTGATGCGGCTTTGGATTATTCGATTGATCGTAATAGTCAGGATTTGACATTGGCAGATTATACCAAAAAGGGGGTCGAATTATTGATGAATGATACTGGTTTTTTCATGATGATTGAAGGTGGAAAAATTGACTGGGCAGCCCATGCAAACGATGCTGCAACCTTAATTCATGATGTAGCTTCATTAGAAGATGCTGTCAATGTTGCATTGGATTTTTATGCCGCTCATCCGGATGAAACGTTAATTATTGTAACGGGAGATCATGAAACGGGTGGATTTGGTATCGGTTTTGGTGCAACAGGCTATGATACCTATTTTAATGTTTTAGCTAGTCAAAAAATTTCAGGGCAAAAATATTCTCGTGATTATATTACTAAATATCGTAATGAGCAGATTGGTTTTGAGCAAGTATTACAAGATATTGAATCTTTATTTGGTTTATATCAAGCAACTTCACCTCAGGCTAAAGATAATCCGAGAGCTGTTCTTTCTGAACGAGATATTGTCATATTGCATCAAGGTTATTTAGAAAGTTTAATTCCTTACGATAAACGCCCATATCGTAAAACTGATGGCTATCGTATCGAATATTCTTATTATGATCAGGAGCCACTACAGATTGCGGTAACCCATATTTTAAATGGCAAAGCGGGACTGGGTTGGACAACTACAGCTCATACTGGATTACCTGCGGCGGTTTATGCTAAAGGTGTTGGGCAAGAGTCATTCTCTGGTATTTATGAAAATACTGAAATTCCACGGAAGATGATGTCACTAACTTTAGTGGATTAATCTTAATCGTTATTTAAGTTTATTAATCCCATTGGTGAATCGATGGGATTAATAAAAACGAGTAATATGTGATGAAATTATCCACTTTATTATCAGATAATAAGATTATCCCGACTGCTATTGCTTTTGTTATTACACTTATTATGTTTTTTTTACCCAATCAATTTGAGAATCCAGTTTATGATAACCATATTCGCGCTAAAGCTACGGTTATTTCTGTCGATAACTCAATGGTTAATCATGTGGGTTTAATTACTTATGGTGATCAAGTCTGTGAAGTTGAGGTTGCGTCAGGTCTATATTCTGGTGAACGATTTATCGCAAGTAATATGTTACTAGGTAAACTTGAGTCAGATAAGTTATTTAATGTCGGAGATAAAGCTCTGATTGTTATGCAGCCAAATATAGAAAATAGTGAAATTATTAAAGTGACGATGGTTGATCATTATCGTTTAAATCTTGAATTAATTTTAGTTATTGCATTTGCTGTGTTATTAATTGCTTTAGCGGGTTGGCTAGGTGTGCGGGCGATTATCTCATTTCTGTTTACTGTATTAGCAATTTGGAAAGTATTAATTCCTGCATTTTTAATGGGTTATCATCCTATCATTGTTGGTATGATGTTTACTTTATTGCTAACAGTACTCATTACAATGCTTGTATATGGTTTTGGTCGCTGTTTTTTATCTGCTGTATTAGGATCTTTTTTAGGGATAATTATAACCGCTGGAATGGCTATCTATTTTGTTGATGTATTTAAAGTTCATGGTGCGATCATGAGCTTTTCCGAGAATTTATTGTATTCTGGATTCTCTACACTCAATTTGAATTATATTTTTATTGCTAGTATTTTTATCGCCTCAAGTGGTGCTGTCATGGATGTTGCTGTGGATATTACTTCTGCTGTGAATGAAATTGTTATCAAAAAACCTGATATTAGTAAAATGGAAGCAATTAAGTCTGGGTTAACTATTGGTCGAGCGGTAATTGGTACGATGACAACGACACTGTTATTAGCTTATTCTGGCGGATATTTAGCGCTTTTAATGGTATTTGTTGGTCAAGGAGTTCCCTTGGTTAATATTTTAAATTTTAATTATGTATCTGCTGAGATTTTACATACGATGATTGGTAGCTTTGGTTTAATTACTGTGGTGCCATTTACCGCGATAACCAGTGGATTTTTATTGACTAGATCAAAATCTAGCACTGAATGAGTCATTATTTTTTACCGTATCGATCTTTATATTCGGTTGGTGTACAACCGATTTTTTTTCTAAAAATACGTCGGAAATAACTATCATCCTGAAAACCAGCTGCAGTAGAAATATCTTTAATATTAAGTTGGTTATAGATTAATAATTTTTTAGCATGTCGTAATTTAGTTTGTAAAATATATTCATTTAGGCCAATTCCTTGTTCTTGATTGAAAGCGAATGATAGATAGTTAGGACTAATATGGAATAAATTAGCTAACTGTTCGCGAGTTACTGTTTCTTGAAAATGGATATCAATATATTGACGAATTAGTGTTATACGTAACTTTTTTGTTGTGTAAACGGTTGTTTGTACCGAGTTTGATAAAAGAATATTATTCAATAAGCCCAATATAAGAAAGCGATATGTTTTTGTTATTGCCTCATTATTTATATAGCGTAAAGATAGCTCACTGAGCGCTTGGATAATATATTGATTGGCATGATAATCTTTATAATTATAGTGAACCTCTTCAATGAGTGAGAAATCTTGTCCATCCCAATATAATAAATTGCAGTTTATATGCTGTTTTTCGAATAGGATACTCAGCAAGGTTACGGGTTTTAAGTAAATGTTAGTTGTGTAATCATTTGAGTGTGTAAAAAAGATATCATTTGCTGTGAGTGTTTTATATACAGTGTGATTTTTTTCACGACGAATAATTTTTAGTGAGCCGCTGATCATTATTTGAACGCAAGAGATGGGCGTAATATAATGACCTCGTTGCGTGGAAGACACAATATCTGTGCAATAGCAATTTTTTATTAATCGCTTTTCGTTGACTAGCTCTGCTAGTAAATTCTTAATTAGGTGTGCCATAGGGCTCCAATACTAAAAAAGGATGTCAACCATTGTATTTGTGACTTATTGAATAATGGCAATTGGTTAAAATATTAGCACTTTTTCAGTTTTTTACACAATGAAATAATCGGTTTTATATATTTATTATAATGAAATGATCTTTATAAAAATATGATCTTTCATTATGAAAGATAATTGATTGTTTTATGAAACTTACTATCTTATAATTACAGTAATTCTAATGATAAGTTATTGGCACGATTATCTCAGTGTATAACGTTCTTTTTGGTTAACTAAATGATCTTTATAGATTGATTAGCATTGATATTTATAGCCACACATAACATGAGTAAACATAATGAAAGTTAAAGAGAGACAAGCGGCGATTTTAGATTATTTGCAAATAAATGGGCATACTACTGTCGATGTTTTGGCACAAGTATTTAATACTACTGGCACGACAGTCCGTAAAGATCTTACTTTATTAGCTGATAATAATATGGTTATCAGAACTTATGGTGGGGCGATGTTAAATAAAGAGGTTGGTGATCAACCTGTTGATAATAAAACCTTTATTAATACCAATAAAAAGAAAAAAATTGCTGATGAGGCGGTAAAACTTATTCATGAAGGTGATTTTTTGATTTTTGATGCGGGAAGTACTGTTGCACAAATGATTCCTATGCTAGCAAAATTTAAGCATTTGACGATTATGACCAACAGTTTGCATATGGTGAATGAGCTTGTAAGTTTTGATAATGATCAGACTATTGTGCTAATGGGGGGGACATTTCGTCGTAAATCTGCATCTTTTCATAGTAGCAATAAACTCGCTGGAGCTTCACTATCTAATTACTCTTTCGATATGCTTTTTATGGGCGCTGACGGTGTTGATTTAGTTGGTGGTGTGACGACATTTAATGAAAGTTATGAGGGTAGTGTCTCTATGTGTAAAGCGGCCGCTAAACTGGTATTGCTTGTTGATTCATCAAAATTTGGTCGGCGTAGTCCTAATGTGATTTGTTCTTTAAAATCTGTAGATACGATTATTACTGATAGTGAATTAGATCAAAAATATTATCATGCATTAATCAAAATGGGGATTAATGTTGTTTTAGTCGAGGTTTAAGTAAACCAAATATACCTTTTAGTGTATTTATTATAACTTTAATATTTTCAATAAATTAAATCTAATCCTCTTGCATTTCTATTTGGTAAATCAATTCCTTTTCATTTATTTAGCTATCGTTTGATAGCTATTTCGCTCTATTATTTTTAATAATGATTTTATTTAAAATTTAAAAATAACTCATATGAAAGAAAAATCTTTCAAAGTGAAAGATTTTTCTTGAAATGTGATCGACTTAAAAGAAATAGATTTTAGTTATTGTTATTATCCCTTCGCTCTTTGGATATAAGTTCTATTCATTAATTAAGGGGATATATTATGATTGAAGCTATTTCTCATGGTGCTGAATGGTTTATTGGACTATTTCAGGAAGGGGGTAATGTTTTTGTTGGCATGGTAACTGGAATTCTACCTTTATTAATTTCATTACTCGTTGTTATGAATGCCATTATTAAATTGATTGGTCAACATCGTATTGAAAGATTGGCACAAGCTTGTGCAAGCAATCCTATTTTACGTTATTTAGTTTTACCTCTTGTTGGTACGTTCGTCTTTTGTAATCCAATGACTCTGAGTTTAGGGCGTTTTATGCCTGAGTTTTATAAGCCGAGTTACTATGCCGCTTCTTCATACAGCTGTCACTCGATGAATGGTTTATTTCCCCATGTTAATCCTGGTGAATTATTTGTATATCTTGGTATTGCTTCTGGCTTAACAACACTTGGTTTACCGTTAGGACCTCTTGCGGTTAGTTACTTTTTAGTCGGATTATTTACTAACTTTTTCCGCGGTTGGATAACCGATCTTACTACTGCCATTTTTGAGAAAAAAATGGGAATTACGTTAGATAGAAAAGTTCATCTTTAACAGGAGAAATTGCAATGACTAAATATATTCGTATTGAAAAAGGTGATGCTGGCTGGGGTGGACCGTTAGAGTTACCCATTATTGATGGTAAAAAAATTGTTTATATTGCCGCAGGAACTCGGCCTGCTGTTGTTGATAAATTAGTTGAAATAACGGGATGGCAAGCCATTGATGGTTTTAAAGAGGGGGAGCCCGATAAAAGCGAAATCGGTATTGCAGTCATCGACTGTGGCGGTACTTTACGCTGTGGTATTTATCCTAAAAATCGTATCCCGACATTAAATATTCATGCTACGGGTAAATCGGGCCCGCTTGCTCAGTATATAGTTGAAGATATTTATGTCTCAGGTGTTAAACCTCAAAATATTACTTTGTTAGAAAAAGATTTACAGAGCGAACCAATTCCTAGTACGGCTGAAAAGACGATTCAGGCAGAAAAGACAGTACATAAAGATTATGACACGACCAAAAAAATCTCTGAACAAAGCGATGGCCTATTAGCTAAAATCGGTATCGGCATGGGATCCGGTGTTGCCATTTTTTTCCAAGCTGGGCGCGATACGATTGATACTGTTTTAAAGACGATTATTCCTTTTATGGCATTTGTTTCAGCTCTAATTGGGATAATTATTGCATCTGGCTTAGGAGATTTAATTGCTCACGGTTTAGTTCCATTAGCGGATAATCCAATTGGTTTGGTTATTTTAGCGTTAATTTGTTCATTTCCATTACTTTCCCCATTTTTAGGCCCTGGTGCAGTTATTGCGCAAGTGATTGGTACGTTAGTTGGGGTTCAAATCGGGTTAGGTAATATTCCTCCTTATTTGGCACTACCGGCTTTGTTCGCGATTAATTCACAGGCTGCATGTGATTTTATTCCTGTTGGTTTATCTTTAGCGGAAGCAAAACAAGATACCGTGCGAGTTGGTGTTCCATCCGTACTTGTTAGTCGCTTTTTGACTGGTGCTCCGACTGTCCTTATTGCATGGGCGGTATCGTTTTTCATCTATCAATAATTGAATTTTGATAACAAGTTTAGTTTTCAAATTAACAGGATTTTAAATTATGCAAAAAATTATTTATCAATCAACGGTTTCTAATATTGGTGAATTTGCTAAGGATACCTTATCAGAGGGGATGCTGATTACTTTTAAAGAGGGGGCACCTGCTGATTTATCAGATTACTGTTTTACACATACTCATGATGAATTGCTTGCTGATTTGGCGGTAGGACAAATTATTAAATTAGGGCAACAAGAGTATCTGATTACTGCGGTAGGTGCTGTCGCTACGACAAATTTTCGTGAATTGGGGCACCTTACCCTACGTTTTGATGGCGGTGATAGCGCAGAGTTACCCGGTTCAATTCATGTCGATGGTGCAATACCTGAAACATTAGCTATTGGTGATGAAATTGTAGTGAAAGGCAATAAATAATGTTGATGGTTAAAACGAATAATGAAATATAACTTTTTGATTAAAAGGTAAAAAATATGAAACAAGTAGCTGTTGTTATTGGTGGTGGACAAACATTAGGGGCTTTTTTGTGTCAAGGAATTGCAGAAGCTGGTTATCGTGTTGCCGTTGCAGATCTTAATGTTGATAATGCTAAACATGTTGCGCAGGAAATTAATCAAAAATATGGTGCAGAAACAGCTTATGGTTTTAAAGTTGATGCAACCAATGAAGAGAGTGTGATTAAACTTGCTCATGATATTGAACAAACTTTTAAACAAATTAATTTAATGGTATATAGTGCCGGCGTAGCTAAGGCTAACCCGATTACTGAATTTGCTCTCGCCGATTTTAATTTATCCGTCAATGTGAACTTAACTGGCTATTTTTTATGTGCTCGAGAAATGGCTAAGTTAATGATTAAAAATAAAATACCAGGTCGAATAATTCAGATTAACTCTAAATCGGGTAAAGTCGGTAGTAAACATAATTCTGGCTATAGTGCCGCTAAATTTGGTGGAGTTGGGTTAACTCAATCCTTAGCTTTAGATTTAGCCGAACATGGAATTACAGTCAACTCATTAATGTTAGGTAATTTGTTAAAATCGCCGATGTTCCAGTCATTGTTACCACAATATGCTAAAAAATTAGGCATTAGTGAGTCTGAAGTCGAACAAGTTTATATCGATAAGGTACCTTTAAAACGAGGCTGTGATTATCAAGATGCTTTAAATGTATTACTATTTTATGCTAGTGATAAAGCTTCTTATTGCACAGGTCAATCAATTAATATTACGGGTGGTCAGGTTATGTTTTAATTGATTGATACTGCCTAGTAGATAACAATCGGATGTTATTTATATTAGGATAAAGTACATATTATTAACTACTAAATGGAAAGTATAATGAATACGACAACAGCATTGATTACTTTAGCGCTAATTGCATGGGTGCTACAAATTAGTTTGAGTTGGTTGCAAATTAAACGTTTTAATCAGGCTTTCGCAGCAATGCAAAGTGGTAGTTATCTTGCTGTTGGTCGTAGTAATACAGGAAGATTTAAACCGAGGGTATTAGTTGCACTCTCTTTTAATGAAAATTATGATGTGATTGATTCGGTTCTTATGAAAGGATTAACTGTTTTAGCATCACCAAAACCAATAACACAACTGCATGGAGTAAATTTGCATCAAATTGATGTAAAAAAAATTTTCCCTAATCAAGTCGCCTGTCAAAGCGCGCTAGTATCAGCATTAGCTGTAAAATAGGCAAAATAAAAGGATAAGTTTAATACTTATCCTTTTATCGTTATTCGATATTATTTTTTCTTCATTTTCATATCAATAACCATGCGACCTTGAATTTTTCCTGCTCGCATTTCATCTATCATACTATTTATATCTTCGAATGGACGTTTTTCAACAATAGGTACAACTTTACCTTCAGCACTAAAGCGGAAAGCTTCAGCTAAATCTTCTCGAGTTCCGACTAAAGATCCTAGTACTTGAATACCATCCAATACTGTTTTCGGAATACTCAAATCCATTGTTTCTGACGGTAAGCCTAATGCGACTACGCGACCTAGTGGACGAACTGAATTAATTGCCTGATTAAATCCGACTTTGGTTACTGATGTCACCACTGCACCATGAACCCCTCCATCGGTATGTTCTTTGATATATGCACCAACATCTGCAACTTTTTTCGGATTAACAACTAAATCAGCACCAAGTTTTTTGCAGAGTTCTAATTGGCTATCGCTATTACTGATAGCAACAACTTTATTATTAAAAACATTTTTACCATATTCAACGGCGAGCGTTCCTAAACCACCAATTCCAAAAACAGCGAGCCATTGACCCGGTTTAGTATTAGCAACTTTGATTCCTTTGTAAGTGGTAACTCCGGCACAAGTAACGCTAGTCGCTTGTGCAGGATCAAGCCCATCAGGTACTTTTACAGCATAGTCTGCTTTAACGATACATTGTTCAGCCATACCTCCATCTACGCTATATCCTGAATTTAAAGCACTACGACAGAACGTTTCGTTACCTGAAATACAGTATTCACAGGTACCACAACCTGCATGGAACCAGGCAATACTGACTCGATCACCGATTTTTAAACTTTTAACATCTGGCGCTATTTTGGTTACGATACCAACACCCTCATGGCCGATAACCCGACCGGGTTTTTTACCAAAATCACCTGCTGCGACGTGTAAATCAGTGTGACATAGACCACAATACTCCACTTCAACTAGTGCCTCTCCTGCTTCAAGTGCTCTAATAGGAATATCTTTTAATTCAACTTGACCATTACAATCTTGTCTAATTACTGCAGCTTTCATATGTTCTCCTATAAAATTTAAAGTTAAAATTTAAAGTATAATTACCTGCATGTTAGCCTAAACGGATGGGAATAAAGTTGAGCTATGCCTCATTTTTGAGCAAATTTAATTAAAAATTTATTTATAATGATTCATATAAGCTATTTTTTACTCTTTTATATAGCCAAAAGTTATAAATATATTCAAATTTATCATTTCTCTAACTAACTTATCTTACTCTATAGTTACCTACATAAGTCCTTAAAATGATTTTTAACATTTAAGATATTGCAGATAGAATCATTAAAATTTTTCTAAGATTAAATCGATGTTTTTAATATAGCTATATGTTATAAGATTAATAATCGATACTTTTTTACGTTAGAACAAGCTAATGATTGCGGTGATTTTCTTTTTTATTGAGTCAAATTACCATTAGATAACAAATATTAAACACCAATGTTAAAGTATAAGATATAGAAACTGCACTTTGGTGATATACATATAATAGAGGTACAACATGATCAACAATATTAATCCCAATATAATCGCTCTAAAAGATGAGATGGTTCAGTGGCGTCACCATATTCATCGTTATCCTGAAACGGCATTTGAAGAACACAAGACCACGCAATTTATCATAGATAAACTAAAGTCATTTGGTATTGATGAACTATATACTGAATTTGCTCCAACTGGTGTTGTAGGGGTTATTAAAGGTAATCGACCTGGTAAATGGATTGGGTTGCGTGCTGATATTGATGCGCTTGATGTACTTGAACAAAATAAGGTTGATTATTGTTCGACCATTAACGGTAAAATGCATGCTTGTGGTCATGATGGTCACTCAACTATTTTACTCGGAACAGCCAAATATTTAGCTCGTCATCGAGATTTTTCTGGCACTGTTGTCGTAATATTTCAACCAGCAGAAGAGAATGAAGGTGGTGGTCGCGTAATGGTTGAAAATGGTTTGTTTGAGCGTTTTCCCATTGAAGCAATTTATGGGATGCATAATCAGCCAAATATGGCATTTGGGGAATTTTTTATCCGCAAAGGTCCATTAATGGCATCCTATGATATTTTTGATATAAAAATTACCGGTAAAGGAGCACATGCCGCCGCTCCACATTTAGGTCATGATACGATTGTGACAGCAACCCAAGTCGTTAATTCATTACAGACAATTGTTAGTCGTAGTATTAATCCATTAGATTCATTGGTGGTTAGCGTGACGCAAATTCATAGTGGCGACACTTGGAATGTTTTACCACAAGAGGCTGTGATTCGAGGTACTGTACGTTCTTTTGCAACAGAGGTACAAGATTTAGCTGAAAAAAGGATTAAAGAGATTGCAGATGGTGTCGCACAGACCTTTAATGCGACAGCGAACGTCCGTTATGAACGTCGTTACCCTGCAACAGTTAATCACCCACAAGCAACTGAGCTTGCTATTAAGGCGGCTAAAGTGATTGTTGGTGAGGATAAAGTCCATACAGATGTTCAACCATCAATGGGAGCTGAAGATTTTTCCTTTATGTTACAAGTTAAGCCCGGTGCTTATATTTGGTTAGGCGCAGGAGAGGGAGCCAATCTCCATCATCCTCAGTTCAATTTTAATGATGAAATTTTACCTATTGCGGTTGCTTATTTTATTGAGATCGTTAAAGCAGAGTTATCTTAATAGTATTATTTTAGTGAACTTGGTGTTAGCGAAAAGTTGCATTGAAAAGTATTCAATATTCGAGCGTGATACTTAGGTAAAGTGAACTAAACTCTATTATTGGCTATAATCCCAACGTCTAATTGGAATTATAGTCGAGTAATTCATCAATAATAGCGGATAACATATCAACTTGCATCTGACTATCATTGAGTGCAGGGATATAATTAAATTGTTCACCGCCGCAGCCGATAAATAACTCACTGTTTTCTACATCAATTTCATATAATGTTTCAATACAGTCAGCTGAAAATCCAGGGCAAATAACAGCTACTGATTTTTCTTGTTTACCTAGTTCACATAAGACATCACTTGTATTGGGCCCAGTCCATTTCGCTTTCCCAAATCGAGATTGATAAGCCATAATAATATCAAGTTTAGGATAATATTGTGCTATTTTTTGTTTCACGAGCATGGTGGTTAATTCACAGCGCTGGGCATATTCATCATGGCGTTTCTTAATATAGCTCATTGGGATCCCATGATAGGATAAAATTAAGGTATCAGGTTGATTAATACAAATATGTTGATCGATTTGATTAACAAGTGCTGCGATATATTTTGGATGATCTGCATAATCATGTAAATAGTTGAAAATAGGTGATTGTGGCCAATTTTTAGTTAACTGTTTAACTTTATTAATTACGGCTAATGTTGTTGTCGTTGAATATTGCGGATACAAACTAATTACATGAACTGTATCACATTGTTGTAACCGTATTAATGCGTCATTAAGATCTGGTTCACCATAGGTCATGGCTAGTTCACAGCTAACATTAGGGTAATGCGATTGGACTTTTTGGCACAACTGCTGACTGTAATACAATAGTGGTGATTGGTCATTTAACCAAATCGATTGATAATGCTCGACGATATATTTTAGTCGTTTGGGGATGACAAAGCACTGCAAAATAGGGCGCCAAATTAATGGATTGAGATCAACAACCTGGCGATCTAGTAAAAATTCCTTAAGGTACTGTTTAATCGCCTCTGGTGTTGCATGGCTTGGTGTTCCTAAGTTCACCAATAAAATGCCCTGTTTCTTTGTCATGATAGCCCCTTTCTATATTGCATCGGATAATTCAGTATCGATGACTGTTAGTAATCGTCCAAGAGCGCCTTGATTTTGTCTTAGCACTTGAAAAGCATTTTCACCAATCGCATGTCTTAATGTAGTGTCAGTAAGTAATGTATTCATATGGTTATATAATGCCTCAGTTGTTGATTGCGTAATGAGGAGTCCATTTGCATCAATCAACTGTTGGCAAATCACTTTAAAGTTAAAATAGTGTTCACCCATTATTATTGGTAAGTGATGCAATGCGGGTTCAAGAGGGTTATGCCCACCGCGATCCACCAAACTACCACCAACAAACGCGATATCAGCGAGCCCATAAAGCAGTAATAATTCACCCATGGTATTACCTAATATTACCGATGTTTGTTGATCTGGTATCTGATTATCACTGCGTAATTGATAAGTTAAGTTATATTCACTAATTAGTTTTTCAACTGCGATAAAGCGTTCTGGGTGACGAGGTACTAATATCAATAATAAATCTGGGTAATGTTTTAATAACATTTTTTGGGTTATTAAAATAATATCATCTTCCCCTTGATGGGTACTCGCCGCAATCCAAACCGGCCGATTTAGTTGCCAAGTTGATCTTAGTGTAGCAATTTTTTGTAACTGTTCATCACTAAGTTCAATATCAAATTTAATACTGCCTGTTACACTGAGCTGTTTTCTAGGTAGGCCTAATTGCACAAAGCGCTCTCCATCAATAGGATTTTGTGCCGCAATTTGGCTAATTTTGGGCATCAATTGCGCTATTGATTTGCCTAATTTGCTATACCCTTTAGCTGAGCGTTCTGAAAGCCTAGCATTTGCAATCACTAGTGGTATATTACGTTTTTTTAGTGCACAGATTAAATTTGGCCACAATTCTGTCTCCATAATAATGACTATCTTAGGTTGTAAGATAGACAGAAATCGTTTTAAAGCACAAGGCAAGTCATAAGGTAAATAGACGTGACTAACGCTATCTGCTAATGATTTTTTAACTTGTTGTGAACCTGTTGGTGTCATTGTTGTTACAGTAATTGGTAAATTTGGATAACGAATTTGTAACTGTTTGATTAATGGAATCGCTGCAATTGTTTCGCCGACAGATACACTATGGACTAAAATACCGTGAGGTTTCACTTTACCACGACAAAAACCGTATCGCTCTAACCAGCGTTTACGATAGTCAGGAGCCTTTCGACTACGCCATAATAATTTTAACCAAACAAAAGGCTGGATAATATAAAGTAAACAGGTATATACAAGTTGCATGATGTTATTCTTTAAAAAAGTGAGTCCGATAATAAGCTAATTCTGCGATAGAATCTTTGATATCATCTAGCGCTTGGTGTGTACCTTGTTTGGTTAAACCTGACAATATTTCTGGTTTCCATCGTCGAGCCAGCTCTTTTATTGTGCTTACATCTAAATAACGGTAGTGAAAGTACTTTTCTAGATTAGGCATATAATTGAATAGAAAGCGTCGATCTTGTCCTATTGTATTACCACAAATGGGTGAACAGTTAGCGGGAACCCATTGTGATATAAAATCAATAGTCAGTTGTTCAGCTTGTTGCTCATTAATCTGACTCTGTTTTACGCGCTCAATAAGGCCCGTACGAGTATGTGTTGTAACATTCCACTCATCCATTAATGCGAGTTGAGAATCTGGCTGAGAAACGGCAATAACGGGTCCTTCTGCAAGTATATTAAGCTCGGAGTCCGTTACAATAGTTGCAATTTCAATAATACGATCACGATTAGGATCGAGTCCTGTCATTTCTAGATCGATCCAAATTAGGTTATTTTTATTTTGCTGTGTTGTCATAATAGCGTTTCTTTCTAAATATTAATTATGGTTGATTTTAGCATATCTTAGGCCAATTTTTTAAATTCAATCGATAAAATTGATGATTATCGTGATATTCCAGAATCAGTAATTATTTCAATTACGTTGATATTACAATTTTTATACCAATGACAATCGCAATCTTTTTTACACTAAAATGATATGTTACAGCAATATTCTAACGAAACGGTATATTACTTATGATGAGATATCACCGCAAATATAACCGAGTGAAAAAGAAAACATGCCAAAAAATAAAAAATACGTTAATATATACGATAGTTTAACTTCTTGTCTGTAGTCAGGCTAATACGAAAATATATATTAAATAATATTAATAAGATGAATACTTGGCGTACATTTAGCAAACATTTTGCAATTAAAATAGCATTACCGCATCTCTTCTTTGGGATGATTGCGGCTGCTTTTAGTTTGTCTGTACAAAGTGCTGCGCCAGTGACTCAACAACCGGCTAATATTATTACCATTGCTGCTGTAATGGTGAATTTATATGAACATCAGTCTGATAATCAAATACAAACTGTATGCATTACTAATGTAAAGCAACAGGTTAATCAACCGCTTTTACCTTCCTCAATTAATTATGATGATGTGAGTCCTGTTATTCGTCTCACGCCTTATAACGGTATTCGAGCTGGGCCTATCTTTCTTATTTAATTGAAATAAATTCAATTAATATCATCAATTTAATAGTCACAATTACCGCCATTTATATCTGTATGTGCGAGTAAAACTGTGGCAAGCCATTTATTCAAAACTGATTATTTAAAAGAGAGTTTTATGTTATTAAAATTATTAACCAAACTAGTGGGTAGCAGTAACGATCGTGTATTAAAAACTATGCGTAAGCGCGTTGAACGCATCAATGCTTTAGAGCCGTCAATGGAGTCTTTAAGTGATGATGAACTTAAAGCAAAAACAGTTGAATTCAAGCAACGTATTGCTGATGGTAAAAGTTTAGATTCACTTTTAGAAGAGGCTTTTGCAGTTGTTCGTGAAGCGAGTAAGCGTGTGTTTGGTATGCGTCATTTTGATGTGCAATTAATTGGTGGGATGGTGCTTAATGAACGTTGTATTGCAGAAATGCGTACAGGTGAAGGTAAAACCTTAACGGCGACACTACCAGCGTACTTAAACGCATTAACTGGCGAAGGTGTTCACGTGGTAACAGTTAATGACTATTTAGCACAACGTGATGCTGAAAATAACCGTCCTTTATTTGAGTTTTTAGGTCTAACGATTGGTATTAATTTACCGAATATGCCTGCTCCAGCTAAACGTGAAGCTTATAATGCTGATATTACTTATGGTACTAATAACGAGTATGGTTTTGACTACTTGCGCGATAACATGGTGTTTAATAAAGAGTCACGGGTACAACGACCATTAAATTATGCACTTGTCGATGAAGTCGACTCTATTTTGATTGATGAGGCAAGAACACCTCTAATTATTTCTGGTCCTGCCGAAGATAGTTCTGAACGTTATATTAGTATCAATAAAATTATTCCTTATTTGACTCAACAAGAAAAGGAAGATAGTGAACACTTCCAAGG
This sequence comes from Orbaceae bacterium BiB, assembly GCA_036251205.1. Lineage (NCBI taxonomy): Bacteria > Pseudomonadati > Pseudomonadota > Gammaproteobacteria > Orbales > Orbaceae > Orbus > Orbus mooreae. Next base: position 1,488,229 of record CP133958.1, on the reverse strand, counting down.
TGAAGGTGATTTTTCGATCGATGAAAAATCGCGCCAAGTTAATCTCACTGAACGTGGATTAGTTAAAGTTGAAGAATTATTGGTTCGTGAAGGGATAATGAAAGGTGATGAATCATTATATGCACCTCATAATATTGTTTTAATGCATCATGTTAATGCCGCTTTGCGTGCTCATCATCTTTTCCATCGTGATGTTGACTATATTGTTAAAGGTGGTGAAGTTATTATTGTTGATGAACATACTGGTCGAACAATGGAAGGACGTCGTTGGTCGGATGGTTTACATCAAGCAGTAGAAGCAAAAGAAGGGGCAAAAATCCAAAATGAGAATCAAACCTTAGCTTCGATTACTTTCCAAAATTATTTCCGTCTATATAAAAAACTAGCTGGTATGACCGGGACCGCTGATACTGAGGCTTTTGAATTTAACCAAATTTATGGTTTAAATACTATTGTTGTCCCGACAAACAAACCAATGGTACGTAAAGATCACGCTGATTTAGTCTATATGACTGAAAAGGAAAAAATTGATGCTATCGTCGCTGATGTAAAAGCATGTGTAGAAAAAGGGCAGCCAGTATTGGTTGGTACTGCATCAATTGAAAAATCAGAGTTAGTTTCCCATTTTTTAACTAAAGCAGGTATTAAGCACAATGTATTAAATGCTAAATTCCATGCTCAAGAAGCTGAGATTATTGCTGATGCAGGACGTAAAGGTGCCGTAACTATCGCAACTAATATGGCTGGTCGTGGTACCGATATTATGTTAGGTGGTAACTGGCAGATGGAGATTGCTAAATTAGAATCACCAACACCAGAACAGATTGCAAAAATTAAACAAGATTGGCAAATTCGTCACGAAGAGATCCTTGAATTAGGTGGTCTTTATATTTTAGGTACGGAGCGTCATGAATCTCGTCGTATTGATAATCAGTTACGTGGTCGTGCTGGTCGTCAGGGCGATCCAGGGGCATCGCGTTTTTATCTCTCTCTTGAAGATCCATTGATGCGTATTTTTGCTTCTGATCGAGTCAGTAGTATGATGCGTAAACTAGGTATGAAAGAGGGTGAAGCGATAGAGCATCCGTGGGTGACTAAAGCGATTGCTAATGCTCAACGTAAAGTTGAAAGCCGTAACTTCGATATTCGTAAACAGTTACTCGAATTTGATGATGTTGCTAATGATCAACGTCGCGCTATTTATGGTCAGCGTAATGACCTATTAGATCATGCTGAAATTAAAGATACGATTGATTCAATTCGTGTTGATGTATTTAATACTTTAATTGATCGTTATATTCCACCACAATCAATTGAAGAGATGTGGGATGTGCCGGGTCTTGAAGCCGCATTAAAAGCCGATTTTGCTCTTGAGTTACCGATTTCACAATGGCTTAATGATGAACCTAATTTACATGAAGAAACACTTCGTGAACGTGTTTTACAAATTGCAACTGAAGTTTATCAAGAAAAAGAACTCTCTGCGGGCAGCCAAGGATTGCGTAATTTTGAAAAGAATGTCATGTTACAAACGTTAGACACGCTTTGGAAAGAGCATTTAGCCGCAATCGATCACCTACGTCAAGGTATTCATTTACGTGGTTATGCACAGAAAGATCCTAAACAAGAGTATAAACGGGAATCTTTTGAGATGTTTGCTGCAATGCTTGAATCGCTGAAATATGATGTCATTGGTATTTTGAGTCGTGTACGTATCCGTTCTCAAGAAGAAGTTGAGGAAGCTGAGCGTCAAAGACAAGAAGAGATGGCTAGACTTGCTGAGCAACAACAGCTTATGCATAGTGATATGGATGCGCCACAAGATGATGAACAACCTCATGCAGCACAACCTATTGTACGTGCACAAGCCAAAGTAGGTCGTAATGACCCATGTCCTTGTGGTTCTGGTAAGAAATATAAACAGTGTCATGGGGCTGTTCAATAAAATAAAAATTTAGTATGATGTTTTTTTATACATATTGATGTTATAGCTGAGATGGCTATAACATCTAACCACTGTCAGGAAACCGTTTACTATTATCATGAAAAAAGTTGAAATTGCAGTTGGTATTATCCGTTCACAAGATGGCAAAATATTTATTACTCAACGAGGTGAAAATTCTCATTTAGCTGGTTTTTGGGAGTTTCCTGGTGGTAAAGTTGAAAGCGATGAAACACCATTTATGACTTTGCAGCGGGAATTGGCTGAAGAGATTGATATCCATATTCATCATGCTAAATATTTGAAAACGGTTGAACATCAATATAGTGATCGCTTTATCATTATTCATGCTTATTTGGTTGAAGAGTGGGATGGTGAACCTTTCGCTGTCGAGGGACAAAATAGCCGCTGGGTATATGAAGATGAGCTTAATGCTGACGACTTCCCAGATGCTAATCGTATTTTAATTGAGATGCTTAAAAACCAAGATCAAAGTATGTAATCACTATTATTATCCGGTAGTGTGTTTACATTTCTATTAAATCGATCTATCATGCCGCAACTATTAACTGCAAAGGAGAATTTATTATGATTTGTTTATCTCACCTTTGCAGGCTAATTGCAGAATAATTATTAATTCAATATATTTATCGATTCAATTTACCTTTCTGATTTAGCCTGCCAGTCTAAAAATATTTTTATTTCTTAATTATTTAATTAATGGATTGGTATATGGACAATTCTATACAGATGTTGTCAGAGAAAGCCTCTTTGATTGCATCAAAAAATACATGGATTGATGGTCTTGCCATCGAACAATTAGTTGCTAGTTCTAATTTACTCAATATGTCGAAAGTTGTTGGAATGCCCGATTTACATCCCGGACAAGGCCATCCTATTGGCGCCGCTTTTTTATCAACAAAGATGTTTTATCCAGCTTTAATTGGGAGCGATATTGGATGTGGAATGGCACTTTGGCAAACCGAAATATCGATTGCTAAATTGAGCATTGATAAACTTACTAGACGAATCGGTGATATTGATCAACCAGCAGAACCTCACAAATATAAGTTAGGTACTTTGGGTGGCGGTAATCATTTTGCTGAGTTGCAAAAAGTAAGTAAAATTTATAATGAACAACAATTTAGTGAGTTACAACTAAATGCTAAACATCTTTTTTTGCTAGTGCATACTGGCTCAAGAGGATTAGGTCATGGCATTTTGCAACAATATATGGACGAATTTGGCGAACAGGGATTAACCGCAAACAGTTTAGCTGCAAATAGTTACTTAGCTCGCCATGATAATGCGTTAGCTTTTGCCAAACTTAATCGACAGACTGTGGCGGCAAGGGTACTGGATAACTTACATACAGCTGGACAGGAAATATTGAATGTTCCTCATAATTTTTTAGAGTCAATCTCTTGGCAAGGTGAATCTCATTTTTTACATCGTAAAGGTGCTTCACCTTCAACAGCCGGTATTGTTATTATTCCGGGTTCAAGAGGGGATTATAGCTACTTAGTGAAACCATTAGCGAATGAAGATTTGTTATATTCGATAGCTCATGGTGCAGGAAGAAAATGGCGTCGTGCGGATTGTAAGGCAAAACTTGAAAATCGCTATGATAGTAATGAGATGATGAGAACTAAGTTGGGTAGTCGAGTGATTTGCGATGATCGTGATCTCGTTTATGAAGAGGCCCCACAAGCTTATAAATCAATTGATAGTGTGATTGAATCTATGCAACAGGCTAATTTAATTGAAGTTATTGCACAATTAACACCCGTTTTAACTTATAAAACAAAAGGGGGATAATGTTATGCAATTATTACAATTTTCTGCTGCCAAAGGACCTGCAGAGTGTTGTTTAGCTGTAAGTAAAGCATTAACACTGTTTTTACGTGAAGCGGCTATTAATGATATACAGGCAGATATTTTAGAACAGGAACAAGGGGATATTGTTAATACGCTATGTTCCGTTCTTATTTCTGTTGAAGGTGATGGCACTGAGCATCTGATTAACCGTTGGCAGGGATCGATACAGTGGATTTGTCAAAGTCCTTATCGACCGAAACATAAACGTAAAAATTGGTTTATTAGTGTTACCTCTTTATCACCTTTACAAACGATTGCTGATAGTGCTATTCGTTTTGAAACTTGCAAATCATCTGGTGCAGGGGGGCAACATGTTAATAAAACAGAATCGGCGGTTAGAGTAATACATATTGCAACAGGAATTGCTGTTAAAGTTCAATCGGAACGTAGTCAGCATGCAAACCGAAAAATGGCTATGCAGTTACTGGAACATAAAATTGCTCAAATAAACAACGATAAGTTTAAAAATCATAAAGCAGCTCAATACCAAGTTCATCAACTTATTGAACGAGGTAATCCGATCCGAATATTTTATGGTGAACAATTTACAGAACAATTTACAAAACAAGTGATTGAATAGTTCTATATTAAGTTCTTTAAAAAGTTTGGTTTTGTTTTAACGAGTGAGATAACAAAATTGCTATTAATTTAGCAATTTTGTTTTTTAGATATCGAGCTTTTTATCTGAGTCAGTCGAGACTAGCTATAGTGCAAACTATATCAATTAATGGGAGATATATCTCAGTTCATTTTGAGATTATAATTGTTGGCTATCTCTTTTATTAAAATGTCTTGCGGATGTTGTATATAGTGTCGATTGTGACATTGAATGAGCTAGAAAAAATAGAAAATCAAAGAGAGCGAGCAAATAGATAGCTTATTTTGTTTGCATGAGTACTAACGTCATATCAGTAAGATCGCATTTTCTTATAATTCTAGTATAATGCAGGCAATTTTTCGTATTGATGAAGTTATGTTATGACACAATCTAGTTACAATGCTACTGATATTGAGGTTTTAAAAGGGTTAGATCCGGTTCGGCATCGACCTGGGATGTATACCGATACCACGCGACCTAATCATTTGGGTCAAGAAGTTATTGATAATAGTGTCGATGAAGCTATTGCTGGTCACGCTAAACATATTCAGGTTATTTTGCATGACGATCAATCTCTTGAGGTAATCGATGATGGGCGCGGAATGCCGGTTGATATCCATCCTGAAGAAGGGGTGCCTGCAATTGAACTATTACTTTGCCGTTTGCATGCTGGCGGTAAGTTTTCCAATAAAAATTATCAGTTTTCGGGCGGCTTACACGGTGTTGGGATCTCTGTTGTTAATGCTTTATCTAAACGAGTTGAAGTTACTGTTAATCGCGATGGACAAGTATATGAAATTGCTTTTGAACAGGGACATAAGGTTGAAGATTTACATGTAACAGGTACTTGTGGCCGCCGTAATACAGGAACAAAAGTACGCTTTTGGCCTGAAGAAAAATATTTTGATTCACCTCGATTTTCAGTACCACGTTTAGAACATTTATTAAAAGCAAAAGCTGTTTTATGTCCGGGTCTTGAAATTATCTTTAAAGATAAAGTCAATAAAACTGAACAAAAATGGTGTTATGAAGCGGGACTGACTGACTATTTGATTGAATCTGTCAGCGGTTATACACTTTTACCTGATTCGCCGTTTACAGGCGAACATGTTGGTGATACCGAAGCTGTAGAATGGGCATTATTGTGGTTACCAGAAGGTGGTGAACTATTAACAGAAAGCTATGTTAATTTGATTCCAACAGTACAAGGTGGTACGCATGTTAATGGTTTGCGCCAGGGTCTATTAGACGCGATGCGGGAGTTTTGTGAGTTTCGTAATTTGTTACCGCGAGGTTTAAAATTGACTGCTGATGATATTTGGGAGCGTTGTGCTTACGTATTATCGGTTAAGATGCAAGAACCTCAATTTGCAGGTCAAACAAAAGAACGTTTATCTTCTCGTCAATCTGCTGCTTTTGTTTCCGCTATTGTAAAAGATGCTTTTAGTTTATGGCTTAATCAGAATGTACAGATCGCTGAATTATTAGCCGAAATGGTGATATCTAGTGCCCAAAAACGTTTACGTGCGTCTAAAAAAGTTATTCGTAAAAAGCTAACAAGTGGTCCGGCCTTACCTGGTAAGTTAGCCGATTGTTCATCACAAGATTTATCACGTACAGAACTCTTTTTAGTTGAGGGCGATTCTGCGGGAGGCTCAGCAAAACAGGCTAGAGATCGCGAAACTCAAGCAATTATGCCACTGAAGGGTAAAATTCTCAATACTTGGGAAGTCTCATCGGACGAGGTTTTGGGTTCACAAGAGATTCATGATATTTCTGTCGCAATTGGTATGGATCCAGATAGCGATGATTTAAGTCAATTACGTTATGGAAAAATCTGTATTTTAGCCGATGCTGATTCAGATGGCTTACATATTGCTACACTTCTTTGTGCTCTGTTTGTACGTCATTTCCGTTCACTTGTTGAACAGGGACATATTTATGTAGCTATGCCGCCTTTATACCGTATTGATTTAGGCAAAGAGGTATTTTACGCACTGGATGAAGAAGAGAAAGCGGGAATTTTAGAGCAATTAAAGCGTAAAAAGGGTAAACCGAATGTACAGCGCTTTAAAGGGTTAGGTGAAATGAATCCATTACAACTTCGAGAAACGACAATGGATGCTAACACGCGACGTTTGGTACAATTAACCCTTGATGATTCAGAACAGACGATGGCACTAATGGATATGCTTTTAGCTAAAAAGCGTTCAGAAGATCGTCGAGAATGGTTGCAAAATAAAGGCGATCAAGCTGAATTAGAAATTTAGATTTTATTGATTTCTTTTTATTAAGAAAAATGAAGGAATACACATGAGTGAAATAACGCATGATGGCGTAGAAGCCCAGTCTCTACAAACGTTTACAGAAAATGCGTATTTAAATTATTCAATGTACGTGATAATGGATCGTGCATTGCCATTTATTGGCGACGGTTTAAAACCAGTTCAGCGACGAATTGTCTATGCGATGTCTGAATTGGGTTTGAATGCTCAGGCAAAATATAAAAAATCGGCTCGTACAGTCGGGGATGTACTTGGTAAATATCATCCTCATGGTGATAGTGCCTGTTACGAAGCGATGGTGTTAATGGCTCAGCCGTTTTCTTATCGTTATCCTTTAGTCGATGGTCAAGGTAACTGGGGGGCTCCAGATGATCCTAAGTCATTTGCGGCCATGCGTTATACAGAGTCTCGTTTATCTAAATATGCTGAATTATTGCTCGGTGAGTTAGGGCAAGGGACGGTTGATTATGTGCCTAACTTTGATGGTACGATGCAGGAACCTAAAATGTTGCCAGCTCGTTTACCTAACATTTTATTAAATGGTACAACCGGGATTGCTGTTGGTATGGCAACTGATATACCACCACATAATATTCGTGAAGTTGCTAATGCAACAATTATGTTGCTCGAGAATCCGAATGCGTCTTTGACTGATGTGATGGCTCATATTCAAGGACCTGATTATCCAACTTCAGCCGAAATTATTACCTCGCCAAATGATATTGCGAAAATTTATGAAACTGGTCGAGGTTCAATTCGAATGCGTGCGGTGTGGAATAAAGAAGAAGGGGATATTGTTATTACTGATCTTCCTCATCAAGTCTCTGGCGCAAAAATTCTTGAACAGATCGCAGCCCAAATGCGTGCTAAAAAGCTACCTTTAATTGAAGATTTACGTGATGAGTCAGATCATGAAAATCCAACAAGATTAGTACTGGTACCACGTTCAAATCGAGTCGATTTAGATCTAGTGATGAACCATTTATTTGCAACGACTGATCTCGAAAAAAGTTATCGGGTTAATCTGAATATGATTGGTCTTGATCATAAACCGATGGTTAAAGGCTTATTAACTATTTTGAATGAATGGATTGAGTATCGTCGCGATACTGTAACTCGACGTTTAAATTATCGTTTGGATAAGGTTTTAAAAAGACTACATATTTTAGAAGGTTTATTAATTGCCTTCTTAAATATTGATGAAGTGATTCACATTATTCGATATGAAGATGATCCTAAAGCTGAATTAATTAAGCGTTTTTCATTAAGTGATCTACAAGCTGAAGCTGTTTTAGAGTTAAAATTACGCCATTTAGCTAAACTCGAAGAAGTGAAAATTAAGGGTGAACAAGATGAACTGGCTAAAGAACGAGACCATTTACAAGGTATTTTAGGTTCTAGCCGAAAATTAAATTCCTTAATTAAGAAAGAATTGATTGCTGATACTGAAAAATATGGTGATGATAGACGTTCTCCGATTGTTGAGCGTGGTGAGGCGAAAGCGATTACTGAGCAAGATATGGCTCCATCGGAACCTGTTACCATTGTTTTATCAGAAATGGGGTGGGTACGGAGCGCAAAAGGACACGATATAGATCCTACTTCGTTAAGTTATAAAGCGGGTGATAATTATAAAGTTTCAGTGAAAGGGAAGAGTAATCAACCTGTGGTTTTTATTGATTCAACAGGTAGAAGTTATGCTGTTGAACCAACATCATTGCCATCAGCGCGAGGTCAAGGTGAACCACTAACAGGTAAGTTAACCTTACCGGCTGGTGCAACAATTGAACACCTGATTATGTCTTCATCTGATGAACAGAAAATTTTAATGTCTTCTGATGCGGGTTATGGCTTTATTTGTACGTTTGCTGATTTGATTGCCCGTAACCGTAATGGTAAGGGAATTATTACCTTACCGACTAATGCTAAGGTCATGCCATTGCTAGAAATTCATGATGAAAAGGCATTACTACTGTCAATTACGGCAGCAGGACGAATGCTAATTTTCCCAGTAATGGATTTACCAGCACTTTCTAAAGGTAAAGGGAATAAGATTATTTCAATACCAAGCGCACAAGCTGAAAAACATGAAGATTATTTATCTTATATGACATTGATTTCTACGGAATCAACCATCACGTTATATGTGGGTAAACGTAAATTGACGCTCAAAGCTGTGGATTTACAAAAGTTTATGGCAGAACGAGGTCGCAAAGGGACCCTATTGCCAAGAGGGTTACAACGGATTGATCGTATTGAGATTGACGAGTAGGTGATTGTTATGAAATATTTAAAATTAAGTCAAGGATTGTAGCCATGTCGTTTATTTGGGCTGTCGTTACTGGCATTGTTTTTTCTTACATTTTCAAAAGTGGTTGGTTTTTTATTTTGGGATTATTTGTTGGTCCTATGCTCTATCGTGCTTTTAATAATTTAGCTCCGATGAGAAATAATCAACCAAGTCCGACCCTATTTTTAACGGTTGCTTTTGAGGTGCTTGGCCATCTTAGTAAAGCGAAGGGGCAGGTAACTCAAGATGATATCAATATTGCTTCACAATTCATGGATCAATTACAGCTTGATAGTGAAAAGCGTAAGGTAGCGCAACACTCTTTTAATCGGGGTAAAGCCGCCGATTATCCATTACAAGAGCGACTGAATGAACTTTATTCTCAATACCGATATCGTAAAAAAGTATTAAATATTTTTTGTGAACATTTGATTCGGGCGGCAATTAGCGATGGTTCATTGCATGCAAAAGAAGAGCAGATTTTGTATACAGTTGCTCAAGCTTTCCATATTCCTCGTGCTCAAATGGCAATTTATATCCAGATGATGATGGCAAGCTACCAATTTCAACGTGGTGAGCATTATCAACAAAATAGTCAATATCAGCAGCAAGGATATCATCAAGGTACCTATCAACGGCAGACGACACAAAATGATCTTAATAATGCTTATAGCATATTAGGCGTTGATCCTAATGCGGATAATGCAACAATTAAGCGAGCATATCGTAAGCAGATGAATGAACATCATCCTGATAAATTAGTTTCAAAAGGATTACCGAAAGAGATGTTAGAGGCGGCTAAAGAACGAGCTCAGCAAATTCAGGCTGCATATGATTTAATTAAAGCTCATAAAGGGTTTAAGTAGGTATAATTTACTATGATGCATTGGCGCTCGATAATACGTATCGTTGGTTTACTCATTGCTTTATTGTCAGTGTTTATGCTCATTCCGGCTATTGTTGCTGTAATCTATCGAGACGGTGGCGGTACAATCTTTATTCAATCCTTTGTTGTGGCTTTTATTTTGGGTGCAATTTTATGGCTACCGAATCGTAGACATAAAGGCGATCTGAATACTCGCGAAGGTTTTTTGATTGTTGTCTTATTTTGGCTAGTATTGGGAACCATTGGATCATTCCCTTTTATTTTTGATAGCCATCTTAATCTTAACTTAACTACCGCTTTTTTTGAGTCATTTTCTGGCTTAACAACAACGGGTGCAACAAGTTTAACGCACCTTGATACTTTACCTAAAGCATTATTATTCTATCGTCAATTATTACAATGGCTTGGTGGGATGGGTATTATCGTGCTAGCTGTAGCGATTTTACCTTTATTGGGTGTTGGTGGAATGCAGTTGTATCGTGCCGAGATCCCTGGACCACAAAAAGATAATAAAATGCGCCCACGAATTGCGCAAACTGCAAAAACATTATGGTTAATTTATATTATATTAACCGTAGTCTGTGCTCTGTGTTTATGGTTTGCTGGAATGGATGGCTTTGATGCTATATGTCATAGTTTTTCAACCATTGCAATGGGTGGTTTTTCTACTCATGATAGTAGTTTAGCTTATTTTAATAATCCTGCGATTAACTATATTGTTACTTTCTTTTTGATTCTATCGGGCTGTAATTTTGCGTTACACTTTGCAACATTTAGTCAATTTTCATTAAAGCACTATTTTCGAGATCAAGAATTCCGTACATTTTTAATGATTTTAGCTAGCTTAGTGGTCGTTAGTATTATTCTTATTTATTTATGGAATGGCTTGTATGTAGTTAGTACATCAATAGATAAGATTGTATTACAGGTTGTCTCAGTTGCAACAACAACAGGATTTTCTGTTGATAATACTAATAATTGGCCACCAGTATTACCTATTTTATTGTTATGTGCTTCTTTTATTGGTGGTTGTGCGGGTTCAACTGGTGGAGGAATGAAAGTGGTTCGGGTGCTCTTGTTATCGATGCAAGGGTCAAGGGAATTAAAACGATTGATTCATCCTAGCGCCATATACAGCTTAAAACTAAATAATCGTGTTTTACCTGAGCGCATTATTGAAGCGGTTTGGGGATTTTTTTCGGCTTATGCACTAGTGTTTTTAGTGAGCTTTTTTATCGTGATGTCCAGTGGTGTTACTGCTATGGATGCTTTCTATATTGTGTCATCTTCTTTAAATAATTTAGGTATTGGTATCGGAGATGCGAGTGATAGCTTTCATAATGTCACCGATTTGGTTAAATGGGTAATGGTCGTTGATATGTTATTTGGCCGTTTGGAAATATTTACATTATTAGTTATTTTTACCCCAGCATTTTGGAAAGCTTGACCTTTATTTAACGTATCAACATTTTTATGCTATATTGGTGTTTTACAGCAAGATTTTAACGAATCCTAGATATCCATCTTGAATATAATTGAGTAAAGAAAATCTATGAAACTATTATTACTTTATACGACACATGAACATCAGACAGAAAAAATCATGAAGCGAATTGAAGTCCAGTTGGCTGGGCAGTTTGAGTGTGAACTCGTCGAGTTATTATCAAGTTCTAGAATTGATTTACAACAGTACCAAGGCGTCATTATTGGTACCTCAATTCGTTATGGCTATTATAGTAAAGTTATGAAAAAATTTATTGATAACAATGCCCAACAATTAAATCAAATGATCAGTGGATTCTTTGGGGTGAATGTTGTTGCCCGAAAACCAAATAAAAATACCCCTGAAACGAATCTATATACTCGTAAGTTTTTGAGTAAAATTGACTGGCAGCCAAAACTTAAAGCCGTATTTGCTGGTGCACTATATTACCCTAAGTATAATTGGTTCGATCGTAATATGATTCGTTTTATTATGTGGTTAGGTAAAGGGGATACGGATGTCACTAAACCAGTTATTGAGTATACTGATTGGAATAAGGTTGATGAGTTTGCTAAGCAGTTTTTAACACGATTTAAAAATTAAATTCAGCTTTTGATTGCTTCTGTAATGACCTAATAGTAACTTCATGTAATGAATATCCTATTCCTATGGGTTCGACACTAATTTTTTTAGTTAGTAATCTGTTTAAAAATGAGTATTTCAGTATTAAATAGTTGTTGATGTACTGAGATAAATCTGATCATTTTAAAAATATCGATGGCTCTTATAATCATCGGATAAGCCTTAGACTGCTCAAATATTTTTACCCTCAAGGATATCTTGTTTTTCGAAACTATTTTTCTATTTAGTTGTCGTGATAGATAATCGTAATGAGACTATTTTGTTAGTAATAATTTGTACTTTTACAAAATAGTCTCTATTTTTCTATTGTCAATTTTAACTATGCAGCTTTTTGTAGATTACACCATAAATAGTGACTAAGACAAAACAGACTAGAGGTAACGCATATGACATTGATGTATGAGTTTGATCAGCTAATTTACCCATAAAATAAGGCATAATCGCACCGCCAACAATAGACATAATCATAAATGAGCTACCAAGTTTAGTTTTGGATCCTAAATTTTTAACCCCCATTGCAAAAATAGTTGGGAACATGATTGAAATAAAGAAGAAGGTTACCACCACAGCAATAACCGAAACATAGTCTATGGCAGAGGCGGCAATACCAGATAAGATAACGCAAACAGCACCATATATAACTAACATTTTTTGTGGTGATACTCTAGTCATAATACCAGTACTCACAAAACGCCCAACCATTAAGGCCAGCATCGCTATTGAGAGTAAAAAAGCACCTGTTTGACTTGTTGCATCAGGCCAACACTCCACTGTTAAATTGATAAAAAATGCACCGATTCCTACTTGTGCAGCGATATAGAAAAACTGAGTTATTACACCAAATACGAACTCTTTATGAGCCCACATCGATTTTGTATGCCCATGCGCCATTTCATTCGCATCAAGTTCTTGCTCCTGATTTCTTAAATCAGGTAATGGTGTTTTTATAAAAAATAGCATAATTAAAAGCACGATCACCGCGATGACAACATAGGTAATCATAACGGAAAATTGTGCACTAGCAGCTTCTTCAGAATTATTGATAACCTCACTACCACTAAAGAATAAAAAACCACCAATTAATGGACCGATGAACTGACCTAATCCATTAAAAGATTGTGAAAGGTTTAGTCGTGTTTCTGCTGTTTGAGGGCTACCAAGTGCAGCAGAGTAAGGATTAGCAGCAGTTTCAAGACAGCCTAAACCAAGAGCTAATACAAATAGTGCAAATAAAAAGAAGTAGTAACTATTACTACTTGTTGCCGGAACAAAAAGTAGTGCACCGATAGCATATAAGGCAAGTCCAAGGATGATCCCTGATTTGTAGCCTTTTTTTTCCATAAAAATGCCGGCGGGGAGGGCGATTACGAAATAGGCACCAAAGTAGGCTGCCTGAATTAAACCAGATTGTGCTTTAGATACATTGAGTGTTTCTTGAAAATGTTTGTTCAGAACATCAACTAGGCCATAAGATAAACCCCACATTAAAAACAGAGTAGTAACAAGGATGAAAGCCATTTTATATTTCGGATCAGTAATCTTTGCTTTTGTTTGCATGGTATAACCTCATTGTTGGGTTAAATCAAAAATTTTCTCCATTGGAATCCACTTTTCACCATTTGGTGTCCATGGTGTTGCTTGCTGAAATTGCCACATCTGTTGTTCCCATTTTTGAATCACTGGATTTTGTTGTTCCATTTGAGCTGATTTTTCAAAAGAAAACATCTCATTAACATCCATAATCATAAATAATCGATTACCCACCCGCCAAATTTGCATATCTACTACACCGCTCGTTAATATATGGTTTTTTACTTCTGGCCAAATTTGTTGGTGAAGAAGTTCATATTCTCTAATAAGCTTCGGATCATTAACAAGATCTAGAGCTTGACAATAGCGTTTGATGATTTTCATGATGTTAGAGCCCTATCTAAATGAGTATAACCACCGTCAGGAAAGACCCATTGACCCGTTGTGTGTGAGGATCTTGGGGATAGTAAAAATATTGCAGTATTTGCCATCTCTTCGATCGAGGTCATTCTTTTCCCTAATGGAATATTGCGCGTAATCGTTGTTAATTTTTCATCTTTATTTTCAAATGTATTTATCCATCGTTCATATAACGGTGTCCATACTTCGGCTGGAATTAAGCAATTTACTCGGATACCATCATTTAGATAGGAAGCCGCCCATTCTCGAGTCAAGGATAGTTGTGCTCCTTTGGCTGCGGTATAAGCACTAGTCCCGCCTTGCCCTGTTAAGGCCGTTTTTGAACTGACATTGAGTATGGTTCCTTGAGTTTTTTTCAATTCATCGATACAGAAATGAGCAAGGGTAAAATAGTGGATAAGATTATTTTCTAATGATTGACGAAACGCGTTAGGTGTCCCTTCCAATGGAATACTATCATTAGCTCCTGCACAATTGACTAATCCATCGATTCGCCCAAATTTTTTGACGACTTCTTTTATCGCATTTTCAATACCAATATCATTATTTGATAGATCAACTTTGATAAATAATGTTTTGGGCTGCAAAGCATAAATTTTATTGCTAAACTCTGATTTCAGATCGCTTCTACCAAAGATCACAGGTATTGCCCCTTCTTGAGCTAAAGCAATAGAGATACCACCGCCAATACCCGCACCACCACCTGTAATAATAAAGACTTTATCCTTAATAAGTAGATCCATACTAAACTCCTTCATTGTAATAATATTAATCTAGACGATATACTTTTTTAGCATTCTCTCCCCAAATTGCAGCTTGCTCATTTGAAGATAGTTTATTGATTGTTGTTTCGATAAGATTGTAGACTTGTGAGTAGTTTCCCGCTAATAAACACACTGGCCAGTCGGAGCCAAACATTAAACGTTCTGGACCAAATACTTCCAGTGCAATGTCAATATAAGGTTCTATTTGATTACTCTGCCAATTTTTACCAGCTTCCGTGATTAAACCCGATAGTTTAGCTACGACATGTTTTTGGTTGACAAGTGGGGCGATCTGTTTTTTCCACTCTTGTGCATTACCATGTGCAATATTCGGTTTTCCAAGATGATCTAATACCATGATGGAGTGATCATGTTTGTAAAAAAACTGAATTGCAGAAGGTAAATTTTTAGCGTGAATCAATACTTCGTAAACTTTATTTTGTTTAAGAATAAGATCAACATGTTTATTAAATGTAGTATTAAGAAAGAAACCATCAGGATCGGCTTCATCTTGAATTAGATGCCGATAACCTTTCATTACTAGATTATCTTGCCATTTTTCAAGAGGTTGAGTTGCTTTAGATTGGCACAGATCTAACCATCCAATGATACCTAATATTTGGTGATTATTTTCAGCTAAGTTTAGTAAAAATTGATTTTCCAGTTCTGATTGGCGGGCTTGCACTGCAATACAACCCGTAATATTATGTTGTTTTAAATAATCGATCGAGTCTTGTGGGAGCCGATTTTGTTTTAGCTCGATCATTTGTTCATCGATCCATGGATAGTTGTGGGAATCGTAGTGCCAATAATGTTGGTGAGTATCAATTTTTTTCATAATTCACCTTTTTATATTTATAAAGAGACTTCTCTTTTCCAGAATAAGAAATCATATTGCTCTAATTCATCTGCTTTGACCGTATAGTCGCCACTTGCGGTTAAAATTACTTTTTCAAGTAATTGGTCGGCTATATCTTGTAATGCGATACCATCAATAACAGGGCCACAATCAAAGTCGATCAC
This sequence comes from Orbaceae bacterium BiB, assembly GCA_036251205.1. Taxonomy (NCBI): domain Bacteria; kingdom Pseudomonadati; phylum Pseudomonadota; class Gammaproteobacteria; order Orbales; family Orbaceae; genus Orbus; species Orbus mooreae. The sequence continues at coordinate 1,472,488 of CP133958.1, read as the reverse complement.
GCTTTTTTGTTTCTCGGCCGTAATTGAGTTAGTTGCAATTTTTAGGACTGGCACGATTGGATTACCCGTAGGAGTTCCTAGCCCAGTTGAAAAAATAACGATATTCGCGCCAGAGGCCACTTGTCCGGTTACCGCTTCTAAATCATTGCCAGGAGTACAAACGAGAGATAATCCTTGTTCTGCCATTGGCTCTCCATAATCTACGACCGCCATAATTGGTGCAGAACCGCCTTTTTTAGCCGCGCCAGTAGATTTTATTGCATCGGTAATTAAACCATCTTTAATATTACCAGGACTTGGATTATCTGCTATTGAGGTGCTGAAGTGATTGGCTTGTGATTCATAATTTTTCATTAATTCTAGAAAATGTTTTTTATCTTTAACTGTTTGGCAGCGAGAAACCATTTCTCCTTCAGTACCACAAAGTTCGGGGAATTCGGCTAAAGCCGAAGCACCACCAAGAGCAACAATAATATCAGAAACAATTCCCATTGCCGGATTGGCTGAAATACCAGAAAAACCATCCGAACCACCACATTTTACACCAATTTTTAGTTTCGATAGTGGGACTGCTTGTCGAGTAATATTATTGGCATTTTTTAATTCAGCAAAAGTTAATTTAATCGCTTCATTCATCATCTCCTGCTCATCAGCCCACTCTTGTTGACGTAGAAAGATATAAGGTTTATTGAAATGAGGATTACATATTTTTAGTTGTTGATCAAAAAGGTCTGCTTGCGCTTTTTCACATCCTAAGGCAAACACAGTAATACCGGCGACATTCGGATGATCAGCATAATCAGCTAGTATTTTACAAAGAGACTGAGCGTCATTACTTGTACCACCGCAACCACTATTTACTGTAATAGCTCTAATTCCATCGATATTTTTAAATGGTCGATTATTTGAATAGGAGTTAGGATGAACACGATATTCTTGTAACAAATTTTGCGTAACAGACTCATAATTTCGTGTTTCGTAACCAAGCGGTTTTGCCAGCGCTTCTTGTAGTTTTAATACATTACGATTTTGGCAGAATACCAGTGGTAAGATTAGCCAGTAGTTTGCTGTACCGACTCGACCATCTTCTCTAATATAGCCTTGAAATGTTCGATGTTGCCATTTTTTCACATTAGGCGGAGTCCATTGATAGGATATATCAGTATTAAGTTCAATAGGTGCGGCATAATGCTTAATATTTGCTGTTGTGACGGCTTCCCCTTTTGCTATTGTTTTTGTAGCCTTGCCCACGGGCACTCCATACATATAAACAATATCATCAATATTAAGATCACACATTGCAAATTTATGTTTTGCTGCGATATCGCTTAATAACGTATACGTTTTGCCATCCCAAATAACGGTTTCCTCTTTAGATAAAGGTTTAAGTGCTACGATGAGATTGTCATCAGGATGTATTAAGAGAATTTTTTGCATACTGGCACCTTTATTATGTGAATGTCATCCTCTAATAACATAAGGGAAATATGAAATAATCGATATGCAAATAAATGCAAAGTTTATGCATATTTTGCTAAATGAGAATAATTATCGATTTCTATATTTACTAGGCGTGATATTAGTTAGTTTCGAAAATGCTCTGTTAAATGAAGAGATTGATTCAAAACCGCTTTCTTGACTGATTTGAGTAATTGATAGATCCGTATGAAGCAGCATATAACACGCCTTTTCTATACGTTGGCTAATAATATATTGTGAAAAAGTTGTTTTTGTATGGGATTGAAAAAAGCGGCAAAAGTGGCTTGTCGACATATAAAATTTTTCAGCTACACCATTTAAACTTAATTTTTGATGAAGATTCTTATTAATAAAAGAGAGAATGTCTTGTATTTTTGCGAATTCTTTTAAGCGAACTTGTTGATTCGTGTTATGAGTTAAAAGGTTATCATGTTGAAAAGTAGATAGACGATTTAATAGTGTCAATAAAGTTATAGCTCTATCAAGACCCGATTGTTCTAAGATCATTTGGATAATATCGATTTCGTGCTTAGATATTTTTTCACGGAACAATATGCCAAATGCGGTTTTATCTAAAAATCGTTTAATATTTTTGCTCATATCACAATCGAGAAAGCCTGGCATAATGAAATTATGATTAAACAATAAGGAAATTGAAACATGATATTGGCTATTTTCAAAAAATTCATGAGGAACCCAAGGACCTAACAAAAAGATGTCACCCGTTTTATAAAACTGCTGTCGCTTGCCGTATTGCAGTTTACCATGACCCGATTCAATATAGACTAATTCAAACTCTTGGTGAGTATGCCAAAAAGATTGAAATTTAGGGGTAATTGTTTTAAATGCTAGGCAATCACTACCGCAAAATTCTCGCTTGTATACTTTTGCAGAACCCATTTTAATTTAATCCATTAAAATAATTGTTAGTAATTTACTGCTTATCATTAAGAATTTTTGCCAATTTAAGCAAGGTTTTTAGTTTAAATATGTGGACTGTTTCACATTGCAAATGAAATATTTGTATTTATATGAATCGATAATTGGCTATTTTTTATAAGTTATCTTATGCTTTGTGTAAACAATGAGCGTTTGAGAAAAATAAATGCAAAATAGACTTGATCTAAACGAGAAGATGTCTATAATGCGCATCCACTGACGTAACGCAAAGCCTTAAAGCAAGGCGGTTGGTTAAGTTGGAAAAGTTAGTGAATCGGTTGAAACGATTTTCAGAATTTGAAAAAAAGGATGAAAAAAGTTATTGACAGATTAAAAAGGAAAGCGTAGTATACGCAACCCTTGAGACAGCAAAACGAAACGCTGTCAGCTCTTTAAAAATTAAGAACAGACAATCTGTGTGGGCACTGTTAGGACAAAGAAATTAAAGTCTACGGACTTAAAAAAATCAAGTCTTAATAAGTGACACTGAAGATTCATTTGAATATGTCAGAAACAGTTATTGAGCATCAAACTTTAAATTGAAGAGTTTGATCATGGCTCAGATTGAACGCTGGCGGCAGGCTTAACACATGCAAGTCGAACGGTAACATGGGTGCTTGCACCTGATGACGAGTGGCGGACGGGTGAGTAATGTATGGGGATCTGCCGAATGGAATGGGACAACAGTTGGAAACGACTGCTAATACCGTATAATGTCGCGAGACCAAAGTGTGGGACTTTCGGGCCACATGCCATTTGATGAACCCATATGGGATTAGCTAGTAGGTGGGGTAATGGCTCACCTAGGCGACGATCTCTAGCTGGTCTGAGAGGATGACCAGCCACACTGGAACTGAGACACGGTCCAGACTCCTACGGGAGGCAGCAGTGGGGAATATTGCACAATGGGGGGAACCCTGATGCAGCCATGCCGCGTGTATGAAGAAGGCCTTAGGGTTGTAAAGTACTTTCGGTGATGAGGAAGGTACTTGGTCTAATAGGCCAAGTAATTGACGTTAATTACAGAAGAAGCACCGGCTAACTCCGTGCCAGCAGCCGCGGTAATACGGAGGGTGCGAGCGTTAATCGGAATGACTGGGCGTAAAGGGCATGTAGGCGGATGATTAAGTTAGGTGTGAAATCCCCGAGCTCAACTTGGGAATTGCATTTAAAACTGGTCGTCTAGAGTATTGTAGAGGAAGGTAGAATTCCACGTGTAGCGGTGAAATGCGTAGAGATGTGGAGGAATACCGGTGGCGAAGGCGGCCTTCTGGACAGATACTGACGCTGAGATGCGAAAGCGTGGGGAGCAAACAGGATTAGATACCCTGGTAGTCCACGCTGTAAACGATGTCGATTTGGAGTTTGGGGGCATGTCCCTTGGGCTCCGGAGCTAACGCGTTAAATCGACCGCCTGGGGAGTACGGCCGCAAGGTTAAAACTCAAATGAATTGACGGGGGCCCGCACAAGCGGTGGAGCATGTGGTTTAATTCGATGCAACGCGAAGAACCTTACCTGGTCTTGACATCCATAGAATCTTTCAGAGATGAGAGAGTGCCTTCGGGAGCTATGAGACAGGTGCTGCATGGCTGTCGTCAGCTCGTGTTGTGAAATGTTGGGTTAAGTCCCGCAACGAGCGCAACCCTTATCCTTTGTTGCCAGCGGTTTGGCCGGGAACTCAAAGGAGACTGCCGTTGATAAAGCGGAGGAAGGTGGGGACGACGTCAAGTCATCATGGCCCTTACGACCAGGGCTACACACGTGCTACAATGGCGTATACAAAGGGAAGCGAAGGAGCGATCTGGAGCGGACCTCCTAAAGTACGTCTAAGTCCGGATTGGAGTCTGCAACTCGACTCCATGAAGTCGGAATCGCTAGTAATCGTGAATCAGAATGTCACGGTGAATACGTTCCCGGGCCTTGTACACACCGCCCGTCACACCATGGGAGTGGGTTGCACCAGAAGTAGATAGCTTAACCGAAAGGAGGGCGTTTACCACGGTGTGATTCATGACTGGGGTGAAGTCGTAACAAGGTAACCGTAGGGGAACCTGCGGTTGGATCACCTCCTTACGAAGTTCCTGACAGTGTTCACATAGATTGTTTGTTTGAAAGAGATATCACTTAATTGGGTCTGTAGCTCAGGTGGTTAGAGCGCACCCCTGATAAGGGTGAGGTCGGTGGTTCAAGTCCACTCAGACCCACCAATTCGCCTTAATTCAGCAATGAAACGTAGTGTAAGTAAACATTAAGCGAGTTGGTGATTTGGCGAATGCTGAAATAATAAAGTGAAGATACATGGGGCTATAGCTCAGCTGGGAGAGCGCCTGCCTTGCACGCAGGAGGCCAGCGGTTCGATCCCGCTTAGCTCCACCATAATCTGATATCTCGACAATATATTGGTAAGTGTACTAATTAGTGCATTGATTAATATAGCTCTTTAACAAAATGGAACAAGCTGAAAAGAAACGAGTTCTCGTTTTATGGAGGCGTTGATGTGAATGATTTCACGTTGATGTTGAAATAGAAAGAGAAAAAAACAAGCGAAATTGAAAAAGCCAAGACAACTGTAAGTTGTAAGGTTAAGAAATTAAGCGTACACGGTGGATGCCTAGGCAATCAGAGGCGAAGAAGGACGTGTTAATCTGCGAAAAGCGACGGTGAGCTGGTAAAGAGCGTTATAGCCGTCGATGTCCGAATGGGGAAACCCAGTGCAATAATGCACTATCATTAGTTGAATAAAATAGATTAATGAGGCGAACCGGGAGAACTGAAACATCTCAGTACCCCGAGGAAAAGAAATCAACCGAGATTCCCAAAGTAGCGGCGAGCGAAATGGGAGGAGCCCAAAGCGGGTAGCTTGATGTGTAAATGGAAGTATCTGGAAAGGTACACGATAGAGGGTGATAGTCCCGTACATGAATATGCATGAAGTGGAAGCTTGAAGAGTAGGGCGGGACACGTGGTATCCTGTCTGAATATGGGGGGACCATCCTCCAAGGCTAAATACTCCTGATTGACCGATAGTGAACTAGTACTGTGAAGGAAAGGCGAAAAGAACCCCGGCGAGGGGAGTGAAATAGAACCTGAAACCGTGTACGTACAATCAGTGGGAGCATCTTTATGGTGTGACTGCGTACCTTTTGTATAATGGGTCAGCGACTTATATTCTGTAGCAAGGTTAACCGAATAGGGGAGCCGAAGGGAAACCGAGTCTTAACTGGGCGTTAAGTTGCAGGGTATAGACCCGAAACCCGGTGATCTAGCCATGGGCAGGTTGAAGGTTGGTTAACACTAACTGGAGGACCGAACCGACTAATGTTGAAAAATTAGCGGATGACCTGTGGCTGGGGGTGAAAGGCCAATCAAACCGGGAGATAGCTGGTTCTCCCCGAAAGCTATTTAGGTAGCGCCTCATGTATAACTGTTGGGGGTAGAGCACTGTTTCGGCTAGGGGGCCATCCCGGCTTACCAACCCGATGCAAACTCCGAATACTGACAAGTTGAGCATGGGAGACACACGGCGGGTGCTAACGTTCGTCGTGAAGAGGGAAACAACCCAGACCGCCAGCTAAGGTCCCAAAGTCATAGTTAAGTGGGAAACGAAGTGGGAAGGCTTAGACAGCTAGGATGTTGGCTTAGAAGCAGCCATCATTTAAAGAAAGCGTAATAGCTCACTAGTCGAGTCGGCCTGCGCGGAAGATGTAACGGGGCTAAAACTATGCACCGAAGCTGCGGCAGTGTGTAAATAACATATTGGGTAGGGGAGCGTTCTGTAAGCCGTAGAAGGTGTCTTGTGAGGGATGCTGGAGGTATCAGAAGTGCGAATGCTGACATAAGTAACGATAATGCGGGTGAAAAGCCCGCACGCCGGAAGACCAAGGGTTCCTGTCCAACGTTAATCGGGGCAGGGTGAGTCGACCCCTAAGGCGAGGCAGAGATGCGTAGCTAATGGGAAACGGGTTAATATTCCCGTACTGGATGTGACTGCGATGGGGTGACGGAGAAGGCTAGGTTTACCGGGATAGGTCCGCAAGGAGCCCGGGTTAAGCAAGTAGGGGTGTGATTAGGCAAATCCGGTCACTAAAACTCTGAGATGCGATGACGAGGCACTAAGGTGCTGAAGTAATTGATGCCCTGCTTCCAGGAAAAGCCTCTAAGCTTCAGGTTACATGCAATCGTACCCGAAACCGACACAGGTGGTCAGGTAGAGAATACTCAGGCGCTTGAGAGAACTCGGGTGAAGGAACTAGGCAAAATGGTGCCGTAACTTCGGGAGAAGGCACGCTGATGGTAATTGAAATCCCACGCGGACGTAGGTGAAGTCAGTCGAAGATACCAGCTGGCTGCAACTGTTTAATAAAAACACAGCACTGTGCAAACACGAAAGTGGACGTATACGGTGTGACGCCTGCCCGGTGCTGGAAGGTTAATTGATGGGGTTATCCGTAAGGAGAAGCTCTTGATCGAAGCCCCAGTAAACGGCGGCCGTAACTATAACGGTCCTAAGGTAGCGAAATTCCTTGTCGGGTAAGTTCCGACCTGCACGAATGGCGTAATGATGGCCAGGCTGTCTCCACCCGAGACTCAGTGAAATTGAATTTGCCGTGAAGATGCGGTGTACCCGTGGCAAGACGGAAAGACCCCGTGAACCTTTACTATAGCTTGACAGTGAACATTGAGCCTTAATGTGTAGGATAGGTGGGAGACGAAGAAGTGTGGACGCTAGTTTGCATGGAGTCGACCTTGAAATACCACCCTTTAATGTTTGATGTTCTAACGTAGGGCCCTGAATCGGGCTTGCGGACACTGTCTGGTGGGTAGTTTGACTGGGGCGGTCTCCTCCCAAAGAGTAACGGAGGAGCACGAAGGTTAGCTAATCCTGGTCGGACATCAGGAGGTTAGTGCAATGGCATAAGCTAGCTTGACTGCGAGAGTGACGGCTCGAGCAGGTACGAAAGTAGGTCATAGTGATCCGGTGGTTCTGAATGGAAGGGCCATCGCTCAACGGATAAAAGGTACTCCGGGGATAACAGGCTGATACCGCCCAAGAGTTCATATCGACGGCGGTGTTTGGCACCTCGATGTCGGCTCATCACATCCTGGGGCTGAAGTAGGTCCCAAGGGTACGGCTGTTCGCCGTTTAAAGTGGTACGCGAGCTGGGTTTAGAACGTCGTGAGACAGTTCGGTCCCTATCTGCCATGGGCGTAGGAAAATTGAGAGGGTTTGCTTCTAGTACGAGAGGACCGAAGTGAACGCACCGCTGGTGTTCGGGTTGTGATGCCAATTGCATTGCCCGGTAGCTACGTGCGGAATAGATAAGTGCTGAAAGCATCTAAGCACGAAACTAGCCTTGAGATGAGTTTTCCCAGACTATATGTTTGTAAGGTCCGTTCGAGACTAGGACGTAGATAGGTCAGGTGTGTAAGTGTAGCGATACATTGAGCTAACTGATACTAATGAACCGAGAGTCTTAACCTTACAACTTAGAGTTGTTTTGGATTTAAAATCGCGAGTTGAGAGAAAAAGCTTGTTCTAGTTGTTAGAAAGCGAGACAGAGTTATGTCTGGCGGCGATGTTGCGGTGGACCCACCTGATCCATGCCGAACTCAGAAGTGAAACGCCGTGAAGCCGATGGTAGTGTGGGGTCCCCCCATGTGAGAGTAGGTCACCGCCAGACTATTAAATAAAACAGAAACCCGACTACGTTCGGGTTTTTTTCTTGCCAAAAATTCAAGAAATTTCGCTAACCCTCCCTATTTAATTTTCATTATTTCCAATCATTCAAAAGTACTTACGATTAGTTGACTAAAACTATTAGCTTTTTTTAGAGAAATTTTTATTTTATATTATTTAAATTGGATTATTAGTCATTAAGTCAATTTTTCTTTATCAATTTGTTTACCTTCATTACGTTATATGTAACAATCTGTAATAAGTGAAAGTTTTTTTGAGGTAGTCAGTGATCGATAATGATGGCTACCGTCCAAATGTGGGAATTATTATTTGCAACCGACACGGGCAACTTCTGTGGGCACGTCGTTTCGGTCAAAATTCATGGCAGTTTCCTCAGGGCGGAATTAATAATAATGAAACTCCTGAACAAGCAATGTTTAGAGAGTTAAATGAAGAAGTCGGATTATTACCTAAAGATGTCAAAATTCTTTCTGTAACGAATGGTTGGTTACGTTATAAGCTTCCAAAGCGAATGGTGCGTTGGGAGAATGAACCTGTCTGTATTGGACAAAAGCAGAAGTGGTTTTTATTAGAATTGATATCTGATGTGTCTTTTATTAATCTATCTTTGACGTCATCTCCTGAGTTTGATGACTGGAAGTGGGTTAGTTATTGGTACCCTGTTCGGCAAGTCATTACTTTTAAACGAGATGTTTATCGTAAGGCTATGAAAGAGTTTTCTTCTATCGTATTTTCTTTACAGAATGAGAAGGAATTGTCACCTTCACCATATGGTGAAACAACGATATCCGCTAATAAGCAAGGGGCTAAAAAGCGGTTTAGCTTTTTTGCTCATAAGCGTAAAAACAAGCAGCGTGTAAAAAAATGAAACAATATCTGATTTTTCCTAATATCGATCCAATTTTATTTTCGTTAGGGCCAATATCATTACATTGGTATGGTGCCATGTATCTATTTGGGGTGTTAGGAGCTCTATTTTTAGCTAATCGAAGGATTAAAAAACCAAACAGTGGTTGGACTAAAGCTCAAGTCGAAAATTTACTTTTTTGGGGATTTTTAGGCTTATTTATTGGTGGACGTTTAGGTTATACTTTTTTCTATAATCTTAAAACCTTTATTAGTGATCCAATGGTTTTGTTCAGAGTATGGGAAGGCGGAATGTCTTTTCATGGCGGATTAATTGGGGCATTAATTGTTATTGCTATTTTCTCCCTAAAAAACCACAAAACATTTTTTCAAGTATCTGATTTTGTAGCGCCACTCATACCGATTGGTTTAATGTTTGGACGTTTAGGTAATTTTATCAATGGTGAACTGTGGGGAAGAGTAACTGATTCATCAATTGGTATGTTATTCCCAACTTCAGGCGCTGCCGATCAAGCTTTCGTTAATTCACATCCTGAGTGGCTAAATTTATTTACTGAGTGTGGTAATCTATTACCTCGTCATCCTTCTCAACTTTATGAAATGTTGTTTGAAGGGATTATCTTATTTATTATATTAAATTTGTTTATTCGAAAGCCTAGACCTGTTGGTAGTGTATCTGGGCTATTCTTACTACTATATGGTATATTCCGTTTTATCATTGAGTTTTTTAGACAACCTGACGAGCAACTTGGTTTATTTTTTAATTTTATTAGCATGGGGCAAATTCTCTGTTTACCAATGATTATATTCGGAGCAATATTTCTTTATTATGCTTATAAATTGCCAAATGGTTTAAAAATTCGTATTGGTAGTATCCATTTTTAACATGTTTTTATAGGAT